>NZ_JBIAKV010000015.1:0-58252 GCF_042872705.1 Micromonospora sp. NPDC005203 | reverse complement strand
GCCGCGCTGCGCTGCGCCGCGCTGTGCCGTGGGCGTGCCGTGGGCGCAAGATCCGCGCAACTTCGCTGATGTTGCTGTCTCAGGGCCGCGGGAGGCAGCAACATCAGGGAGGTACGCGGATCTTGCGGATGCGCACCAGCGTCGCGTCCCGATCCGCTGCCCTTTGGCATGATCGCGCTCGATCCACGATGTAGTGGTGTCGCTGGCGTTGGGATGCCACTCGATCCTGGATCGAGCACGATCATGCAGGCAGCAGGCAGCAGGCAGCAGGCAGCAGGCAGCAGGCAGCAGGCAGCAGGCACCGCGGCCACCGCCACCGCGACCTGCCCGCAGGTCGGTGCGACAAGCGCCGCCACCACAATTGTCGGGCTGGAGCTCTTCGGCTCGGCGGCGACGCCGGAGCCGAATGGCCCTCCGGTCGTGGCAAGCGTGCCAGTGGTGGTGCCGGGGCTGGTGGGCGCGAGCCTGAGCGCCTCGTTGACCCGGAATGTCGGGCGGGCGTTCGTTGACCTTCCGTACGCCCGCCTGCGCGGCCGGGAACACCACGGTCACCGTACGCACCGACGGCGGGGTGTCCGGTGGGATCGCCTTCCGCTACCTGCCGGTGAGCGGTGAGCGGTGAGCGGTGACGCCCTCGCCGTACCGCTGACTGTCGGCGCGCTGTCGGCGCTTGCCGGCCTGGTCCTCGTGCTGGTGGCCCGGGCGCAGGCAGCCCACGCAGGTGATCGACTGACCGACGGTCCCGGTCAGGACCCGGGCAGGACCCGGTCAGGACCCGGGCAGGACCCGGTCCCGGTACCGACCGGGACGCACGGCGCGACGAGGCCGACCAACAGGTGTGCCGGTGGCGATCCGGGCCTAACCGCCTGCCGTGTTGTGGTGTGCGACAAGGCCCGGCAGTTCGTCGAGCGAGTCGATGCGGAACAGGCACTGCGCGGCCACGTCGGGGAGGTCGAGGATGTGACCCCACGGGCCGCGCCGGATCAGGCACGTCGGCATCCCGACCTCCTGGGCCGGGCGTACGTCGTTGTCGGGCCGGTCACCGACGTACAGGATCGACGACGCGTCGCCGCCACCCGCCTCGACGACCCGCTCGAAGAAGGCCAGTGACGGCTTCGCCACGCCCCACCCGTGCGAGGTGCCGATCACGTCCACGGGGAGGTCGAGGGCGTGCAGGGTCGCCTCGGCGTGCGCCGGCTGGTTGCCGGCCAGGCCCAGGAGCAGGCCCTGTTCCTTCAGGGAGGTCAGGCAGGTCCGCGCGTCGGGATAGAGATCCTCCTCGCCGAACGACTCCGCCCTGCCCGCGGCGGCCCGGCGCTTCAGCTCGGTGTCGAGGTCGAAGTCGGGCCGGAAGGCCCGGAACGTCTCCTGGTAGTCCAGACCCCTGGCGATTACCGAACCCAGGACCGCCGAGAGCGTGTGCCGTGGCACGCCGAACCAGTCGGCCCAGGTCGCGAACTCACGGGACTCGTCGAGAATCGTCCCACCGACATCGAAGAAAACCGCGTTGATCACTGCGCCCCCGGTCACCGTCGTGCTGTCGGTGGAGCATAGACGCGAGTGTCACTTGTTGACACGAATGAAGGCGGGTGCACGTGCCTGACGATCCGACGGTGTCCGCCAGGGTGGCCCCTTACCTCGGCACGCACGGGGAGCGGTGGCCGAGCACCCCCGTTGGACCTCCGACCTCGGGTGGTCGTTCACGTCCAGTAGCCGTCGACGGCTACTGGACGTGGGGCGTCGACGTCCTACTCGACGGGCCGGACCGCCATGGCCCCGGGCAACTGGCCGCACGTCACGCTCAGCTACGAGAGCGCGACCCTGGTGTCACCGGGGTCGCCCTGAACGGTGTCCCTGAGGTATGCGAGGTCAGCGGCCCCACCGATCGTTGCTGGTACGACGGGGGTGGCGGCGCACCTCTCACTGCGTGGCTGGCCCGCCGGGAGGGACCTCTGGGTGTTGCGGTACTTCTCAAGGACCGGAGTTGGGTTGTCCGGCGTGCTCGACCAGCTCAGTGCGATCGGCGAACGGGACGACTGGTGCGCGATCTGTAGCCGGGCACTGCAACCGTCGATGCCGTCCTGCGTTCCGCAGGGCGGCGAACCGGGCCGCTGTCTGCCCTCGCCCTCGGATCACCCGTGGCCCGCTGCCTCGTGCGCTGAACGGGTTCCCCGGCGCTCGTCGTGGGGCGGCGAACGTGTCCCTCCTTCACTATCCTGATCGTCCATGGGGGCGGACCCGGTGGGTGAGGTTCTCGTGCTCGGGCAGTCACGGGTCTGGCCCGCCGTCGCGGTGCCGGTCGCGATCGTGGTCGGGCTGATCGTCAGCGCGGTCCTGCTCGACTGGGTGAGCTGGTTCGGGATGGTGCTCGGCGCCGCGTCGATAGTCCTCGCGTTCGTCCACTGGCGAAACGCGGTATTGGCTGACGACACCGGGCTGCTGCTCCGCGACCGTGGTGGCCTGCGGCGCTCGTACCCATGGTCGGAGATCGAGCGGATGGGCTGGCAGGATGGCAGTATGTGGGGGAGTTCCCTGGTGGTCTTTCCACGCGGCGGCCCCTACGACGTACCGGGGCCCAACGCGCCAGTCACCGTGGCGCGCCTCTGGCGACCGGGACGCGCACACCTCGCCGACCCGATGCCGGCGCTGCTCCAGGCACACGGCATCAAGGCGCTAGGCGAGCCCTGACACTCCCGCCCGGAGCGTCAGGGAACGGACTCGTTCGCCTTACGGCTGTAAGGTCATGAGGTGACCACACCGAGAGCGCGGGCTCGCAACAAGCGCGGCGAAGGCGCCCAGTTGCGCGAGGAGATCGTCAGTGCCGCCGGCACGCTGCTGGACGGTGGCGACCCGCAGAGCGTGACGCTGCGGGCGGTGGCGCGGGAGGCCGGCATCTCGGCACCGTCGATCTACGCGCACTTTCCGGACCTGGACTCGATTCTGCTGGTGGTCGCGCAGCGCGCGTTCGCCGCCCTGGAGCAGGAGTTGGCCGGGCCGGACGACCCGGATCCGGCCGAGCGGCTGCGGGCGATAAGTGCGGCCTACCTGACCTTCGCCGAGCGTCAGCCCCACCGGTACCGGCTGATGTTCGGGGCGGTCTGGGATGCCAGCCAGGCCCGCGATCGGACGCCGGCGCTGGCGGACGATCTCGCCGTGCTCGGCATGGGAGCCTTCGAGGTCATCCACCGCACCGTCGCCGAGTGTGCCGCGAAGGGGCTCTCGACCAGCGCGGATCCCTTCGCCGACGCGACGGCGCTCTGGGTCGGGCTGCACGGGTTGGCCCAGCTCCGGGTGGCGACGCCGCTCTTTCCCTGGCCACCCAACCTGCGGGAGGCCCTCATCGGCCGGCTGGCACTGCTGGTCTGACCGGCCCAGACAGTCGCCAATCCGTCACCGGGCGACTGCGGTAGGTGTCCGCCCGTACGCTCAACGGCGTGCCCGGACCTGCCGAGAAGGCCACCGAACAGGACCGGCGTGACCTCATCGTCACGGTCGCGCGCGAGCTGGCCGAGGCGGAAGGCTGGGCGGAGGTGAGCACCCGACGGCTCGCCGAGCGGACCGAGATCGACGTCGGTGACCTCTACCGGTATTTCGCGGATCTGGACGCACTCCTGGCCGCCGTGGCCGTCTGCGCCTTCGCCGACCTGGCCGCCGATCTGGCGGAGGCGCACGCGGAGGCGACCAGCAGCCCCGAGGGGGCCTGGCCGGCGGTCGCCAGCGCGTACCTCGACTTCGCGTACACGAATCCGGAGGTCTACGACGCGATGCTCGCGCTGACCCCCGACCTGGCCCTCGGCGTCGATGGTGTCCCGGCCGCGCCGCGCGCGGTGTTCGCCGAACTGCGCGCGGCCCTGACCCCGCTGGCCGAGGGGCGCGACCCGGACACCCTCGCCGAGGTGGGGTGGAGCCTGCTGCACGGCGTGGTGATGCTCACCCGGGGCGGACGGCTCCGACCCGAGGGGCAGGAGGAACGCGAGGTGTTGATCGCCCAGCGGTTGCTCCGGTGGCCGTGACAGGCCGCGTGCTCAGTTGAGGGGCTCGCGGTCGAACGGCCCCTTGTCGACGAACCGGAACGTGCTGTCCAGCGGTGCGTTGCTCAGCTCCTTGAGGATCAGGCCGTTGCCGGCGGCGTGCAGCAGGAACCGGGTCTCACTGCCGATCGCGTACGTGTCGGGGCCCATGGCGGTGATGCTGAACCGCTGGATCGGGTTGTCCACGTCGCAGACGGCGGCCTCGACGGTCAGCTCGGGCTCGATGTCCAGACCGTTCACCTGCCAGCAGGACGGATCGTCGTTGGCGGGGTGATCGTCCTTCGTGCCGAAAGCCTTGATCACGTACTGGTCGCCGCCGATCGGCGTCGGCACGAACAGGACGCGTCC
This sequence comes from Micromonospora sp. NPDC005203, assembly GCF_042872705.1. Lineage (NCBI taxonomy): Bacteria > Bacillati > Actinomycetota > Actinomycetes > Micromonosporales > Micromonosporaceae > Micromonospora > Micromonospora sp. NPDC005203. The sequence continues at coordinate 53,873 of NZ_JBIAKV010000015.1, read as the reverse complement.
GCCGGTGTCGCCGCCCTCCTCGAGACGACCGCTGAGTTCCAGTGCGTCCCCTGGTCCCTGCACCCGCGCGATCGTGACCTCGCGCTTGCCGGACAGTAGGGGGTCGGCCGCGAGTCCCGGTGACGGCGTTCCCGCCGGGGCCGGCACGGCAACCGACGGCGTCGGCGTGCCCGTCCTGGGCTTCGGCGCCTTGTCGGCGTCGCTCCCGCACGCCACGAGCGCGCCGGTGCACGCCAGCAGTGCCGCGCCGGCAAGCCACTTCATGGTGATCACGTCGTACTCCTCATGAGCTGTCCCGACCCCTCGGCCGCCAGGAATTCTCCCACCCCCCAGACGAACGCCAAGCCGAGGCGGTTCACGGAAAAGTCCGAAAATCAGAGCGGATCTCCCGCCTATCCTGTCCCCTCGACGGGGCGGCGAAGGCATGGGGAGGGGACGGTATGACGGACGGGGCGGCGGCACGGCGGCAGGCGCAGGTGCTGATCTTCGATGCGGACGACACGTTGTGGGAGAACAACGTCGTCTTCGAGCAGGTGATCGACGACTTTCTCGAGTGGCTCGACCATCCCACGATGGATCGCACCGAGATCCGGACGATCCTCGACGACATCGAGCGGGCCAACACGGTGGCGCACGGGTACGGCAGCAAGGTCTTCCTGCGCAGTCTGGCAGAGTGCCTGGAGCGGCTGCGCGAACGGCCGGCCACCGACTCCGAGCGCCAAGAGATCGAGCGCTTGGCGGTCGCCCTCGTCGAGCACCAGGTGGAGCTGATGCCCGGGGTGGCCGACGCGCTCGACGAGCTGGCCGGCCGGCACGAGCTACTGCTGCTCACCAAGGGCGACCAGGCGGATCAGCAGCGCAAGCTGGACGCGTGCGGGCTGCTGCACCACTTCCGGGCCGCGCACATCGTGGCCGAGAAGGACGTCGAGACGTACCGGTGGTTGGTCCGGGAACACCGCTTTGATCCGGCCCTCGCCTGGATGATCGGTAACTCCCCGAAGTCGGACATCCTGCCGGCCCGCGCGGCCGGACTGAACGCGGTCTTCATCCCGAACGAGAACACGTGGGTGCTGGAGCACGACGAACTGGACCCCACCGACTCCGGGGTGTTGCGGCTCGCCGCGTTCCCCGATCTGCTGCGGCACTTCTGAGCGCGTCGAGAGCGAACAGCGTCAGCGATCATGGTCGCGTTACGCCGCACTGTCTGATTTTCACCCTGAGATCAGTCCCGCCGTCGGTCGCCCGACGCGGCTTGTCCGCCCGGTCCGGGCCGGCCTAACCTGGCCCGGCGCTCACGGCCTTCGGGGTGTCGGCCGGGAGCGCGTCGGCGTTCGGCGGCTGGCACCGTGGAGCTGAGTGCCGGAGCTGTCCGCTCCCATCCGGACGGCCGAGGGTCAGGGTCGGGTAGTTGCGGACCCGGCCCTGACCCGGCCACCGATCGATCGCACCGGCGAGCGGGGCAGACCGCACGCCGGTCGTACTGTCAGGATGACGCAATGAACCGCAGAAACCTTCTGTTCGGCGCTGCCGCAGGTCTGGCGGCACCAGCCCTGCTCGCCCCGACGGCGCCCGCGCTCGGCGCGCCCCGGCCGACGCCGCCGTGGGGCACCACGCCGCGGCCCCGCCGCCCCGGATCGAGCACCCCGCGCCGCAACCTGGCCGCCCGGTTGACCACCCTGCCGACGGAGACCCGGCAGGTGATCGTCGTCGGCGCCGCCAGCTACACCACCACCTACGCCACGCTTGAGGCGTACGTGCGGATCAGGGGCCGCTGGCGGCCGGCCTCGGCGGCGTTGCCGGCCCGCCTCGGCTCCGAGGGGTTCAGCGACAACCACGTGGAGGGTGTGCCGACCACCCCCACCGGCGTCTACTCGATCGGCCCCACCATGTACGGCATTGCCACCAACCCGGGAGTGCGATACCCCTACCACCGGTTGGTCAGCGGCGACTGGTGGAACGAGGACCCGTCGTCCCCGCGCTACAACACCTTCCAGCAGAGCGCGACCAACCCGGGTGGGGCCAGCGAGGCGCTGTGGAAGGAGATCCCCTCGTACCGGCACTTCGCGGTGATCACCTACAACATGCCACCTAACGTGGCGACCCCGATCCCCAACGCGGGCAGCGGCATCTTCCTGCACCAAAACCGGGTCAGCGGCGGCAACGCCACGGCCGGCTGTGTCTCGCTCGCCCAGAACCACCTGGTCGGCGTGCTCAACTGGCTGGACCCGGCGCTCTCGCCGCGCATCGTGCTCAGCCCGTACGCCCAGCTCGACCGATATTGACAAGCACTGCCGCTCAGCCGGCCCCGCCCCGGACGATCGACACCGCCACCCGGCAGAACTCGTCCATGTCCGGGTTGAACCCGGCCGCGATGTCGGGATGCAACCCGGAGCGGGTCTCCTCCAACAGTCGCTGGCAGACCTGCTCGACCGGCTCGCCACCGTAGTGGGAGCGGACCCGGTCGGTGGCAGCCTGAAGCGCCGAGGTCAGTTGCTCCTCCAGCGGGCCCCGGAGCTTCTGCTGCACAGGGTCGAGCCCGCGTGGGTCGAGCGTGACATGTGGCTCCGACATCGGTGCTCCCTTCGTCGCCGTCCGCGATACCCCACCGCGGTCGTCGGTCAAACCCCGTCCGGTACGGCGGTGACCCGCACCTCGTACGAGAATTCCTCGGCCGGCTTCTCCTGGTACGACAATCGGCGGATCTGCCGGTCGTCGTGGTAGAGCGCGACGTCCACAAGCACACCGAGGTGGGTGAGGCCGATGGATGACACCCGCTTCTTGTCCTGCAACACGGCGCAGACGCCGCCGAGCAGGGTGCTGGCGTCGCCCGTGCGGTGCCCGGGCGGACACCGCAGGACCAGCTCCACCTCGATGGGTCCGGCCAACGGCGTCCAGCCGGTGCGCTGAGCGGCCGCGAGGGCGGCCTGGAGCAGGGTGCGGACCCTCGTCGCCTGCCGGTGCCCGGCCGCGAAGATGGACAACGCTTCGGTCTTGACCGGTGGCAGGCCGCTCACCTCGAACGTCAGGGCGAGAGCGCGGGTGTCCTGCACGACGGCACCTCCTCGTTGGGACGATCCTGCCGAACCGGGGGAGCGGCGGTGGGGCGTTCCCGCGATTACCAACCGATCGGGCAGGCAGGGGGCGGCCGGAGGCGTGTCGACGGCGGCGGCGAACGCGCCGGCGGCGGCGCTAGGAAAACGCTAGCCGACGCCGCCCGCCCTCGGTAGTCGGCCAGTCACCCGATGGGGCGCGGCGGAAAGGCGCAGAACTCGTTGCCCTCCGGGTCGGCCAGCACCCACCACCAGCGCGCCGCGTCGAGCGGCTCCCGCAGTAGCGTCGCGCCCGCCGCGATCAGCGCCGTCGGCTCCGGGTCGACCAGGTCGACGTCCCAGTGCAGCCGGTTCTTGACCGTCTTGGGCTCGGGCACCCCGGCGAAGACCCAGTGGTCCCAGGGGAACCCGGCCGCGCCGGTGACGCCCGCGTGGGTCGACTCGTCCTCGACGGTGCCGCCGACCACACCGGCCCACCAGATCGCCTGCGCGAGTGGGTCGGTCGAGTCGACGACCAGCTCGAACGGGCCCGGCCTGGTGCCCTCGCGAGCCGCGAAAGCACAGAACTCGTTGCCCTCCGGGTCGACGAGGACCCACCAGGTGGCCTCGCCGCCCGGCTCCCGGACCAGCCGTGCGCCGGCCGCGAGCAGCGCCGCCGGGTCGGCGTCGGCCAACCGCAGATCCAGGTGTACGCGGGTCTTGCCCACCCGCGGTTCGGGCACCTTGTTGACCCAGATCGACTCGGCGTTCGAGCGCGCGGAGCGCGGGTCCACCCGGGTGTCGTCGTCACCGGCGTCGGCCACGTCAGCGTCGAGCATCCGGGCCCAGAAGGCACCGAGTGCGAGCGGGTCCGTGGCGTCGAGACAGAGATCCTTGAAGCGTGCGATCACGGTGCCAGCATGCCTGATTCGGGTCCGAGGTGTCCGGCACGCAGCGCCGCGTTGCCGCCGGCCCGGGTAGATCTTGGACAGTTTCCGTTTCGCGCGGACGGAAACTGTCCAAGATCCCCAGGAGGTCTGGTTCAGTGCTGCTTGGCGTACGCGACGAAGGTCTTCCAGGCCGTCGGGTTGACGCGCAGGGTGCCGCCGTCGCGGTCCTTGGTGTCGCGCACCAGCACCACGCTCGGCAGGTTGTCGGCGACCTCCACGCAGGACCCGCCGTTGCCGCCGGACCTGGTCGACGTGCGCCACTGTGGGGTCAGCATGTCCATGACTTCGCCACTTCCTTGATCAGCTCGATTGACGGCCGGCGGGGGAGCGCCTCGTTTCGCACGATCTCCCACGTCTTCGCCAGCTTAGCAACGTCGGTCGGTGCATCGACGATCTGCGCGGTGAGCTGGTTGTCGGCGTGAGCGACCCGCTCACCGTCGGGCATCTCGGCGATGATGAACTGCCCAGCCAACCCCAGATACATCCCCGCGTCCACCGGCACGACGTGCACCTGGATGTGCTCCGCCGTCGCCAACTGCGCCAGGTGCTCGCACTGCTCGACCATGAGCCCCGGCTGGTCGAGCACCGGACGGCGCAGCACCGCCTCGTCCAGCACGGCGATGAGCTGCGGCGGGCGCGGGCGGTGCAGGATCGCCTGCCGCTCCAGCCGGGAGGCGACGATCCGGTCCACGTCCTCGGCGTCGAACCGACCACCGGCCAGGGTGGCCCGCGCGTACCGCTCGGTCTGGAGCAGACCCGGCACGTACGCCAACTCGAACCAGCGCAGCGTGGTCGCCTCCCGCTCGAACTCGATCCACTCGCGCAGCCAGGCCGGCTCGGCGTCGAGCCGGGCCAGCCGATCCAGCATCCGTTGGAAGCGCCCAGCGGTCGGGTGGTGCGTGTCGATAGCCCGCATGTACTCCTTCGTGGGCGCCCGTCCGCCGGTCTCCACCGAGCTGACGTGTGAGCCGGAATAGCCGATGCCCCGGCCGAAGTCGTCCTGACTGAGCCCGAGCCCCGTACGGAACAGGCGCAGCTCGTCCAAGACGTAGTCGGTGACGTTGCCCATCGAATCCCCAATCCCTGCCCAACCTGCACCGGCGTGTCCTTCGTGGCTGCTCGACCGAGCCGCTGAGCTGCACGGATGCCGCGAGCACGTATCGACCGTAGTCGGGTCCTCGCAAACTGTCACCAGTGGCGGGCTCGCTGGTGGCCGGGACGGCGGCGGCGGGCTCTGCCCCGGGGTCGCTCCCGTCTCCCCCTTGCGGGAGCGGCCCCCTTCCCCGCCCCGAGGAGGTCTTTGTGCTGAGCCCGACAGAGCACCACGACGAGACGCGGTGGCGGTGATGGTGGTCCGGCCGCCCGTGCCGCACGTCGCCATGCGTCCGTTGTGGCGGTGCCGCAGCTGCGGCAGCGAATGGCCCTGCCAGCCGGCGAAGCTCACCCTGCTGTCGGAGTACCGGACCAACAGGATCGCGCTGCTCATCTACCTCGGCACGCTCATGAGCGAGGCGACGGCCCAGCTCACCCAGCTCCACCCGGACCACCCGCCGGCTCGGATGACCGAGCGCTTCCTCTCCTGGGCGAGAGCCCGGGGCTGACGCTCGGCCCGCCGTAGGTCATCCCGGGAAGTGAATAAGCGGCACCCCGCCGGAGTATTCCGGCCCTTCACTTGTCAGCACCGCGGAGTCGTGGGCCAGGCCCGCCACGGCGGCGGCGGCCAGGTCGAAGCGGCGGGTCCTGCGCTGCCAGAAGGTCAGCTCCGGCAGATCCTCCGACCGCTCTGGCAGCAGCGCGCAGGAGGGCAGGGCCAGTAGCTTGTGCAGCAGTGCCAGATCCTTGCCGGTCGCGATGGTCAACGCTTCGGTCGCTGCCACCACCGGCACCCCGAACCGCACCCCGTCCTCAATCACCTCGTGGACGGGCTCGCCCACGTGCACGGTCCGGAGGACGCCGTAGCCCAGCAGGGCTGACCGGTCCAGAATCAGCCGGACCGGTGGCGTCGTTTCCCAGGTCACGCGGCGTCAGCGGTGGGAGCGTCGTCATCGCCGTTCATCTCGGCCGCCATGGCGGCGCGGATCTTGGCTCGCTCGGCCTCGAACCGCTCCGGGGACCACTCGGCCTCGACGCCCAGGCGACGGGCACGCGCCTCGGCCACACCCTGCTCGCTCACGTGGATGCCGGAGGCGAGCAACAACTCCCTGTGCTGCTCCACCCGTCGGCGACGGCGCACCGACTCGGTGACGTAGGCACTGGCCATGCGGTTGCCCTGGCTCTCCAGGATCTGACTCACGTCCGGGGGAACGGAGATCGTGAAGCGGCGCTGAGGCTCTGTCATACGCGCAGCCTACACCTGTCATACTCCAGGATCGGTGCTGCTCGTGGAGTCAGGCGGGTTTGACCGTGGTGGCGTCCGGGTGCGACGTGTCGGAGGCGGGCCGGCTCTCCCGCAGTGCCAGGCGACGCGCCACCATCGTGGCGCCCGCGATCGCGGCCAGGACCATGGCGATCTCCATGATCACCACCGACGGTGCCGTGCTGTAGCCGGTGGCCCAGGCGAAGCCGATGGTGATCGGCGTGATGACGATGCCGGCCGCCGGCACGAGGACGCTCATCAGTCGAGTCGTCCGCCGGATCTCGGGCAGGTCGCGGAGCAGGGTCCGGACCGCGACGACCGCTCCGGCGGCGACCACCGCGCCCGGCACGCCGTAGGCGACGGCGACGGCGAGCTGGATCGGTACGTCTATCGAGCGGGGGATGTCGATCAGGTAGACGAATACCGGGTAGACCGCCATCAGAAGGGTGTAGCCGAGCACGGCACCGAGCACCGCGCCGATCAGTGCGGTGGCGACGAGGCGGCCGTAGTCCCCGCGCACCCGTCGGACGACGGCAGCCTCGTCGGCGAGCCGCCGCGCGAAGCCGGCCACGTCACCGCCGATCAACTGCGCGGGATCGCCCCCGTCGGAGGCCGCGGCCCGCAGGTCGAGGCGCAGGTCAGCGGCGAGTGTCGACCGATCGGCGGAGCCGACCCCGTACCCGCGCCACGCCTGGTCGGCCTCGCCCAGCAGGCGGTCGATGGTGTCCATGGGTCAACTCCTCGTGGGGTGCTGGTCGAGCGGGCTGAGAACGGCGTCGACGGTGTCGGTGAAGCGGTCCCACTGTTTCTGCCAGGCGTCCAGGTGGGCCCGGCCGGACCTGGTCAGCGCGTAGACCTTTCGGGGCGGGCCGCTTGGACTGACCTGCTGTTCGTCGGCGACGAGGCCAAGTCGGCGCATCCGGGTGAGCAGGGGATAGATGGTGCCGTAGCTGATGGCGCCGAAGCCGGCCGTCTCCATCCGCCGCACCAGCTCGTAGCCGTGCGCCGGCTCGCGTGCCAGCAGCGCCAGCAGGCACATGTCCAGCGCGCCGCGCAGGAGTTGGGTCTGCCGGTCGTTGTCGTCGATGGACTGGCTCTCCGCCGCTACCATGCGACACATACTACCTCGCTAGTTGGCGTCGCGATATACCAGAACCAACTTTCGCTGTGACAGCCAGGTTTCGCGACTTCGCAGGTGGGGCAGAGTAGCCGCACAGAGCATCCGGGCCGGGCGTTTTCGCAGCTCGTCAGACCTGGACGCGGCTCGCCGTGCGCCGGGGCACGGATGCCCTCCCCGGTCTTTCGCCGAGGAGAGGGGGAGGGCGATGACGGACCCCGAAACGGCACGACACCGACGCCGGCCAATTGTTCGGCTGGGCGCGGCGGCCGCCGCGATGGCGCTTGTCGCACCGCTCGCCGCGTGCGGCGCCGACGACGATGGCGGCCCACCGACGATCAACCTGTACTACCCGCCCGAGCAGAACCTGCAAAAGGTCGTCGACGACTGCAACACGCAGTCGCAGGGGCGGTACGAGATCGCCTACCAGGTGCTGCCCCGACAGGCCGACGACCAGCGGGTGCAGATGGTGCGCCGGCTGGCCGCCCAGGACAGCGGAATGGACCTGCTCGGGCTGGACGTGACCTGGACCCAGGAGTTCGCCAGCGCCGACTGGATTCGCGAGTGGACCGGCCAGGACAAGGCCGAGGTCGAGCAGGGCACCCTCGCCGGGCCGCTGTCCACCGCCCGCTACGAGGACAAGCTGTACGCGGCGCCAAAGAACACGAACGTCCAGTTGCTCTGGTACCGCAAGGATCTGGTGCCGCAGCCGCCGACCACCTGGGACCAGATGATCAGCGCGGCCCAGCAGCTCAAGGACCAGGGAAAGCCGTACCAGGTGCTCACCATGGGCGCCCAGTACGAGGGCCTGGTTGTCCTCTACAACACCCTGGCCGAGAGCGCCGGAGGCAAGATCCTCAACGACGACGGCACCCAGGCCGTGATGGACGACGGCACGGTCCGGGCGTTGGAGCAGCTCAAGAAGTTCGCCACCTCGGGCGTGACCTCGCCGTCGTTCAGCAACGCCACGGAGGACCCGGTCCGGCTGGAGTTCCAGTCCGGTTCGGGCGCGTTCCAGGTGAATTGGCCGTTCGTCTACCCGGCCCTGCAGGAGGCCAACCCGGACCTGGCCAAGCAGGTCGGCTGGGCCCGGATCCCCGGCGTCGACGAGGGCACCCCCAGCAAGGTCACCATCGGCGGGGTCAACCTGGCCGTCAGCTCCTACTCCAAGCACCCGGAGCTGTCCTTCGAGGCGGCCCGGTGCATCCGCAGCGCCGAGCACCAGAAGTTCTCCGCCATCAACGACGGCGTGCCACCCACCATCGAGGCGGTCTTCGACGATCCGGAGATGACCGAGGCGTACCCGATGAAGGACACCATCCTGGAAGAGCTGAAGGAACCGGCGACTCGTCCCCTGACGCCGGCCTACCAGAGCATCTCCACGGTGATGTCGGCGATCCTGTCGCCGCCGTCGGCAATCCGTCCACAGCAGACCGCCGACGAGCTGCGCGGTGCCATCGCCGACGCCCTCCAATCCAAGGGGGTCCTGCCGTGAGCGCGAGGAGTGAGCCGGTCCTGCGAGCCCCGCAGTCGCGAAGAAAGGTGGCACCGTGAGCGCGAGGAGTGCGCCGTTCCTGCGAGCCCCGCAGTCACGAAAGAGGGTGGCACCGTGAGCGCGAGGAGTGCGCCGGTCCTGCGAGCCCCGCAGTCGCGAAAGAGGGTGGCACCGTGAGCGCGAGGAGTGAGCCGTTCCTGCGAGCCCCGCAGTCGCGAAAGAGGGTGGCACCGTGAGCGCGAGGAGTGCGCCGTTCCTGCGAGCCCCGCAGTCGCGAGGAAAGGTGGCACCGTGAGCATCAACGCCACGCCGACCGGCGCGGACGTCGCCGGCCAGGAGAGCCGTGCGCCCGCCGCCGTGCCCACCCAACGCGGCGGTGGCCGTAGGCCGCCGTTGAGCGCGAACAAGAAGTCCGAGCGCAGGCTGGGCTGGTTGCTCTGCGCCCCCGCCGCCCTGGTCATGATCCTGGTGACCGCGTACCCGATCCTCTACTCGGTCTGGCTGTCATTGCAGCGCTACGACCTGCGCTTTCCCGACCAGCGTGAGTTCATCGGCCTGGAAAACTACGTCACGGTGCTCACCAACGAGTTCTGGTGGACCGCGTTCGGGGTGACCGCGCTGATCACGGTGGTCACCGTGGCCGTCGAGCTGGTGCTCGGCATGGGTCTGGCGATCATCATGCACCGCACGCTGGTCGGGCGGGGCATCGTCCGCACCTCCGCGCTCATCCCGTACGGGATCGTCACGGTAGTGGCGGCGTTCTCCTGGCGGTACGCCTGGACGCCCGGCACCGGCTACCTGGCCGACGTGTTCAGTGACGGCGCACCCCTCACCGAGCGGGCCAGCTCGCTGGCGATCATCATGCTCGCGGAGATCTGGAAGACCACCCCGTTCATGGCGCTGCTGTTGATGGCCGGGCTGGCACTGGTGCCGGAGGACCTGCTCAAGGCGGCCTCCACCGACGGTGCCACCGCCTGGCAGAAGTTCACGAAGGTGATGCTGCCGGTGATGAAGCCGGCGATCCTGGTCGCGCTGCTGTTCCGCACCCTGGACGCGTTCCGCGTCTTCGACAACATCTTCGTGCTGACCGCCGGCGGCAACGAGACCTCGTCGGTGTCGATGCTCGCCTACAACAACCTGATCCGGGGCCTGAACCTCGGCATCGGCTCGACGATGTCGGTGCTGATCTTCATCGCCGTGGCGATCATCGCGTTCGTCTTCGTGAAGCTGTTCGGCACCGCTGCCCCCGGCAGCGACGACGGGGAGAGGCGCTGACATGGCCGTCGAAACCACCACCCGAGCGAAGCTGCGCTGGGGTCTGCTGGACGTCGTCGTGGTCGTCTTCGCGCTCGTCCCGGTGCTGTGGATCGCGTCGCTGTCGTTCAAGACGCCGGCCACCCTCACCGACGGAAACTTCATTCCTCGGGAGTGGACGCTCGACAACTACAAGACGATCTTCGACACCGACCAGTTCGTCCGGGCACTCGTCAACTCGATCGGCATCGCCCTGATCGCCACGCTGATCGCGGTGGTGCTCGGCGCGATGGCCGCGTACGCGATCAGTCGGCTGGACTTCCCCGGCAAGAAGGTGCTGGTCGGCGTCTCCCTGCTGATCGCGATGTTCCCGCAGGTGTCGCTGGTGTCACCGCTGTTCGAGATCGAGCGGACGATCGGCATCTTCGACACCTGGCTCGGGCTGATCACGCCGTACATCACCTTCGCGCTGCCGCTGGCGATCTACACGCTGTCGGCGTTCTTCAAGCAGATCCCGTGGGACCTGGAGAAGGCGGCGAAGATGGACGGTGCCACGCAGGCCCAGGCGTTCCGCCGGGTGATCGCCCCGCTGGCCGCGCCCGGGTTGTTCACCACGGCGATCCTGGTGTTCATCTTCTGCTGGAACGACTTCCTGTTCGCCATCTCGTTGACCTCCACCGAACGGTCCCGCACGGTGCCGGCCGCGCTGTCGTTCTTCACCGGCGCGTCGCAGTTCGAGGACCCCACCGGGGCGATCTGCGCCGCCGCCGTCGTGATCACCGTTCCGATCATCCTGTTCGTCCTCTTCTTCCAGCGCCGCATCGTGTCCGGCCTGACCTCCGGCGCAATCAAGGGATAGGTGGGTAGTCATGGCTGACATCGTGCTCGACAAGGTGAGCAAGAGTTTCCCGGACGGGACCGTCGCCGTGCAGGACGTCGACCTGGAGATCGCCGACGGCGAGTTCGTGATCCTGGTCGGCCCTTCGGGCTGCGGCAAGTCCACCACCCTCAACATGATCGCCGGCCTGGAGGACATCAGCTCCGGCGAGCTGCGCATCGGCGGCCAGCGGGTCAACGACAAGGCTCCCCGGGACCGGGACATCGCCATGGTCTTCCAGTCGTACGCCCTGTATCCGAACATGACCGTGCGGGAGAACATGGCGTTCCCGCTGCGGCTGGCGAAGCTGGACAAGGAGACCATCAACCAGAAGGTCGACGAGGCGGCCAAGGTGCTGGAGCTGACCACCCTGCTGGACCGCAAGCCGGCCAACCTCTCCGGCGGTCAGCGGCAGCGGGTGGCGATGGGCCGGGCGATTGTCCGCCAGCCGAAGGCGTTCCTGATGGACGAGCCGCTGTCCAACCTCGACGCCAAGCTGCGGGTGCAGATGCGCACGGTGGTGTCCCGGTTGCAGAAGCAGCTCGGCACGACCACCGTCTACGTCACTCACGACCAGACCGAGGCGATGACCCTCGGCGACCGCGTGGTGATCATGCGCGGCGGCGCAGTGCAGCAGGTCGGCCCTCCCCAGGAGCTGTACGACCACCCGCGCAACCTCTTCGTGGCCGGCTTCATCGGCTCCCCGTCGATGAACTTCCTGCACGCCGCCGTACAGGACGGCGGCCTGCACACCGCGCTGGGTGACGTGCCGCTCGGCGACCGGGTCCGCCGCGAGCTGGAGGCGGCCGACGCACCCCGGGAGCTGATCCTCGGCATCCGCCCCGAGCACTTCGAGGACGCCGAACTTGTCGACGACGACACCCGCCGCCGGGGCATGGAGTTCGAGGCGCCTGTCGACATCGTCGAGTCGATGGGCTCGGACAAGTACGTCTACTTCACCGTGGACGGCGAGAAGGCCAGCGCCGCCGAGTTGGAGGAGTTGGCCGCCGACGCGGGTGCCGCCGACTTCGCCGGTGCGGGTGGCAACCTGGTGACCCGGCTGTCCGCGGAGTCACCGGTGGCCGAGGGACAGTCCCGCCGGGTCTGGTTCAACCTGGAGAAGATCCACCTGTTCGACCCGGCGACCGGCCGCAACCTGACCCTCCACGAGGGCCGCGCAGCCGGCGCGCTGGCCGACTGAACGCCAAATCGCGCCGATCTTGCACTTTCTGTCGCCGATATGAGTTGAACGCCCCACTTTGCCGGGGCAGAAAGTGCAAGATCGGCGCGGGCGGAGGCGGAGGCGGGGGGCGGGATGGATCGACGATTGACTGCGCTGGCTAAGGCGCACGGTGTGTCCACCTGGTACGAGGACTGGCGACACCGTCGCGTCGAGGTCGCACCGGAAACCGTCGTGGGCGTGCTCGGACTGCTCGGCGTGGACGCCACCAGCCCGACCGCCGTGGCCGACGCGCTCGCCGCCGCCCGCGCGGTCGACCGGAGCGCGCTGCCGGCGACTGTGGTGCTCACCCCCGGCGCGACCCGGGCGCTGCCCGGCCCGGGTGTGGTGGCCCTGGAGGACGGCGGTCGGCGTGCCGTCGACAGTGAGCTGCCGGGGGACCTGCCGCTGGGCTGGCACCGGTTGAGCTGCGCCGGCCGGGAGGTGACGCTGGTCGTGGTGCCCCGTCGGCTGCCGGTGCCGCCGCGCACCTGGGGTTGGATGCTCCAGCTCTACGCGCTCAGTTCGGAACGCTCCTGGGGCATGGGCGACCTCGGCGACCTCGCCGACTTCACCGGCTGGGCCGGGGCCACCGGCGCCGGGCTGGTGCTGCTCAACCCGCTGCACGCGGTCGGGCCGGCGCACCCGGTCGCCGCATCCCCCTACTCGCCGGCCAGCCGCCGCTTCGTCAACCCGCTCTACCTGCGCGTCAGCGACACCGCCGCATACACCGCGGCGGACCCGGCGACCCGGGCCGTGGTCGACGCCCTGCGCCCCGACCGTGGGGACCTGATCGACTATGACCAGGTGTGGACGGCCAAGCGGCACGCCCTGGAGCTGCTGCACCCGTACGCCCAGCCGGTCGACCTCGACGCGGACCCGGCGCTGGCGAGCTTCGCCACCTGGTGCGCCCTGGCCGAGCGGCACGGCAACGACTGGCGGGCCTGGCCGGCTGAACTGCACCACCCGGACGCCCCGGCGGTCGCCGAGCAGCGCCGCCAGCTCGCCGACCGGGTGGCCTTCCACGCCTGGCTGCAACACCTGTGCGACGAGCAGCTCGACGCCGTCACGGCGGCGGCCCGCGCCGCCGGAATGCCGGTCGGCGTGGTGCACGACCTGGCCGTCGGCATCGACCCGGGCGGCGCGGACGGCTGGCAGCTCGCCGATGTGCTGGCCCAGGGCGTCCGGGTCGGCGCGCCGCCGGACGACTTCAACCAGCTCGGCCAGGACTGGGGGCTCGCCGCGTGGCGACCGGACCGGCTGGCCGCGACCGGGTACGCCGCGTACCGGGACATGTTGCGCCGGACCCTGCGGCACGCGGGCGGCCTGCGGGTCGACCATGTCGCCGGCCTGTGGCGGCTGTGGTGGGTGCCGCCGGGCGGCGGGGCCGCCGAGGGCACCTACGTGCGCTACGACGCCGAGGCGATGCTCGGCATCCTCGCGTTGGAGGCGCACCGTGCCGGCGCCGTGGTGGTCGGCGAGGATCTGGGTACGGTCCAACCGGCGGTGACCCGTGGTCTGCGCGGGCGCAACATGCTCGGCTCGACGGTGCTGTGGTTCGCCCGCGACGACCAGGGTGACTTCGTCCCACCGGCCCGGTGGCCGCGCAACGCTCTCGCCACGATCTCCACCCACGACCTGCCGACCGCGCCGGGCTTCCTCACCGGCGAGCACGTGCGGGTGCGCGACGACCTGAAGCTGCTCGACACCGACGTGGCGGTGGAGCGGGCTCGCGCCGTCGCCGACCGGGAGCGCCTGCTCACGATGCTGCGGACCGAGCGACTCCTGCCCGACCCGGCCACGGCACCCGACCTGGCCACGGCACCCGACCCGGCGCCGGGCCAGCTCGCCACGGCACCCGACCCGGCGTTGGGTCAGCTCGCCACGGCCTCCGATCCGGCGCTTGACCGGCCGGTCGCGGCAGCCCAAGACGGCGAGGTGGTGGTGGCGATGCACGCCGCGCTCGCGGCAAGTCCGGCCCGGCTGCTCGGCGTCTCCCTCTACGACGTGCTGGGCGAGGTACGCCAGCCCAACCTGCCGGGCACGGTCGACGAATATCCGAACTGGCGGTTGCCGCTGCCCTCCGGTGTGGCGCAGATCCGCGCGGACCCCCGGGTGGCCCGGGTCGTCGACCTGCTCAATGCGGCACGTCCACGATCGGGTGACGCGCGGTCGGCACGCCCACCATCGGGTGACAAGCGGTCGGCGCGCCCGGCCGAGGACTGACGCCCCCCGACCAGGCCGGACCGGACAGCCAAGCCGGACCAGGCCGGACCGGACCAGGCCGGACCAGGCCAGGCCGGACCGGACCGGACCAGGCCAGGCCAGGCCGGACCGGACCAGGCCGGACCAGGCCAAGCCGGCCAGACGGACCGGGGTGGGCAGTGCTCAGGTCGGCCAGTCGAAGCGGGGCGGCAGCCCGAGGTAGTCGGCGTACCGCTGTAGTGCCTGCTCGACGCGGGCCTGCTCGTCGGCCGCCATCGGGGTCAGTGGCTGGACCGAGATGGTGACCCCGGCCCGGCCCACCTTGCGCTTCCACACGCCCACCACCCGGCCGGCGCGGACCACGGTCGCCTGGAAGATGCCGTTGTTGCCCGGCACCACGGCCGCCTGGTGCGCCGGGTCGAGCATCAGCCTGCGATCCCGGTAGCCGAGCAGGTACTCGTCAAAGCCGGGCAGCGCCAGCACGTCATCGGGCGCGGTACGCGGCGCACCGGCCAGCGCCGCGTCGACGTGCATCGGTGCGCCGTCGACCCGTACCGTGCTCAGCAGGTCGCCGGCCGCGGCCAGGCCGCGCCGGGCGTCGGTCAGGGTGAGGCCGGTCCAGCCGGCGAACTCGCGGTCGGTGACCGGCCCGTGCCCCCGGACGTAGCGGTGGGCGAGCAGGGCCAACGCCTCGTCCCGGTCCAGCCGACGTTGCTCCGGCGCCCACTCGTCGAGCAGGGCGAAGGTCTGGTCGGTGCCGACGTTCGGTGCCACACAGGTCACTCCGCGCACACTCGCGTACCAGAGCAGGTGGTAGCCACGTTGTCCGTCGGTGCCCAGGCCGGCTTCGCGCAGGGTCGCCAGGCACTGTGCGCGGGTGAGCCGGCCGCCGCCGGTCAACGCGGTGCCGAGGACGTCCAGCGCCCGATCCGCGTCGGTCTCGGTGAGCCCGAGCTGTGCCCGCCGGGTCGCCGCGCCGGCCAGCGAGCGAACGCCGGTCAGCTCCAGCATCCAGCGGGCGTCGGCGGGTGGGACGAGGTGCACGGTGCCCCGCATCGGCCAGGTACGCAGCGCCTCGCGCCGCTCCAGGGCCGCCTGCACGTCCGTGACGGTCCGGCCAGCCAGCCGCGCGCCCAGCGACCACAGCCCACTGGCCAGGTCCTGTGCCTGCATCGCGCCGAACCACTCGACGACGTCGGCGACACCAGCGGGTCGGGTGCTCGGATGCGGGCGCAGCAGCAGGCTGGTCATCCGCAGACCGAGCGCCTCTGATGCGGTGAGCTCCCCGATCATCGGGCTCCTTCCCCGGAGGTTGCTGCGTCAGGGTAGGCCACCCGACCGACAGTGGACGCCCGGCGGGACGAGGAGGTGGCACGAGGCCGCTGTCCGCACGGGGATCCCCAGCGGAACCGGGCAGGGTGGATCCGGCGCGTGCGGCTACGGTTGGGCGATGGCGATCGAGTGGAACAGCCGGGTCAACCGCGCGTTCGTCCTTCGCGACGCGGTCGATCTGACGGGCGTCCGGCTGGCCGAGTTGCTCGGCTGGCCGGACGCCCGACGGCGGGTCGAGGCACGTGAGGCGAGCGTGGCCCGGCACAGGGGTGGGACAAGCGGTCCGGTTGCTCCGTCGGTGCTCGGACAGCGGGTCGATCCGCACCATGACCGGTTCGCCACCGTCGACGTGTACCTCGAGATCCCCGACTGGGATGCGGCTGCTCTCGTATCCGTCTCGCAGTACGAGCCGCGGACGGAGGACCCGGAGACCGGCATGTTCGCGTGGGTCTCGTCCGCGCGAACGACGGTGTCCCACGCGCTGGCCATCGCCGCGACGGTCGCCCTGGCCGAGTGTGGTGACGGGGAGGTCGTCGACGAGTACGGCTACCTGTCCGACGAGCGGTTGAACCCGCCCGCCGAGCTGTTCGAGCGGTTGCGTGTGCCCGCGGCGCCGGAGTCCCTCGACGCCGCCGTCGACGCCGTCCTGGCCAAGACCCGGCTGCTCCGGCGGTATCCCCGGGTCGACGTCCCCTGACCGGTAGCCCCGCCTCGGGTGGCATAACCGCAGGCCGGCAGGGAAGGCGGCCGACCGGAAGTACGCGAGCCGCGCGTACGAAAGGGGAGTCTCATGACTGCCGCAAGCGAACCGGCACGGGGTGGCGGCGTAACGGCCGGATCCCGGGCACACCGGGCGTCCACCGATGCCAAGACCAGCGCGGCCGCCACCTTCGCACTGGTCTTCGGGGTGGCCGGCCTGTTCAGTGTGTTGACCGCGATCCTCGCCTGGCTGGGGCTGGTGCTCGGCATCATCGGGATCATCCTCGGCATCGTCGGGCTCAAGATGGCACGCCGACCAGGGGTCACCGGCCGCGGCGTGTCGATCGGCGGTCTGGTGCTCAGCATCCTGGCGGTGCTGATCGGCCTGGGCCTCGCCGCGGGCATCACCACCTTCGTCAACAACGAGAACGCGGTGGACCGCCTGCAGACCCAGGTCGACAAGCTGCGCGACAAGATCGACTGACCCGCACGGCCCGGTCTGGGGCGGCCCGCCACCCGTCCCGGCCGGCCCCAGTAGGGTGGGCGGCGTGCTCCGCCAGGTCACCGCCATCCGCTACGTCACCCCGCTGCGCGAGGGTGGGTCGCTGCCGGGCGTGGTGGAGGCCGACGACCTGGGCACGTACGTGGCGAAGTTCCGTGGCGCCGGTCAGGGACCCAAGGCGCTGATCGCCGAGGTGATCTGCGGCGAGTTGGCCCGCCGTCTGGAGCTGCGGGTGCCGCCGCTGGTCGTGCTCGACATCGACCCGGTCATCGGGCGAGCCGAGCCCGACCAGGAGGTGCAGGAGTTGCTGCGCAACAGCGGCGGGGCCAACCTGGGGATGGACTTCCTGCCCGGGGCGCTGGGCTTCGACCCGCTGGCGCACCCCGTCGATGAGGTGCTGGCCTCCCGGGTGCTCTGGTTCGACGCGTACGTGGAGAACGTCGACCGGAGTTGGCGCAACCCCAACCTGCTGGTCTGGCACCGGGAGTTGTGGCTGATCGACCACGGGGCCGCGCTGTACTTCCACCACAACTGGCCGCGGGCCGAGGCGGCCGTGCACCGTGCCTACCGGGCTGACGACCACGTGCTCGCGCCGTACGCCTGCCGGCTGGCCGACGCCGACGCCGAGTTGGCGCCCCGGGTCACCCCGGAGTTGCTCACCGAGGTGCTGGCGCTGGTGCCGGGGGAGTGGCTGACCGCCGCCGACTTCGAGACGGCCGACGCCGCTCGCACCGCGTACCTGGAACATCTGTCCCGTCGGGTCGCCCGCACCGCCGACTGGCTGCCGCAGGGGAGCGCGGCATGAGGCACCCCTTCGAGTACGCGCTGATCCGGCTGGTGCCCCGCATCGAGCGCGGCGAACAGATCAACGTCGGGGTGCTGCTCTACTGCCAACAGCGCGACTTCCTGGCCGCGCGTACGCACCTGGACGCCGACCGGGTCCGCGCGCTGGCACCGGACGTCGACCTGCCGGCGGTGGCCGCCGTGCTCTCGTCCCTCGACCGGACCTGCTCCGGCGACGGGCCGGCGACCCGGATGCGGCTCGGTGAGCGGTTCCACTGGCTGGCCGCTCCGCGCAGCACGATGATCCAGACCGGGCCGGTGCACACCGGGCTCACCACCGATCCGGCGGCCGAGGTGGAACGGTTGATGGCGGCCCTGGTCCACTGAGCGGCGGCGGCCCGGGCTCGGCCCCTGATCGCGCTGCGCCAGCTCCGTTGCTGGCGAAGCGCGATCCCCCGTTCAGGTGCCCGGTGCGGGGCGGCGGTTGGTTCCCGCCGGCACCGGTGACATCAGGATCGCCGTCCGTACGGGGCGCGGGGTCGAAACAGTCGGGAAGTTGCGGAAAACTTGAGCCGGCGGACCGGAACAGGGGTCCGCTTGCCCTGCCGTTAGAGGTCGCGCCCAGCGGGTAGTCGCGGGAGCTGACCCGAGACGAGAAGGGGACATCTGATGGCTGCCCAGACCAAGGTAGCGGTGATCTACTACAGCGCCACCAGCATCACGTACCAGATGGCGCAGGCTGTCTGCGAGGCTGCCGGAGATGCCGGCGCCGACGTACGCCTGCGTAAGGTCCGCGAGCTGGCGCCGGACGAGGCGATCCGCTCCAACTCCGGCTGGCAGGCGCATCACCTGGAGACCCAGGACGTTCCCGAGGCGATGGTCGACGACCTGGCCTGGGCCGATGTGGTGATCATGGGTGCTCCGACCCGGTACGGCATGATCGCGGCCCAGTTGAAGCAGTTCATCGACACCACCGGTCCGCTGTGGGCACAGGGTGCGCTGGCCAACAAGGTCTACGCCGCCTTCACCTCGACGGCGACCTCGCACGGCGGGCAGGAGACCACGTTGACCTCGCTCTTCAACGTCTTCTACCACTGGGGTGGCGTCGTGGTCGCCCCCGGCTACACCGACACCAGCCAGTTCATCGCCGGCAACCCGTACGGTGCCTCGCACACGAGCAACAACGGGGAGATCGCCCCGGATGCCGTGGCACTCGGGGCCTGCGCGCTGACCGCCCGACGTGCGGTGCTGCTCGGCACCGCGCTGAAGGCGGGCATGGCCGGCTGACGACGGCAGGCGACCGGTGGCGCGGGCGGGGGCTCTCGGCCCGTCCACGCCACCGGTCCGCATCCCGCTCTACCCGGCGGCGGGACGGCTATGCGCGCCCGCCCGTGGCGGACAGCTCGTCGGCGCTCGGTGCCGGCAGCAGATCAGTCAACAGCTCGCTGAGCACCGCGAGCCCGTCCGGGCTGAGCACCGACTCCGGGTGGAACTGCACCCCGGCGAAGCCACGCCCCCGGAGGGCGTGCACGGCACCGTCGCCCGCGTCCCGGGCCAGCTCCACCGGCCCGTACGCGCTGGCCACCCGGTCCTCGTCCGCGCGCGCCGTGAACGTGGAGTAGAACCCCACCCGGCGGTCCCGCCCGAACAGTGACACCTCCCGCTGCGTCCCCTGGTAGGGCGCCTCCCGGCGATGCAGGGCCAGCCCCAGCAGCCCAGCCAGCACCTGGTGGCCGAGGCAGACCGCGAGGGTGGGCTGCCCGGTCGCCAGCAACTCGGTCAGCAACTCCCGCAGCGCCACCATCTTCGGCTCGTCCAGGCGGCCCGGGTCACCCGGCCCGGGGCCGACCACCACCAGGTCGTAGCCGTCGACGGGACCACCCGCGTGCCACGGCCGCAGGCTCACCGCGAGGCCCAGCGCGCCCAGTTGGTGGGCCAGCATCCCGGTGAAGGTGTCCTCGGCGTCCACGATCAACACTCGGCGGCCGACCAGTCCAGGCAACCCGGACGCGCCCGGCGCCCGCTGGTCCAGCCAGAACCGTGCCAGCGGCGCGTTGCGCGCGGCCAGCGCGTCGCGTACCTCCGGGTCGTCGGCCAGCCCGGCCACCGGGCCGCCGCCGGCGGACGCCGCCGGCCCGAGGCCGAGCGCGGCCAGCACACCGGCGGCCTTGGCGTGCGTCTCCGCCACCTCGCCCGCCGCCGTCGAGTGTCGGACCAGGGTGGCGCCCACCGGCACCCGCAGGTGGCCGGTGGGGGAGATCTCGGCGGTACGGATCAGGATCGGCGCGTCCAGCGTCTGCTGACCGGCCTCGTCGTGACCGAGTAGCGCCAGCACCCCGGCGTAGTAGCTCCGGCCGCGGCCCTCGTGTCGGGCGATCACCCGGCAGGCGTTCTCCATCGGGCTGCCGGTCACGGTCGGGGCGAACATCGTCTCGCGAAGCACCTCCCGGACGTCGCGGGTGCCCCGCCCGGCCAGCAGGTACTCGGTGTGCGCCAGGTGCGACATCTCCTTCAGGTACGGGCCGATCACCTGGCCGCCGTCCTCGGCGACGGTGGCCATCATCTTCAGTTCCTCGTCGAGCACCATGTACAGCTCCTCGACCTCCTTCGGGTCGGCGAGGAAGCGCAGCAGCGCCGCCCGGTCCGCGGTGCCGCCGCCGGACCGGAAGGTGCCGCTGATCGGGTTCATCATGACCAGCCCGTCGTCGACGCTCACGTGCCGCTCCGGGCTGGCACCGACAAGCGTCCGGGTGCCGGTGTGCACGACGAACGTCCAGTACGCGCCACGTTCGGCCACCAGCAACCGGCGTAGCGCGGCCAGCGCGGCCACCAGCGGTCGACCCTGCACGGTGGCGTGCAGGGTGCGGTGGATGACGAAGTTCGCGCCCTCGCCGCGGCCGATCTCCTCAGCGAGCACCCGTTGCACGGTCCGGGCGTACTCCTCGTCGGTGACGTCGAAGGCGGCGTCGCTGGTGCGGACCGGTTCGTCGGGCAGCGTGGCCAGGGCGTCGGCCAAGGCGACCCGCCGATGCTCGCGGACCTGGAGGCACTCCAGCGGAGCGCCGTCGTCGACGCAGGCGAAGCCGCGTTCGGTGATCTGGCGGTACGGCACCAGGGCCAGCGTCCGCGCCCCGGGCGTGCCCGGTGGCAGCGGGATGTCGGCCAGGCGCTCGACGGTGTCGACCGGGCCGGTGAACAACTCCAGCTCGTCCGCGCCCTCGCGGCGCAGCAACGCGAAGGGTCCCGGGTCGGCACCGCTGGTCACGGCGGTGAGCAGGTCGGTCAGATGGGTCATCGAGTGTCTCCGTGGGGCCGGGCGCCGCCGGTCGAGGCGGCCATCCGGGCCGGGGAGATCCGGCGGCCGCCTCGATGGCGGCCGCGTGGATGGAGCTACGCGCGGAGGGTGGCCGCCGGGTCGGCGGGCCACCAGCAGGTCGGATGCGCGAGCATGTGATCCACCCTACGCGCCCGGCGCCCGCCCGGCACCGGGTAACTTGACCGGCGATGAACATTCTCGCGCTCGACCTGGGTACCTCCTCGGTACGCGGGCTCGTGCTGGACCCCGACAGCCGTCCGCTGCCCGGTGCCCTGGCCCGACGCAAGGTCGACATCGCCATCGGCGACGACGGCACCGGCACGCTGTCCGGCCCCGGCTACCTCGCCTGCCTGATCGAGTGCCTCGACGAGTTGGCCGACGCGGGGCACCTGCACGACGTGGACCTGGTGGCGGTCTCCGCCCAGTGGCACTCGGTGCTGCCGCTCGACCGCGACGGCACCCCGATGGGTCCGGTGGTCACCTGGCTGGACACCCGGCCCGCGCCGGTCGGCGGTACGGCCGGGCCCTCCGACCCGGACGGCTTTCACCAGCGCACCGGCTGCTGGTGGCACCGCTCGTACTGGTCGATGCGCCTGCCCTGGCTGCGCGAGCAGTCCGGCAGCCCGATCGCCCGGTTCGTCGGCCTGCCCGAGTACGTGCTGGGCGAGCTGCTCGACGACGCGCCCATGTCGGTGTCCCAGGCCTCCGGGACCGGCCTGCTCGACCTGCGGACCCTGCGCTGGGACGAGGAGGCGCTGACGCTGGCCGGGGCGCGGCCGGGGGACCTGCCGGCCCTCGGCGGGTTGGACTGGCACGGCCGGCTCCGGGCCGAGAAGGCCCGCCGGTGGCCGCAGCTGGCGCAGGCCCGGTGGTCACCGCCGGTGGGCGACGGTGGGGCGTCGAACGTCGGCTCGGGCTGCGTCGATCCGAGCCGGGCCGCGGTCACCGTGGGCACCTCGGCGGCCGTACGGCTGATGCAGCGCATCCCGGCCGGCGAGCCGATGCCCCGTCTCCCCGAGCGTCTGTGGCGCTACCGGGTCGACCACGACCACGTGGTCACCGGTGCGGCGTACGCCTGCGGCGGCAACCTGTTCGCCTGGGCGAACCGGGAGCTGCGGTTGCCCCAGGGCGCTGAGCTGGACGCGGCGCTGGCGCTGGTGCCGGTGGGCGGTGGCCGACCGGCCGACCCCCGCTTCGGTGGCGACCGGCCGCCCGGTCTGCTGCCGGCGGGCAGCGGGCAGCTCCGCGACCTCAGCTTCAGCACCACCTCGGTGGACATCCTGGCCGGGCTGATGCAGGGCCTGTGTGACCTGGTCGCCGAGGACCTCGCGGTGCTGGAATCCACCATCGACAAACCGGTGGGCGTGGTGCTGGGCGGCGGTGCGGTGGCCGCCTCGGTGTGGTGGCGGCAGGCCTTTGCCGCCGCGCTGGCACCGCGACCGGTGTCGCACCAACGCAACCCGGAGATCGGTGCCACCGGGGCGGCACTCGTGGCGCTGGGTCGGTTCGGAGACGCGATCGGGCTCGCCGACATCGGCCGGACGGACGAGCTGGTCTTGCCGACCACGGCAGGACGTTCCCACCCGCAGTATCCTTCCTGAACCTCCGCGTCGCCCGGGCCGTTGACAGCGCTCCCGAGCCTGGTTGGATGGACTGCGCTCCCCGGACCGCGGTGGACGCGGTAGGACCGAGGAGGCAGGGTGGCGGTGGGTTCCGACCCGGCGAGCGGCACGGTGTCGAGCCACCGCCGACGCCGCTTCGACGTCCGAGTCGTGCCGCATCGACGGCGCTCGCCGTTCCGGCTGCGGGACTGGCGGATGAGCACGAAGCTCGCGACCGTGCTGATGGTGCCGTCGATGGCGTTCCTGGTGCTCGCCGGGGTGCAGACCAGCGCGCTGGTGGGGCGGACGACGGCGTTGAACGACTTCTCCCGCCAGGTCGGCATCGGCCGGCAGATCACCACCGTGGTGCACCAGCTCCAGCAGGAGCGCGACCGCTCGGCGGGGGAACTGGGTGAGCGGCGCGGGGGCGGCGACCGGGACAACGCGGCGTCCAACCTGAGGCCGTTGCAGACGGTGACCGACCGGGCGATCGTGGACCTGCGTCGGGCCGCCGAGCCGCTCGCGGACGCCGACGCGTCCTGGCGGGTCGCCTACTCCGAGGCGATGGAGGCGTACGACCAGGTTGTCGACATCCGGCCGGCGATCCCGCCGGCGGTGCTCAGCAGCGACACGATCCTGAGCAACTACCACCGGGCGATCAGCGCGATGCTCGACCTGCTGGCCGAGCCGACCCCTGGTCAGGACCAGCCCGCGTTGAACAACGCGGTCCTGCGCTACGTGCAGCTGGCCCGGGTCAAGGAACTCTCCTCCCGGCTGCGCGCCCAGCTCTACGCCGCCTCCCGCGCCGGCGGGTACGGCACCGAGGATCGGGTGCTCCTCGCGGACCTGCGCGGCCAACAGTTGACCGCGCTCGGCGCGTTCCGGGTGGCCGCGACCGACGACCAGATTCGCCGCTACGACGAGACCACGGTGACCCCGGAGTTCCAGGTCGCCACGCGGCTGGAGGAACGCAGCCTGCCGGCCAGCGACGCGCCGCCGAAGGTGGTGCCGTCGGAGCAGTGGTGGGCTGCCAGCCAGCAGCGCCAGGACCTGTTGCGCCAGCTCGAGGCGGGGGTGCTGGACGACGCGGTGCGGCAGGCCGACGACGCCAGCAGCGGTCAGCTTCGGACCACCCTGCTGGTCGTCGGCGGCATCGTCGTGGTCCTGCTGGTCGCCCTGCTGATCTCGTTGCTCATCGGACGCTCGGTGGCCCGTTCGATGCGGCTGTTGCGGAGTCAGGCGATCCGGATCGCGCAGGTCGAGCTGCCGGACGCGCTGGACCGCCTCAAGACCGTCACCGGCGGGGTGCCCGCCATCGACGTCGCGCCCGCGGTGGTCCGCTCGCTCGACGAGATCGGCGAGCTGGCCGAGGCGTTCGTGGCGGTGCACCGCAGCGCCGTCACGGTCGCCGTCGAGCAGGCGCTCATGCGGCGCAACGTCAACGCCATGTTCGTCAACCTGGCCCGCCGCAGCCAGGTGCTCGTGGAACGCCAACTGGAGCTGCTGGACGACCTGGAGCGTGAGGAGAGCGACCCGGACCAGTTGGAGAACCTGTTCAAGCTCGATCACCTGGCCGCGCGCATGCGCCGCAACGACGAGAGCCTGCTGGTGCTCGCCGGCACCGACTCGACCCGGCGGTGGAACCGGCCGGTCGGCATCGGTTCGATGCTGCTGGCCGCCGCCGCGGAGATCGAGCAGTATCAGCGGGTCCGCATCGAGTCGGTGTCCGACGGGTATGTGGTCGGGCACGCCGTCGGCGAACTGGTGCACATGTTGGCCGAGTTGCTGGAGAACGCCACTGCCTTCTCCCGCCCGGACACCCTCGTCATGGTGACCGCCAGGGTCGAGGCCGCGACCGCGCTGATCGAGATAGTCGACAGTGGTCTCGGCATGAGCCCGGCCGCGCTGGCCGAGGCGAACGCGGTGCTGGCCAGCCCTCCGGCCGCGGATGTCGCGGCGGTGGAGCGGATGGGTCTGTTCGTGGTCAGCCACCTGGCCGCCCGGCTGGGCGTCAGCGTGCGCCTCGACGGGGGACAGGACGGCCTGGTCGCCCGACTCGTGCTGCCCGCGGTGTTGTTGGCGCCGGAGGGTCCGGTGGAGCTGGATCCACCCGCGCCGGCGCGGATGCTGGCGACGAGCGCCGCGCGGGAGATGGCGGCACCGCCCGGCGGCGCCCGGGAGGCAGACGCGCCGGGCGCGGGCTTCGGTGCCCGGGACCTGCCGGTGGCCGGCCGGCGGCCGGGGGCGGCCGTGCCCCGTCAGGCCCGTCCGGTGCCGGTGCGTTCCGCGGACGTGCTGACCCCGGCCGGCGATCCCGGCGCAGGGGCGGGCTGGTGGTCGCGAGAGGGTTCGTCCGCTCCGGCGGTGCCCGCCGCGGCGGTGCCGCCGGCCATCCCGGTGACCGCCGGCACGAACGAGCGCGGACTTCCGGTGCGGGTGCCGATGGCGCAGTTGAGCGCGGTCACCCGGACGGCACAACCGACCTCGGCGCCGAACCGCGTCGACCTGGACCCGGAAGCGGTCGGTGGCATGCTCTCCCGGCTCTACAGCGGGGTGCGGCGCGCCGAGGCCGAGGACACCACCGAGATTTCCGGGCCACCGTCCGGGGCGCACGACGAAGGGGGACGACGACAGTGACGACGTTGAGCCAGGAGGCGCGTGACCTGAGTTGGCTGGTGAGCGCGTTCGCGGACCGGGTGCCGGGCGTGGCGCACGCGGTGGTGGTCTCCTCGGACGGGTTGCTGGTGGCGATCTCCGATCATCTGCCGCGCGACAACGCGGACAAGCTCGCGGCG
Source organism: Micromonospora sp. NPDC005203 (assembly GCF_042872705.1). Taxonomy (NCBI): domain Bacteria; kingdom Bacillati; phylum Actinomycetota; class Actinomycetes; order Micromonosporales; family Micromonosporaceae; genus Micromonospora; species Micromonospora sp. NPDC005203. The sequence continues at coordinate 28,343 of NZ_JBIAKV010000015.1, read as the reverse complement.
GTGACCTCCGGGCTGATGAGCATCACGGCGGGCGCGGCGCAGATGTTCGACGGCGATATCGTGAAGCAGACGGTGGTCGAGATGGGCCGCGGCTACTTCCTGGTGATGCAGATCCGCGACGGTTCGATCCTGGCCACCCTGGCCGCCGGGGACGCGGACATCGGTGTGGTGGGTTACGAGATGGCCCGGCTGGCCAAGCAGGCGGGGGAGATGCTCACCCCGGCGCTGCGAGCGGAGTTGCAGCAGGCGCTGCCCCGCTGAGCGGCCGGTCCGGAACCCGGACGGTCACCGGCTCACCCGAGCCGAGCCGTCCGGGCCCGGCACTCCGGGTGGCGGCCCGCTCAGAAGCCGCCGTCGGTGATGACGGAGCGGTACCAGGTGGCGCTGCTCTTGAGCACCCGCCGCTGGGTCGGGTAGTCCACGTAGACAAGCCCCCAGCGCTGGTCGTATCCCGCGTCCCACTCGAAGTTGTCGAGCAGCGACCAGACGTGGAAGCTCTCCAGTGGCACCCCGGCGGCGATGGCCCGGTGCACGGCGGTGAGGTGGTCGCGCAGGAAGCTGATCCGGCCGGTGTCCTGGACGGTGTCGTCCGCCCCCAGCGTGTCCGCCGTGGGCAGGCCGTTCTCGGTGATGGTGAGGGGAATCGGGCCGTAGTCGCGGGTCACCCGGGTCAGCAGGTCGTACATCCCGTCGGGGTAGATCTGCTGCCACTCGGCCACCGAGGTCGACCAGCGTCGCACGGTGCCGCCGTCGCCGGTGACGTAGATCGGCGTGTAGTACTGCACGGCCAGCAGGTCGATCGGCGCCGAGATGATCTTCAGGTCGCCGTCGCGGATGCCCTGGACCATCCGGCTCTGCGGACCCAGGTCGGCCAGCAGGTCCTCCGGGTAGCTGCCCTTGAGCAGGGAGTCGAGGTAGAGGCGGTTCTCGTAGCCGTCGTAGAGGTGGGCGGCGGCGGCCGCCTGCGGGGAGTCGTCGGCGGGGTAGCAGGGGTGCAGGTTGAGCGCGGGGCCGATCCGGCTGTTGCTGCCGCTGGCCCGCAGCGTGCCGACGGCGAGACCGTGCGCGAGTTGCAGGTGGTGGGCGACCAGGTAGGCGGCGTCCGGGTCCTGTCGGCCGGGGGCGTGGTGACCGGTGAGGTAGCCGTTCTGCACCACGGTCTTGGGCTCGTTGATGGTGAGCCACGCCGGCACCCGGTCGCCCAGGGCGCGGAAGAGCACGTCGGCGTAGTCGGCGAAGCGGTGGGCGGTGTCGCGCGACTCCCAGCCGCCGGCGTCCTGCAGTGCCTGCGGGAGGTCCCAGTGGAACAGGGTGGCCATCGGGGCGATGCCCCGCTCGTGCAGGCCGTCGATGAGCCGGCGGTAGAAGTCGAGCCCGCGCTGGTTGGGCAGGCCGCTGCCGTCGGGCTGGATCCGTGGCCAGGAGATGGAGAAGCGGTAGCTGCGCAGCCCGAGGTCGCGCATGAGGTCGAGGTCCTCGGCGTAGCGGTGGTAGTGGTCGGCGGCCACGTCGCCGGTGTCGCCGTTTCGGGTGCTGCCCGGGACGCGGCTGAAGGTGTCCCAGACGGACTCTCCGCGCCCGTCCTCCTTCGCGGCGCCCTCGATCTGGTACGCCGAGGTGGCCGCGCCCCAACCGAAGTTGTCGGGGAAGCGCAGTGGGCCGGCGGGCCCGGTAGGTATCGACATGGATTCTCCTCGTGGATACGGGGCCACCGCCGAGATTCGGGAGCGCTCCCAGAATAGGCCAGGGGCGGCCGGCCCGGTCAGCTGGCCGTCATGGCGGCCGGCGATGGCGGGTCGAGGCGGTTGGAGGCCCCAGACAGCGAACAAGGCCGCCGGGCGGCGCGGCGCGCCTGTCCCGTCGGCCTCTTTTCCCATCGTGTACGGGGGTTTAGTGTGGGGACGGGGGAGGGCAACCCCCGTCCCCACCGTAACTGCACACACGGGCGGAATTTGGGTCCTGCCGTGCGTGTCGCGCGGGAGCCGGGCCACGCGAGTGGCTCTGGTTCCACCTCCCTCCGTAAGGCGGGACGATGGCTGACGACGGCGTCCGGGCTGGCCCGTCGTCGGCCCTCGGGTTGGTTCGCCGGGCCCGTCAGAGACGACCCCAGCGATCTTCTTGTTGGAACCTTATCGATGGAAGCGCTCCCATCGACCGATGTTGCGACTGTAACGCCCGTCACCGCTTTGTGAAAGACCCAAAACGAGATCGAAACAACGGGCTGAACGAGTGGCGTGTGCGCTTGTTGTGGGAGCGCTTCCATGGCAGACTGTCGATTCAACGCGACAGGAGCCACATCGCGTGAGCGCGGGTTCACCGAGGGCAGCCGGCAGCACGATCCCGGTCACGGTCACCCGATCGCAGCCGGCGGGACCCCCTCCCGTGCGGGCCGCACCGCCCTACCCCGGCCGGGCCCGGGGGAGACCACCTTCCCGGCGCCTCGAATCTCCCGCGGACCACCACCCTCGCGGGCAGGCGCCTTCGCCGGGGACCGTCCCGGCCTGGTCCGAGGAGACACCGCGCACATGAGACAACTGGCAAGACGCCGTCGAGTGGCGATCATCGCTGCCGCCGCGCTCGCCGCCGGCGGGGTGACCCTGCCCGCCGGCGCCGCACAGGCCGCGCCCGCCTGCGACGTGGTCTACGCGACCAATGACTGGAACACCGGCTTCACCGCCAACGTGACGATCAAGAACCTGGGCGACGCGGTCAGCAACTGGACGCTCAAGTGGACCTTCCCGAACAGCAGCCAGCGGGTCACCCAGGGCTGGTCGGCCAGGTTCAGCCAGTCCGGCAGCGAGGTCACCGCGACCAACGAGTCGTACAACGGCAACCTCGGCACCGGTGCCTCCACCACCATTGGCTTCAACGGCTCCCACTCGGGCAGCAACCCGAAGCCCACCTCGTTCACGCTCAACGGCACCCCGTGCAACGGCACCCCGGCCAACCTGCCGCCGACGGTCTCCCTCGGCCTGCCGACCGGGCCGTTCACCGCGCCGGCCGACGTGCCGCTGACCGCCACCGCCAGTGACCCGGACGGGACGATCAGCAAGGTCGAGTTCTACCGCAACGGCCTGCTGATCAACACCGACACCTCCGCGCCGTACGCCTACACGCAGGAGGACCTGCCGGCCGGCAGCTACACCGTCCAGGCCAAGGCGTACGACAACGCCAACGGCATCGGGGTCGACGAGAAGGCGTTCACCGTCGGTGCCGCCAACGGCCCGACACTCGTCGCCACGCCGTCCGCGGTGAGCGTCAGCGAGGGTGGCACCTCCACCTTCAACCTGAAGCTCAGCGCCGCGCCGACGGCCAACGTGCCGGTCACCCTCACCCGCACCGGCGACACCGACGTCACGGTCTCCCCGAGCACCGCCACGCTGACCCCGAGCAACTGGAACACCGGGGTCACCGTCACGGTCGCCGCGGCGGAGGACACCGACACCCTCGGTGGCGCCGCCACCATCACCGCGTCCGCCACCGGTCTCGCCTCGCTGGCGGTCACCGCCACCGAGATCGACAACGACACCCCCGGCGGCGACAACACCTACATCGCGAAGTTCCTCGAGCAGTACGGCAAGATCAAGAACTCGGGCTACTTCAGCCCCGAGGGCGTGCCGTACCACTCGGTGGAGACGCTCATCGTCGAGGCGCCCGACCACGGGCACGAGACGACCTCGGAGGCGTTCAGCTTCTGGCTGTGGCTGGAGGCGAACTACGGACGCGTGACCCAGAACTGGGCGCCGTTCAACAACGCCTGGACGGTGATGGAGAAGTACATCATCCCGACCCACGCGGACCAGCCAACGGCTGGGTCCGCGGGTACTCCGCAGTACGCCGCGGAGTACAACCTGCCCAGCCAGTACCCGTCGGCGTTGAACGCGAACATCCCGGTCGGGCAGGACCCGCTGCGCGCGGAGTTGCAGTCCACCTACGGCACCGGCGACATCTACGGCATGCACTGGCTGATGGACGTCGACAACACCTACGGCTTCGGTCGCTGCGGTGACGGCACCACCAAGCCGGCGTACATCAACACCTTCCAGCGGGGCACCCAGGAGTCGGTGTGGGAGACCATCCCGCAGCCGTCCTGCGACACCTTCAAGCACGGCGGCCAGTACGGCTACCTCGACCTGTTCGTCAAGGACACCGGTGCCCCCGCCAAGCAGTGGAAGTACACGAACGCCCCGGACGCCGACGCCCGCGCCGTGCAGGCCGCGTACTGGGCGCTGACCTGGGCCAAGGCACAGAACAAGCAGGCCGACGTCGCGGCCACCATCGCGAAGGCCGCCAAGATGGGCGACTACCTGCGGTACTCGATGTTCGACAAGTACTTCAAGAAGATCGGCAACTGCGTCGGGGCCAGCACCTGCCCCGCCGGCAGCGGCAGGGAATCTGCGCACTACCTGCTCTCCTGGTACTACGCCTGGGGCGGTGCGTACGACACCAGCCAGAACTGGTCCTGGCGGATCGGCTCCAGCCACAACCACTTCGGCTACCAGAACCCGTTCGCGGCCTGGGCGCTGACCAACACCCCGGAGCTCAAGCCGCAGTCGCCGACCGCGACCGCGGACTGGACCAAGAGCCTGGAACGGCAGCTGGAGTTCTACACCTGGCTGCAGTCCGCCGAGGGCGGCATCGCCGGTGGTGCCACCAACAGCTGGGACGGCAGCTACGCCCAGCCGCCGGCCGGCACCAGCACCTTCTACGGCATGTTCTACGACGTCGACCCGGTCTACAACGACCCGCCGTCCAACCAGTGGTTCGGCATGCAGGCCTGGTCGATGCAGCGCATCGCCGAGCTGTACCTGCAGACCGGCAACGCGAAGGCCAAGGCGCTGCTGGACAAGTGGGTGCCGTGGGCGATCGCCAACACCACCCTGGGCACCAACTGGTCGATCCCGTCGGATATGGCGTGGACCGGTCAGCCGACCACCTGGAACCCGTCCAACCCGCAGCCCAACACCGGCCTGCACGTCGAGGTGATCAGCAAGGGCCAGGACGTCGGCGTCGCCGCCGCCTACGCCCGGATCCTGATCGCGTACGCGGCCAAGTCGGGTGACGCGGCGGCCAAGACGACCGCCAAGGGGCTGCTCGACGGGCTGTCCGCCGCCGCCGACGCCAAGGGTGTCTCCACCACGGAGAAGCGTGGCGACTACCGGCGCTTCGACGACACCTACAACGCCTCCACCGGGCAGGGCGTCTACGTCCCGCCGGGCTGGACCGGGAAGATGCCGAACGGCGACACCATCGCCGCCGGTAAGAGCTTCCTGGACCTCCGGTCCTTCTACAAGAACGACCCGGACTGGCCGAAGGTGCAGGCGTACCTGGACGGTGGCGCGGAGCCCAGCTTCAACTACCACCGGTTCTGGGCACAGGCGGACGTCGCCATGGCGTACGCCGACTACGGCAGCCTGTTCCCGAACGGCTGACGACGACCCGGGGTGGGTGGCGTGGACCGCCCACCCCGGGATCCGGCCGGGGTCCGAGGAACGACGGACCCCGGCCGGCGGACGGCCTGACACCCACGGTCAGGCCGGGGTGGGCCAGCCATCTGGCCGACGCAGCGGATCGGCTGGCCCACCCCACCGCCCGGACTGGAGCCAACCGCAAAAAAGCCCAGAAATTCGGGCCGTCTCGGGATCACGCCGAGGTCCGCAACGGAGTAACGTACGTCACCGGAGAGGCCGCTCCCCCCGTGGCGGCCTCTCCACTTTTTTGCCCGTACCGCCCCCGCTCGGCCCCCCGGTCAGCTCGGCGGTGCCGAGGGCTCTCCACCCACCGGATGACGCAGACCGGGGTGCCCGGCCGGCAACGACCGCCGCAGCACCACCCAGCTCAATGCCAGCGCCGCGGCGACCAGCGGCCAGGTCAGCGCCACCCGGGCCACCACCAGGGCGAGCACCTGCCCACCCAGATACAGCGGCACGAACACCGCCAGCCGCACCAGGTAGGTCGCCGTCCACACCCAACTCGCCCGGCCGTAGCCGCGCAGCAGCGCCCGGTCGCGCCGCCACCGGGTGCGCTGGCCCAGCACACCGCCGACCAACACACCGAGCAGCGGCCAGCGCACCACGATGCTGACCGCCCAGGCGAGAGCGCTTGCGGCGTTGGACAGCACCTGAATGAGAAAGAAGTCCTCGGCCCGGCCGGTGCGCACCGCGATCAGCGCCGCGACGCAGACGGCCAGCAGACCGATCAGCACCGAGCGCGGCCGGTCACCCCGGCGCAGCCGTACGCCGGCCACCACCGCGCCCACCGCCAGCGCCGCGCCGATCCCACCCCACAGCGACTCGCCGCCCAGCAACCAACCCGCCGCGAATGCGAGCGGTGGCAGGGTGGCATCGACGGCGCCGCCCCGCCCGCCCAACAGGTCCGCGAGCGACTCGGCCCGCGCCCGCCCACCGGAGCCCAACCGCTGGTCCGGGTCGGGTGCGACCTGGCCACTGCCGTGCTCCGCTGGTCCGCCCATCGCCGCCTCCTCGCTCTGGCACAACCTAACCGCCGGCGGGCGGCGGGCCACCGGTCGGCTGGCCGACACCTGCCGCTACGGTGTGCGGATGCGCGCGACGGCACGGGGTTGGACCGCGGTCTGGTTGGTCGTACTGGCCCTCGTCCAGACGGCCGCCTTCCTCGCCGTGTGGCGGGTCGCCGTGCACACCGAGATCGGCCAGTGGGTGGACACCGTCGCCCTCACCGGCAACCGGATCGGGCAGGACACCATCGAGGGTCCCGTCGACCGGATCCTCAACGCGATGTCGGTGGTCTCCCTCGTGGCCGCCACCGCGATGATCGGGTTCATCGCGCTGATCCGGGGACGGATCGCCCTGGCGATCACCGCGACCCTCCTGATCGCCGGGGCGAACGTCTCGACCCAGCTGTTGAAGTACGGGCTGAACCGGCCCGACTACGGCGTCGACCCGGAGCGCTCGGCGGTGGGCAACAGCCTGCCCAGCGGGCACACCACGGTCGCCGCGGCGGTGGCGGTCGCGCTCGTGCTCGTGTTGCCGGCCAAGGTGCGGGCGGTCGGCGCCTTCCTCGCCGCCGCCTATGCCGCCATCGCGGGCGTCGCCACCCTCTCCGCCGGCTGGCACCGGCCCAGCGACGCGATCGCCGCGTACCTGGTGGTGGGTGTCTGGGCGGCGCTGGCCGGGCTGGTCCTGCTGATCACCCAGCGGGAGCAGGCCGAGGTCGCTCCCGGCGATGCGCACCGCACGGCCGCGCTGGTGCTCGGGGCGGCCGGGGTGCTCGCCCTGGTCGCCTGCGGGCTGTCCCTCACCTGGCTGGTCGGCCTGCGCGACACCGGCCCGGACGAGCTGAGCCGCCAGCCTCTGTTCGTCGGGTATTCGGGCAGCGCCGCCGGGATCGCCGGCACGATGGCGGTGGTGATGGCGTTGGTGCTCACCGTCGTGCACCGGCTGGTGCCCAGGGTCAAGGGCTGAGCGGACCGATGGACCCGGTCCGCGTGGCGTTCTCCGCGGAGTGCGCGCAGCTCACCGAGATCCTCGCCGAGTTGGTCGACGCCGACCTGGACCGGCCCACCACCTGCGCACCGTGGACGGTCCGGGAGTTGATCGCGCACGTGCGGACCGGAGTCGGCCGGCTGACCGACATGCTCGCCGCGCCCGCCCCGCCCCGCGCCGAGGTCGACGCCGCCGGCTACTTCGGCAGGGCGAAGTTCACCCCGTCTGTCGACGCCGACCGGATCGCCGGAGGCCGCCGCGACGCGTCGCGGGTGGACCGTGCGACGTTGGCGACCGCGATGGACCGCGCTTGGCGGGCTTCCGATGCCGCGGTCGCCGCCGCGCCGCCCGATCGCGTCGTAGGGACCCGGCACGGCGACGCGATGGGCGTCACCGAGTTCCTGCGGACCCGGGTCGTCGAGGTGGGCGTGCACGGTCTGGACCTGGCCGCCGCGCTGGGTCGGCCGCCCTGGCTCACTCCTCCGGCGGCCGAGGTGATCGCCGATCTGCTCACCGGGGGCCGACCGACACCGGCGGGATTGCGCTGGGACCAGCTGACCCTGATCCGTAAGACCACCGGACGGGCGGCGCTGACCGTCCCGGAACGGGCCGCGATCGACGCCGCCGGCTTCCGCTGGCTCGCCTTCGGCCGCTGACCCGCGCGCTGCTGGCTGCCCCGCGCGCCGGCTTCGGACGCTGCTGGCTGCCCCGCGCGCCGGCTTCGGGCGCTGCTGGCTGCGCCGCGCGCCGGCTTCGGGCGGTGCTGGACGGTCGAGGTCAGCTCGCGGCGCGGGGTGCGGGGACGTGCAGGGCGACGCCGCGCAGGTGCGTCAGCACCACCGGGTCGATCCGGCCCGGCACCAACCGCTCCTCGAGGTTCTCCAGCCCCGCCCAGGAGACCAACGCCACTTCCGTGCCACCGTCGGCCACCGGATGGCCCAGCGCGGCGAGCAACGCCGCCACCTCGTCGGCGACCGCGCCGCTCAGGTCCAGCAGGGTGCTCGGGTCGGGCCGGCTGAACAGCATGGAGTGCACGGCGAGCAGCCGGCCCAGCTCGGCGACCGGGTCCGGGTGATCGTCCACCCGGAGGTCGACGAGCACGTCGCTGGTGCCGCCGTACCCGCCGCCGCGCTCGACCACCAGCAGGCCGGCGCTCTGCCGACCCCGCCGGTCGCCGCCGGCCTCGTCGCCGGCCCGCAACGCGGCGACCAACCGCTCGGCGAACGGCAGCGCCGACTTGGCCAGCCAGGCGTCGGCCAGCGCGTTGACGACCTCCGGGCCGGTGAGTACGTTGCCCTGCGCGGCCCAGCCGTCGCCGGCCCGTCCGCCCGCCCACGGGTGGCAGGCCGGCCCGGTCCAGGTGGCACCCGTTCCGTCGACGCCCACCACGCCGAGTTGGCGGTGCTCCCGCTCCGGGTCCGCGGCGATCAGCCCGGCTACCACGTCGGCGGGGGCCACCCCGGTGCGCAGCAGGGTGAGGCCCTGCGGACGGTAGGCGAGGTTGACGTGCGCCTGGGTGGCCAGCGCGCCGACCTCGGCGGCGGCGGCCGGCACCAGCGCCCCGGCGGCGAGGAACTTGCTGGCGACGACGACGCCGTGCCGGCGACCGTCGGCGGAGCGGGCGACGAGCGAGAAGGTCACGCGCCGAGACTAGCGCCCGACGTCGTCGTACCGTGCCAGCTCAGAAGGGCGGCGTGGCGGCCTCCGGTGGGGCACCGCGCGCCCGACGGGCGTCGACGACCACGACGACGGCCAACACCAGCACCCCGACCGCGCTCGCGGCCACAGCGGGCAGGAACAGCAGCGGCGCCGCCGACGCCGCCAACACCAGCAGGGCGATCCACCGGGACGGAGACACGCGCGCGAACACCTCGTACTCCAGGCGGGCACGCCCGGCCAGGAACAGGGCCGGACCACCGAGCGCCATGGTCAGCCACGGCCCCGGGATCTGTTCCAGCGGATGCTGGATGATCAGCTCGTAGCCGATCGCGGTGGCCGCGAGACCGACCACCATCACCAGGTGGGTGTCGGCCGCCGACCGGCCGATGGTGGCGGGGTGTCGGGCCTTCACCACCGCCTCGCCCAGAATCCGCCCGGCCCGCTGCACATAGATCCGCCACAGCAGGATCGAGGTGGCCAACGCGAGCGCGAACGCCCACACGTGCCCCGACTCGTACGGTCCCTCGCTGTACGCGAAACCCGCCACCAGGATCGTCTCGCCCAGCGCGACGAGGAAGAACTGCTGGTACCGCTCCGCCAGGTGTTCCCCGGCGATCTCCCACTTGGAGACCGTCGAACGACCCAGCCCCGGGACCGGCCAGCCGCACCGGGCAGCCAGGTATTCGAGGGCCAGCGCCGCCGTCCAGAGCGTGACCTGCATGTTGGTGCTCAGCAGCGCCCCGGTGATCCAGAACACCCCGCTGACGGAGAACACCACAGCCATGCGTACCTTCAGCCGGCGGTACGGGTGGGCGCCCAACGCGAGCGACAGGATCACCGGTCGGGTCACCTGCGCGACCACGTACGCCACCGCGAACATCAGCGAGGTCTCGCTGAACGCCCGGGGGATCGCCACCCCGAGCAGCATGCTGCACACCAACGCGGTGATCACGACGGTCTGCAGCGGCACCCGGTAGGGGTCGTAGCGGCTCGTCGTCCACGCGGTGCCCTGCCAGACCGACCAGAGTGCGAGCAGTAGCAGCAACGTCTTGCCGCCCCCGGTGAGCGCCGCCATGGCGTGCTCCCGAGCCGGCCCGTCGGTCAGGTCCTCGAACGCGCGCGCCGAGATCCGGGTGAGCGCGAAGACGTACACCAGGTCGAAGAAGAGCTCGAGAAAGGTCGCCCGGCCCGGGTCGCGTTTGACCGGCTCCAGGTGCCCCGCTGCCCCGGAACCCATGGTCAGCGGCCTGCGCCGTTGGTCCGGTCCACCTCGAAGTCGTAGCATCCGCGCCGGCACGGGCGACCGGAAACCGGCGATTCTGCCCAACCCGGGGATCTTGCCCGTACCCCCGTGAACGGGCACGATCGATCGGTGACGAATCGATGGGGCATGACGGTGCCGTTGGGCGGGATCGCGCTGGCGCACCACGACGCGGCCTACGCCGCTCTCGAGCGGGCGGGGTTCACCGACGTCTGGTCGTCCGAGGTCGCCGGGACCGACGGGTTCACCCCGTTGGCGCTCGCCGCGGCCTGGCAGCCGGGGCTGCGGCTGGGCACCGCGATCGCGCCGGTCTTCACCCGGGGTCCCGGCCTGTTGGCGATGAGCGCGGCGGCGCTGGCCGAGGCCGCGCCGGGCCGGTTCACCCTCGGCATCGGCGCGTCCTCACCCGTGCTCGTACAGGACTGGAACGCCGTGCCGTTCGACGAGCCGTTCCGCCGCACCCGCGACATGCTGCGCTTCCTGCGCGCCGCGCTGAGCGGCCAGACCGTCGACCAGGCCTACGACACGTTCACCATCCGCCGGTTCACGCTGGAACAACCGCCGGCGGTGCCGCCACCGATCCTGCTGGCCGCGCTGCGCCCGGGGATGCTCCGGCTGGCCGGTGCCGAGGCCGACGGTGTCATCCTCAACTGGCTCAGCGCCGACGACGTGCCCCGTGCCCTCGCCGAGCTGGGCGAACGGCGTACCGGCTTCGAGGTCGCCGCCCGGATCTTCGTCTGCCCCACCGAGGACGCCGGGTACGCCCGAGCACTGGGCCGCCGGCTCATCACCAGCTACCTCACCGTTCCCGCGTACGCCGAGTTCCACCGCTGGCTCGGCCGGGACGAGACGCTCGCGCCCATGTGGGCGGCCTGGGCCGCCGGTGACCGACGCGGCGCCGGCGCGGCGGTGCCCGACGATGTGGTCGACGCGTTGGTGCTGCACGGCGCACCGCAGTGGTGCCGCGCCCAGGTGCGCCGCTACGCCGACGCCGGTGTCGACGTGCCGATCATGGCGCTGCTGCCCACCCCGGAGGTCACCGCCGGCGGCTCGGCCGCGTTGCTCAGCCTCATCGCCCAGTTGGGCGCCGACCCCGTAGGAGCGTCCGCGTGAACCTCACCGACCGGATCGTGGTGGTCACCGGTGCGGCCGGCGGCATCGGGGCGGCGCTGTCCCGCCGCTTCGCCGCGGAGGGTGCCGCCGCCGTGGTGGTCGCCGACCTGGACCCCGAAGCGGCGGACGCGGTGGCCGAGGGCATCGGCCCGGTCGCGCACGCCATCGCCCTCGATGTCACCGACGAGGAGCAGGTCCGCGACCTCGTCGCCGACACCGAGGAGCGCTACGGCCGGATCGACCTGTTCTGCGCCAACGCGGGGGTGACCACCGGCGGGGGAGTGGAGGTCGACGACGCCGGCTGGGACCGGGCGTGGCGGGTCAACGTGCTCGCCCACGTCTACTCGTCCCGCGCGGTGCTGCCCGGGATGCTCGCCCGGGGTGGCGGGCACCTGCTGCACACCTGCTCGGCGGCGGGCGTGCTGACCGCGGTGGGCGACGCCGCGTACACCGCGACGAAGCACGCCTCGGTGGGCTTCGCCGAGTGGCTCGCCATCACCTACCGGGACCGGGGCATCCGGGTCAGCGCGCTGTGCCCGCAGGGGGTGGACACCCCGATGCTCGCCGACGGGCTCGCCGAGGGGCATCTCGGCGCGCGGGTGGTCGCCGCGTCCGGTGCGGTGCTCACCCCGGACCAGGTCGCCGAGGCGGCCGTCGCCGGGCTGGCCGAGGAACGTTTCCTGATCCTGCCGCACCCGGAGGTCGCCGACTACGCCCGCCGCCGCGCCGAAGACCCGGACGGCTGGCAGGCCGGCATGCGCAAACTCGTCCGCCGCCTGACCCGTTAGGGCGTCTGCCAAAGTCCTCGGTCGAACCGATCAGCGCAGGCTCGCCGCTCTGGAGCCGGGCGAGGGCCGCGGTCGACGCGACGCTCGTGCTCACCGCGGGGACCGGCGGGCGCGGCGCAGGGGAGTGGGGTGCACCGACCAGAGCAGGCGCCGCCACCAGGGACGCGCGGAGCGCAGGCTCTGCACATAGGCCGTCGCCACCTCGGCGGCGCGGGCGGCCTGGTCGGGTGTCGCGGCGCCCGGGGCGAAGCCCACCTGGTTGAGCAGGTCCGCCAGATCGTCGACGCCCGGAGCGTCGGTCGTGCTGTCGTCGGTCGTGCTGTCGGCGGTCGTCTGCGCTCGGGCGGCGGCGAGCGCCTGGCGGGCGTGTCCGGCCACCTCGGTGGCGGCCAGGTCGTCACCGACCGGGCGGCCGGCCAGCCGGAGCGCGTCGGTGACCTCCCGCCAGGCGCCGGCGATGCGCTGACCGGGGTCACCCCGGACCAGCCGGGCGCGGGTGAGTGAACGGCGCATCGCCAGCAGGGTGAGCAGCAGCGCCCCGACCAGCAGCAACAGGCCGCCGCTGCCGCCGGCGACCAGCAGCGGCGTGGACACGCCGCCCCGGCCGGGCGGCCCGTCACCAGCGGCGACCGGCTCCGGTGACGCGGTCGGCTCCACGGTGGGCGCCGGCGCCTCCGACGGTGGCGGATCGTCAGGTGTCGGACGGAAATCCTCCTCCACCGGCCTCGGCTGTTCGTTCGGGCGGGGCAGCGGATCGAACGGCACCCAACCCAGCCCGTCGAACAGCACCTCCGGCCAGGCGAACGCGTCACCGGCAAGCACCGGCCCCTGCCCGCCGGCCCGGAAACCCACCACCACCCGGGTCGGCAGCCCGGACAACCGGCCGAGCACCGCGAACGCCGCCGCGAACTGCTCCGAGGTGCCCTCCTGCCCGCCGCCGGCGCGGGGCCCGAAGAGAAAGAAACCCAGATTCGGGTACGCGTGCCCGCTCGGCGCGTCCGCCACCACCCGGTAGTGCTCGGCCAGGAACTGCTCGATCGCCAGAGCCCGCGCGAACGGGGCGCCGTTGTCCTCGGCGAGCTGCGTGGCCAGCCGGCGCATCGGGTCAGGCACCCCGTCGGCCACCCGCAGCACCCGGGCCACCCCATCGCCGGCGGGCACGTTCGCAGTGGCCAACAGGTTCGAGTCCGGCCGTTCCTCGGCGGAGGTCACCGCGTACCGCAGCCCCGGCGTCAACCCCTCCGGCCGGATCAGCGTCCCGCTCGCCGGGTCGTACGCCACCCGTGCGCCGCTGACCTCCCGGGGCGTCGCCACAGCGGGCAGCAGCCGACCGCTCAGCTCCGCCACGGTGATCTGCTGGCGGACGGTCTCCGCCGTGCTGTCCCGGGACGGGGCGGGAGCCGGCAGGATCCGCCCCGCGTTGCGGTACGTCGCACCGACCCGCCAGGTCACCCCGTCGTAGTCGCTGAGCACCGCCAACCGCATCCGCACACCGCGACCGGCGTCGCCGGCCGACTCGTCCCCCGGTGGGGTGCCACCGGACGCGGGAGGCGCGACACCGGTCCGCTCCGTGCTCACGTCGAGGAGCTTCTGTTCCGGGCGCAGCGCCCAGCCGGAGATCCGAATCAACGGGTTCTCGTCGAGCGTCTGCACCTGCGGCGGCTCCACGTACCGGCGGGGGTCCACCGGCCGCCCGTCGACCTGGTCGGCAACGACCGGTCCGAGCAGCGCGACCAGCCCGACCACCAGCGCCACCCCGAGTGCCGCGCTGGTGGCCAGCCGCAGCCGCACCGCCGCGCGTACCCGGGGAGCCAGCTCGGCAGTGGGGTCGGCGGCGGCCGACGCGGGACCGGTGGGGGCCGCCAGACCAGCCGCCGCGACCGCGACGAACGCCACCGTCACCCCGACCGCCGGGGCGGCATTCGGACCCACCACGTAGAGGCCGGCGGCGTAGAGCCCCGCCGCCGGCAGGTAGCCCAGCAGCACCCGGCCGGTGCGCAAGGCGACCTCCGCACCGGCCAGCCCGGCCAGCCAGGCCGCCACCACGGGCACCAGCACCGTGTCCGGAGTGGGCTCCACCGGGATCATCGCGGTCAGCAGCCGCGGAATACCGTTGCGCGCGGCGTCAGCGGTGATCTCCAGCAGAGCACCCGGAAGCTCGGCCCGATCGGCGGCCAGCCGCAACGACCACAGTGTCCAGCCGGCCATCGCGACCACCGACACCGGCGCCACCAACCAGGACGGCAGCCGTCGGGCGGCCACGCTGACCAGCACCGAACCGGCTGCCGCACCGACGACCAGCCCGATCAGCAGGTTTCCCGCGTACACCCGGCCCAGCACCACCCCGGCCAGCGCGATCAACCCGATCAGCACCAGCGGGACGACCGCCGCCCGCAGCACCCGCCCGGCACGCGTCACCACCGGCGTACCCCGTCCCACTCGGCGGCGAACTGCGCGCCGTCCGCAGCGTCGACCACCACCAGGCCGGCCGCGCCCGGCGGCGTCGGCTCGGGCGCGCCGAACACCCCGACCACCACCGACGGGTACGCGCCACGCAGCGCCCCGACGTGCCCCAGGTCGTCCCGCCCACCCGGCCCGGTCAGGAAGATCAACGTGTCACCGAGCCGGTCCTGGCGCAGCCGGGTGGCAGCCGCGCGGATTGCCTCGTCGGCATCCGAGAGCGCGGCGGCGGCGAGCCGGTCCAGCGGACCGAGCGCCGAGCCGACGTCCGGCGTCCCACCCGGCGCGGCCGGCTCCGCGTCGGCGAACAACAACACCACCGGCAGGTCGGCACGGTGTGCGGCGGTGACGATCGACGCCGCAGCCTCGCACGCCGACTCGAACGACTCCGCCACCCCACCCACCCGCTGGGGGTGCGCGACGGCGCGATTGTCCAGCAGCACGATCAGGTGCGGCAGGCTGGTGTCCACGTTCTCCCGCACCATCAGCTCACCCACCCGGGCGCTGGTCCGCCAGTGCACCCGGCGCAGCTCGTCGCCGACCACGTACTCCCGCAACGAGTCGAACGTGATCGAGCCGTGCGGCACCCCGTCCACCCGGCCGTCGAGGCTGCGCCCCGCACCGCGCGGCACCGCCGTCAGGGGGTGCACCCGGGGGTAGACCCAGACCGGCACCGCCGCGCCGTACGGGCGGGCCAACGCCACCAACCCCAACGGATCGCGCCGGGTCACCCGCAGCGGCCCCACCGGCACCACCCCCCGCCGATGGGTCGGTACGTCGTAGCGGACCTCCGTGTCCCGACCGGGCCGCAGGCGCAACACCGGCACCGGCACGATGCGCTCCCCGCAGCGGTCCTCGGCCAGCAGGTTCGCCGACCGCAGCCGGCCCGCGTTACGCACGGTCAACGTCATGCTCGCCGGCTCGCCGCGGGCCACCCGGTCCGGATCGGCGTGGCGGGTCACGGTCAGCCGGGGCCGCCAGGCCGCGACCAGCGCGGCATAGCCGACGGCCGCGCCGGCCGCCGCGCCCAGCAACGTCAACTCGGGGTACGCGAACCGGAAACCCACTCCCAGCAGCACCACGGCGGCGACGAGCAGCCCGATCCCACGGGCGGTGATCCCCATCGTGCTGGTGCCGGTCAGCCCTGCACCGGAGCGGGCTGCCCCGACGGCAGTGGCACCGGCACCGAGGCGACGGCCTGACGCAGCACCTCGGCGGCGGTCATCCCGCGCACCTGGGCGTCCGGCGTCAGCAGCAGCCGATGCGCGAACACCGACTCGACGAGCGCCTTCAGATCCTCCGGCATGATCCAACCCCGCCCGTCGATGAGCGCGTACGAGCACGCCGCGCGGGTCAACGCGATCACGCCCCGGGGACTGACCCCGACCCGCACCTGTGGGTGGGTGCGGGTCGCGGCGGCCAACCGGACCGCGTACGCGTAGAGCGGCTCGGCGATGTGCACCCGACGGGCCATCCGGACCATCTCCCCCACGGTGGCGGTGTCGGTGACCGGGGTGAGCGCCTCCGGCGAACGCATCGTCGCGCCGCGCAGCACCTCCACCTCGACCGCCTCGTCCGGGTAGCCGACGGACAGCTTCACCAGGAAACGGTCCAGTTGCGCCTCGGGCAGCCGGTAGGTGCCGTCCATCTCCACCGGGTTCTGCGTGGCCACCACCAGGAACGGCGACGGCACCGGGTGCCGGACCCCGTCCACGGTGACGGTGCGTTCCTCCATCACCTCCAGCAGCGCCGACTGGGTCTTCGGCGACGCCCGGTTGATCTCGTCGGCGATGACGATGTTGGCGAAGACCGGCCCCGGATGAAACTCGAAGTCCCGGCTGGCCTGGTTGAAGATGGTCACCCCGGACACGTCCGAGGGGAGTAGGTCGGGCGTGAACTGGATGCGCCGCCACTCACCCTTCACCGTGGCGGCGATGGCCCGCGCCAGGGTCGTCTTACCGACCCCCGGCACGTCCTCCAGGAGCACGTGACCCTGCGCGAAGAGCGCGGTCAGCGCCAGCCGAACCACCTGCGGTTTGCCGAGCACCACCGCGTTGACGTTCTCGGCCAGCCGGGCGGCCAGGGCGGCGAAGCCCTGCACCTCCGGCTGGGTGAGCGGCTCGTGGGTGTTCACGGTCGGCGGTGCTCCTTGCCTGGTGCTTCAGCAGGTGGGCAGGACGTTGATGTTGTCGCCGCCCTCCAGGTTGAGCCAGGCCCAGGGAATGTAGTTCTTCCCCTCGTAGTCGACCTGCACCCACCAGGTGCTGCGCTTGTCGTTGTTGTAGATGTACGCGTAGACCTCTTCACCCGACTTCTTGCAGTACGCCTTCAGCCGGGTCCCGTTGGCCACCCAGCCTGCCTGCCGGTCGTTGTCCTGCTCGGCAACCTTGAAGATCTCGTTGCCGTTGCGCGCGCCGGCAACCTCCCGGGTGCAGTAGCTCGCCTCCGGCCCGGAAGCGCCGTTGTTGCAGGTCGCGATCCCGTACTGCGGTTGGGTGGCCTGGTCCTTCGTGGCCGTGCCCTTACCGGCGGCGTTGGTGGCCGTCACCGTGAACGCGTACGCCGTGCCCGGTGTCAGGCCGGTCATCGTGATGCTGGAGCACGCCCCGGCCTTCGTCGGCTCACCCGCCGTGCTCACCGCGCAGGTGGCCTGACCGCCGCCCGCGTCCACCGTGAACGTCACGGTCGCCGCAGTGGCCGTCGACGACGAGCCGGTCACCGTGACCCGTGGCTCGGCGACCGTACGCGCGGTGGTGGTGGCCTCCGGACCGGGACCCGCCTCGTTGACCGCCTTCACCTTCACCACCACGTTCTGGCCGTTGCCCAGCCCGGTGACTGTCGTGCGGGTGTCGGTCACCTCGCTGGCCCGTCCACCGATGTCCACCAGGTATTTCGACACCGGTCGGCCGTTGGCCTCGGCGGGCGCCCACTGCACGGTGACCGCGCCCGGCTGGTCGGCGACCGTGCCGGCCCGCAGGTCGAGCGGCGCACCGGGCGTCGTGAAGGGCACCACCGTGTTGCTGACCGGCGACGCCGCCGAACCGGCGCCCTTGTCGTTGACCGCCACAACCGTGAACGCGTACTGGGTGCCGAACTCCAACTCACCGGCGGGCACCACCAGCTCCGTCTTCGTCGACTCACCGACCGGCGCGTTCGTTCCCGCCGAACTGGCCGTCACCGCGTACCGCGCGATGGTGTTGCCCTGGCCGTTCGCCGCCGGCCACGTCACCAGCACCGTGCCGTCCGGTCGCTCCTGGGCGGTCGCGCTCGCCGGCGGGTCGGGCACCGCGGCCGTCGGGATCACCGGGTTGCTGGTGCGCGGCGGACCGTCGCCCTTGGCGTTGACGGCGTGCACCGCGAACCGGTACGTCTCGCCGTTGGTCAAACCCGTGACCTCCACCGCGCGTTGGTTGGCACCCACCTCCAGGCGCTGGCCGCCACCCTCCACCACGTACTTGATGATCTCGGCGCCGTTCGCGGCGGACGGCCGCCAGCTCACCCGCGCCTGCGCGTTGCCGGCGGCGGCGGTGACACTGCGCGGCGCGCTCGGCTTGTTCACCCGCGGCTTCTTCGGCGGCGGCGGGGGCGGCGGCGGGGCAACCGGTGGCGGGTCGCCGCCGAGCACGTCGTTGGCGTACTTGTCGACCTCGCGCACCTGGTGCTTGTCGTCCACCACCCGAGCGCTCGCCGCGTCGGGAGAGTTGATGAACAGGCGATTCTCCCGCACCTCCAGCTCCAGCGGCCCGTTCGCCCGCCCCTTGATGGTCTCGACCAGCTGACCACCCGCGTCGAAGGCGTAGATCGTGCCGGTGGCCTCGTCGGCGCAGTAGAACCGGTCCGCCCAGGCCACCGCCGGGCTGAGCCGGTCGCCCTCGCCCGGCACCGTGAACGCCTGCTCCTCCCCACCGTCACCCACCACCAGCACCCGCCGTTCGGCGGGCACGGTGACCGGAACCCGCTGCCCGCTGGTGCGCGTGGGCATCGCCGCCGCACCGGACAGCGTCAACGGCGTCGGGTGAACCTTGCCCTGCTGCACCCGCACCAGCTTCCCGGCCGTGCGGTCGAGCACCGCCACCCCCTCGTCCAGGGTGGACACCACAAGCTCGTGGCTTGCCTCGGCGACGTCGTACGAATCGACCTGCTTCGGGCTGAGCCCGGCACCGGCGGGCGCGGCCGAGGCCGGCTTGGACGGCAACGTGGCGGCGGTGATCGCCGAGACGGTGCCCTGGCTCGGCACCGCGATCCAGAGCCGGCCCTCGCCGTCGAACGTGCCGCCGGTGATGCCCGGGGGATAGTGCACCGGCTCGCCGACCGGGGTCAGCGACCGCGGGTCGAGCTGCCGCACGATGCCCTGCACGGCGTCGACGACGAATGCCGAATCTTCGTGCAGAGCGACGCTCACACCGAGGCCAGGAGTGGTCCGGGTGGTCGCGGTGAGCTGCAGCGTGGCCAGGTCCAGTGAGCTGACCTGCCCGGTGTGTAGGTCACGCAGGACCAGCAGCCGGTCGGTCTGGGTGATCTGCATCGGGTGCCGGACGGCGTTGGGGATCTCGGTGCGGGTGTCCACCTTGGCGGTGACCCCGTTGACCCGGGCAAGCTCGCTGCGCGCCGCGCTCCACAGCCACGAACTCGCGTCGTAGTTGGCCACCGCGTTGTCGGCCGCGCCGAGCCCGAGGACGGTCAGGCCCATGGCCGCCAGCAGCGCGGCCACCGTGCCGACGGTCACCAGCCCGCCGCGCAGCCGGGACCGGCAGCGGGGGGCGTTGGTCTGTACGGCGTCCTCGATGCTGGCCACAGCCGGCTGCCTCCCGTAAGTCATGGCAGGTGACGCGCATCGCGGCCACCCCTCCCCTGAGCCGGGTGCCATCATATGGCCCTGCTGGTGAAGGGGGAACCCGCACCGTCACCCCTGTGGATACCGAGCGTGTGCGCAGTGGACGCCCAGCTCAGCTCGGTTCAGCCCGGCACACCTCAGCCCGGCACACCTCAGCTCGGCGACGGTCGGGCCGACGGCCTGCCGCTCGACGGGGTGGTGCGCTCCCGCGTCGTACAGACCTGTCCGGAGGTCGCGAAGCTGTCGGTGGAGTAGACGGCCAACACCGTGAAACAGTGATCCAGCCGTGAGTTCAACCCGTTGACCGTGTAGCTCGTCCCACCCGGGTCCACGGTGGCCATCACCCCCAGCGGCTGTCCGGCCCGACCGGCGGCGACCATGAACGGCACCGCACCACCGGACGGGTCTGTCCAGGTCAGCGTGATGGTGGTCGCGTCGTCACGGAGCCGCAGATCGCCGGGAGGTGGCCCGACCGACGCCTGTCCCGCAGCGGTCGGCGAGGTCCCCGCGGGCGGCGGATCGTCGCGGGTCAACACCACCACACCCAGGCCGGCCACCGCCACGACGGCCACCCCGGCCGCCACCGCCGCCCCGATCAGCGTCGCCCGGTTGCTTCCCGCCGACCCGCCTTTGTCGACGGGCGAGGGCCGGTGCCCGTCGTGTACCGGGTGGTACTGCTGACCCGGGTACGGCACCTGCGCCGGCTGGTGCGCCCGGGGTGGGTACTGGTCGTGCGTGGGGTACTGGTCCTGCCTCGGGTACTGGTCCTGCCTCGGGTACTGGTCCTGCCTCGGGTACCGATCGTGAGTCGGGTACTGGTCCTGCCTGGGGTACCGATCGTGAGTCGAGTACTGGTCGTGTGTCGAGTACTGGTCGTGTGTCGAGTACTGGTCGTGTGTCGAGTACTGGTCGTGTGTCGAGTACTGGTCGTGTGTTGGGTACTGGTCGTGCGTCGGGTACTGGTCGTGGTGGTTCGGCGGTGCCGCTCGCGGCGCGGTCGGCCGCGACCCCGTTGCCTCGGCGCCTGTGTCCGTCGACCAGGCCGCCGGCGTCGGCTCGGCGGACGGCACGACGGCACTCGACCATGCGGCGGTCGGCGCTGGCTGGACGGCGACGGACGGGGCCGACAGGGCGTCACCCCTGGTCGGGTCGCTGTCGGGCTGGACGGCCGGGATCACCTCGGTCTGATCGAACCTCGCGGAGACGGGCTGGGTGTGTCCGGGTGGTGCGGAGACGGGCTGGGTGTGCCCGGGTGGTGCGGAGACGGGGTAGGGGTGGGCTGGTGGTGCGGAGACCGGGTAGGGGTGGGCTGGTGGTGCGGAGACCGGGTAGGGGTGGGCTGGTGGTGCGGAGACCGGGTAGGGGTGGGCTGGTGGCCCGGAGAAGGGCTGGTGGTGGCCGGGCGGCGTCGTGACCGGTGGGGCAGCGGCTGGTGGTCCGCTGACCGGATGCGCCGGCCCTGGTTGTCCGGCTGCCGGGGACGGTCGGCCCGACGTTGTCACGTCGACGGCGGACGCGACGACCGCTCCGGTCGCCCCGGCGGGTTCGGCTGCGGCCCGGGCAGCCTCCTCGGCGAGGAGCGGTTCGATCTGTCGTACCTGGATCGTGGGGTTGTCCCACGGAGGTGCCGGCGGCCCCGACGTTGGCGCGGGGACGGCCGGTGCCGGGGCGGGTGGGGTCGACGACGGGTGCGGCACGTCGACCGCCGGGTGAGTCGCCTGGTCGCCCGTCCGCTGACGGGGCGGGGCGGTCGGCCCGGCCGTCGGTCGCGGTGGGGGCCGCTGACCAGACGGTGGTGGCTGGCTCTCAGTCCGTTGCCGGGGTGTTTGGCCCTGGGCGCTCGGCTGGGTCGGCTGGCCGTCCGCCCCCAGTCGGAGCGGCTGGCTCTCCGACACTGGCTGGGATGGCTGGCTGACCGCCGGCCGGGCGGACCCGGGTGGTTGCTCGTCGGCGCGTTGGCGGGGCGCCACCCCGGGTGCGGCGACGTTGCCGGGTGACTGGGGTGCGGCGGGGCCGTGTACCCCCGGAGGGGTTGCCTGGGGTGCGGCCGGCGGAGGCCAGGGCGAGTTGGCGGGCGCCAGGCCATCGGCGGAGGGCCGCATCGCGGCCAGGGTCGCCATGGACAGGGTCGGGCCGGACAGCGCCGACCGGACGCCGGACTCCGCCGCCGCGTCCACCGGGGCCGGATCGGAGACCGGCCCGTCCTGCTCGGTCGGCGTCGGCGCGGATGGGCCGAGGTAGGCGCGGGCGGCCCGTATCGACGGGTGGTGCTCCCCGAGGATGGCCGGCCCGGCGGTGGCGACGCGGGTGTAGTTGCGACGGGCCTCGTGCCGGTTGCCCAATTCCTCCGCGACCTCGGCCAGTTCGAAGGCGAGCGCGAGCATCACCGGGTTGGCATGCTCCCAACGCCGCTCGCCCGCCGCGAACGCCTCCTCCAGCACGCGACGGGAGGCGAGTAGATCGTCCGCCTCGCGGTGCAGTCGCGCCAGCAGGTGAGCGGTGTGCAGCATCTCAGGATGATCCACGCCGTAGGGCGGGGGAGCGGATCCGACGGCCTCCGCGAGCAACTGACGGGCGGCCTTGAGGTCACCTGTGGCGCGCACGGCGAGGGCCCGGTGCTGGGCGGCTGCCAGGGGGGAGGGATGGGACACGTGGCAATGCTGCCGGCAGAGGGCCACCGGACGCTACCCAGACACGCCCCGGGCGGCGGGTCGACGGCGGGTCCGCGGCCCTGTGAGCAGCGACGGAAGCGCCGGGAGAAAGGCGTCGGAAGGCGATGTGCATGATCCACGGGCGGCGTGTACAGTAACTCCCCGTGCGGCCCGCCGTGCCGACCATCGGGTGGCAAGATCATCTGGTTGGCAAGGTAGGCTGAACGTGTAGGTCCGGGTGGCGGAATGGCAGACGCGCTAGCTTGAGGTGCTAGTGCCCGTATAGGGCGTGGGGGTTCAAGTCCCCCCTCGGACACATTGTTTCCCCACGAAGCGTGATTCTTCTTCGCGTTTCGAGCGATCCCCGTCCCGTTGGGCGGGGATTTTGCTGTGCGGGTCAGGACGCTCGTCGGGGCGGTCAGCGGGAAGACCGCCGTGTGTACCGGTTCCTGGCCGATGAGGCCCGCGCTGCCGGCCAACCGATGGTCGAGCGCACCGCCTGGAAATTCTGCTCGGGCATGGGCTGGTTCAGCGCGTTCAGCAAGAAGAAGCGTCGGGGCAAGGGCGGCAAGGTCGGTCCGCCAGTGCACGACGATCTGGTGCGCCGCGACCTCACCGCGCACGGCCCGAATCGGTTGTGGCTGGCCGACATCACTGAACACCGCACCGGTGAGGGCAAGCTGTATCTGTGCGCGATCAAGGACGTGTGGTCCAACCGGATCGTCGGCTACTCCATCGACTCACGCAGAAAATCGAGGCTGGCCGTCAACGCCCTGCGCAACGCTGTGGCCCGTCGTGGTGACGTGGCTGGCTGCGTGCCGCACACCGACCGCGGGTCGCAGCTTCGAAGCCGGAAATTCGTCCGTGCCCTCAACCAGCACCACGTGATCGGGTCGATGGGCAGAGTCGGCGCCGCCGGCGACAACGCCGCCATGGAATCGTTCTTCGGCCTGTTGCAGAACAACGTGCTTGATCGCCGGACCTGGACGACCCGGCAGCAGTTGAGGACCGCGATCGTGACCTGGGTCGAACGGACCTACCACCGCCGCCGACGGCAACTATCCTGTCCCGGTTGACCCCTATCGAGTACGAGACCATCATGACCCCACCGACCAGTCAGGCCGCTTGACTTATCGGTGCAGCAGACCCTCTGGTCTCGGATGAGGGTTGGCCGATCACCCAGGCCGCGCAACGTTATGACGTTGCCTGGCGGACTGCGAAGCCGTTACCGCGAGCAGGGCGCTGACAGGGTGCGGGACCGCTCGCCACGCCCACTGCACAGTCCGACCCGCACACCGCTGCCCTGCTCCGCAAGGTCGCGCACCTGGGTCGCAAGCAGCCTGATCTTGAATCTGCCGGGCGCGCCCGGCGCTGTACGCACGATGCGAAAGCTTCCCGCTGCCTGAATTCTCCGACTAGGTTCACTAGTGTTGCGCCGCTTGGGGTGGCGGGCTCTAAGGAGTCGATCGAGATGCGGGAAGTAGATGAGGAGTTCCTGGTCGGCCTAGCAGAAATCGCAGCCACGCTCTTCGGGACGTTCCTCGTGGGCGTGTTCTTCTATCTGGACTCGGGGCAGCGCCGTGCCCGCCAATCCGGGGCTGACCGATACGTGCGTTCGGGTGTGCGGGGCGTGTTCCTGCTGACCGGACTGCCGCTCGTCGTGCCACTCGCACTCGCCAATCTTGATCCGATCTGGGGTGCGCTGGTGTTCGCTGTGATCAGCGCCCTACTGGTCGCTGCGTCAGCCGACTCTGCCTTTCGGATCCTACGGAACCGCGAATCTTGCAAATCGATCGCGCTCGCCGTTAATGAGGTCATCTCGGGCCTAGCCGCGCTCTTGATCGCCGTAACACCCTGGGTCCTCGGCGGATGGATCCCGCCGCCATCCGCGTTCGTCCCATCGCTGGTGCTAGCGCTTGGATGCGGATTCCTCAGCACAGTTGCGCTCGTCATGACTCTTTTTGAGCCTTTTCCAGGCTGATCGTGCAGCTCACGTCTTTAGGCATGCCGCAGATCGATGTAGTGCGTTGCGAGTGGGCATGTTGGAGGCTGCCGCAGTTCCGTCATTCGAGACGTCGGTCCCACGGGCAACGCCCTGAGTAGGCACTTCAGGCTGGTGACCTCTTGGCGGCACCGAAGAGGTCGCTGGATTCGACAACAGCATCGCCCAGCCGGTTCCACAGCAGCTGAGAGGCCGGTTGGACACATTCCAGCCGGTGTCTTCACTACCCACCCGTAGAGATCATAAGTCGCCCATGAGTCTAGTGGGGGAGGAGCGGCGCCGCGGCCCGCTCCGCGAACTGCGCGGTGTAGCCGATTTCGAAGCCCTGCTCGATGCCGTTTTCGCGCGCCCGCTGCAAAGTCGCGCCGGATGGATCGGTCGGTGCGTCCAGAGTGCTGCCCTTACGGAAACCCACCGTCCCGCCTGGTCGCCGGACACGTACATGCGACCGGTGGGCCGACACGACGCGATCGGTCGCAGCTGGCGAATGCCGACACCGCGCTGCTCGGCCAGCGCCTGCAGTAGTGACTCGACGGCCACGAGGCGCTGCCGCAGCTTGCTCTTCCTCCGGCGGGCGCACAGGCACGCATCGCGTCGCCGCAGCCGCCGACCGCCCCCAGTCCGGCGAGGATCGCCACACCCCCCGCCGGGGGTGTGACGATCGGGGCGAGGTGGCTGATGACGAGGGTGACGCCGGCGGCGGTCAACGCGAACGCGCCGAAGTCAGCGTCGAGATCATCCGCAGGCTGGAGCAGAACGTGCGGCGCTCCACCAGCGATCAAGCGAGGGTGACAATGACCTTGCCGTGGCTCTTGCCGGCGGCGATCTGGTCCAAGCCCTCGACGGCCTCGTCCAGAGAAATCACCTGGGACAGGTCACTTCGGAGCTTGCCCGAAGCCGCTTTCTGGGCCAGCGTGGCGATGACGTCACGGTCCGGGCTGGCGATGGTGATGCCACCCCCGGCCAGTCCGAGCGCGGTGGTGGTGTCGGCATCGGGAACCGACGTAATGGTGGATACTCTTCCGCCCGGGCGCGCCGCCTTTAGCGGCACGTCGTTGACGGTGTTGCCCCACAGGTTCACCAGGACGTCGACCCCGTTCGGGTAGAGCGTGCGAACCTGCTCGGCTACCGGCCCGGCGGTGTAGTCGACGATGGCGTCGGCGCCGAGCTCTCGCAGCCGATGGGCGCTGGCGCTGGTTCCGGTGGCCACGACCGTGGCTCCGCGCTCGGCGGCCAGCTGCACGGCGTAGCGTCCGACGCCGCCCGACGCGCCGTTGATTAGGACCGTCTGGCCGGACTGCACGCCGGCTGCGTCGAGCGCGGCCAGGGCGGCGCCACCCGCGAGGGGGAGCGCGGCGGCGGCGGTGTGATCCAGCGTCGGCGGTTTCACCGCCACTGAGGCGGCAGCCACGGCGACGTATTCGGCGAGCGTCCCCGCCTGGAACGGCGCCTCGAACCCGAGGTGGCCGATCACTTCCTCACCGATCGTCACATCGGTCACGCCGTCGCCGACAGCCTCGACGACGCCGGACACGTCACGGCCGAGAACCAGCGGATAACGATGCTCCATGGCTTCGGCCAGCCCTCCTGAGGCCAGCACGTTGTCCATCGGGTTGAGCGCTGCGGCGTGGACTCGGATCAGAACCTGACCGGCTGCAGGGACAGGCGTCGACAGCTCGGCGAGCGCAGGTCGCTCTCCGGCGTCCGGGACGATGACAGCACGCATGATGTGTAACTCCTTGACGTCGTGAACTTAATGCTTGAACAAGCTACTCCTAAACTTCATGCGTGAACAAGTGGATGTCCTAGACTTTCGACATGTCGTCGATCACGCCACGCAACACCGCCCGGCCCACCGGACAACCTGGGCCGGAGACGCCGACGGAGGCGCCTCGCTGGCTCGATGACCAGCAGCAATCCGCGTGGCGGGCCAACGCGGCCATCATGATCAGACTGCCGGCCGCGCTCGATGCCCGGATGCAAACCGAGGCCGGCTTGACCTACTTCGAGTACATGGTGTTGTCGACCCTGTCCGAGGCAGACGACCACACGCTGCGGATGAGCGCCCTCGCCGCCCGTACGTCGTCGTCCCTACCGCGCCTCTCGCAAGTCGCCGGCCGCCTCGAGAAGCGGGGCTTTCTCCGGCGAAGTCGCGTGCCAGGCTCCGGGCGACGCACCAACGCCACCCTGACCGATGTGGGTTACGCAAAGGTCGTGGCCGTAGCACCCGGGCACGTCACTGCGGTCCGCGAATACTTCATCGACGTGTTGAAGCCGGACGACCTGGCCGTACTCGAACGGCTCGGCACCGCCGTCGGGCTCGCGATCGACCGGAACACCCTCGTTCCCGGCGCTGCCGACTCCGCTTCCCGGGGCACCGAATGAGCGGCAACGGCACGCCCGGCAACTACGGCACCGCGGCGGTGCCCCCGCGGCAGCGGTGACGGCGAGGTAGGTATGGGCGCACAGCACGAGTGTTATGTGGCGGTACCAGGCGTCGTACCGGCGCACCTGGTAATGGTCCAAGCCGACCTCGGTCTTCGCGGTCTGGAAGCATTCCTCGACCGCCCACCGGGTCCCGGCGATGCAGATCAGGTCCTCGTCCTGGGTGCCGGCGGGGCCGAAGCACAGGTAGTAGGCCAGGTCGGTGAGGTTGGTGGCGCTGCGGCGGATCAGCAGCCAGTGGCCGTATCCGTCGGCGGTGCCGGGTAGGGAGGCCACGGCCCAGTCGTAGAGTCGTGGTCCTTTGGCGCCGTCGCCGCAGCTGCGGCGCTTCCAGGCCAGGGCCGGCGCGTTGGCGGCCAAGACGTCCGGGCGGGAGTTGCCCGCCGTGGTGGGGATCCGCTGGTTGCGGGGCACGGCGACGACGTAGCCGACGCGCTGCTGCTGCAGCCAGGTCCGGAACTTGGAGTCCTGCCCGTATGCCTCGTCGGCGGTGACCCACCTCGCCGGCAGTCCGGCGGTGATGGCGCGTTCGATCATCCGCAGGCCCAGTGCGGGCTTCGTGGCGAACCCGACGCTGGCTGCGATGCCGGCTTCCTCGCGGCGGGCGGGGTCATCGCACCAGCCACGGGGTCGATACAACTCACGGTCGACCAGCGTGCGCCCGCGCGGGCTGGCATAGGCCAGGAACACCCCGAGCTGGCAGTTCTCCGTCCGCCCGGCCGTGCCCGAGTACTGACGCTGCACCCCGGCGGACTTGGTGCCCTTCTTCAGGAAGCCGGTCTCGTCGACGATCAGCACCCCGTCGTCGTCACCGAGGTGCTCGGGGACGTAGGCGAACAGGTCATCGCGAACAGCGTCCGGGTCCCACGCGGACCTGGTGAGCAGCCGTTGCATCCGGTCCGGCGTGGTGTCGCCGGCGGCCTCGGCCAGGGTCCAGCCGTTCTTGCTGGCTAGGGGTGACAGCAACCCGACCAGGTAGGTCGGCGACTGCCGGCGCGGCTCCGCCCGCCCGAACCGGTGCGCGAACCGCGCCAGCAGATCATCCAAACCCGCCCGCCAGCCCGCAATCTCATCGATCGACACAAGCACGGGAGCCTGCCCGCCCTGCCACAGACCACAACAGACAGACAGTGCGATCACCCGGCCAGCCGCCGAATAGCATCGACATCCGCAGGTACGCGGCCGGCACAATTCAAACGTCGATCATGCCGCTGAGCTGCCGAAACACCAAATCAGGAAAGTGCGGCCGGAGTATTGGTTGACAGGCAACGTCACAGGCTGCGCTGCCTATAGCCAAGATCACGAGGGTAATGCCGTAACGGATGAAGCCGTCGGCTCGACGGTGAGGCCTGCCCGATGGGTGCCAGCTACGAACCGATGAGTCTGGCCAGGTTGGCCACCCATCTGGCATTTGCGGACACCGGCCAGACTCGCTGGAAACTCGTGTGGGAGTTTCTGGAGGAGTACCGCTGGGAACCCGCTGAAACCAGGGTCGACCTGCTCAGGGATGAGCCTGGGCTGACCGGAGAACCACGGTGGGACGCGCTGCTTGCCGCGCTCGCGGAGCACCTGCTAGCTGTACTGACCAAGCACGTTGGTTGAGGTCGTGTGACGACACGACCTGATGGATCTTGATTGGGGAGGACCTCCTGTCGTGGAGTGGAGCT
>NZ_JBIAKV010000014.1:0-176457 GCF_042872705.1 Micromonospora sp. NPDC005203 | reverse complement strand
GCATCACCCTCGATGCCGGCCTCGCCGACACCGTCACCTGGTACCGCGACAACCGCACCTGGTGGGAACCCCTCAAGACCACACCCACCGCATGAGCTGACAAATGCCGCGGGTGGTGGCAGCCGACGGTGCGAACCTCGTCGGCGCCACCACCCGCGGCGTTGTGCGTCAGGTCACCGACCGCCGGCGCGGAAGACCTCCGAGACGGTACGGAGGACCACCTTGACGTCCAACCACAGCGACCAGTTTTCGATGTAGTAGTTGTCGAACCGGGCCCGGTCGGAGATCGGGGTGTCGCCCCGCAGACCGCTGACCTGGGCAAGCCCGGTGAGGCCGACGGGGGCGCGGTGACGTGCCGCGTAGTTCGGGTATTCGGCCGAGAACTTCTCCACGAAGTACGGTCGCTCCGGCCGCGGCCCGACGATGCTCATGTCGCCGCGCACGATGTTCCACAGCTGGGGCAGTTCGTCCAGCGAGGTCCGGCGCATGAACCGGCCGATCGGGCTGACCCGGTTGTCGTGCGCGATGGACCAGTTGGTCTGGGACTCCTGCTCGTTCACGGGACGCATCGACCGGAACTTGATGACGTTGAACGGCTTGCCGTACCGGCCGATCCGCTCCTGGTAGAAGAAGATCCCCGGGCCGCCATCGATGAACGTGGCGAGGGCGCAGAGCAGCAGCACCGGGCTCAACAGCAGGAGCGCGACCCCGGCGACCAGGATGTCGGAGGCCCGCTTGATGGCCCACCGTGGGCCGCTCAGCGTGATGTCACCGATCTTGACGATCGGGAACGCGCCGATGTGGTCCGGGTAGCCGCTGTGCGAGCGTGAGCCCCACAGGCGCGGCACGGCCCAGAGGTCACAGCGCGAGCTGCGGGGCCGCAACAGGGTTTCCATCAGCGTCGTCTCGTCGCAGTCCGGGTCGGCGATGATCAGGACCTCGCACTCCGTCAACCGGACGAGGTGTTCGAGGTCCGTCATCGTCCCGCTCAACGGGAGCGCCGCGGTGTTCTGGCGGGACGGAGCGTCGACGCAGCCGACGAACCGCAGACCGTACTGCGGGTAGCGACGCAGCAACCGGGCGATCTCAAGACCGATCGGCCCGCCGCCGACGACGAGCGCGTTGTGCTCCGCCCAGCGACGCTTGCGGGACAGGACGGTGAACGACCTGCTGGCCGCCCGCCCGAGGATCACCAGCAACGCCGACAACGCGACGCCGCGCATGAACCCGCCGACGTACGCCACCGAGGCGTGGCGCTCGGCCGCGATGATGGCCACCACCGAGGCGGCGGCCAACAGTCGCCCGCAGAGGCTCGGCAACTCGTCGAGGATGCTCACGTGACGGCGCGGCCGGTACAGGCCGCCGGCCGAGAACAGGGCGATGGTCAGGGCGGCGTTGGCCATCGTCCCGCGCCAGTAGCTCTGCGTCAGCAGCAGCGGGGCGATGAGCGCGACCGCGTCGACGGGCGCGTTCATCATCCATGCCCGCAGCCATCGGGTGCGCGACGAGGTGCGGGACCTCGCGTACGGCAGGACGGCGGTGGTCCCCAGACCGGGCACCTCGACCTTGGCCGGGGCCGGGGCCTGGGCCGGGGCCTCCCTCGCCTGGGGCACGGGTGGGGCGCCTCCGTAGAGGCGAGCCCCGTCGCCCGGCATGTCGAGGTCGTCCCCGCCGACCGACGGCGTGGACGAATGGCTGGTCGCCGGATGGCCTGACACTTGTGGACCTCCCCGTGAAAGCCCTCGGTCATGCATCCCGACCAGAAGGGCGACCGAACTCTACGATCGACCCGGTCGTGCCACCATAGCCGCCAAGTCAGTTCCGCCTCCTACTTTGCGGCGGCGAGGATTTCCGGAACGTTGTCGTTACGGACCGCATCAAAGACCTTCGCGGCTTTTTCCTTGTCGGCGAGCACCACGCTCTCGGTGCCCATCATGCCGGTGCCCTTCACCGGGCAGGTGAGGAACGTCAGGTTGCCGCTGCGCAGATCGCGCATCTCGGACCCGAGGTCGACCAGGTTCAACTTCTTGTCCACGGCGACCGCGTCCGCCGTCGCCTTGATGAAGGAGTTGAGCTTGGCCGGGTTGGCGAGAGTGCCGCCGGACGCCGCCTTGTCCAGGATCGCCTTGATCACCTGCTGCTGGTGCCGGATACGGGCGAAGTCGCCGTCGGCGAACGCGTGCCGTTCGCGCGCGTAGTCCAGCGCGGCCGCCCCGTCCATCTTCTGCCGCCCGGCGTTGAACGTCCGGCTGCCGTTGAGCGCGTACAGCGTGGTGAAGCCCTTCTCCACGTCCACGTTGATGCCGCCGAGCGCGTCCACGATCTCCTTGAAGCCGCTGAAGTCGACGATCGTCACGTGGTCGATCCGCACGCCCGTGAACTTCTCCACCGTCTGCACCAGCAGCGGCACTCCACCCCAGGCGAACGACGCGTTGATCTTCGCGTCCCGGCCGCCCCGGCCGCTCGAGGACTTCGGCACGCTGACCCAGGTGTCCCGGGGGATCGAGATGAGCTGGGCGCTGGACCGGTCCTTCGGAAGGTGGGCCACGATGATCGTGTCGGTGCGGGAGCCGGACTCGCTGTCCGGGTCGCGGGAGTCGCTGCCGAGGATCATGATGTTCATGGCGCCCTTGGCGTTCTCACCCACCTGCGGGCGATCGGCCTCCGGCACACCATCGAAGGCGTCGACGCGCTCGATGCCGGAGTTGATCGAACGGAAGTACAAACCTCCGGCGATCATCCCGCCACCGCCGAGCAATGCCAGGACCACGAAAGTGATCAAAGCGGCCGTCTGCCACCGGGGACGCTTCGAACGCGACTTCTTGGTCGGCTCCGGTGGTTCCTGCGCCGCGATGAACTGGGTCTCGGGCTCCGCGTACTCTTGGCGATACTGCATGCCGCGATGCTACTGATTCCCGGTTACGGGGATGTACCCCCGTCCGGGTCGTCGGGCTCCACGTCCCGACCGAATCGTTTCCGACGATCGTCGTGGCGAGCCCGGGAGAGTCCGTCACCACCGGTTTCCAGCGACGGAATCGGCATGGCATGGTGGCCGGGTGCGGTTGACATCGATCCACACGTACCCCGTCAAGGGTTGTCACCGGCTTGACCACGACGGCGCGTTCGTGCAGCCGTGGGGTCTGGCCGGCGACCGGCGCTGGATGGTCGTGGACGCCGACGGCGTCGGCGTCACCCAGCGCGAGACCACCCGGCTGGTCGGCCTGCGCGCCACCGTGCACCCCGGGGGCCTGTCGCTGCGCGCCGACGGGCAGCCCGACCTCGACGTGCCCGAGCCCGCCGACGGCGGACCGGTCGCGGTGCGGACCTTTCGCAACCGCAAGCTCCCCGTCCCGGCCCTGCCGGCCGGTCGAGCGGCCGACGACTGGCTCGGCGCGCTGCTCGGCCGACCGGTCCGGCTGGTCTGGCTGGCTGAGCCGACCCGCCACCTGGCCGCCGGGGACCGCGAACACGACACCGGTGACCAGGTCAGCTTCGCCGACGCCTACCCGCTGCTGCTGGCGAACACCGCCTCCCTCGACGCCCTCAACGGCTGGCTGGCCGAGGCGGGGGAGGAACCGGTGCCGATGAACCGGTTCCGGCCCAACCTGGTGCTCGACGGGGCGTCGGCCTGGACCGAGAACGACTGGGTCGGCCGGTCGCTGCGCATCGGTGACCTGCGGTTCCGCGCCGCCGGGCCGTGCGACCGCTGCGTGGTGACCACGACCGACCAGGAGACCGGGGTACGCACGAAGGAACCGCTGCGCACCCTCGCACGGCACCGCACCAACAGGCAGAAGGTCCTCTTCGGACTGCACCTGGTGCCGGTCGACACCGGTCACCTGGCGGTGGGCGCACCGCTTGTCATCGTCCCCTGACCAGGGTCGACCGCCACCGCCACCGCCGAGCGGTACGCACCGATCACCGTCCGTCAAGGCTGTCTTAGCTTTGGCTTAGCCGGCTTGTCCGCCCACGTCCCGTTCCGGCAGCATCGCCGTCGTGACGGATGTAAGCGTTGTCGACATCGACCTGGACCATGCTCCCCAGCAGCGTCCCGCGTCGGCGTCCCGCTCGACGCCCTGGCTCGTCGCCGCCGGCGTCACAGTCGTCGCAGCGGCGCTGGGGCTCACCCTGACCCTGCGGTCCGGCTCCGCCCCGGCCTGCGCCGCCGGCCGGACCCTCGCCGCAGCGCCGCCCACCGGCACCACCACGCACAGTGGCAAG
Organism: Micromonospora sp. NPDC005203; assembly: GCF_042872705.1. Lineage (NCBI taxonomy): Bacteria > Bacillati > Actinomycetota > Actinomycetes > Micromonosporales > Micromonosporaceae > Micromonospora > Micromonospora sp. NPDC005203. The sequence goes on along the minus strand of NZ_JBIAKV010000014.1, from coordinate 172,236 downwards.
GCCACCTTCTATGACTCGAACGGCGCCGGCGGCAACTGCTCGAACCCCGCCGCCCCGGCCAACAAGCTCTACGTCGCGCTCGGCCCGACCGAATACGCCGCGGGCGCCGCCTGCGGAGGCTTCCTCGACGTGACCGGCGCGAAGGGCACCGTCCGAGTGCTGATCATGGACCAGTGCCCGGAGTGCGCACCCGGGCATCTCGACCTGTCCCGGGAGGCGTTCGCCCGGATCGCCGAGCCGGTCCAGGGCCTCGTCCCGGTCACCTACCGCGCGGTGGTCAACCCACCGCTGCCCGGTCCGCTCACCTTCCGGATCAAGGAGGGCGCGTCGCAGTTCTGGTTCGCCGTCCGGGTCGGCAACCACGGCAACCCGCTGCGATCCGTCGAGGTCCGCCAGGGTGACAGCGGCCCGTGGCGCCCAGCCGCCCGGCAGGACTACAACTACTGGCTGATCGCCTCCGGCGCCGGAGCCGGCCCGTTCACCATCCGGGTCAGCGACGTGTACGGCAACCGTGCCACCGTCAGCGGCATCCGGATGGCACCCGGCCAGGTGCAGAACAGCGCGGTCCGGATGTACGGGCGCGGCGGCGTCGCGGCCACTCCCCGCCCCTCCGGGTCGGCCCGGCCACCCGGCAAGCGACCCATCGCAGGCACACCGACGCCGACCAGCCGCCCGGTCGAGGTGGCGAAGGCGAGCACGCCGGCCACCAGCACGCCGAGCACCCGGCCGGCCGAGACGAACGCCCGCTGGTGCGCGGGCTGACCGCTCAGTCAGTCGGAGGCAGATCGAGCCACATCAGGATCTCGTCCCGGTCGTCCTCGGGCGCCACCCGCAACGCGGCCGGCAACCGGCCGATCTCCCGGTAGCCGAGGCGGCCGTAGAACCTGTCCAACCCCAACCCGTCGCGGACCGTCACGTGCAGCGCCTCGTGGCCGAGTCGCCTGCCGATACGGGCGGCCTCGGCCATCAGCGCCGAGCCGTAACCGGTGCCCTGGGCGTCCGGGTGGACCATCACCCGCTTCAACACGCACCAGTGCGCCTTGAGCGCGAAGCGGTTGTCGGAGAAGACCAGCAGGCCCGCCAGTCGATCGCCGCAGTATCCGACAAGCAGGCGGTCCGGTCCGTCGGCGATGCCGGCGAAGGTCGGGTCGGCGAGCACGTGCACGTCGACGGCGGTCACCGGCGCAACGAAGCCGACCGCGCCACCGGCGTTGCTGACGTCCGTCCAGAGCGCGACGATGTCGGCGCGCAGGCGCGGGGTCAGGTCGGGGTCGAGGACGAAACGCAGACTCACGCCGGCCATCCTGACCCGCCGACCAGGCCCGTGACCCTCGACAGTGACACGCCCGACAATCCCGAGGGGTGCGTGGTGCTCGTTTGTGCGGGAGAGGGGATTCGAACCCCTACGCCCTTTCGGACAATAGGACCTAAACCTATCGCGGCTGCCGTTACGCCACTCCCGCCAACCCGCTGAGTCTAGAGCGTCCGGCTTCCACGGTGTCGAGCCCGGCCTCCGCTGCGGATGGCCGAGGCCGGGTTGTGGCTCAGCGACTCGGTCCCGGGCTCAGCGACTCGGTCCCGGGCTCACCGACTCGGTCCCGGGCTCAGCGACTCGGTCCCGGGCTCAGCGACTCGGTCCCGGGCTCACCGACTCAGTCCAGGCCGAGGTCGCGGCGGAGCTTGGCGACGTGTCCGGTGGCCTTGACGTTGTAGAGCGCTCGCTCGATCTTGCCGTCGGCGTCGATCACGAACGTCGAGCGGATCACTCCGGTGACGGTCTTGCCGTACAGCTGCTTCTCGCCGTACGCGCCGTAGGCGATCAGCACCGTCCGGTCGGGGTCGGACACCAGTGGGAAGGTGATCGCGTCGCGCTCGCGGAACTTCGCCAGCTTCTCCGGCTTGTCCGGGGAGATGCCGACGACCTCGTAGCCGGCGGCCTGGAGCGAGGCGAGCGAGTCGCGGAAGTCGCGTGCCTGCTTGGTGCAGCCGGGGGTCATCGCGGCCGGGTAGGCGTACAGGACCACCCTGCGACCGCGCAGGTCGGCGAGGGAGAACTGGTCACCGGTGTCGGTGGCGAGGGTGAACTCGGGCGCGGGATCACCGGGGGAGAGACGGTCGGGCGTGGTCATGGCCCGACGATACCGCCGGCTGGGCGGGGCGCGTCGCCGGCGACGCGCCCCGGCCGGCGCCGGCGGCCGTTGGTCAACTCGTCGTTCAGGAAACCGGGGCATCCGCGGGTCGGGGAGGCCCCGACATCAGGGAAGGTGAGTCGATCATCAGGCGGGACACCGCGACATCAGGGAAGGTGAGTCGATCATCAGGCGGGACACCGCGACATCAGGGAAGGCGAGTCGATCACCCGCGCGACCGGCCGCCGCGGAGTTCGGGCGATCGCAAGGTGATCAACACCTCGCGTTGTTGCCAGGGTCTGGCAACAACGAGTGATGGGAAATAGGCTGACGCTCGCTGGCCCGATCGGGTCCGCTGACGTCTGGGAGGTCGCGTGGAAACACTGGCGATGCACATCTCGAACGGGATCATCGACGGTCCGGTCGCAGCGATCTTCGCCGCGCTCGCTCTTGCCGGGCTCACCGTCTGTGTGCTGCGCGGCCGGCGCGACCTGGACGATCGGCTGGCCCCGATGGCGGGCCTGGTGGCCGCGTTCATCTTCGCCGTCCAGATGCTCAACTTCCCGATCTTCACGGCCGGCGTGAGCGGCCACCTGCTCGGCGGAGCGCTCGCCGCCATGCTTGTCGGCCCGTGGGTCGGCGCGCTCTGCGTGTCCGTGGTTCTGGTGGTGCAGGCGCTGGTCTTCGGTGACGGCGGAGTGGCGATGCTCGGCCTCAACATCACGAACATGGCGCTGCTCGGCACCGCAGCGGCGTACGTGCTGATCGCGGTGCTGCTGCGGGTGCTGCCCCGGACGCGGGCGGGCCTGGCCGTGACCGCGTTCGTCGCCGCCACGCTCAGCGTGGTGGTCGCGTCGCAGGGCTTCGTCCTGCAGTACTGGCTGGGCGGCACCACCGACCTGGGAAGCAACCTGACCGGTCTGGCCGGCACGATGGCCGGCGTGCACTTGCTGATCGGCATCGGCGAGGGCCTGATCACCGCGACCACCGTGCTCACCGTCGCGAAGGTGCGACCCGACCTGGTGTACGCGCTGCGCTCGCTGCGCGCGCCCGCCGCCCCCGCTGTCCCGGTCGTCGGAGGTGTTCGATGAAAAATCGCTCGTGGGTGTTCCTGGCCGGTGGCCTGCTGGTCGCGCTCCTGCTCGCCGGGGTGGTGAGCAACTACGCCTCGTCCCACCCGGACGGGCTGGACTCGTCCCTGCTCAAGGGCTGCACGGTCGACGCCGACGACAACATCGTCGGCGGCAGTTGCCCGGCTCAGCAGGCCCGGGACCACGAGTTCGCGGACAGCCCGCTCGCCGACTACGGGGTGCGCGGCGTGTCGAACAGCTTCGTCTCCACCGGGCTCTCCGGGGTGCTCGGGGTACTCGTCACGTTCGCGATCGGCGCTGGCGGTTTCTGGCTGCTGCGCCGCCGGGGCACGACGCCGACCGACGGTACGACGCCGACCGACGGTACGACGCCGACCGACGGTACGACGCCGACCGACGGTACGACGCCGACCGACGGCACCGACCCGGTCGGCGACGACACGACGACACCCGTCCGGCGCCGCGCCGACGCGGCGAGCTGAGCAGAGGTACGCAGGATGGGTGCCGGTCACGGGCATGTGCTGTACCGCGAGTCGGACTCGCCGGTGCACCGGCTCCCGCCCGAAGTCAAGATCGTGGCGATGGTGGTCTTCACGATCGCCGTGGTGGCCACCCCACGCACGGCGTTCTGGGCCTTCGGCGCGTACGCACTGTTGGTGGTGGCGGTCGCGGCGCTGGCCCGGGTGGGGCCGCGGTGGCTGCTCAGCCGGGCGCTGATCGAGCTGCCGTTCGTGCTGTTCGCCGTGGCGCTGCCGTTCCTCGGCACCGGCGAACGGGTCGAGGTGCTGGGCCTGCGGCTGTCCGAGGACGGGCTGCACGGCGCGTGGAACATCCTGGCCAAGGGCACCCTGGGCGTGCTCGCCTCGCTGCTGCTCGCCGCGACCACCACCACCCGGGACCTGATCGTGGGGTTGGACCGGCTGCGTTGCCCGCAGGTGCTCACCCAGATCGCCACGTTCATGCTGCGCTACCTCGACGTGCTGGTCGGCGAGGCGCGGCGGATGCGGGTGGCCCGGATCTCCCGGGGCGACGACCCGCGTTTCCTGTGGCAGCTGCGCGGCTTCGCCGCCGGGATCGGGGCGTTGTTCCTGCGCGCCTTCGAGCGCGGCGAGCGGGTCTATCTGGCGATGCTGTCGCGTGGTTACACCGGGCGGATGCCCGCCGTGTGGCAGGGCGACGGTGCCGCGAGCATGGGTCAGTGGCTCGTCGCGTCGACGGTGCCGGTGTTGGCCGCCTCCATCGCCGCCACTGCCGTCCTGCTGTCATGATCGGTGTCGTGCAGACCGCTGTCTCGCTTGACGTTCGTGGCGTTCGGTACGCGTACCCGGATGGGCACGTCGCCCTGCACGGCGTGGACCTGAGCGTCCCGCGCGGCGACCGGGTGGCGCTGCTCGGGCCCAACGGCGCCGGCAAGACCACGCTGGTGCTGCATCTCAACGGAATCCTCGTCCCGACCGAGGGCAGCGTGAGTGTCGGCGGGCTGACGGTCACGCCGGACCGGGCCACCCTGGCCGAGGTGCGTCGCCGGGTGGGCATCGTCTTCCAGGACCCGGACGACCAGTTGTTCCTGCCCACGGTGGCCGAGGACGTGGCATTCGGGCCGGCGAACCTGGGTCTGCGCGGGGCGGAGTTGGCCGCCCGGGTGGACGAGGCGCTCGCCGCGGTGGGGATGGGCGCGCACCGCGACCGGTCCCCGCAGCATCTTTCCTTCGGGCAGCGCCGCCGGGTGGCGGTGGCGACCGTGCTCGCCATGCACCCGGAGATCCTGGTACTCGACGAGCCGTCGTCGAACCTGGACCCGGCGGCCCGGCGTGAGCTGGCCGAGATCCTGCGCGACCTGCCGGTGACCCTGCTGATGGTCACGCACGATCTGCCGTACGCGGCGGAGCTGTGCGACCGCTCGGTGATCCTGGACGGTGGCCGGATCGTCGCCGACGCCCCCACCCTGGACCTGCTGACCGACTCGGCTCTGCTGGCCCGCCACCGCCTCGAACTTCCCTACGGCTTCACCCCACCCCGGTAACTTCCACCCCACCCTCGTTGATCATGAGGTTATTGCTCCCGACACGCCGGGGGGAGGGCAGTAACCTCATGATCAACACGGGCCGGTGGGGCAGGGGGCAGGGGGCAGGGGGCAGGAGGGACGGGGGCGGGGGCTGGGTCAGGTGCGGGCTGGGGTTGGGGTGCTGGCGGCCGCGTGGAGGCGGAGGACGCCTGCGGCTGTCGCCCCGGTGCCGGTGATCAACACCAGCGCGACCATCACCCGGGCGATCTCGGGTGGCCAGGGCACCGGGGCGATGGATCGGGCGAACACGGCGGCGTTCGCCGCGCCGGCGAAGAGCGCCAGGCAGGCCCCGGCCAGCGCCACCGCGAAGTCGGCGGCCGGGCGGCGGGCCAGCGCGTAGCAGCCGGCGGCGATCGCGCCGAGGCCGGTGAGCAGCGACCAGATCTGCCCGGACAGCAGCCCGAGCGTCACCCCGCCCACACCCTGGGCGCCCGCGTCCAGTTCCCGCCCCAACGGGTACGCGACGGCCACCACGCCGCCCACGACCAGCAACGTGCCCACCGCGGACAACGCGCGGGCGCCGGCGGGCGAGGCGGCGGCGAGCAGGCCGAGCGCGCCCACCGCGAGCAGCCCGACGATCGTCACCGCCCACCAGGTGTACGCGTCCGGTGGCGGCACCCAGTCCACCGTCCCGCCGATCGTCACCTGGTCGGCGCCGTCCCGTAGGGGGATCGTCCAGTCCCGGACCCGGTGCTCCCGGTCCGGTGCCGCGCGTACCGCCGCCGGTGGTGCCGACTCCTGCCACAGCGCGCGCTGGTCGTGCCAGCGCGCGGTGGTCCCGTCGGCGACCCGCCGCCAGGTTGGCTGGGCGGCCGGGTCGGCGTCGGCCGGGAGCGCGGTGTCCCCGGCGATGGTGCGGTTCAGGTAGGTGGCGGGGGAGCGGCTGTTCTCGAAGACCCCGTCCGGGGTGATCCGCAGGTACGGCTCACCGGAGTAGCCGACGACCTCGACGGCCCGACCGGTGTCGTTGGTCAACTCCAGTCGGGCGCCCGCCTCGACGACGCGTACCTCCAGCCCTGGCCGCTGTGGCGTGACCCCGGTGGTCCGGGTGCGGTAGTCGGTGCCGTCGGGGGCGTCCGCGCCGTGCGCGGCGGCGGGCGCCGCGGTGAGCAGGGTCGCCACGCCGGCGGCGGTGGCGACCAGGCCGACGCGGGCCAGCAGGGTACGGATCACTTGCCGGCCGCCGCCACGGCCGCGGTGAGGCTGTCCGGGGTGGGGTTGGTGAGCGGCTGGCCGTTGACCATGACCGTCGGCGTGCCGGTGACCTTGCTCCGGCCGGCCTCGTCGGTGACGTGGTCGGTCCAGGTCTTGTACGTCTTGTCCTTGACGCAGCCGCCGAACGAGCCCCGATCGAGGCCCACGCCGGTGCCGATGTCGATGAGTTGGTCGTCGGGGAGGCCGGCGCTGCCCTCCGGCGGCTGCCTGTCGAAGAGCGCCTTGGCGTACTCCCGGAACTTGCCTCCTGCCGCGGCGCAGCCGGAGGCGGCCGAGGACCGGGTGGAGTAGTCGGTGGTGGAGAAGCGGTTGAGGAACGCCACCGGGTGGTAGACCACCTTCGCCTTGTTGTCGGCCACCAACTGCTCGAGCGTCGCCCCGGTGGCCTGCTCGAACTGCTTGCAGACCGGGCAGAGGAAGTCCTCGTAGACGTCGACGGTGACCGGCCCGCCACCGGTGACGATGCCGGTGCCGGCCGCGTTCGCGCCGGGTGGGGTGGTGAAGGAGTCGGAACGCTGGTTGGTCCAGACGGTCCAGCCGACGACACCGGCGATGACCAGGACGACGACCGCCGCGGCGGACACCCAGACCGTGCGGCGACGCCGTCGCTCGCGGGCGAGTTGCTCGCGGACCACCCGGGCGGCGTCCCGCTTTCCCTTGCGACTACTCATCCTCGTCCTCCACAGCGGGTTCGCCGGACAACCACCCGTCCACCGATACCGGCGTACGCGGCCAGACCAGCAGAAATCCGGCCAGTACCAAGAATCCCAGGTCCCGCAGGATCTCCGGGAGGTAACTGGGTGCCTGCCCCTCGCCCAACTGCCCGCCGCTGCCGAAGCAGCCGCAGTCGATGGCCAGCCCACGTGCCCAGGCCGAGGCGATCCCCGCGATGAAGACCACCAGCAGCGCGGCCGACACCCCGGCGGCGAGCCGGGTGGCCAGCCCGAGCAGCAACAGCACGCCCAGCGCCAACTCGACGAAGGGCAGGGCCGCGCCGACCACGGTCGCCACGTCGTACGGCAGCACCTGGTACGCGTTGACAGCTCGCCCGGAGGCGGCCAGGTCACCGACCTTCGACGCGCCGGCGATGAGCCAGACGGCGGCGAGGCCGAGCCGTGCCGCCGTGGCGAGCCAGGGCCGGGCGACCGGCCAACGGTCGAGCCGGGGGGAGGGTGCAGTCACGCTCATTGTGTCGTCCCGTCTGCGCCGGAAGTTCCCCGCTCAGCCGGTCAGGGCGTCGCCGACCGCCTCGACCAGCTCGTCGCGGGCCCGGGCGACCCGGGATCGGATGGTGCCCACCGGCACCCCAACGACTTCGGCCGCCTCGGCGTACGACAGGCCGAGCACCTGGGTGAGCACGAACGCGGCGCGCCGCTCGGCGCTGAGCCGGCGGACCAGGTCCGCCGCGCCGAACTGGCCGGCCGGGTCCGGGTGCGGGCGGTCGGTGTACGCGTTCGCGGCCAACCGCTCGTCGAGTCGGCGGCGGCGGACCACCGTGCGCAGGTGGTCGGCGCAGGCCCGTCGGGCGATGCCGAGCAGCCAGGTGCGGACGCTGGAACGGCCCTCGAACGCGGGCAGCGCCCGAAACGCCCGCAGGTAGGTCTCCTGAGTCAGGTCGTCGGCGCTGTCCGGGTCGACCAGGGCGGCGGCGAACCGCCAGACCTCGGTCTGGGTCAGCCGGACGAACGCCGCCTGGGCGCTCGGGTCACCATCGCGCGCGCTGAGCGCCCACTCGGTCGCCGGGTCCCGGGCGACGGCACCGGCCGGCTCTGCCGGACCGGCGGCACCGGTGTCACGCGGGACGGGGATCACGACAAACCAGGTTACGCGGCACCCGAGGCGGCGTCACGGTCCTTCGACTCCTGGATGGTCTGCACCACGTCGGGAACTTTTCCCCCACCGGAGCCGACTACCTCCTCATGACACGCGATCCCTCCCGCGCGGCACGGGCGGCTGAGCAGAGTTGAGCCCTCTGCCCGACTCGGCTCGCCGAGATCCACACCGGTCGGCGACCATGGCTGGCATGACTGTCGCCCCCCGCCGCTGGATCACCCGGCTGGCTGCCGCCGCCGGCCTGCTGGTCACCGTCGTCGCCCTGTTGATCGCGCCAGCCACCCCGGCCAGCGCCCACGCGGTGCTGGAGAGCACCAGCCCGGCCGCCTCCTCCGTCGTGCCGAGCGCGCCGTCCGAGGTGGTCCTCCGGTTCAGTGAGTCGGTCCGCAAGGTTCCCGGCAAGATCAGGGTCATCGCCCCGGACGGGTCCCGCGCCGACCGGGGTGAGCCGTCCTTCGACGGCGGCGAGGTGCGCATTCCGGTGGACCCGGCCGGCGGGCGCGGTACCTACCTGCTCAGCTTCCGGGTGATCTCCGCCGACAGTCACCCGGTGTCCGGGGCGTTCACCTACTCGGTCGGCGCGCCCTCGACACCACCCGTCGACTCCGGCACGGACAGCCGCGCCAACCCGGTCGTGGGTACGGCGGTGAAGGTGGCTCGTTTCCTCGGCTACACCGGTCTGGTGCTGCTGGTCGGGCCGGCGCTGGTGCTCGCCGCGCTGTGGCCGCGACGGCTCTCCCGGCGGGGGCCGGCGCGGCTGGCCTGGACCGGCCTCGGCCTGGTGGCCGTCGCCACCCTCGCCGACCTGTGGTTGCAGGTGCCCTACACGGCCGGCGGTGGCCTCTTCGACGTGACCGGCGAGGGGTTCGGCAGTGTGTTCGGCAGCACCTTCGGCACCGCCCACCTGGTCCGACTCGGCCTGCTGGCGGCCTCCGTCTTCCTGCTCCGGCCGCTGCTGACCCGGCCGGTCGGGCGCGCCGACGCGATCATCCTGGCCGTGCTCGGCGGCGCCGCCCTGCTGACCTGGCCGCTGGCCGGGCACCCGGCGGCCTCCCCGGCGCCGGCGGTCTCCGTGGTCGTCGACGCGGTCCACCTGGGCAGCATGGCGATCTGGCTGGGTGGTCTGCTGATGCTCGCCGCGTTCCTGCTGCGCCAGGCCGACGAGCGGGAGCTGGGCGCGATCCTGCCCATCTGGTCACGGTGGGCGGCGCTCGCCGTCTCGGCGCTGCTGCTCGCCGGCACCGTTCAGGCGCTGATCGAGGTGGGCACCCTGCAGGCGCTGTTCGACACCTCGTACGGGCGGCTGCTGCTCGCCAAGATCGCGCTGTTCGCGGTGGTGATCGCCGTGGCCGCGTACTCCCGGCAGTTGGTGCGTCGGCGCATCGCCGCGCAGCGCCCGGTGCCGGTCCGCCGTGCGGTCTGGGTGGAGTTGGCCGTCACCGTGGTGGTGCTGAGCCTGTCCGCCACGCTCGTGCAGACCACGCCCGCCCGCACCGCCGTGGCCGGGCCGTCCAGCACCGAGGCCGGCCTCTTCAGCACCAAGCTGTCCAGCTCGCTCTACGACATGCAGATCGAGGTGAGCCCCGCCCAGCGGGGAAACAACTCGGTGCACCTGTACGCCTACGACAAGAACGACCAGCCGCTGCCGGTGGTGGAGTGGAAGGCGACCGCCGCGCTGCCCTCGGCCGGGATCGAACCGATCGACGTCCCGCTGCTGCCGTTGACGGACAGCCACGCCTACGGCGACATCAGCCTGCCGGCGTCCGGTGACTGGCAAATCAAGATCACTGCCCGAACGACAGACATCGACCAGGCCACGGTGACCGCCACCGTGCCGATCCGTTAGAGAGGTCCGCGAAACCCATGACCCGATTCCGGCGTACCGCAACCGCCGCTGCCGCCCTGGCGTTCACCGCCGCCGCCACCGCTGTGCTCGGCTTCGCCGGACCGGTGTCCGCGCACGTCACGGTCAACCCGAAGGAGGCGGTCCAGGGCGGGTACGCCCGGCTGGCGTTCCGGGTGCCCAACGAGAGCGACACCGCCTCGACCACCAAGCTCGAGGTGACCCTGCCGGAGAACGCCCCGGTCGGCTCGGTGTCGACCATGCCGGTGCCCGGCTGGACGGTCGCGACGGAGAAGCGCAAGGTGGACCCGCCGATCGAGGTGCACGGCAGCCAGCTCACCGAGGCGATTTCCAAGATCACTTGGACGGCCACCGGTGACGCGGCGGTGAAGCCCGGCCAGTTCCAGGAGTTCCCCGTCTCGTTGGGGCCGCTGCCGAAGGTCGACTCGATGGTCTTCAAGGTCCTACAGACCTACTCGGACGGCGAGATCTCGCGCTGGATCGACCCGCCGGCGCCGGGTGCCGAGGAGCCGGAGCACCCGGCGCCGGTGCTCACCCTGGCCGCTGCCGCGGCATCCGCAGGTGCGCCGGCGCCGAGCGCCGCCGCCGTGTCGTCGCCCGACGACGACGATGACGACGAGGGCAACGGGCTCGCGGTCGGCCTCGGTGTGGCCGGTCTCGTCGCCGGGCTGGCTGGTCTGGTGCTGGGCGGGCTGGCGTTCTCCCGGAGCCGGCGGGAGCCGGTCGCCAAGGTCTGACCCCCGTCCCACCCGCTGGCCCGCCGGAACCTCTCCGGCGGGCCAGCGCGCTTTCCGCGGTCGGACCGTGCGGTGCAGTGGATATTCCCTGATCACCGCGCCCGCGTCGGTAAGGTCGGCCGGGTATCTGGCTACGGAGGGAGACGGTGCGAATGCGTTTCGTGCGGACGATCGTCGGTGTGCTGCTGGTGGCCATGGGGATTCCGGCGCTTTTCGCCGGTGGCGCGTTGTGGTTGGTGACGCGACACGCCGACCCCGACGGGGCCTTCGCCGCCCGCTTCGAGACGCTCCGCACGCCCGGTCACGCGGTCGTGGTCACCGACCTCGACCGCCTGCTGCGCCGGGAGGCGCCGTTCGCGCGTACCGGGCAGACCCGGCTGCGCCTGGACGCCAACACCTCGGGTGGCCCGTCCTTCGTGGGGCTCGCCCCCACCGCCGAGGTGCGTGCCTGGCTGGCGCCGGTGCCGCACGCCGTGGTCCGTCGGGTGGCGCTGGCCCAGGGTCCGCTGCCGGTTCGGCTGGACCCGGCCGGTCCCGCTGCGGGCGGTCCGGTCGATCCGGCCGCCGTCGTGCCGGTCGGCCCGCCGGATCGGCCGTCCTGGGTACGCCAGGGCGTCGGCTCGCTGGAGTGGAGCGCGGACGACCTGGCCGGTGAGCCCATGAGTCTGGTGTTGATGCGCCCCGACGGTGCCGCCGACCTGGCACTGGACCTGCGCGCCGAGGTGCGGGCGGGGTGGACCGGCCCGGTCACCTGGAGTCTGCTGGCCGCCGGCGTCTTGCTGGTGGCGTGCGCCCTGCTGCTCCTGCTGCGACCGTTGCGCCCACGCGAGGTCATCTTCGTGGTGGAGCCGGATCAGGTCCCGGTGCTCGCCGGCCGGCTCGGGGTCACCTCGCTGAGTGGCCTGGGTGCCCGGAATTCCGCGCCGGCCGCGCCGTTTCCGGCTGTCCGGCAGCTCACCATGGTCGGTTCGGGTGCGAAGGCCACGACCCGGCCGGTGGCGGTCGACGAAACGGCGGGTGGCCCTCCGCGCTGCCGACGCGGAGGGCCACCCGCACCGGGGGATCAGTGCTACCTGAGCGGCGCTTGAGGTGGATGAGCCCAGATTAGCGCTAGTGGCGGCTACTAGGGAGATCTGTCCAGTTGGTGCGATTTCTCCTGAGGTTGCGGTTGGTCGGCGGGTCGGACGCGGCGCAGGCGCACCGGCAGGGTCGCCAGCAACAGCAGGCTGAGCAGCACGTAGGTGTTCTGCAACACGAAATCCACCGGGTCGTGCGTACGGACCGCTCCCGCGCCCCATTCCTGGAACGTCACCACGCCGTAGACGACCACGGCGGTGGTGACCAGCGCGAGCCCCGCCAACCACCGACGCCTCCGTGCCTCGTCCGGGCGGTGGGCACCCAACGCCGCGTCCGCGAGCAGCACCACCGCCGGCACGAACCAGTAGATGTGGTGGGTCCAGGTGATCGGGCTGACCAGCGAACCCACCAACCCGGTCAACGTCAGGCCCGTCAACAGGTCACCGGCGCGAGCCGCGCGGGCGGCCCGCCACAGGCCGTAGGCGGCGACCACGGCGACCACCAGCAGCCAGAGCAACCGGTCCGGCTTCTCCGGTGCGGTGAACCGGCTGAGCAGGCCGAACAGCGACTGGTTGCCGACGTAGTCGGTGCGTCCCACCCGGTCGTTGTCCCACAGCTCCTGGGTCCAGAACCGCCACGAGTCGCCCGGAGCGATCGCCGCCGCGAGCAGGGTCGCCGCCGCGGCGGTAGCGCTCGCCACCGCGGCGGCCCGCCACCGTCGGGTGGCCAGCAGGTACACGATGAAGATGCCGGGAAAGAGCTTGAGTGCCGTCGCCAGCCCCACGCCGACCCCGGCCCAACGCCGCGCCTGCGGTACGGCGAACAGCAGGTCGGCCAGGATCAGCACGACCAGCAGCATGTTGATCTGCCCGAAGGTGATCGTCTCGCGGGTGCTCTCCACGGCCAGCACCAGCAGCACGGCCACGGTCAGCGTGAACGCCCGGGGCAGGTCGTGCCGGGCGATGACCGGCATCACCAGCCAGCGGGTGGTCAACACCACGGCCAGCACGGTGAGCACCGTGAAGATCGCCACGGTGGCACCGAGCCGCAACAGGCCGAACGGCCACAGCAGCAACGCGCTGAAGGGTGGGTAGGTGAAGTACAACTCGCCCTGCACCCGGTCGGGTTGGACGTAGTCGTAGAGCGGGTGGCCGACACGCCACCAGTCGACCGCCGACATGTAGATCTTGAGGTCGAGGAATTTGTGGTTCAGGCCCGGCAGGTAGAGCGCTGGCAGCACGGCGATGAGGGCCACCACCGTGACCAGGCGACGGACCGTACGGCCGCCGGGGTCGTCGTCCGTGACGGCGGGCGGTGCTACGGGATCGGCTGGCACCCCGAAACCCTAGCGGTCTGGTCCGCCGAGAGCGCGCAGCCGCGGGGCGTGGGCTGCGCGTAGGCTGTGCCGGTGGCTGATCTTCTTGTCTGGATCGACTGTGAGATGACCGGGCTGGACCTTGGCAGGGACAAACTGATCGAGGTTGCGGCACTGGTCACCGATCCCGATCTCAACGTGCTGGGTGACGGGGTCGACGTGGTGATCCACGCCGACGAGGTGGCGCTGGAGGGGATGCCGGAGATCGTCCAGACGATGCACGCCAAGTCCGGTCTCACCGAGGAGGTCCGCCGTTCGGCGGTCACCCTCACCGAGGCGGAGGACCTGGTCCTGGACTACGTCCGCACCTTCGTCAAAGATCCGCGGACGGCTCCGTTGTGCGGCAACTCGATCGCCACCGACCGGGGCTTCATCGCCCGCGACATGCCCCGCCTCGACGCCCACCTGCACTACCGGATGATCGACGTCTCGTCGATCAAGGAGCTGTGCCGGCGCTGGTACCCGCGCGTGTACTTCGGCCAGCCGCAGAAGGGCCTCGCGCACCGGGCGTTGGCCGACGTCCGGGAGAGCATCCGGGAGTTGGAGTACTACCGGCGTACGCTCTTCGTCCCGCTGCCGGGCCCGGACGTCGAGACCGCCAAGTCAATCGCCGCCGAACTCTGACCTACGCGTGGGCGGCCCCGGATACCCGCTGGACGGGGCCGGCCGCGGTGCGGCTATTATTGGTCCGCACCCCGCCCGGGGCGATCGACCGGGCGACGGCGGCATGGTGGCTGTAGCTCAGTTGGCAGAGCACCGGGTTGTGGTCCCGGTTGTCGGGGGTTCAATTCCCCTCAGTCACCCAGTTGGTTGTGCGACTCAGGCCCCCTCTTCGGAGGGGGCCTGAGTCGTTGTCGGAGACCTGGCTGTTGTCGAGGCCCGGTGGTCCCACTCGGCGGTCGAGGCCCGGTGGTCGAGGCTCGGCGGTCGAGGCCCGGTGGTCGAGGCCCGGTGGTCGAGGCCCGGTGGTCGAGGCTCGGCGGTCGAGGCCCGGTGGTCCACTCGGCTTTCAGGAAACCGGGGCATCCCGCTCAGCTGGATGCCCCGGTTTCCTGAATCTCGAGTTGATCTGGCGCGAACGGTCAGCGTGCCGCGCGTCAGGCGGTCGGCGTGGGCGACGGGGTGACCGCGCCGTCCGGGGCCGGGGTGGTGGCCGGGTCGGCCGGCGGCTCGTACGGGAGGGCGCTGCCCTTGACGTACTCGTCCCAGCTCATGATCCAGTCGGTCCAGCCGTTGTCGCCGTCCAGCTTGCGCTCGGTGCCCTTGACCGTGATCGGGTCGCCGACCTTCGTGTTGCTGAACAACCAGCCGCCGTTGGCCATCGACACGTTCACACAGCCGTGCGAGACGTTCACGCTGCCCTGCTGACCCTCGGACCAGGGCGCCGCGTGGATGAACTCCCCGCCCCAGGTGAGACGCTGCGCGAAGTCGATGTTGGTGCGGTAACCCTCCACCGGGCCCAACTCCTCCATCGTGTCGAAGACCGTCTTGCGCAGCTTCTCGATCACCACCATGGTGCCGCTCGACGACGGGGTGCTCTTCTTGCCCAGGCTGACCGGAATGGTCTTGATGACAGCGCCGTCGCGGGTCACCGTCATCCGCTTGGTCTTGTTGTCCACCGTCATGATCAGCGAAGGGCCGATCTTGACGTCCACCGCGAGGTCGGCGCGGCCGTACCAGCCCTCACCCATCGGCAGGCCGCCAGCCTGCACCCGGTAGGAGACCTTGCTGTTGGCCTTCCAGAACTCCTTCGGCCGGTACCGGACCTCGGTGGGGCTGACCCAGTGCCAGACGCCCTCCTGGGCCGGGGTCGAGGTCACCGTCATCCGGCGCTGGACGTCGTCGCGGTAGTCCTCCGGAATGGCCCGGCTGAACTTGACGATCAGCGGCATGGCGACGCCGACCACCTGGTTGTCGCCGAGGAAGCTGCTCACGCGTACCTGATTGCCGGGCTTGGCCATGGTGGTGAAGGTGCTGGTCGCGGTGGCCGGACGGCCATCGTCGCCGGTGGCGGTCACGGTCGCCGTGTAGCTCGTGCCGTACGCCAGGGCGCCGGCCGGCTGCCACGTCTTGCCATCCGCGGCTACCGTGCCCTCGACCGCCTTGCCGGCCGCGTCCTTGATGTCGACGGCGGTCTCCACGGCGTCCTTCGTGGTGAAGGTGACGCCGGTCGAGGCCGGCACGTCCTTGGCGTCGGCCGCCGGCTCGCTGATCGTCGCCGCGGCCTTCGGTGCCGGGGTCTCGCCACCCCCCTGCCACGAGGACGGCTTGCCGCCGTCGCCGCTGGTGCAGGCGGCGGTGCAGGCCAACGCCACGGCGAGGAAACCCGCCGCGAACACGCGACGTCGCCCACGGTGCCTGATCAGCTGATCCTGGCTAGCTCGCATGATTCCCTCACAGTCGTGGTCGCTGCCCCATCGTCTCCTACTGACGCGCCAGAGCCGGCCCGGGTTGCCGAGGGTGAACCGAAACACGCCGATTATTCTGCCGGTTTTTTGCTACTATCCGGCGTTTCGCGAGCGTAGCTCATTTCCGTGCGGGGCCGGTGGGGTCGCCGCGGCATCGTCGCCTCGCCGGAGTGCAAGAGTACGCGCCGGCCCCGCCAATGGCAGGGCCGGCGCGAGAGGACCGACAACGCTCAGAGCAGAGGGCCGGCCCCACCACTGGGTACGGGCAGCGCGCTGCCCTTGATGAACGCAGACCAGCCCAGGCTCCACGCCGTCCAGCCGTTGCCGGCGCCGATCTTGCGCTCGGTGCCCTTCACCGTGATCGGGTCGCCGATCCGCGTCTTCTCGAACAGCCACCGGGCGTTCACCGTCGACACGTTCACGCAGCCGTGCGAGACGTTCTGCCGCCCCTGCACGTGCTCCGACCAGGGCGCGGCGTGGATGTACTCGCCGCCCCAGGTGAGCCGCTGGGCGAACTGGATGTCGGTGACGTAGCGGTTGGCCGGGTCCGGATCGTCGCGGGTGTCGAAGGTCGTGGCCTCCTTCTTCTCCATCACGACCATCGTGCCGCTGGAGGACGGCGTGCTCTTCTTGCCCAGGCTCACCGGAATGGTGCGCACCAGCGCGCCGTTCTCGTACACAGTCATCTTCTTGCTGGCGTTGTCGACCTTCATCTGGAACGACCGGCCGATCTTGGCGGTGGCCTTACGGTCCATGTCGCCGTATCTGCCGTTGCTCAGCGGGATCCCGGCCAGGGCGATCCGCACCGTGAGGGTGGTGCCGGTCTTCCAGTACTCCGGGGCGCGGTAGTAGGCCTGCTCGCCGTTGTCGATCCAGTGCCAGGCCCCGGGCTGCGGCGGATCGGTGCGGACGAACATCCGCTTCTGCACCGCCGCCCGGTCCTTCTTCGGGATGCCCGGGTGGAACTCGGCGACCACCGGCATGGCCACCCCGTAGCTCTTGTCATCGAAGAGGTACAGGCCGGATCCGATTGTCGACTTCGGCTTGGCCATCGTGGTGAAGCTGCTGGTGCCCTGGCTGCTCGTGCCGTCGGCCGCGTTCGCCGTCACCGTGGCGGTGTATCGGGTGCCGAACTTCAGCGGGGCGGACGGCACCCAGGCGGAGCCGTCGGTGCGCAGCTTGCCCTCCACCGCGCCCCCGCCGTCCGCGGTCAGAGTGACCGCGGAAACCTTCCCGCCGTCCGGTAGCTTCGCGCTGATCTCGGTGCTCACCGGCCGGTTGTTCGCGCCGTTGGCCGGGCTCAGCGTGAGCGTCGGCGCGTCTGGCGCGCCCGGCGTGGCTGGTGTCGAGGGCGCGGACGAGCCAGGTGCGGCGCTCGCGTCCGCCGCCGCTCCACCGACGAATGTCGGCGTCTTCTGCTTGTCGCCGCACCCGGTCAGTGCCAGCGACGCCACCAGAGTCAGAGCGCCCACCACCGCCCCGGCTCGCGTGAACCGTGTCATCCCCACCTCTGTTCTCGCGTACCTGGCGGACATCGTGCCGCATCACCGCCCCAACCCACGCCCCCGTCCCGAGCACACCGGCCGGTTTGTGGCTTTTTGCCCGCAAAGCTCGACCGAAGGGGGGAGCCGGGTAACCGGATTGGAGCCCGGCTCGGGCGGGTGCTAATGTTTTCTCCGTTGCCGAATGAGCGCCGCTAGCTCAACTGGCAGAGCAGCGGACTCTTAATCCGCGGGTTCGGGGTTCGAGTCCCTGGCGGCGCACCAACGAGCAAGGCCCTGACCGGGGTTCATCCTGGGTCAGGGCCTTGTTGTATGTCTGCCGAAACTCCGCACCAGCACGCGTGCTCGGACACACAAGCGTCCGGGCGCGGCTCCGGTTCGCCGGGTCCGCTCGCGGTGTCGGCCAGCAGGCCCAGCTCGGCGACCATGTCGGTGTTGCCGAGTTGGGCCCAGAGCGCCTGGGCGTCGACGAAGGCCGGGCGGGCAGCGCCCGGGTCGACGTCGAGGTACGCCTTTCCGAGAGTCGTCAGCGCGGCCGCCTGGAACGAGTGCCATCCGCGGACCGCCCCGCCGGTGGTGCGGCGCGCTGTGCGACGGAGCGGCGGCGGAGACGCGCGGTTGCCCGCCCATCGGCGGACATCTATAGTTGCGCGGATCACGACAATCATGGCCGTGGTGGTTGCGGCCGGTTCGTCGAAGCGCTTCGACGATCCGTCGTTCAGGCCCGTCAGCCGGGTGTCGAGCCTGGCCACGCCGGTCGGGGCGTCCGCTGGGCGTCTGTCGTACGACCTGAGGAGAAGCAAATGAGGAACAAGCGCCTTCGGCGCGGGATCGCCGTGCTCGCGCTCGTCCTACTGGCTCTACCGGCCGTTCCCGGCACCGCCCTCGCCGAACCTACCTACCCGTTCCGCGACCCACACCTGCCGGTGCAGGCCCGGGTCGACGACCTGCTCGGCCGGCTCACCCTGGACGAGAAGATCTCCTGGCTGCACCAGTACCAGCCAGCCGTTCCCCGGCTGGACATCGGCCTGTTCAAGACCGGCACCGAGGCCCTGCACGGGGTGGCCTGGTCGACCGACATCGACAACAACGGCGCTGTCGTCAAGGCCCGCGGCACGACATTCCCGCAGCCGGTGGGCATGGCGAGCACCTGGAACACCGACCTGATCAACCGGGTCGGCTCCGCCGTCGGCGACGAGGCGCGCGGCCATCACGCGCAGAACCCCCGGGTGTGGGGTCTCAACCTCTGGGCGCCGGTGGTCAACCTGCTGCGTGACCCCCGCTGGGGCCGCAACGAGGAGGGCTACTCCGAGGACCCGCTGCTCACCGCCGAGATGTCCACCGCCTACGGCTCGGGGATGACCGGCGGCGACCCGGACCACCTGAAGAGCGCCCCGACCCTGAAGCACTACCTGGCCTACAACAACGAGATCCGGCGCGACGTGACCTCGTCGAACGTGCCGCCTCGGGTGCTCAACGAGTACGAACGCGCCGCGTTCCAGCCAGCCATCGCCGCCGACGCGGCGACCGGCGTGATGGCCGCGTACAACCTGATCAACGGACGGCCCGCCACCGTCGATCCGGACCTGGCCACCGTGGTCCGCGGCTGGACGGACCAGCCGCTGATGAACGTCACCGACGCCTGGGCGCCGAACAACCTCGTCGCCTCCCAGGGCTACTACGCCACCCAGCCCGAGGCGAACGCCGCGATCGTCAAGGCCGGCCTCAACAGCTTCATCACCGACGACACGAACGCCCAACCGACGGTGACAGCCATCAAGCAGGCCCTCGCGACCGGCCTGCTGAGCGAGGCCGACATCGACGCGCGGATCCGGGAGATCCTGAACGTGCGGTTCCGGTTGGGAGAGTTCGACCCGGGCGGTGGCCGTTACGGCGGCATCACCCCGGACGTCATCAACAGTCCGAAACACCAACGGCTGGCCCGACAGGCGGCCGGCGAGGCGATGGTGCTGCTGAAGAACTCCCGGCAGGCACTTCCGCTGGATCCGGCCCGCACCCGCAAGGTGGCCGTGCTCGGTCCGCTGGCCGACACCCTCTATACCGACTGGTACGGCGGCGACCTGCCGTACCAGGTGACCGCGCTCGACGGGATCCGCGAGCGGCTGGGTAACTCCGCGAGTGTCAGCGGGCTCGACGGGGCGGACCGGATCGCCCTGAAGGACGCGGCGACCGGCAGGTACGTCACGGCCACCGGCACCACCGACGCCGACCCGGTCGCCGCCACCGGTGCCACGGCGACGCCCGAAGCACAGTTCGACGTGGTGGACTGGGGTCAGGACGTGGTGACGCTGCGCAACGCCGCGAACGGCCGATACCTCGGCTACAACTGGGGGCCGTTCATCACCCGCGACGAGCAGCCGAACGGCTGGTACGTCCAGCAGCAGTTCAAGCTGGAGCCGCAGGACGACGGCACCGTGGTGCTGCGCTACGTCGGCTACGAGACCAAGGAGAGCTGGTTCGCCCCCGAGAAGTACGTCACGGTCGGCGACGACGGCGCGCTCAAGCTCGGCGCATCCACCCCCGCCGCGGCGACCCACTTCAGCCGCGAGGTGATCAGCAGCGGAATCGACCGGGCGGTGGCGGCGGCCAGGACGGCCGACACCGCCGTACTGGTCGTGGGCAGCAACCCGTTCATCAACGGACGCGAGGCGCACGACCGCACCTCCACGGCCCTGAGCGCCGGCCAGGAGGCACTGGTCAAGGCCGTCGTCAGGGCCAACCCGCGTACGGTTCTGGTGCTCCAGACCAGCTACCCGGTCACCCTGAACTGGGAGCAGGAGCACGTCCCGGCGATCGTGTGGACCACCCACGCGGGCGCCGAGACCGGGCACGCCGTGGCCGACGTCCTGTTCGGCGACCGCAACCCGTCCGGCCGGCTCACCCAGACCTGGTACCGCTCGGACGGGCAACTGCCACCGGACCTGCTGGAGTACGACATCATCTCGTCCGGGCAGACCTACCTGTACAGCACCGCGAAGCCGCTCTACCCGTTCGGCCACGGGCTGTCGTACTCCCGGTTCCGCTACGGCCAGGCGCGTACCGGCGACCGGCCGGTCGCAGCCGACGGCACCATCACGGTGAGCGTCGACGTGACAAACACCGGCAGCCAGGCCGGGTCCGAGGTGGTCCAGCTCTACACCCACCAGCGCGCCTCGCGGGTCAAGACCCCGATCCGTCAGCTCAGGGCATTCCAGCGGGTGGAACTGTCCCCCGGGCAGACCCGGACCGTGACGCTGCGGCTGCCCGCCGCCGACCTGGCG
Source organism: Micromonospora sp. NPDC005203 (assembly GCF_042872705.1). Taxonomy (NCBI): domain Bacteria; kingdom Bacillati; phylum Actinomycetota; class Actinomycetes; order Micromonosporales; family Micromonosporaceae; genus Micromonospora; species Micromonospora sp. NPDC005203. The sequence continues at coordinate 151,659 of NZ_JBIAKV010000014.1, read as the reverse complement.
CACTGGGACGTCACCCGCAGCCGGTGGGTGGTCGAATCGTCCACCTACGACCTCATGGTGGGGGCGTCCGCCGAGGACATCCGGGCCCGCACCGCGGTGCGGGTGCGCGGTGAGACGGTCCCGGCCCGGGACCTGTCCCGGCCGACCCGGGCGGAGAACTTCGACGGGTACGCGGGGGTCCGGCTGGTCGACGAGACGAAGGCCCAGGGCACGGCCGTCGGCGCCACCGCGCCGGGCCAGTGGATCTCGTTCGCCGGTTCCGCCCTGCGTCCGGGCGCCCACACCCTCACGGCCAAGGTCGCCCGGGCCGGCGCGGACGCCGGCACGATCCAGGTTCGCCTGGGCTCGCCCACCGGCCGGCTGCTCGGCACGGCCACCGTGCCCAGCACCGGCGACGACTACCGGTACGTCAACGTCAGCGCCGAGTTGGCCCGCGCCGCCGGCACTCACGACGTGTACCTGGTGTTCGACTCCCCGCTACGGCTGGCCGAGTTCTCCCTCAGGTGACCGGCACCCGGGCCGGGACGATCGTTGTCCCGGCCCGGGTCGGCACGCTCCGGGCCTTCGGCTCGGAGCTGGTCGCCGTCAGTGGCGCATGGGCCGGGGGTTGCCGGGCCGGCCGGCCCGTCGCGGTGTTAACGTCTCATCCCGTTGCCGAACGAGCGCCGCTAGCTCAACTGGCAGAGCAGCGGACTCTTAATCCGCGGGTTCGGGGTTCGAGTCCCTGGCGGCGCACCAACGAGCATGGCCCTGAACTGGTGTTCAACGTCGGTCCGGGGCCTTTTTGGTACGTCGGCTTGCCTGGTCGGTCGCGAGGGCCGGACCGCGGGTTCGTCGGTGCCGCGGCCGTCCCCCACGAAGACCCGGCGGCACCGCGAAACCGGACAGGTCGAGCGGTCCGGGCTGGTACAGCCCGAAAGCAGGTGGAGTATGGACAGTGCCGCGCCGCGTCGAGCCGATGCCTCGCGGAGCTCGTGGTGGCGCCCACCCGACTGCTGCTCACCGGGCTGCTGGCCGCGCGGCGGTGCTGGTGCGCGGCGGTTCTGCTGCGTCCGGTTCCCCGCTAAGGTTGTCCACAATCTCACATGGAAAGGCGGACTCCTCTTCAATGGACACCATTCTCCTCACCGACGCCAGCCGCATTATCGCCGGGGCCGCGCTCCTGACCATCGTCACCATCGAGATGGGTGGAATACTCATGACCCGGATCGCGCGCGGCGCGGTGGAGATGACCCCGTTCCAGAAATCCTTCGCCCGCGCCGGCCACGGCCATGCCGGTGTGCTCGTGACATTGAGCCTGATCTGCCTCGTGCTGGCCGACCTCGGCAATGTCGACGGTGCTGCCGGCTGGATAGCCCGGATCTGCATCCCCTCGTCCGCGGCGGTGATGTCGGCCGGCTTCTTCGCCGCCTCGGCCGGGCGTGACCGCACCACCCCCAACCGGTTCATCCTGGTGCTCTACGTGGGCGCGGCGTTGCTCGCCGTCGGGGTGGCGACCCTGGGCATCGCCCTGCTCGCCGCCTGACCACGCACCCGTCGACATGCCGGCACCCCCCCGCCGGGGGGTGCCGGCATTCGTCGTCTACCGGGGCCGGCCCTGTCCGAAAGCGGAAACGCCGCTGGCGCCGAGCGCTACGGCGAGGTCAGGAGCTGCCCCGTGCAGTCGGGATCCCGCACCACTGCCGATCTCTGCCGGGGGCCGTATCGGCCCGGTCCGGCGCAGCCTTTCGCGGTACCCGGGCCGGGCCCCACCATGTCCGCCGCACCTGGCCGGGAACGGTCAGGCCCCGAACAGACACCTCGATGACCTTTCCTCGCCTGCGTGCGTGCGCTCTATTGGATTCATGACCGGAGGCGTCGCCGGGATTAGTCCAAAGAATGAGCGACGACACGCGATCGGGGAAACAAGGTGCGGAAGTTTATCTCGGTCGGCCTCCTCGGCATCATGTCGATTTCCCCCACGGTGGCCACCGTGGATGTGCAGGCCCAACTGTCCACCTCGCCCGACAGCGCCTGCGCCTCCTCTCTGGGGATCGCCGATGTCATTCGGGGGAATCAGTCCCACATTGGAATGCTGATCAATTGTCCTGATCGGACCCTCGCCTTACCCCGGAAGTCGTGGCAATCCCCGAGCCGGGTGCGGCACACCGCGGTCGCCGCCCACCCCACGCTGCCCGACGCGGAGGGACTGAAAGCGGGCCGCGTGGTGGTCTTCGACGACGAGGTGGCGATCATCCCCGCTGGGCACGAGGGTCAGGTCGGCGCCGCCGTCCTGCACGAGCCACGGCTGATCGCTTTCTCGTGCGGCTCTTCGAGCACCTGTGGGGGCGGGCCAACCACACCCTCCGCGACAACTGAGACAGTGGGACCCTGTGCTCGCTGAACCCATTGGCAGCCCGGACACGATTTTCGGCTCCGGCAAGAGCAGCATCGCCCGTGAGTTACGACGCCGGCACGGTCGGGGCTGCGCCCTGGTCGAACAGGACTACCTGCGCCGCATCGTGCCCGTAGAGCAGCTCAGCCCGGCTAGCGGTGTGGCCGTTGCGGCGCGGCGTTCGCCGACTCGAGTGGCCAGACAGCCCGTCGACTGCGGCGGCAAGGAGCTCGCCCTGCCGCGCCCGCTCGAGCACGGCCTCAGCCGACAGGGCGTAACCACCTCGCTTGGCTGAGGGATTAGTTCAGCCTGCTTGGCCGTGTGCGCCTGCGGCCTGGCTGCCTGCGGTCGGGGTCGCCGGACGCCGTCTGAGCCGGCGCGCTGGGCAGGGTCGAGGTCGATGGATCACCACGTTGGCCGGCATTCGGGACGGCAACCACCCTACGCTTGACATGACCCGTCAAGCGCTTGACGATTGATGTCAAGCGAATGGGAGGTCGAGGTGTCATCAGCGAATGAGGACCTTGTCGTACAGCTCATCAGGTTGATCGATGTTCGGCTGCTCGACCCGTTGGAGATCCTGGTCGACGGTGACCCGGCGATCGACTCGCTGCGGGCCGTCGTGAAGGACCGGGCACACTCCTGGGCCGCCACCATGGTCGGTGGTGACGAGCAGGCCGCCTACGGCGTCATCGTCCGGGCGATCTCGACGCTCTATCCCGGCGATGCCCCGTTCCATCCGCCCCTCGACTGGTGGCGCACCCCGCTCGGCCAGGTCGTCGCGCGACGGGTGGGCCACCCCACCGCCGAATCGGTGTCGTACGCGGTGGCCGGCGCCATGCTCGGCATCACCCGCCAGGGAGTCCACGACCTGGCCGCCCGCGGCAAGCTCGCCCGCCATCCCGAGGGCGGTGTGCGGTCCGCCGCCGTCCGCGACCGACTACTCCGGGAAGGAACCCGACATGCTTGATTCCCTCCTCAGCTCAGGCGGCGTGCCGATCGCCTACCGCGACTTCGGTGGACCGGGACCCTCGCTGTTGCTACTGCACGGTGCGGGTGGCAACCTTGCCCAGCTGACGACGCTGGCCGAGGAGTTGCGGCAGGCGTACCGGGTGGTCAGCGTCGACCTGCGCGGCCACGGCCGGTCCGGCGACGGCCCGTGGCGGTGGGACGAGGTGCTGGACGACCTGGCCGCCGTCGCCGATGGCCTCGGTCTCGACCGCCCCGCGGTGGTCGGGGTTTCCCTCGGTGGGATGCTGGCCGCCCTCTGGGCGCAGCGTCACCCGGAGTGCCCCGGTGTCGTCAGCCTGGACGGAAATCCTCCGCCGAGCCGCCCGGAGCACCTTGCCGGGATGGACCCGGGGCAGGCGGCGCCGGCGCTCGCCAAGCTGCGGGCTGTCTTCGACGGGATGGCCGCGATGCTTGCCGAGCCACTCGCCGCCGAACAGTTGGCCGCGGCGCTGGCCGGGCAGCGGGCGATGGCCCTGCGGTACGGCGCCGATCCGGCGGACTGGGTGGCCGCCTTCGAACGGAACCTCGTGCCGTGCGACGACGGCCGTTACCGGCTGCGCCCCGATCCGACGGTGACCGGACAGTTGCGGGAGGCGATGGAGTCCCTCGACCTGGTCCCCGCCTACCGGGATGCCCGGTGCCCCCTGCTGCTCGTCCTCGCCACCGAGGACCTACCCGAGCAGGAACCGTTCCACGAGGTGTACGTGGCCTACCGTCGGGCCACCCTGGAACGGCTCGCCACTGTGGATGGCCCACACCTGCGGGTGCTGCCGTTGGCCGGCGCCAGCCACGCGATGGTCGCCGAACGCCCGGCGGAGCTCGCCACCATCGTCAGCGACTTCCTGCACGCGGCAGCTCACGGCTGAGCCGGCAGACTCGGCCGTCGTCCGGGAGGCCGCAGGGGCGCGGATTCATCGGACGATGCCAGTAGGGCGTGGGGCGGAGGTCGGGTGTTCTGCCCGGTACGAGCACCTTTGCGCATTGACCACTCTTAATTGACTGTTGCAGTCGTCACACGTTCGACATACAGTCCGGGGGAGAGCTTCGTAGCGATTGGAAAAAGAGTGCGGTCGGGCAACAGCACCCCTCCGTCAGTCCTTAGTGGCGTCGCTGTTCCGTGCTCGTCGCTCGATACCCACATTCGGCATCCCGTCGACGGCAAGTGAAAGGAACAGCACGTGAAATCAGCAATTTCCACCGCTCGAACGTCATTGTTGGCGCTCGCGGTGATCGTCTCGGCCGCAGTGCCGGCCGTGCTGACGAATCAGCTGCCGGCCGCGGCCGCGGTCCAGGCGACCTACTATGTCGCCCCGGACGGCAACGACGCCAACGCGGGGACGATCGAATCCCCATTCAAGACGCTGCAACGCGCGCGGGATGTCGTCCGCACGGTGAACACGAACATGACCGGTGACATCAACGTGTTGCTGCGTGGTGGGAGTTATCCGATCAGCAGCACCGTCGAATTCGGCACGAGTGACTCGGGCACCAACGGATTCCGGATCAGCTACGGCGCCTACCCGGGTGAGAAGCCGGTCCTCGACGGCGGCGTCCAGGTGACCGGGTGGACCCAGCACAGCGGCAACATCTGGAAGGCGCCGCTGGACCGCGCCAACAAGCTGCGTGCGCTCTACGTCAACGACAAGCGTGCCGTCATGGCGACGAAGACGATCGGCTCCGGGGGCTGTTACGGGACGTACACCATCACGGCCAACCAGGCCGCGTGGGCCTGGGAGTCGGGGTCGCAGTGCGACGGCGCCAAATACAGCCTGAGTGACTTCCCGGCCGTTCCCCGCAACCAGGACGACATCGAGATCGAGACGGGGACGACCTGGACCACGGCCATCGTGGGCGTCCGCCAGGTGACCACGAGTTCCGACGGCGCGAACCGGGTCGCCCTGTTCCAGCAGCCGGGTGCGGCGATCGCCCAGGGCTCGTTCAACGGCAACGCCCAGGTGGGTGGCACCCACAAGCTCATGAACGCGTACGAGTTCCTGGACGCACCGGGCGAGTTCTACTTCGACAAGGGCACCAAGACGGTCTATTACTACAAGGCCAGCGCCGACAACATGTCGACCGCGACTGTCTACGCGCCGAACAACGTCACCAACCTGCTGCGCGTCGCCGGCACCTCGACCAGCAGCCACGCGCGCAACATCACGTTCTCCGGGCTGACGGTGCAGCACTCCGACTGGAACCTGTTCAACGTCGCCGGCTCGTCCTTCAAGCAGGCGCAGCAGGGCAACCTCGGTGCCCAGGTGTACGCCAAGGGCAACTTCCACGTCTACTACTACCGGAACGTGGACGTGACGCCCGGCATCATCCAGATCCAGAACGCCGACGGGATCCTGCTGCAACGCAACCGGATCCAGCACACCGGCGCCGACGGAATCAACATGATCAACGACGTGCAGGGCACGCAGTTGATCGGCAACCAGACGAACGACATCGCCGGCTCCGCGATCACCGTGGGCCATCCGCAGCACGTCTACATCGGAGACGGCACGTCGACCAACCGCGAGAAGTTCTCCGCGCAGGTCGAGGGGCTGCCGAAGAACATCGACATCAAGAACAACTACCTCTACGACAGTGCCGTCCTGTTCAACGGGCACAGCCCCATCTCGGCGTACTTCGCCGACACCCTCACCATCCAGCGCAACCGGATCGAGAAGACCCCGTGGTCGGGTATCACGATGGGCTGGGGCTGGTGGAACTTCGACGGATCATCGGGCTCGATCGTGCCCAACCGACCCACCACGACGGCCCGAAACAACAACATCAGCTACAACCACATCATCGACACGGTGCAGCGTCTCAGTGACACGGCCCCGATCTACACGCTCGGCAGTCAGCCGGGGACGATGATCACCAACAACTACCTCCAGGGCGTGCCGTCGGGCCACAAGTACGGCCTCCACCCGGACGAGGGATCGGCGTTCATCACCTTCCGTGACAACGTCCTGAGCATCGACAAGAACGTCACCTGGATGATCAACTCTGACGACTTCGGCCGGAAGCACGATCTGAGCATCACGCAGATCTACGGCCCGATCAACAAGGTCTCGAACAAGAACCTGCCGAACAGCACGGTCGCCGACATCCTCGTCTCCTCCGACTATGTCTGGCCCGCGGCGGCGTACAGCATCGCCGCGAACTCCGGCCTGGAGGACGCGTACCGGGACGTGGTGCCGGCGAGCACCTTCTCCGCGCCGAACTACGTGCTGCCGGCCAGCACGTTCGTCACCAGTGCCACGGCGTCGATCCCGATCCGCAGCACCGGCGACGCCACCAGGTCGGTCTGGCTGGCGCCGTCCGGCACGACCACCTTCACCGCCGGGGCGACGATGACCAGGGCGGCCGGCAACGCCACGTCCATCGCCGTGCCGACGACCCAGGGTGAGTACCGGCTCTACGTCGTCGACGCACAGGGCAACCGGTCGGCCGAGTCCACCTTCATCGTCCGGCAACAGCAGGGCGGTGGCAGCGGTACGGGGGCCGGGCAACTCGTGGGCGGCCAGTCCGGCCGCTGCGTCGAGGTGCCCAACTCCTCGACCACCAACGGCACCCAGACGCAACTCTGGGACTGCTCCAGCGGCGCCAACCAGCGCTGGACCCAGACCGCCAGCAAGCAGTTGACCGTGTACGGCAACAAGTGTCTGGACGCGTCCGGGGCCGGCGCGGCCAACGGCACCGCGGTCATCATCTGGGACTGCCACGGCGGCACGAACCAGCAGTGGAACGTCAACAGCAACGGCACCATCACGAACGTCCAGTCCGGGCTCTGCCTCGATGCCAACGGCGCCGCCACCGCCAACGGCACCAAGGTGATCCTCTGGTCGTGCAACGGCGGCGCGAACCAGCGGTGGACGCTGCGTAGCTGACCAACCAGACCCCGGGGCCAGGCCGACACGGGCCTGGCCCCGGGCTATTTCTGGTATCCGTAGTTGTCGCAGGTCCGGCGGCCGAGGACGCAGTTCTTGGTGCGCTTGTTCATGGTGGCGACATCCCACATCACGAACGCGTCGCCGTGCATCGACGAGGCGCTCTTGCCCTCCTTGTCCGAGGAGAGGTAGTAGCCCGCCGGGGTGCCCTTCGCCGGGTACTGGATGTCGAAGGTGATCGCCGGGATCCGGACCGGATGGCTGGGCGGGCAGGCGTTGCCGCCGCCGTACGCCACATGGTCCTTGTGGTTGGGGCTGTCCAGGTGACTGCCGTCCCAGCAGTCGGGGAACTGCATCATGAAGTGCAGCGTCGCGTCCCCACCGCAGATGGGCCAGTTGCCGTTGGTGCTGCGGGCGACGCCGTCGAGGTCCCCCGGACCGTAGAAGGCGCAGTAGAACTGCCCGGTCGCGCCGCGCGGTGTCGGCTTCTTCTTCTTGGCGTCGCCGGAGATCATGCGCAGGCCGTTGGGCATCGGCATCTGGCCCGTCGAGTTCTTGGCGAGCGATCGGTAGTAGACCCGGAAGCCGGTGGTCTCGACCGGCTTGCCCGTCGCGTTGTCGTAGAGCGTGGGCACCCAGTAGGCGGAGTGGTCCTGTACCGGCTTGCAGGAGGTGGCCGTGAACTTCGTCAGATCGCCGGCGACGGTGCTCGCGTCGACGGCCTTGTTGCCGACGAAGGAGTGCATGTGTGAGGCGCCCGGTAGGCCCGGAGCGACAATCGGATCGTCCGGCAACCGGTGGCTGTACTGGCAGTCCGCGCGGAACTCCGGGAGGTTGCCCACACCGGTCGGGACCGGGTCGATCGACAACGCCTGGTACGCGTCGGCCTGCGCCCGCCAGGCTGCGCGGTCGACGGGAATCCAGCCGGTGGCGGGGATCGTCGGCGCGGCGGCGGTCGACGCGGTGCCGGCGGTCGACGGGGTAGCGCTGGTTGATGGGGCTGCGCTGGTCGACGGGGACGTGGACACGGTCGGCGACGCGGAGTCCGGCGTTGCCGCGCCGGACTGCGGCTGCCCGGCCGACGGCGACGGGTACTGCTGGGCGTTGGCCGCGTTCGACGGCTCGGGCGTCACTCCGCCGTTGCCCAGGTACACGCCCCCGGCCGCGACGACGAGTAGGACCGCCGCCCCTGCGGCCATGCCGAGCTTGTTGCGGGCCGGCCAACCCGGAGGGCGATGCCGTGACGGCGGTGGGCTTTCGTACGACACCTGTCACTCCCAACGAGCCGACATGCGGCTGACCCGAACGGCCACGGCTGCCGAATGGTAGGTGCCCACCGCCCGTACTCGACACTTTCTTAAACTTTCCTTAAAATGCGCGGACCCCTTTGTCCACACAGGTCGGTGCGTCGTTCCTGGCCACGGACGCGGCGCAGTCGGATGTCGGGGATTACCCTTCCCGCCGGTGAGATGTATCGCTTTCCCGATCGGTCGAACGTGAAGGTTGCCTCGGGCTACCGTGTCCCCGGTTCAACTGATCATCGTGAGCGGTCGACACCCCGACCGACCTCACGTGAACCGGGTTGCACACCCGAAGGAGGTTCCATGGCACGCACCCGCATGGTTGGGGCGCTCGCCGCTGTCCTCGTCCTACCGGCTCTCACCGTCGTGACCGCGACGTCGCCGGCGTCGGCGGAAGCCGTCGCGCCGAAGGTCGCCCCGCGGAGTGACATGCGTGAGCTCACCCGGAAGGACTTCACGCTGGACGGCCGGCCGATCGAGACGCCCTCGCGGTACCAGCCGCGTACGGGCGCGCGGAAGCAGGCGCAGTCGGTCGAGACGCCGGCGGTCGGCACGGTCCGTCAGTGGCTCGGCCTCGACGATGTCCAGGGCTCGGTCTACCGCAAGGACTACACACTGCGGGCGGTCGGTGAGCACATCGAGGTCTGGGTCGCCAACGACCTGGCGTTCCCGGCCGGTGACTGCCGGATGCAGGTGCCGTCGTCGACGCAGATCACCGACGCGCAGGTGAAGCACCTGGTCGACGAGTTCGACACGAACATGTACCCGAAGGAGACGAACGCCTTCAGCACCCCGCCGGAGCGGGACGGCAGCAACGCCCAGATCGGGCCGGACGCCAACGGCAACGGCGGGGTCTACACCGGCGCCGGCAACAAGACCGTCACGCTCGTGGACAACGTGCGGGACGACAACTACTACACGTTCCCGGCCGCGCCGACGTACATCGCCGGGTTCTTCTCCGCACAGTTCAACGAGCTGCTCGACCGCAACGTGATGACCGTCGACGCGTTCGACTGGCTGCACCGCATGACGGCGAACCCGCCGGACGAGCCGACCACCGATCTGTGCACCAGCCGGGGCGCCCGGCCGAACAGCTACGAGGGCACGTTCGCGCACGAGTGGCAGCACCTCGCGCACTACTACGCGGACCCCTTCGAGGGTAACTGGATCAACGAGGGCCTCTCCGACTTCGCCATGTCGTTGACCGGGTACAGCGACTCGAAGGCCACGGTCTTCGATCGGGGCGCCGACAGTCACCTCTACTGCTACCAGGGGTTCGGCACGGTCCAGACGCCGTACAACACCAACCCGCGCGACTGCGGTGGGCCGGAGAACTCCCTCACCCTCTGGGACGAGAGCCCCAACCCGAACGCGGTCCTCGCCGACTACGGCAGCGCGTACTCGTTGATGCTGTTCCTCTACGACCGCTACGGCGCCGACTTCATGTCCCGGCTGCACCGCGACGGTGCCCGGCAGGGCCTCGCGAGCCTGGACGCCGAGCTGGAGACGGTTGGGGTCCACGACGTCTACCAGGTCATCCACGACTTCCAGTCGATGACGCTGCTCGACAAGCTCGTCGGCGAGTCGAAGTTCGGCGTCACCCTCGGCATCGCCAGGAGCCGGGTCACCACGCCGAGCCTGCGCTCCACGGTCAACCTGGCCAGCACCGCGGCCAACGGCACGCCGGGGGCCGCCCCGAACGGCGCCGACTACGTGCAACTGGGCACGGCCAAGGGCAAGGTGCTCAGCGGTCGCGACCTGCGGTCGGTCAAGTTCCAGGGTGCGAAGACCCTGCCCGCGCTCCCGCTGTCGTGGACGACCACCACCCAGGACCCGGACCGGCCGGGCAACACGGTGCTCTTCTCCGGCAACGCCAACAGCCTCGACTCGACGGCGGTCGCCTCCGTCGCCGTGCCGACCGCCGACCCGACGCTGCGGTTCCAGGCCAAGTACGGCGCGGAACTCGGCTACGACTACGGCTACGTCACCGTGTCGACGGACGGCGGCACCACGTACACGGCGATCCCCGGTGACAAGACTGTCGACGGGCCGCGCGGTCCGGCGCTCAACGGCACGACGAGCGGCTTCGAGGCGCGCTCGTACGACCTGTCCACGTACGCCGGGAAGACCGTGCTGCTCGGCTTCGAGTACGTCAGCGATGGTGGCACCAACGAGGGCGGCCTGCTGCTCGACGACATCACCGTCGGCGGTAGGACGCTCAGCGACGGCACCAGCCTGGCGCCGTTCGACTCGCCGACCGAGATCCGTCCGAACCCGGTCAAGAACTGGAACCTGCGGCTCGTCGGCATCGACGAGAAGCACTCGATCGCCTGGCAGTTCGAGTCCAACGGCCGCTCCGAGGTCACGATCGGCGAGCTTCAGCTGGCCGTGCTGGACGCCTTCCCGAAGGTCGTCGCCGTGGTGGCGTACGACGAGCCGACCGAACAGGTGCGGCAGTACGCGCCGTACCAGCTCACCGTGAACGGTGTGGTGCAGCCCGGGGGTAGCAGCTCACTGAGCTGATCTCTGCCCAGGTCGCGGGGCACCCGCCGTCGAGGTCGACGGTGGGTGCCCCGCCCGCTCTGGCCGGGTCGGCGGGACCGGAAATTCTCGGTCGGAGAGGTGCTGGCGGACAGCGTGCGGGTAATGCGGGGTGATGAAGTCGACCTGGAAGCCCCACGAGAAGCACGGCGGGCTGTCGAGCAAGGACAAGCGCGAGCTGCCGGAGACCGTCTTCGCGTTCCCCCGTGAGCGCAAGGAACCGATGACCGACGCCGGTCACGTCCGCAACGCCATCGCCCGGTTCGATCAGGTGCAGGAAGTCACCGACGAGGATCGGGACCTGGCCTTCCAGAACATCCTCGCCGCGGCCAAGCACTACGGTGTCGAGGTCGCCGAGACCAACTGGCGTCAGCTCGGCAAGCTCCCGCACACACCGAACCCCGCCCACTGACGGCACACTGGCACGATTCGGCGGGTAGTTCCGCCGTCGGCGGGTAAGCGGCGCGCGTGCCCGCAGAGGAGGAGCCGGCAGCCCACCTCGACCCGGAGTCGAGCGGGGCGTCCCGAACGGTGGCCGGCCTTCGCGAACGGGTGCGCCACGCCCTACGTACCCGTGCCTGGCGGTTCCGCCTCTTCGGTCTGCTCGCCGTGCAGGCCGGCGTCGCGGCGTCGCTCGCCTGGTTCGTGGGGTATCAGTTCCTGGACAATCCGGCCCCGGTCCTCGCGCCCACCACGGCGGTTGGCATCGTGGCCGCCTCGATGGGGTCACGCCTGCGACGCACCGTCGAGCTGCTGGTCGGGGTGATCCTGGGCCTCGCCGTCGGTGACGCGCTCATGCCGCTGTTCGGCATCGGCGCCTGGCAGACCGGTGTGGTCGTGGTGCTGGCGATCATCGTGGCCGTGTTGCTCAAGGGCGGTGGATCCCTGCTCACCCAGGCCGGTGGCACCGCGGTGCTCATCGCCACCCTGGAACCGCCCGTGCGTGACCTGTCCGTCCCCCGCTTCGTCGACGCCGCCGTCGGTGGACTGGTCGGGTTGGGGGTCGGGTTGTTGTTGGTGCCGATCCACCCCCAGCGGACAGTCCGCCGGCTGGCCGAACCGATCCTCGATCCGGCCACCGCCACCATGCACGACCTGGCCGCGGCGCTGCGCCGCCGGGATCTTGGCGAGGCCCAGCGGTGTCTGGACGCACTGCGGGACCTGAACCCCCGACTTAACTCGCTCGACGACGGGCTGAACGCCGCGCAGGAAGTGGTGCGGCTGGCGCCACTGCGCTGGCGTGATCGCGCATCGCTGGCCTTCTACACGCAGGCCGTCCGGCATCTGGAGCGCAGTCTGCACGGCTGCCGGAGCATCGCGAGGCGGCTCACGAAAGCCCTGCGGGACGGGGAGCCGATACCGGAGGAGTTTCCGGCGGCCATCGATCTTTTGGCCGCCAGCGTGCAGACCCTGAGATGCGCCATTCGAGCGCGTGACGAGCCGCGAGAGGCGCGCCAGCAGATCCTGAGGGCCGTGGAGTTGGTCGGCCGGGCGCAGGGGGCGATCGTGTCGGATCCCACCCGCCCGCACACCCACCGGATGGGCTACTCGGGCATGGTCGCCGCGGGGGAGTTTCGCATGACCGCACACGACCTACTCATCGCCAGCGGATTGGACATCGACCAAGCCGCGGCGTTGGTGCGGCGGACGGTGGACCGGGAGGAATGGAATTGAGCCGCCCGGTCACCCCTCCGCCGCCACTACTCCGGCAGTCGCGACACCTCCCGAGGCGGCACCCTCGCGCGGTTTCCAAAGCCGCGTCGGGAGGGTCGAGCACGTCCATTCAGCTGCCCTTGAGCGAGGCCAGGATCTCCTCGTAGTGCGGGTTCCTCATGACACCCAGCACGTTGCCGAACGGGTCGACGACCGCCGCGGTGATGAACCCCTCGTCGCCGTGCGGGGTGATCGGCTGGTACTCCTTGGCACCCAACGCCAGCAGTCGCTCCACGGTGGCGTCGAGGTCGTCGACGTACCAGTGCATGACCACGCCGCCGGGCCCCGTCGCGGCCCCGGGCGGCGCGAACTTGCGGTCGATGATGCCCAGCTCCGCCTGGTAGTCGCCGATCCGGAACTCCGTGTAGGCCGGGCGGCCGTCCGGCCCGGGGCGCATGAAGTACGCCTCGACGCCGAGGAAGTCGGCGTACCAGGCGGTGGCCGCCTCCACGTCGTCGGCCCAGATGTTGAGTGTGGCGAATCCTCGCAGGCTCATCAGGTTTCCTTCCGTCGATGTCGTTGTACCCGACGCTATCGGCGATTGCGGAAGGTTTGCTTCCGCAATGATCGGCGCATTGGGAGAAGTCGCGTGTAGCCCGCCGTTTCCCGGGTAGTCGCCGCCGTTGGCATCAGGAACGGCGGGGGACAGCGTGGATGCGAGGTATCCGGCGATCGAGGCGCACGGCCTGATCGGTGACCTGCAGACCGCCGCGCTGATCAGCGCAGATGGCGCCGTGGACTGGTTCTGCGCGCCCCGTTTCGACTCACCGAGCGTCTTCGGGGCGCTGCTCGACCACGACAGGGGTGGCCATTTCCGGCTCACGCCGGACGGCGTCGACTACACGAGCAAGCAGCTCTACCTGCCCGGTACGCCGATCCTGATCACCCGCTTCCACAGCGCCGACGGCGTGGGGGAGCTGTTGGACTTCATGCCCGTCACCGGCGAACGTGCCACCGACCGGCACCGGTTGATCCGGCTGGTGCGGATGGTCCGGGGGAGCATGCGGTTCCGCTTCGACTGCCGTCCTCGGTTCAACTACGGGCGCGATTCGTACGAGCTTGAGGTGCACCCCGAGGGTGACGTGTTCCGGAGCCCGACCCTGGACGTCACCCTCGCCGCGTTCAGCGACTCGGAACGGCAACTCGACGCGCGGGGAATCCGGCGCGACGGGGACGGGGTTTCCGCGTCGTTCACCCTGCACGCGGGTGACATCGGCGGGGTCGTCCTGGAGACCGCCTGTCCGCACGCGCCCCGCTCGATGAGCACCGAGGAGGCGTGCGACCTGCTCGCCGAGACCCGCGACTACTGGCGACGGTGGGTGGGCGGCTCCCGGTACAAGGGTCGCTGGCGGGAGGTGGTCGAGCGGTCGGCGATGACGCTCAAGTTGATGACGTACGCGCCGACCGGCGCCCTGGTCGCCGCACCGACCGCCGGGCTGCCGGAACAGCTCGGTGGGCAGCGGAACTGGGACTACCGCTACACCTGGATCCGGGACGCATCCTTCTCCGTTCACGCGCTGCTGCGCCTGGGCTTCACCGACGAGGCCCAGAAGTATCTGTTCTGGCTGACCGAGCGCATCCGCGAGGCCCGGGACGGCGACCTGCCCCTTCAGGTCATGTACCGGATCGATGGTTCACCTGACCTCTCCGAGGAGGTGTTAAGTCACCTGGAGGGATACCGGGGCTCGGCGCCGGTGCGGATCGGCAACGGCGCGGCCGGCCAACTGCAACTCGACATCTACGGCGCGGCGCTGCTCTCGTTGGAGCTCGCGGATCGCAACGGGCTGATCGCGCCGCACGAGGGGTGGCGGAAGACGGCAGGTTTGGTGGACTGGCTCTGCGAGAACTGGAACCAGCCCGAGGACGGCATCTGGGAGACCCGGTCCGGCCGGCAGGACTTCACCTACGGGCGGGTGCTGTCCTGGGTCGCGCTCGACCGTGCCATCCGCATCGCGCACCGCCGGGGGCGCCCCGGCAACACCGCCCGCTGGGCAACCGAACGGGACGCCATCTACGAGCAGGTCATGACCCGCGGCTTCAACCGGGAGCGTCGCGCGTTCGTGCAGCACTACGGGTCCGACATTCTGGACGCCTCGCTCCTGGCGATGCCCGGGCTGGACATCATCTCGCCGACCGACCCGATGTGGGAGTCGACGTTGCGGGCGATGGACGCCGAACTGGCCTCCGACAGCCTGGTCTACCGCTACGACCCGAAGGCCTCGCCGGACGGCCTCGCCGGCACCGAGGGCACCTTCAACATGTGCACCTTCTGGTACGTACAGGCCCTCGCCCAGGCTGGTCGGCTCGACGACGCCCGGTTGACGTTCGAGAAGATGCTCACCTACGCCAGCCCGTTGGGCCTCTACTCCGAGGAGATCGCCCCGAGCGGTGAGCAGATCGGCAACTTTCCGCAGGCGTACAGCCACCTCTCGCTGATCAGCACGGCTACCCACCTCGACGACCTGCTCGACAGGGAGCAGTGCTGATCCGCCCGGTCAGAACAGCGTCAACGGTTCGAGAGGGATCGGCTCAGGCAGCGGCTCCAACTCGGGTACGCGTGCGCGTACCTCGTCGTGGAACCGGCGGGCGAGCACGGGCGCGTCGGCGTTGTCCGGGGTGTGCAGGAACATCGTCGGCGAGCGCCCCTCCCACAGCCAGGCGACGGTGACGGTGACGCAGCGCTGCCACCCCTCGACCGTGCGGGTCGGGTCGTCCCGGCCCAGGTAGCGGACGACCGGCCGGTCGGTCAGCGCGAGCGAGCGGAGCGGCAGGCGGGGCTTCTTGGTCCAGGCTTCCCGTTCGGCGTCGCTGCTGGGTGGGCTCGCGAAGAAGGCTGTCGTGTCGAAGGGGATCCACTCGGCGGATACGACGGCGAGGGTCGCCTCCAGCAGCCGGGCCGCGGCGGCGTCGGTGAAGAACGCGGGGTGGCGGACCTCCACCGCGTAGCGGTGCGACGGCGGGAGTTGACCCAGGAAGCGGCGCAGGGTCGGGACGTCGGCGGGGGCGAACGAGCCGGGCAGCTGGATCCAGAGGGCGTGTACGCGCGGGCCGAGCGGCTCGATCGCGTCCAGGAAGGCGCGCAGCGGTTCGCCGACGGCGGTGAGCCGGCGTTCGTGGGTGATGACCTTCGGAAGCTTGAGGACGAACCGGAAGCCGGGGTCCGTCTGCGCCGCCCACGACACCACCGTGTCCCGGGCCGGGGTGGCGTAGAACGTCGTGTTGCCCTCCACGGCGTCACACCAGCTGGCGTAGTGCCGCAGGCGTTCCGCGGGTGGTAGCTGGTGTCCCGGCCACGACCGGTGGCTCCACATCGCGCACCCCACGTGCAGACGCATGCCCGCCCTTCCCGTGCGTCGACCGGAGCCCACCGTATCGGGGGCGCCGCGCCCGCCACCCGCCGGACATCGTCAACTCAGGGTTGACGCAGCAGGATCGTCAACTTAAGGTTGACGCATGACAGATCCTCTCCAGATGAGCAACACCGTCAAACTCGACGACCTGATCCAGGCCATCAAGAGGGCACACACCGACGCGCTCGACCAGCTCACCGACGCGGTCATCGCCGGCGACCACCTCGGCGAGGTCGCCGACCACCTGATCGGGCACTTCGTCGACCAGGCTCGCCGCTCGGGCGCCTCCTGGACCGACATCGGCCGCAGCATGGGCGTCACCAAGCAGGCCGCCCAGAAGCGCTTCGTGCCGAAGGCCACCGACGGGTCGCCCCTCGACCCGAACGAATCCTTCAGCCGGTTCACCCCGCGGGCCCGCAACGTGGTGGTGTCCTCCCAGGAGGAGGCCCGCGCCAGCGCAAGCCCCGAGATCCGCCCCGAGCACCTGGTGCTGGGCCTGCTTGCCGAGCCGGAAGGGCTGGCCGCCAAGGTCATGGCCGGCCGGGGCGCCACTGCCGAGGTGGTGCGGGAGAAGGTCGCCGCCCTCCTCCCGCCGCCCGCCGAGCAGGTCCCGGACCTCATCCCGTACGACGCGCGCGGCCGGAAGGCATTGGAGTTGACCTTCCGGGAGGCGCTGCGCCTCGGGCACAACTACATCGGCACCGAACACATCCTGCTGGCCCTGCTGGAGCAGGAGGACGGCACCGGTGTGCTCACCGATCTCGGCCTGACGAAGGCGACTGTCGAGGTCGACCTGGCTGCCGCGCTCGCCGCCTTCGCGGCACCGAAGTGAGGCCCTCGGGTCAGGGCGCGTCGGGGAAGCCGTAACGCAGGGCGTGCTCCGGATCGGTCGGGTCGATCTGGCGCACGCCCGCGTCGGCGAGGCGCTTGTTGACCTCGTCGAGCTGCTCGCGCACCAGTCGGGCCTCCTCCTCGGTGACCCGGCCCCGGTGCGGCTTGCCGGCGTGCTCGAGCGTGCTGTAGTCGATTTTCTCGGCGCCCTTGCGGGCCTTCGGTGGGCGGACCCGCTCGGCCGTCCGCAACAGTTGCGCCATCGGCACGTCGGTGGCCAGCGCGTCGAACTCGCTGGCCGTCAACACCACCCGACGCGGCTCGCCTCCGCCGTGCCGGTCGTGGATCTCCACCACCGCCACGTCCAGGGCGGCGTCGTCGATGTTCTCCACCTCGCCCGGGGTGGCGTCCAAGCGCACGGGCCCGGCGACCAGGTCCGGGTGCTCCAGCACGACGACGCGGACCACCTCGTCGTCCTGCTGCAGAACCGTGCCGGTGAAGTCGGAGACGTGGATCGTCTTCTTGCCCATGCGCGGAGCTTCTCCTGTCGTGGGCCGGATGGCGGACCACAAGAAATTACCCGACAGGTGTGCGAAAGCCCTCGCTGGACCTCCCCGGTGTGTCGCCCCGGTCGAACGTCAGAGGCTGCCCTCGGGTGCCACCCACTCGGTGGGTTGGCCGGTGACAGCGGCGATGCGGTCGTGGTCGGTGTTGTAGGCAGGCGTGGTGCGTCAGTGGGTGTTCAGGCGGTGCCGACCGAAGCTGCCAACGGGCAGCTTGTTCAATCCGGCCCACGACAGGGCTCCGCCGCCGATCGTCCGGGGTTTCCGGTAGCGCGGCTGGGAAGGACTGCTTCTGATGGCTTCCGCCGCCTGCCAGAGTCGCTCGGGGTCCTGCTGGTAGTGGTCGCTCGGCTGAATCGGCATGCGTTCACCGTCCCAAAGAAAGGTGTCCAGCTAAGAAAATGCATATGACGGTCGATCGCCCTGCCTGATCATCGTGCCCCGCCCGGCCCTGCGGGATCGTCCGCCCGGCCGGGCCAGCCCGGCGTACGGTGATCCACGACGGCTGGACCGACGGGGAGGTGGGCATGCTCGACCGACGGGTCCAACTGCACCTGGCCACCTGGCTCGGTCAGTGGCCGGCCGGGGCGGGGCTGCACGTGGTCGCCTCACACCGACGGGCCGCACCGGCCTGGGACGCCAGGTTGCGCCCCGCGCTCGCCGTGGACACCGGGCGCAGCGGTGTGCTCTCCGTGGCGCCGGACCGGGTGGCGGCGATCCGTGCCCTTGTCCGGCGTACTCCAGATCGGTTCCTCGCCGCGCTGCCGCAGGCCGTGGGGCTGCCCGACTGGTGCGTGCACGACGGTTCGTTCCGGTGGAGTGTGTCCCCCGCGCCGCTTCCCGACGTGGGGGAGTGGATCCCGCCGACGGCACCCGGGCTGCCGCCCTGGCTGCGGCTCTTCGACCGGCCGGTGTTGGTGGTCCGCGATCCGGACGGCGCCTACCTGGCCGGTGCCGGGATCAAGCGGCACGACGCGTACGGGCACGAGTTGGCCGTGGGCACCGCGCCGGTGGCTCGGGGGCACGGCCTTGCCCGCCGACTCGTGGCGCAGGCGGCGCGACGGGTCCTCGACGAGGGAGCGGTGCCGACCTACCTGCACGAGCGCGACAATCTCGCCTCGGCCCGGGTCGCCGACGCGGCAGGTTTCCCGGATCGCGGCTGGCGGGCGTACGGGGTCTATCCGCACTGACGGTGGCCGGCGCTCGCGGACCGTGGATCCCGGGCCGGATCCACGGTCCGCAACCTCCCCCCAGGCCCCGGTTCCGGACGGTACGCGTCAATCACGCTACGTATCTAAACCGCTCAGGGCAAGGTTGATGCTGTCGGTTTGGAGTGTCGAAAAGTGGACTTGACCTGCTTCTTCGGTGATCGCCAGGGGTCGGGCGGCTCAGTGACGGAGCGTGCGGATCAGGTCGAGCACCTGTCGGGTCACCGGTCGGAGGACCCGGAGCCGGGACAACGCCACGAGCCGGTCGACAAGTGGTACGACCCCGTCGATCAACTGCCGGGTCTTGGTCTGGCCCGGTGATCGATCGTGGACCCAGTAGAGGATCACGCCCATGTACGCGAGCCAGAGCAACTCGGGCAGTTGGGGGCGAAGCTCGGCGTCGACCTTGGCCGTCGAGCCCGTCAACACCTCGCCGAAGAGTTCGATGGCCGCCTGTCGGGGGCCGGAGGACTCCGCCGAGAAGGGACTCAGCGGGGAGGTGGGCTCGGCCGCCGTCTTGAAAAAGGTCGCCGCGAACCCGTGCGACGGCGTCAGCACGTCGATCCCCGCGTGCAGCACTCCGGCCAGCCGGGCGCCGAACGCCTCCTCCCGATCGAGCACGGGCTGTGCGGCCGCCCGGTGTGTGACCTGGGACTGGGCGTAGAACTCCTGGATCAGGTGGTCCTTGGAACCGAAGTAGTAGTAGGCGTTGCCGACCGCCACGCCGGCCTCCTGCGCGATCGCCCGCATGGTGGTCTGGGCGTAACCGCGCTCGCGGAACAGCCGCATCGCGGTGTCCCGGATCAGCTGCCGGGTCTGCTCGCCTCGGGCGGTGGCTGGGTCACCCGCAGTGGTCGTCTGCGCAGGCTGCTCGGTCATCGAGGTCACCGTATCCCGCCAGGTCGTTTGTCGGCTCGTCCCCCGGGTCGCGGACCCGCTCCCGGATCGCCGAGGCGGCGGCCACCGCCTGTCGGGCGAGGGGCAGCAGGTGCGGTCGGGCCAGTCGCTCGGCCATGGACCGGTGGTCGGCCAACGCCCACAGGCAGGCGAACCAGGCGCCGTCGCCCGCGTACACCTCACCGGTGTCGGCGATCACGGTGAGGTCGCGCAGCGTCGCGTCGTGGTCCAGGCCGGGAAAGCGCCGCCGGGCCTCGACCGATCCGGCCGGCACGAACTCCAGGGGTACGAGTTGGGCGCGGGAGGTCAACCAGCGGCGGGCGGCGCGGCAGAGCGGGCAGGCCGCGTCGAACAGGACGGTGAACCCCCGGATCCCACCGCCGCAGTGGGCGGTGGGATCCGGGTGCCGATCGACGCCACCGGTCGGTGACTCGGTCATCGGGTCGGCGGGTTGTTCGCCGGCCCGGCCCCGGGCTGTGGTCCGGCCTGGTGTGGTCCGGCCTGGTGTGGTCCGGCCTGGTGTGGTCCGGCCTGGTGTGGTCCGGCCGGTTGCGGGCCGGCCGGTTGCGGGCCGGCGGGCTGTGGTCCGGCCGGGTGTGCGCCGGCCGGCCGCGGTCCGCCCGGGTACGCGCCGACCAACTGCGATCCGGCTGGGGCGGGCTGCATGGGGAGTCGGCCGATCGGGGCGATCGGGGGGTGGGTGGCGAGCTGGCGCAGGCGGTTTCGGCGGTAGCGACCCAGTGCGAAGACGTTGAAGAAGTGCAGCGCGCCGAGCACCAGCAACACCAAGCCGATCTTGAGGGACAGTTCCTCCATGGCCTGGCTTGTCGAGAGCACCGGGTCGGAGTGCCTCATCGCCACCGTGACGTAGCCGAGGTTGAGCAGGTAGAAGCCGACGACCAGGAGACTGTTGACCGCTTGGGCGAGTCGTTCCTCGGCGAACACCTCCTCCAGGAAGACCAGCCCGTTGCGCGACAGCGCCCGAGCCACCCAGATGGTCAGGCCGATGCTGACCGCCAGGTAGATCACGTACATCCAGACCTTGGTGTCCATGGGACGCCCTTCTTGAACGTGTTCAACTACCGACGTCGTCAGCCTAGGGTGGATGTTGAACATGTTCAAGAAGGGGCGACAGGTGACTGTGGACACTGTGGTGTCGGAGTGCGTTCTCCGGCCGAGCCGCGGAGGCCCGGCCGGAGAACGCCGTGGCTCAGCCGGCCAGACCGAGCGCCTCGGCCGCCGCCCGGCCGTTGGCGTGGCTCGCGCCGTACGTCGTGACGAAGGCGCGTACGCCCGCCGGGCGCCACTGCGCCGGCCACCCCATCTCCACCACGGTCACCGAATGCTCGGCGGCCAGCCCGGCGACCAGCTCCGGGCCACCGGGCAGCCGGTGCAGGTGCCGCCCCACCAGCACGATGGGTCGGTCACCGGCCAACCCGCGCAACGTCGCCGGGTCGGTCTCGGTGGCGATCACGCGAATCTCCGGCACCCCGTCGAGGTGGGGACCGAGACCCCACGGCACCCGACCCTCGGCGATCGTCGACTCGGTGTGCAACTGCACCACAAGCGGTCGGTCCAGGCCGGTGAGCACCCCGTCCACCCGGACGGCGCGACGCGCCGCGGCGTACCCCAGCTCGGTGTCCCCGGCTGCCGGCGGCCCGGCGGCGGCCCGGGTCCAGGCGGCGAGCTCGGCGGCGCGGCCGGCGGCCTGTTCGACCCGGGCGGTCGCCAGCCGACCGTCGGCGAGCGCGTCGACGATCTCGGCGGCCACCCGCTCGACCAGTTCGGCGTCGACCCGCGCGCCGATGCACAGCAGGTCGGCCCCCGCCGCCAGGGCGCGGACCGCGGCCGGGCCGACCCCGCCGGCGGCCACCGCGGCACCCTTCATCTCCAGCGCGTCGGTGATGACAGCGCCGGTGAAGCCGAGGTCGGTGCGGAGCAGGTCGACCAGGACGGCCCGGCTGAAGGTGGCCGGGTCGGCGCCGGTCAGCGACGGCACCCGGATGTGCGCGGTCATCACGGCGCGTGCCCCGGCGGCGATGACCGCCCCGAACGGCGGCAGGTCCCGTTGGCGGAGCAGGCTCAACGGCGCGTCCACGGTGGGCAGTTCGTGGTGCGAGTCGGTGACGGTGGCGCCGTGCCCGGGGAAGTGCTTCGCGCAGGCGGCCACGCCGGCGGCCTGCAACCCGGTCACGGCGGCGGCCGAGTGGGCGGCCACCCGCACCGGGTCCGCGCCGAAGGACCGGGTGCCGATCACCGGGTTCTCGTCGGCGGTGTTGACGTCCACCGTCGGGGCGAGGTTGACGGTGATGCCGAGCGCGGCCAGCTCGGCGCCGATCGACCGGTAGACGCGTCGGGTGAGCGCCACGTCGCCGATCGCGCCGAGGGCCGCGTTTCCGGGGTACGGGCTGCCGGTGGCGTGCGCCAGCCGGGTCACGTCACCGCCCTCCTCGTCGATGGCGATCAGCGCGTCCGGCCGACCGGCGCGCAACGCGGCGGTGCTCGCCGCCACCTGGGCGGGGTCGTGCACGTTGGTGCCGAACAGGGTGTGCCCGGCCAGCCCGTCGGCCAGTAGGTCGACAGCCCAGTCCGGCGGGACCGGTCCCGGGTACGCGGCGAGCAACGTGCCCAGCGCCAACCGGCGCAGTCCTGGATCCAGCCCCACGTGATCTCCCCCTTCGGTGCCCCAGCGGATACGAAACGTCGTACCGGTGGTGGTGTCCGCCCTGCCGAATCGGCGGAGCGTCCCGCCTCCGGGTGGCCGATACGCTACGGCTACCCGTTCGCAGGTAGGTTTACAGTTAGCAAAGTTTACTAAAACTAGAGGACGTGTCATGAGTGCGACCCGGCTGCCCGGCACCCCCCGCCTGTTGCGGGCGCTCAACGACCGTGCGGCACTGGAACTGCTCCTCGAACGCGGCCCGCTGACGAGGGCCCGGCTCGGCGAGCTGACCGGGCTGTCGAAGGTCACCGCCTCGCAGTTGGTCGAGCGGTTGGAGGAGCGTGGCCTCGTCACGCGGGTCGGCGAGCAGGCCGGCGGGCGGGGGCCGAACGCTCAGCTCTACGCGGTCAGCCCCGGCAGCGCGCACGTGGTCGGCGTGGACGTCGGGCCGGACCGGGTGGTGGCCGCGTGTGCCGACATCACCGGCGCGGTCATCGGCCGGGTGGAGCAGTCGACCCGGGACACCGACGACCCGGTGGGCGTCGTGCACAACGCCGTGGTGCAGGCGGCCAGCAGCGCCCACGCGCAGCTCAGCAGCGTACGGCGGATCGTGCTTGGCACCCCGGGCCTGGTCGACCCCGGCACCGGCGACATCACCTTCGCCTTCAACCTGCCGCGCTGGCACAGCGGCCTGCTCGCCGCCCTGCGGGAGGACCTGCACACTCCGGTGGTCTTCGAGAACGACGTCAACCTGGCCGCGGTGGCCGAGGCGCAGTCCGGCGCCGCGCAGGGGCTGGCGGACTTCGTCCTGGTCTGGGTGGGCGCCGGCGTGGGCCTGGCGATCATGCTGGGTGGGCGGCTGCACCACGGCAGCAGCGGAGCGGCAGGTGAGATCGGCTACCTGCCGGTGCCCGGCGCGCCCATCCCACGCGACGTCTCCCGCCGCGCCAAGCCCGCCTTCCAGCAGCTCGTCGGTGCGGATTCGGTCCGCGCGGTGGCCCGCGAGCACGGCTATCCGGACACCGACGCCGCCGAGGCGGTGCGCGCGGCCGTAGCGGCCGGCGCCGACGGTGGCCCGATGCTCGACGAGCTGGCCCGCCGGCTCGCGCTCGGCGTGGCGAGCACGTGCGTGGTCCTCGACCCGCCGTTGGTCGTGCTCGCCGGCGACGTGGGCCAGGCCGGCGGCGCCGCACTCGCCGAGCGGGTGCAGCACGAGGTCGCCGCGATCACCCTGGTCCGGCCACGGGTGGTGCCGACCGGGCTGACCGAGGAACCGATCCTGCACGGCGCGCTGCGCACCGCCCTGGATGCCGTGCGCGACGAGGTGTTCGGCTCCACCGTCGGCTGAGCCCGCTGCGCCGGTCATGTGAAGGAATATTTCACCGCAGCTTGACTGGTTGCAAGCTCTTGCCGTGTCGCGATGACCGCCGGGTGGCGTGTCGCGATCGTCCGCCGGGTCGCCCACGACCACGCGGGCGGCCCGGCGAACCGCGACTCAGAGCAGGTCGCGTCGGCGGAACACGGCGAACGCCGCAGCGGTCAGCCCACCGGTGAGCACGAGCAACACCAACAGCGACGGCAACCAGGTAAGCGTGTAGAGCCCCTCGCAGTAGGAGCCGACGTTGCCGCCCCGGCAGATCCGTGCGTCGTAGAAACGCGCCTCGCCGTTGAGCCACGCGCCGATGTGGCTGGAGAGCATGAACCGGTCCGACTCCGGGGCGTCGACGATCTCCAGGACCAGCCGGCCGCCCAACTCCCAGACCACCACGTACGCGGCGAGCGCGCCGAGGGCCGCCGAGGTGTGCCGACCCAGCGTGGCAATGGCGAAGCCCGCCGCGCTGGCCAGCAGCACCAGCACCAGTCCACGGCCGTGCACCGCGCCCAGCGAACGCCAGAAGTCCCCACTCAACCGGCCGGGCAACCCGGCGGTCTGCCCGATCACCCAGAACGTGGCCAGGTAGGCCACCGACGCCAGCAGAGCCAGGACCAGTACCGTGCCGAGCAGGGTGCCCAACTTGGCCCCGAGCACCGTCAACCGGCGTGGCCGCCAGAGCAGCAGGTTCACCACTCCGCCGGAGTTCAGGTCCGCGCCGATGTAGGAGGCGCCGACCAGGAACCCGAACAGCACCAGGAACGCGATGAGGAAGTAGAGCAGCGGCCGCGCCTGCTGGGCGAAGCTGAACACCCCCGGCAGGAAGTCGGCGGCGGTCGGCAGTTGCTCAAGCCGGACCGGGTCCATCTCCGAGCACTCCGCCGGGAAGTACTGGTTCATCTCGCTCTGCGGGAGCGTGCCGTTCTGTCGGGCCAGGCACTGCTGGTAGGCGGTCTCCATCCCCTGTAGCTGCTCGGCGGCCTGCTCCCGCGCCGAGTTCAGCTCGCTCGCGCTCGGCTTGTGCGACCCGGCCAGGGTGGTCGCCGCCGTCACGGCGAACGCCAACGCCAACAGGACGACCATGAGCTGCACGAAACGACGACTGAACAGTCGTTCCAACTCGGCACGAACCAGGTTCACGCGTCCACTCCCCGATTGAGATCAATCACAGCTTCGCCCTGCTCGCCGTCCGGCAGCGCCGAGCCGTCGACCTGCCGGGGGACCGACGACTGCGCGTACGCGCCCGTCAGCTCCAGGAAGACGCTCTCCAGATCCGGCCGAAGGGGCGTCAGCTCGCCCACCCACAGCCCCTGCTCGCCGAGCACCTGACTGATCACCGTTCCGTCACTCACGCCGCTCACCACCAGCGCCTCGCCGTCGACGACCGCCGTCAGCTCGGCCGCGTGCAGCAACTCCACGGCGCGCTCGGGCTCGGCCACCCGCACCACGAACTCGTGTCGGTCGTGGCCGGCGAGCACCTCGTCCACCCGGCCGGCCGCCACCCGCTTCCCCCGCGAAATGATCGTCACGTGGTCGCAGATCAACTGGATCTCACCCAGGATGTGACTGGACACCAGCACGGTCACCCCGTTGGCCGCCAGCGACCGCATCAGGTCCCGCATCTCCCGGATGCCCGCCGGGTCCAGCCCGTTCGCCGGCTCGTCCAGGATCAGCAACCGCGGCTCCTTCAACAGCGCGGACGCCACCGCGAGGCGCTGCTTCATGCCCAGCGAGTAGCCCTTCACCCGCTCGTCGCCCCGGTCGCGCAGACCCACCGTCTCCAGCGCCTCGTCGACCCGCGAGACCGGCACCCCACCGGCGCGAGCCAACAGGCGCAGCGTGCGGTACGCGGTGAAGTTGCCGAAGAACTGCGGGCTCTCGACGATCGCGCCGACCTGCCCCGCCACCCGGGGCAGCAGCTCCGGCGACGGTTGGCCGAGCACGGTCATCCGTCCACCGTCGGCGCGTACCAAGCCGAGCAGGGCCCGCAGGGTGGTGGTCTTGCCGGAGCCGTTGGGCCCCAGGAACCCGTGGACCTGGCCGGCCTCGACCAACAGGTCGAACCCGTCCACCGCCACCCGCCGGCCGTTGCGCAGACTGCGGAAGGTCTTACGCAGACCCTCGATCTCGATGACCGCGCTCATCTGCGCGGCTCCGAATCTTGACGGAACATCAGCCGTCCTCCGGGTTTGGTGATCAACGACACGGCGCTTCACCCTATGGCCGAGGTGCCGCCCGTGGGGGGCACCACGGCGCTGCGTGGTTGGATGGTGCGGTGACTGGTGACCTGATCCCTGGCGCTGCCGGCGCCGCGCCTGTGGACCCGGATCTGGTGGTCAGCCTGGACGGCGTCGGAGTACGCCGGTCCGGCACCGCCCTCCTCGAGGACCTGACGTGGCGCGTCGAGTTGGACGAGCGGTGGGTGGTGCTCGGCTCCAACGGTGCCGGCAAGACCACCCTGCTCAACCTCGCCTCGGGTCGGCTGCACCCGACCACCGGTGTCGCGCACGTGCTCGGCGAGCGGATCGGCCGCACCGACGTCAACGAGCTGCGTACCCGGATCGGGCTCACCACCGCCGCGCTCGCCGAGCGGCTGCCCGCCGACGAGCGGGTCACCGACGTGGTGGTGACCGCCGCCTGGTCGGTGGTCGGCCGCTGGCGGGAGAACTACGACCCTGGCGACGAGGCGCGGGCGCGGGCACTGCTGAGCCAGCTCGGCGTCGGTGGCCTCGCCGAACGCCGCTACGGCACGCTCTCCTCGGGTGAGCGCAAGCGGGTGCAGATCGCCCGGGCACTGATGACCGACCCGGAGCTGCTGCTGCTCGACGAGCCGGCCGCCGGGCTCGACCTGGGTGGCCGGGAAGACCTGGTCGCCCGACTGGCCGAGCTGGCGTACGACCCGGACGCCCCGGCGATGGTGCTCGTCACCCACCACGTGGAGGAGATCCCGCCGGGGTTCACCCACGCGCTGCTGCTGCGCGAGGGTGGGGTGGTCGCCCAGGGTCTGCTCGCCGAGACGTTGACCGGCGACAACCTCTCCAAGACCTTCGGCCTGCCGCTGGTTGTCGAACGGTCGGGCGACCGTTACACCGCGCGGGCCGCCTGAGCGTCAGGACAGGGCGGAGACGACAGTGCCACAGACCCGGGTCGCCGTGGTGGGCAGCGCCAACATGGACCTGGTCGCGATGGCACCCGCACTGCCCCGGGTGGGTGAGACCACCCTCGGCACCGACTTCGTGATGGTGCCCGGCGGCAAGGGTGCCAACCAGGCCATCGCCGCCGTCCGGGCCGGCGCCTCCTGCGCGTTCCTCGGCGCGATCGGCTCGGACGCCTTCGGCGTCACCCTGAAGGCCCGCATCACCGCCGCCGGGGTGGACACCAGCCAGCTACGCGTGGTCTACGGCACCTCCGGCGTCGCGCTGGTCATGGTCAACGCCCAGGGTGAGAACGCCATCATGGTGACCCCCGGCGCCAACGACGCCCTGGTCGACCTCACCGAGGAGGACCTGGCCACGGTGCGCGCGGCGGACGTCCTGGTCGCCCAACTGGAGATCCCGGTGCGGACCGTGACGGCCGCCGCGGTTGCCGCCCGCGCCGCCGGCAGCCGGGTCATCCTCAACGCCGCCCCGGCCCGGGACCTGCCGCCCGAGCTGCTCGCCGCCGTGGACGTGCTCGTCGTCAACGAGGGCGAGGCGCAGGCGCTCACCGGCCGTGGCCGGGAGGACCCCCGGGCGCTGCTCGACCTGACCCCCCGGGCCGTGCTCACACTCGGCGGCGAGGGCGCCCGGTACGTCGACCGCGACGGCACCGACGTGCACGTGCCGGCGGTGCGGGTCGACGTGGTCGACTCCACCGCCGCCGGTGACGCGTTCACCGCCGCGCTGGCCGTCGGCTGGGGCGAGGGACGCGACCTGGTCGACGCGGTGCGCTGGGCGTCAGCGGCCGGCGCGGCCTGCGTCCGCAAGCTCGGCGCCTCGGTGGCGCTGCCGCAACGCGCCGAGATCGACGAGCTGTACGCGCCGGCCTGAGCGCGTCCGCGCCACGTCGTCGGTGCATGACCTAGACGTTCGCCGTTCCGCCGGCCGATCCGGCCGCCGCCGCCGCCCGCTTCCACAATCGGCCCAGCGTCGAGACCGACGTCAGCGACGTGCCCGCCGATCTGTCGGTCCGTACCCCGGGCCTGATGGTCGTCGACTCCCGGGCGCGGCCGCCTGGGCGCAGGGGCACCTTCCCGGCGCGGTGCACCTGCCCACCGCCGAGATCGGCGAATGGTGATCCCCAACGCCCGAGGGGAGGGGTTCAGCCGACGGGCTCGTCGCTGAGCTTTTCGCCGCGTCGACGCAGCATGCCCAGCCCGGGGATGCCGGCCACGGCGAGCTTGAGGTCGCGGGTCACGTCCAGCAGGTCGTGCAGGTCCGGCCCGACCCGGTCCAGGGTGGCGAGGATCGGCAGGATGTCGGCGGTCAGGTGCTCCCTGAGCTTCGGCAACTCGTCGATCAGGTGGATCGCCGCGCTGATCTCCTCGTGGCTCAGTTCGTCGACGAACTTCCGCGCCATCGGCGCGGCCCGGCGCAACGCGGGCTCGTACGCCGCCAGCAACTCGGCGGCGGTGGCCGCGGCCTCCGTCGCGGTGCCCACGGTGGCGGCGGCCCGGCCGGCCACCTTGTCGGCCTCGGCGACCACCGAGCCGGCCGACCGGGACACCCGGTCGGCTTCGGCGACCACCACGGCGGCGGCCGTCGCCACCTCGGTGGCCGTGTCGATGGCGGTGGTCGCGGCGGCGCTGATGACGGCCACCTGGCGGACCGCCGCCTCGGCGTCGGTGAGCACCTGGTCGGTCCGGTCCAGGGTCGTCTCGATCCGGTCCACCACGCCGTTGATCCGGGCCAGCAGCGCCTCCACCCCGTCCAGCACCGCGAACGCGCGGGCGGGCACGGCGGCCATCGAGGCGGCCGAGCCGAGCGCCTGGTCGAGAGCGAAGCGGGTCAGACCGACAACGGCGGTCGGGGTGGGGAGGGGAATCGCCATGGGACCAAGTGTGCGTCGGCCGCGCCGCAACCGCCCGACGGAGCCGGTCAGCGTGAAGGTCGGCCGGCGGTGTCGGCGCGGGCCACCCGCAGCGCCCACCAGAACAGCGGCGCCTGCAACGGCACGCGGCCGTACGCGATGGCCCGCTTCGTCGGGCGTCGGTGCCGCCAGTCCACGGCCATCTTCACGTTCGCCGGCAGGACGGCGACGAAGAGCGCGGCGGCGGCCCGACCGCCGGCCCGCCGGGTCCCCGGGTTCGCGACCGCCGCCGCCACCGCGAGTTCGGCCACCCCGCTGGCGTACGTCCAGAAGCGGGCCGGGCCGGGCAACGCGCCCGCCACGATCGGGTCGTAGAAGCCGGGCCGTACCAGATGGGTGACGCCGGCCGCGGCGAGCAGGCCGGCCAGGGCGACGGCCTCGCCGCGGCGGGTGGTCATCGATGGTCCCCCTGCTGTTCGACGGCGCGCTGCACGGCCCGGTAGATCTGTCCGAACCGTAGCGCGTCCGGGGTGCGCACCAGCAGGTCCTCCCGGCCGTGGTGCTGCACCCACAGCTCGTGCACGTGGCTGCCGCGCTCGTAGGAGCGGTCCAGCCAGCCCAGCGGGATCTCCAGGAACGGCAGAGCCACCACCGCCCCGACCGCGCAGGCGGCGAGGATGATCAGCGCCAGCTTCCAGTTGCCCCGGTCCTGCGCGGACCACGCGAGTGAGACGACGCAGACCAGGGCGACCAACGGCGGCAGCGAGAGCAGCAGCACCAGGACGCCACGCCCCAGCACGCGACCGCGGACGGCGAGAGTCTTCTGCCCCCGCGCGTGCCAGACGAACGCCACGTCGGACAGGGCGATCACGTGACCGCCCGCCCGGATCGACTCGGAGGTCACCTGCACCGCGTCGTCCCGGTAATAGAGGGTCATCACTAAGCCTAACCACCGGCAGGCAACCCGCGCCCCAGCGATCGTGGACCGTTTCCGTCAGCCGCTGACGGAAACTGTCCACGACTGGCAAGCCGCTAGCGGCGGGTGCCGGGGCGGGCCGGTTGGCTGTGCTCGACCGCGCGCTGCACCGCCCGGTAGATCTGGCCGAAGCGCAACGCGTCACCGGTGCGCAGCAGTCGCACCGGCTGGCCACGCCAGCGGGCCCAGATCTCCAGTTGGCGGCTGCCTTGGGCGTACGAGCGGTCCAGGTGCTCAAGGAGGAAGTCGGCGACCGGCCCGACGGCCAGCCCGACCAGCACCGACGCGCCGACGATCGCGATCGTCACGGTGAGCGAGCGGTGCAGCCAGATGGCCACGCCGATGCCGAGGACCGCCGCGACCAGCGGACCGGCCAGGGCGGCGCCGATCGCGCCACGCCCCACCAGGACGCGCCAGGAACGGCTGCCGCGGCGGTGCCAGATCATGGTGATGTCGGTGAGCGCGTAGCTGCGGCCGTCGGCTCGGAAGGTGGTGGAGGTGACCTGCACCGACCTGTCGTCGTAATACGTGACCATGTCTGGACTCCCGCCCACGGGGCTGACACCACACTACTTACCCAAACGAGCCGGGTCGTAAGGTTGGCACGCGACTTCGACGAGGAAGTGAGGCACCGTGGGAGAGTTCGTCCGGCTGGAGACCACTGGCGGCATCGGCACGATCCGGCTGGAGCGGCCGCCGATGAACGCGCTCAACACCCAGGTGCAGGAGGAGTTGCGCGCCGCCGCCGCGGCGGCCACCGCCGACCCCGAGGTCCGCGCCGTCATCGTGTACGGCGGGGAGAAGGTCTTCGCCGCCGGTGCGGACATCAAGCAGATGGCCGAGATGTCCTACGTCGACATGGCCGACCGGGCCGCGAACCTGTCCAGCGCGCTCGGCGCGATCGCCCGGATCCCGAAGCCGGTGGTCGCCGCGATCACCGGGTACGCCCTCGGTGGCGGCTGTGAGCTGGCGTTGGCCTGCGACTGGCGGGTGGTCGCCGAGGACGCCAAGCTCGGCCAACCGGAGATCAAGCTGGGCATCATCCCCGGTGCCGGCGGCACCCAGCGGCTGGCCCGCCTCGTCGGCCCGGCCCGCGCCAAGGACCTGATCATGTCGGGGCGGATGGTGGACGCGCAGGAGGCGCTGCGGATCGGCCTCGCCGATCGGGTCGCCCCGGCCGCCGAGGTGTACGACACGGCTGTCGCGCTGGTCACCCCGTACCTGAGCGGGCCGTCGCAGGCGCTGCGCGCGGCGAAGCTGGCGGTCGACGGCGGCCTGGACATGGACCTGAACTCCGGCCTGGCCTGGGAGAGTCAGCTCTTCGCGGCGCTGTTCGCCACCGACGACAGGCGCGAGGGCATGGCGGCCTTCGTCGAGAAGCGCAAGCCGGACTTCACCGGCCGCTGACCCGTCGGTCCACCCCCAGAACGTCCCCTGGCCTCGGTAGCGTCCACCGGCCGGGACCACTGTCGGACGGCCAAGTGACTGGCCGGTAACCTGTGATCCCGGCCACGGACGATGGGAGCGACATGACGGAGCGGATCGAGGGTCACGGCGGCGAGCTGGCGCTCGCGGCCCTACGCGCGCACGGCGTACGGGAGATGTTCACACTCTCCGGCGGGCACGTCTTCCCGCTCTACGATGCCGCGTACAAGACCGACTTCCCGATCTACGACGTCCGGCACGAGCAGTCCGCCGTGTTCGCCGCCGAGGCGGTCGCCAAGTTGCAGCGCCGGCCCGGCCTCGCGGTGCTCACCGCCGGACCCGGGGTCACCAACGGCATCTCCGGCATGACCAGCGCGTTCTTCAACGCCTCCCCGGTGCTGGTGCTCGGTGGCCGCGCGCCCGCGTTCCGCTGGGGCTCCGGCAGCCTCCAGGAGATGGATCACCTGCCGTTGGTCACCCCGGTCACCAAGCACGCCGAGACGGTGTTCAGCACCGACGACATCCCGCGTGCGGTGGGTGCCGCGCTCACCGCCGCGCTCACCCCGCACCGTGGTCCGGCCTTCCTCGACTTCCCGCTGGAGACGATTTTCTCGGTCGCCGAGGTCGACCTGCCCACCGCCTCCGGCGTCGACCCGGTCGTACCGGACCCGGAGGAGGTCGGCCGCGCCGCGCTGCTCATCGCCGGGGCACAGCGACCGGTCATCATCGCCGGCTCCGACGTGTACGCGGGCGACGCGATCGCCGCACTGCGCGAGGCGGCCGAGGCGTTGCAGGTGCCGGTCTTCACCAACGGCATGGGCCGCGGCTCGCTCCCGCCCACGCACCCGCTCGCGTTCGCCAAGGCCCGTCGGGCAGCGCTCTCCGGCGCCGACGTGGTCGTGGTGGTCGGCACCCCACTGGACTTCCGGCTCAGCTTCGGTGACTTCGGCGACGCCAAGGTGGTGCACATCGTCGACGCGCCCAGCCAGCGGGCCACGCACGTGCAGCCGGCCGCCGCCCCCGCCGGCGACCTGCGCCTGATCCTCTCCGCGCTGGCCGACCACGCCGGTGACCGGGCCGATCACACCGACTGGATCGCCGACCTGCGCGTGGCCGAGGACGCGGCCAAGGCCCGGGACGCCGCCGAGATGGCCGCCGAGACCGACCCGATCCGCCCCGCCCGGATCTACGGCGAGCTGCGTCGGGTGCTGGACCCGGACGCCATCACCATCGGCGACGGCGGCGACTTCGTGTCGTACGCCGGGCGGTACCTGGAGCCGGCCCAGCCCGGCACCTGGCTGGACCCGGGCCCGTACGGCTGCCTGGGCACCGGCATGGGCTACGCGATGGGCGCCCGGGTCAGTCACCCCGACCGGCAGATCTGCGTGCTGATGGGTGACGGCGCGGCCGGCTTCTCGCTGATGGACGTCGAGTCGCTGGTCCGCCAGAAGCTGCCGGTGGTGATCGTCGTCGGCAACAACGGCATCTGGGGGCTGGAGAAGCACCCGATGCAAGCCATGTACGGCTACAACGTGGCCGCCGACCTCCAACCGGAGTTGCGCTACGACACGGTGGTCAGCGCGCTCGGTGGGGCGGGGGAGACGGTCGCCAAGGCGGCCGACCTGGGTCCGGCCCTGCAGCGGGCGTTCGACGCCGGAGTGCCGTACCTGGTCAATGTGCTCACCGACCCGACCGACGCGTACCCCCGGTCGTCGAACCTCGCCTGAGTCGCACCCGCCGCCGCCGTCGCCCCTCGCGGGCGGCGGCGCGGCGTCTTCCCGCAGCTAAATAGGCGGAATGTCAGCGTCGGTCGACGTAACGTCAGCGCGGGAACGGCGGGATGTCAGCCCTGTCGCCCATGGTGGTGTCATCACCCCACAGACGACAGGAGTTGCGATGGACCACGCGATCCGCGCCGAGGGTCTGGTGCGGCGTTTCGGCGCGACCACCGCCCTCGCCGGAGTTGACCTGGCGGTCCCCACGGGGACGGTCTTCGGTCTGCTCGGGCCGAACGGCGCCGGCAAGACCACAGCGGTACGGGTGCTCGCCACCCTGCTGCGCGCCGACGAGGGACATGCCACGGTGGGCGGGTTCGACGTCGTCCGCGACGCGCACCAGGTGCGGCAGCTGATCGGCCTCACCGGCCAGTACGCCTCGGTCGACGAGACCCTGACCGGCGCGGAGAACCTGCTGCTCATCGGGCGGTTGCTCGGGCTCAGTCGGGCCGACGCCAAGCGGCGGGCCCGGCAACTGCTCGACGACTTCGGGCTCAGCGATGCCGCCGACCGGGCCGTGAAGACGTTCTCCGGCGGGATGCGGCGGCGCCTCGACCTCGCCGCCAGCCTGGTCGGTCGGCCGCAGGTGCTGTTCCTCGACGAGCCGACCACCGGCCTGGACCCCCGCAGCCGCAACGACCTGTGGGACCTCGTCCGCACGCTTGTCGCGGACGGGGTCACGGTGCTGCTCACCACGCAGTATCTGGAGGAGGCCGACCAACTCGCCGGTGAGATCGCCGTCGTCGACCACGGGCGGGTGATCGCCCAGGGCACGCCGGAGGAGCTGAAGGCCAAGACCGGCGGTCAGACCCTCACCGTGCGCCCGGCGGACGGCAGCGACCTGGGCATCGTCACCGCCATCGTCGGCGAGGTGTCCGGTGTGATCCCCGAGGTGGCCCAAAGCGCCGTCACCGTCGCCGTGAACGATCCCGGCGTCCTGCCCGCGGTGGTCAGCCGTCTCGACGCCGCCGAGATCGCGGTCGCCGAGCTGGCGCTGCGCGGCGCCAGCCTGGACGAGGTCTTCCTCTCCCTCACCGGCCACCGGGCCGAGGACGCACCGGCCGCCACCGATCTGGAAAGGACACCGGCATGACCGCCGTGACCCTCAGCCCCGCCCTCGCCCCCCCGGCCCGTCGACTCGGCGTCGCCGCCGGGCTGCGGCACACCCTCACCCTGGCCTGGCGCAGCCTGGTGCAGATCAAACACAACCCGATGGAGTTGCTCGACCTGAGCATTCAGCCGGTGATGTTCGTGCTGCTGTTCACCTATGTGTTCGGCACCGCCATCGCCGGGTCGTCGGGCGAATACCTCACCTTCATGCTGCCGGGCATCATGGTGCAGAACGCGCTGTTCGCCACCATGACGACCGGGTTCGGGTTGAACAACGACCTGACCAAGGGCGTGTTCGACCGGCTGCGGGCGCTGCCCATCGCCCGGTGGGCGCCGTTGGCCGGGCGGATCCTCGCCGACACCGTCAAGCAGGCCTGGTCGATCGCGCTGCTGCTGGGTGTCGGGTCGATCCTCGGCTTCCGGGTCGGCAACGGCGTGCTCGGTGTGGTGGGGGCGTTCGCGCTGCTGCTGGCGTTCACACTGGCCGCGTCCTGGATCTCGGTGCTGGTCGGGGTGCTGGTGAGCGAACCGGACAAGGTGCAGATCTTCGGCTTCACGGTGATCTTCCCGCTGACCTTCACCAGCAACATCTTCGTCCCGACCGACCGGATGCCGGGCTGGTTGCAGAGTTGGGTCGAGGTCAACCCGGTGACCGTGGTGGCCGACGCGCTGCGGGGGCTGCTGGTCGGCGGGCCGGTGGCCGGGCCGACGATCCAGACGCTGCTGTGGGGCGCCGGCATCGCGGTGATCTTCGCGCCGCTGGCCGTCCGCGGCCTCAAGCGTCGAGTATGACCCGCAGCAGTTCCGGCACCCCGTCCGACCGGATGCCCCGGCCGTCCGCGTACGCCTCGGTGAACTCCGACTCGCCGAGCATCGCGCGGGCGGCCAGCGCCACCCGGGTCGCGTCCAGCGCGCCCCGGTCGTCGCCGCCGCGTACCCCGTGGGCCGCGCCGAGCAGGGTGGCCGCCACCGCCGGCCGGCCGCTGCGCAGGGCGAGGTCCGCGTAACCGACCAGCGTGATCGCGACCACCGGCGCGTCGCCGGAGGCGAGCGCCAGCTCCAGGGCCTCATCCAGGTGGGTACGGGCGACCGCATGCTCCCCCTGGGCGGCGGCGACGTGCCCGAGCGAGGTGGCCAGCATGGCACTCCACTGTGGCGCGATGCTCCGCCGCCGGACCAGGTCCACCGCCCGGTCCGCCCACCGGGCCGCCTGCTCCCAGTCGCCGCAGTCGCGCAGCAGCTCCGCCCAGGCGGTGGCGACGCCGGCCCGCGCTTCGTCGGCGCCCAGCCGTTCGGCCTCCTGCTGCGCCTCGGTGAGCAGCGTGCGGGCCAGCTCGTGCTCGCCCACCTGCCAGTACAGCTGAGCCAGCCGGGACCGCATCTGCGGCACATCCTCGGCGGCACCCAGCTCCTCGACGTCGCCCAGGGCGGCGCGGAGCTGGTCGATGGCGAACTCCCGATCGCCGGTCCGACCGGCCAGGTCGGCCAGCGAGAAGCGCGTGGTGGACAGCCCCCACCGGTCCCCGACGCTGCTGAACAGCTCCAACGCGGCCCGGAAGTCGTCGGCCGCGCCCTCGGCCGGCGCGCCCAGGTTGAGCTGGGTGTGCCCGTGCATCACGCGGGCCGCCCCGGCCACCCACGGGTCCTCGTCGGTGAAGAGCCGCCGCAGCGCGGCCAGCCCCTGCACCTGCGTGGCCGGGTCGAACATCAGGGTCATCGCTCCGGCCATCCTCAACAGGGGTGAATCGGTGCCGCCATCGGCCAGCGCCACCGTCCTGCGCATCCAGACCTGGGCCGTCTCGAAATCGGCGTGGGCACTGAGGGTGTTCAACCCCCCGGCCAGGTACGCGGTCGCCAGCGCGGTCGCGGTCGGGGCGCCATCGTCGCCGCCGTGCCGCCCGACGGATCGTTCGGCCAGGGTGAGCACCTCCCGAGCGAGGTCGGCGCCCTCCAGTCGGTTGCCGCGCGACCACCAGTACCACCCGAGCGCACCGGTCAACCGGACCGCCCGAGTGACCTCGTCGGCCCCGATCGCCCAGCGCAGCGCGCCGTGCAGGTTGTCGTGCTCCGCGCGCAGCCGCCGGACCCAGCGCAACTGGTCCCGACCGCGCAGCTCCCGGTCGGCCCGTTCGGCCAACTGGAGGAACTCGTCGGCGTGCGCGCGCCGGACCCGCTGCTCCTCACCCGCCTCGTCCAGCCGGTCGAGCCCGTACTCCCGGATCGTCTCCAGCAGCTGGTAGCGCGGTTCGCCGGCACCGCTGACGATCACCAGCGACTTCTCCACCAGGGCGAAGAGCCGGTCGAGTACCTCGGGCGCGGCCAGTTCGCCGCCGCCGCAGACCCGTTCCACGGCGGCCGCGGTGGCACCGCCGGTGAAGACGGCGAGTCGCCGCCACAACGCCCGGTCGGCCTCGTCGAGCAGGTCCCAGCTCCAGTCCACCACCGCGCGCAGCGTCTGGTGGCGGGGCAACGCCGTCCGGCTGCCGCCGGTGAGCAGCCGGAACCTGTCGTCCAGCCGGGTCGCTACCTGGTCGGCCGTCATGGCCCGCATCCGGGCGGCGGCCAGCTCGATGGCGAGCGGCATGCCGTCCAGCGACCGGCAGATGCCCACCACCGGCCCGACCGTGCGGTCGTCCACCTCGAAGTCCGGTCGGACCGCGGCGGCCCGGTCGGCGAAGAGCCGCACCGACGGGTACGTCAGCGCGCTGACCGGGTCGACACCCACGGGCGGCTGCTCCAGTGACTCGACGGGGTGCAGCGCCTCGCCGGTGATGCCCAGCGGCTCCCGGCTGGTGACCAGCACCCGTACGTCCGGACAGGCGGCGAGCAGCCGGTCGGCCAACTCGGCGGCGGCGTCGAGCAGGTGTTCGCAGTTGTCCAGGACCAGTAGCGCTCGCCGGCTGGCCAACGCGTCGATGGCCCGGACGGTCGGCTCGGTGGCCTCCCCCGGTGGGATCCGGGACCGGCTGCCGGCGAAGAACGCCTGCTCCCGAAGGCCGAGCAGGCCCAGCAGCGCCTGCGGCACCTCGGCCGGGTCGGTGACCGGGGCCAGTTCGACGAGCCAGACCCCGTCCGGGAACCGCGCCGCCACCTCGCGGGCGCACTCGATGGCGAGTCGGGTCTTGCCGGCGCCTCCGGGCCCGGTCAGGGTGACCAGCCGAGCCCGGTCGAGCAGGCCGCCGACCCGGTCGACGGCCTGCTCCCGGCCGACGAAGCTGGTCAACGCCGTCGGCAGGGCGCCCCGGGCGCGGAACGCCGGTGCCGGCGCGCTGCGGGGCGGCGCATCGACGTCGGGGTCGGCCCGCTCACCGCGCAGCACCGCCAGGTGCAGAGCGGCCAGCTCCGGCCCGGGATCGGCGCCGAGCGTGTCGGCCAGGTCGGCGCGGAGCCGCTCGTACGCGGCGAGCGCCTCGGACGGGCGGCCGGCCCGGTGCAGGGTGCGGATCAACTGGCCGGCCAGCCGCTCCCGCAGCGGGTGAACGGTGACCAGTTCCCGCAGCCAGGGCACCAGGTGTGCGGGTTCCTCCAGCGCCGAACGGGCCTCGATCAGCTCCTCGGTGGCGGTGAGCCGCAGCTCGTCCAGCCGGGCCAGCGGGGCGCGGGTGAACGGGGCGCCGGCCACGTCGGCCAGCGCCGACCCGCGCCACAGCGCGAGCGCCTCCTCGAGCAGTTTGCGGGCACCTCCCGGGTCGGCGGGCAGCAGTGCCCGGCCGGCGAGCACGGCGGCCTCGAACCGGTGCAGGTCGACGGCCTCCGGGTCGAGGGTGAGCTGGTATCCGCCGGGACGCGCGTCGACTCCGAGCCCGGGCACCGCCCGGCGAAGCCGGGAGATCAGCGCCTGGAGCGCGTTACCCGCGGCGACCGGCGGCTCGTCCTCCCAGAGGGCGTCGACCAGGTGCGCGACGCTGACCACCCGGCCGGGCGCCAGGGCAAGCAGGATCAGCAGCCGGCGCAGCCGCGCCCCGTGGATCTCGATCGTCGTCGTCGGATCGACCCGGACCTGCAACGGGCCGAGCAGGCTGATCTGCACTCCGCCGATTGTGCCGCCCGCCGGGCCGGACGCCGGCACCGGCGCGGCCGGGCTGGTGTTCACACGTCCGGCCGGTCACCCTCACGGGGCGGCTCACCGTCGCGGCGGCGCAGGTCGTCCTCACGCCGACGCAGGTCCTCCTCCCAGCGGCGGAACAGCTCCTGGTCCTGCTTCTTGGCGCGATCCTGCACCGAGCGGAGGAACTCCGGATCGTCGTCGGGGGCGACCGGCCGGGGGCGCTGCCGCTGGGGCGATCCGGCACCGCCGGGCCAGCTCTTGCGGGCGCCGGCGCTGGGCTGCCGGCCGGCGACGAACCAGGCGATCGAGCCGACCAGGGGGAAGAACAGGATGATCAGCACCCAGGCGATCCGGGGCAGGGCACGGATCTGACCCTCCTCGGCGGAGAGGCAACTGATCAGCGCGCAGACGGCGAGGACAATCTGCACCAGGAAGAGGAGAACGTACAGCCGGGCCATCCACCCATCATGGCGCACCGCGTCGCGTCACCACAGTCCGCGAACGGTCACCAGCACGCCGAGCAGCGCGAGCCCGACGGTGCCCAGCGCGACCAGCGGCAACGTCCGGCCGCCGGTGCGGGCCGCCCCGGTGCCGGTGCTCCGGGGCCAGCAGAGCACGAGCACGCCGCCCCAGACCAGGACTGTCGCACCGGCGATCACCGCTCCGAACAGGCCGCCGCTCGACGCCAGCCGGACGGCGAGCGCGCTCACCACGGTCAGCGTCAGCAGCGTGCGTCGCCAGGCCAGCCGGGTCCGCTCCGGTTGCAGCCCGGGGTCGAGTCCGGCGCTCACCGCCCGCCGACCGCCCGGACCAGGACGGCGATCACCAGCAGCACCGCGCCGGCGCCCACGGCGAGGGCGAGGACGGCGGGGAATCGGGAGGCGGGCAGCTCCTGGCCGAGCCGGATGGCCCGTTCGGTGCGCGCCCAGTGGTCCACGGCGCGGACCGCGACGGCGCCGCCGAGCAGCAGCAGCGCCACCGCGATGACCTCCCGCAGATGGCTCATCGGCAGGGGTGGCAGGAACTGCGCGGCGGCCAGTCCGCCGCCGACCAGCGCCAGGCTGGTGCGGAGCCAGGCCAGGAAGGTCCGCTCGTTGGCCAGGGAGAACCGGTAGTCGGGTGTCTCACCGACCGAGCGTGCGTCGGCCGGGTCGAACCACCGCCTGATCGCCTCCCACATGGTGGGAGATTATCCGCTTCCCTCGGGCCTTAGCCTGGTGTGGTGACCGATCTTGATGTGACCACGCTGCGCACCGCCTACGACAACCAGCTCCGCCCGGAGATCCCCGACCCGGTTCCGGCCGGGGTGACGGTCGAGCGGGACGGACCGTTGGTCCGCATCGTCGGGCTCGACGCCGGCGGGTTTCTCACCTACCGCGACCTGGGTGGACTCACCGGGGACGCGCTGGACGAGCTGATCGCCCGGCAGGTGGCGCTGTTCCGCGAGCGCGGCCAGTCGGTCGAGTGGAAGCTCAACGAGCACGACGAGCCGGCGGACCTGGCGGACCGGCTGCGCGCCGCCGGCTTCGTACCGGAGGACCGGGAGACCGTCGTGGTCGGGCCGGTCGCCCCGCTGGCCGCCGCGCTGCCGGTCACCCCCGAGGGGGTACGCCTGCGCGAGGTCACCTCTCGCGCCGACCTGGAGCGGATCGCCGCCATGGAGGAGGAGGTCTGGCGGGAGGACCGCTCGCATCTCGTCACGGGTCTCGCCAAGGAGATCGACGCCGACCCGAACTCGATCACCGTCGTGGTGGCCGAGGCGGATGGGACCGTGGTGAGCGCCGGCTGGGTGCGGTTCCCGGCGAACACCGGCTTCGCCACCCTGTGGGGCGGCTCGACCCTGCCGCAGTGGCGGCGCAGGGGCATCTACCGGGCGTTGGTCAACTACCGGGCGCGACTGGCCGAGCAGCGAGGTCGGACGCTCGTGCAGGTGGACTGTTCCGAGGACAGCCGGCCGATCCTCCAGCGGCTCGGCCTCGTCGCGGTCACCACCACCACCCCGTACGTCTACACTCCGTGATCATGGAGCAGCGGTTGACGGACGAGGAGCGGTTGATCCTCAAGACCGGCGCCTTCGGTGCCGTCTTCCTGGTGTCCAACGCCCACCCGGGCGTGCTGGGGTGATCCGGGAGAGCGTCGCCGCGTCCAGCGCACTCGCCAACGCCAGCGGGACGGTCAAGGAGGCGCTCACCACCGGCCCTCTTCCCCGGCTGCCCCGGGACTCGCAGTTGGAGATCGAGTCGGTGGTGCTGCCGGCGCTGCGGCACGCGGTGCGCATTCTGCGGGACAAGTCACCGCGGGATGTGGACGCGTACCGCTCGGTGGTGTTGGGTGCGGCGGATCGGGTGGCCCGGGCGCACGCCGGGGTGGTGCCCGCCGAGGCGGCGGCCATCGACCAGATCCGGGGCGCGTTGACCGATCCGGCCTGACCGCCTGTCCGTCGGTGAGCTGTGTCACTCTGAGTGCCCCGGGGAGCGCAAGCTACCGACAGGTAACATTGCGCCGTGGGCAACTGCACAGCAGCCCGCGGTTGACCTGGCGTCGACCGACGCGCGACGCTGCGCCCCAGACCGGGCGAGCGAATCGCATCACCACACAGGAGGGTCGTCGAAGCGCGATGAATATCGTCGTACTCGTCAAGCAGGTGCCTGATTCGGGCGCGGACCGCAACCTGCGCAATGACGACAACACCGTCGACCGCGGTTCGGCGAACAACGTGATCAACGAGATGGACGAGTACGCCATCGAGGAGGCGCTGAAGATCAAGGAGGCGCACGGCGGCGAGGTCACCATCCTGACCATGGGTCCGGACCGGGCGACCGAGTCGATCCGCAAGGCGCTCTCCATGGGTCCG
Source organism: Micromonospora sp. NPDC005203 (assembly GCF_042872705.1). NCBI lineage: Bacteria > Bacillati > Actinomycetota > Actinomycetes > Micromonosporales > Micromonosporaceae > Micromonospora > Micromonospora sp. NPDC005203. The sequence goes on along the minus strand of NZ_JBIAKV010000014.1, from coordinate 110,760 downwards.
GACAAGGCCGTGCACGTGCTGGACGACGCCCTGCACGGTTCCTGCGCCGTCGCCACCTCGAAGGTGCTCGCCGCCGCGCTCGGTCAACTGAACGCCGACCTGGTGATCTGCGGCGCGGAGTCCACCGACGGCCGGGTCCAGGTCCTGCCGCACATGATCGCCGAGCGGCTGGGCGTCGCGGCGCTGACCGGTGCCCGCAAGCTCACCGTCGACGGCAGCACGCTGACCGTCGAGCGGCAGACCGAGGAGGGCTACGAGGTGGTCACCGCCGCCACTCCGGCCGTGGTCTCCGTCTGGGACACCATCAACGAGCCGCGCTACCCCTCCTTCAAGGGCATCATGGCCGCCAAGAAGAAGCCGGTGCAGACGTTCTCCCTGGCCGACCTCGGTGTCGCGCCCACCGAGGTGGGCTTCGACGGCGCCACCAGCGCCGTTGTCGAGCACACCAAGCGCCCCCCGCGCTCCGGTGGCGCCAAGATCACCGATGAGGGCGAGGGCGGCGTCAAGCTGGTCGAGTTCCTCGCCACCGAGAAGTTCGTGTGAGAGGGGGGTTCTGAGATGTCCGAGGTTCTCGTCGTCGTCGAAGCCACAAAGGAATTCGGCGTCAAGAAGGTCACCCTGGAAATGCTCACCATCGCCCGTGAGCTGGGCACCCCGAGCGCGGTGGTGCTCGGCGGCGCCGGCGCCGCCGAGGCGCTGAGCGGCAAACTGGGCGAGTACGGCGCGGAAAAGATCTACGCCGCCGAGGGTGACGAGATCGACGGCTACCTGGTGGCCCCCAAGGCCACCGTGCTGGCCGAGCTGGTCCAGCGGGTGCAGCCGGCCGCCGTGCTGCTGGCCTCCGCCCAGGAGGGCAAGGAGATCGCCGCCCGGCTCGCCGTCAAGCTGGACAACGGCATCCTGACCGACGTGGTCGGCCTCGACACCGACGGCACCGCGACCCAGATCGCGTTCGCCGGCTCCACCATCGTCAAGTCCAAGGTCACCAAGGGCCTGCCGCTGGTCACCGTCCGGCCCAACTCGGTCACCCCCGCCCCGGCGGCGGCCACCCCGACGATCGAGCAGCTCACCGTCACGGTCACCGACACCGACAAGCTGGCCAGGGTCGTCGAGCGGGTCGCCGAGCAGAAGGGCTCCCGGCCCGAGCTGACCGAGGCCGGCGTGGTGGTCTCCGGTGGTCGCGGCGTCGGCAACGCCGACAACTTCAAGCTGGTCGAGGAGCTGGCCGACCTGCTCGGCGGCGCCGTCGGCGCGTCCCGCGCGGCCGTCGACTCCGGCTTCTACCCGCACCAGTTCCAGGTGGGTCAGACCGGCAAGACGGTCTCCCCGCAGCTCTACGTCGCGCTCGGCATCTCCGGTGCCATCCAGCACCGGGCCGGCATGCAGACCTCGAAGACCATCGTCGCGGTCAACAAGGACGGCGAGGCGCCGATCTTCGAGCTGGCCGACTTCGGCGTGGTGGGTGACCTGTTCAAGATCGTCCCGCAGGCCGCCGAGGAGATCCGCAAGCGCAAGTGACCCCGCGCTGAGACCAGTGGCCGCCCCCGTCGAGGGCGGCCACTGTCTTTCGATGGGAGCTGATCGGCGGGCCGGGGAGCTGAACCGGCCCGCCGATCAGCCCGTCAGGGTGCCCCTCAGCAGGCTGTCGCCGGAGTGGTCGCTGTTGTTGTCGTACTGCTCGGCGGAGACGTCGACCACCGAGTAGCTGGTCAGGTCGACGTTCGGGGGCAGGGGCAGCAGCGCGTCCGAACCGCCGCCCAGGGTGCCCACCGAGAACATCTTCATCGTCGTCGGATTGATGAGCCAGACCTCGTAGTACCCCGGGACGCGCGGGAGATTCGCCACATGCAGATGTAGTTGGCCGTCCCGCAGAACCCGGGCGTCACCCTTCGCCGCCGGGGGCGTCGACCCGTACGCCGCCAGCGGCGCGCTCGCCACCACCACAGGCGTCGGAGCGGGCGCCGGGTCGTCCGGCCGCAGCACCGAGACCGTGCCCAGCACACCGACCGCCGCAGCGGCTGCCGCGGTGACGGCGGTGGCCGCCCAGCGCGACCAGCCGGCGCCCCGGCGAGATCGCCGCGCCGGATCCAGCCGGATGACTGTCGGTCCGCCGGTCGTGCCGGTGGACGGTGCGGCCGTGCCGGTGGGACGCTCGCCCGTCGTGCCGGTGGACGGTGCGGCCGTGTCGGTGGCCTGCCCGATCGTCGTGTGGTTGATCGGCTCGGCCCGGGCGCCGACGGCCTGCCCGATCGTCGTGTGGTTGATCGGCTCGGCCCGGGTGCCGACGGCTTGCCCGGGGAGCTGCCGCGGACGTGTCTCGATCGGTGACGGCTCGGCCTCCGCAGCCCTGACCTGGGCGGCGATGCCCTGCCAGACGTGCTCCGGCGGGTCGGGCAGGTCGGCCAGACCCTGCGTCTCGGTGCCGAGGCCGGCCATCTGCTGGAGGGTCGACACCTCCGCACGGCAGAGCGCGCAGGTGCCGAGGTGGGTGCTCTCCCCGTTGTCCGCCTCGCTCTCACCGAGCGCCAGAAAGACCAGCCGCTCGTGGCCCAGGTGCTGCACCATCCACCTCCCATCTGCGTTTCAAGCTCGCCATGCCGCGCCGGATGTGGCTCTTCACGGTGCCCAACGGCACTCCGGTCACCGTGGCTATCTGCTGGTGTGTCAGGTCGTCGTAGAAGGCCAACTCCAGCATCCGTCGCTGGTCGTCCGGGAGACGAGCCAGCTCGTCGGCGATCACCAACCGGTCCACCACGCGGTCGGGGTCCGGGTTGGCGGGTTTTGGCTCCGGCAGTTGCCGGACCGTCTCCACCACCCGGGTCTCCCGGGCGGAGGCGCGCATCCGGTCGATCACCTTGCGCCGGCCGATGCCGAGCAGCCAGCCGATCAGCGATCCCTTGGCCGGATCGAACGTGTCCCGACCCAGCCACGCGGCGACGAACGTCGCCTGGGTGACGTCCTCGGCGTCGGCGCGGTTGGCCAGCATCGAGGTGGCCAGGTGGAACACGGCCCGACCGTACCGGTCGTACGCCTCGCGCAGCGCCACGTCGTCGCCCGCGCGGAAGCGGAGGTCGAGGTCGTCCACCGGGGGGTCCGGTTCCTCGTGCGGGGCCGTCATCGGGCGGCTCGCCTTCGATGGGGCATGCCCGACTGTAGCTGCCACAGTCTCCGCCCCACTCTCCCGGTCGATGTCATCTCAGCAGCTATTCGTCTCGCGACCCCGGTTCGGATGCAGTCGGGGCCGAAAAAGAAAAGTCCCTCCGATCCGCATCCGCCCGTCCGGACGGCGGCGTAACCAGTTCTGCAAGCCAGGCCTGACGAATCAGCACCAATCACCAGGAGGCAGACATGCAGCTCTCGTACTTCCGCCGGGTCGCGGCGGGCGGCGCGGTCGCCGCGTTGGCCTTCGCCGGAGTCGGCGCACTCAGCGCCACCCCCGCGTACGCCGCAACGTCGAAGGTCTCCGTCGTGCACGGCATCCCGGACACCCCGGTCGACGTCTACGTCAACGGTAAGAAGACGCTCGACAACTTCAAGCCCGGTGACGTGGCCGGCCCGCTGAACCTGGAGGAGGGCGACTACGACATCGCGCTCACCAAGCCGGGAGAGCCGATCGGCAGCGCGATCCTCAAGGTCGACAACGCGGCCGTCCCGGGCGGGGCGAACATCAGCATCGCGGCCCACCTCGACGCCGCCGGCCAGCCGAAGATCACCCCGTTCGTGAACGACGTCTCGAAGGTCGCCGCCGGCAAGGCCCGGCTCATCGTCCGGCACACCGCCGCCGCCCCTGAGGTGGACGTACGTGCCGGCGGCACCGCGGTCTTCAAGGGCCTCACCAACCCGAACGAGGCCAAGGCCGACGTCGCCGCCGGCGCCGTGAAGGCGGACGTGGTGCTGGCCGGCACCGACACCGTGGCCATCGGCCCGGCGGACCTCAACCTCAAGGAGGGCACCGCGACGATCGTCTACGCGATCGGCTCCGCCGAGGGCAAGACGCTCGGCGTGGTGGCGCAGACCATCACCGGCCTGCACTCCGCCCCGGGCGGCGTGCCCAGCGGTGACGGCGGTCAGGCCGGCACCGGCGTAAACACCTGGTGGTACGTGCTCACCGGTGCCGGCGTACTCCTGCTGTTGGTCGGTGGTGTGCGGATGGCGACCGCACGGACCGGTCGCAGGTGACGGTGCGCAACCGCGGCGCGCTGGCGGCCCTGGCCGCCGGCGTTGCCGCGCTCACCGTCGCCGCCGTGGTGGCGTGCGGTTCCCAACCGGCGGGAAACGTGGGTGCCGAGGAGGCGAGCACGCTGGCCAGCACCCCGGCGGCCACCGCCAGCGCCCCCTCGGTGCCGGTCACCGCCGGTGAGCTGCCGGCCGACGCGGCGATCATCCCGCCGGTACGGTTGGTGATCCCGGAGATCGACGTCACCGCCACCGTCAACGCGGTCGGCATCAACGAGCGGACGAACGAGTTCGAGGTGCCGCCGAGCGTCGACCAGATCGGGTGGTACCGCTACGGACCCGGCCTGGAGGCAACCGCTGGCTCGGTGGTCGTCGCCGGTCACGTGGACAGCGCCAAGCAGGGCCGGGGAGCGTTCTTCCGACTCCGTGAACTCGACCAGAACGACACCCTGACCGTGACCGGCAGCGACGGCACGGCCCGGCGGTACCGGGTGGTTGCCCGGGAGGAGTACGCGAAGACCAAGATTCCGTTGGACCGGTACTTCGCCCGGGACGGCAAGCCCCGGCTGACTCTGATCACCTGTGGCGGACCGTTCGACGCCAAGGCGCGCAAGTACCGCGACAACATCGTCGTCACCGCGGTGCCCGCCTGAGCGGGGCCGCAGCCGGGGCCGGGGTCGATTTTCCATCCCGGCTCCGGCGCCGGGTCCCTCCGCCATCCGGGCGCCGTGGTGTCGGCCGTAGGCTGGTCGGTGATGGCTTACCTGGATCACGCGGCGACGACCCCGATGCTCGATGAGGCACTGGAGGCGTACGTCGCTACCGCCCGCGAGGTCGGCAACGCGTCCTCCCTGCACGCGGCGGGTCGTCGTGCCCGCCGCCGGGTCGAAGAGTCCCGCGAGAAGGTGGCTGCGGTGCTGGGCGCCCGGCCGTCCGAGGTGATCTTCACGGGTGGGGGCACGGAGAGCGACAACCTCGCGGTCAAGGGCATCTTCTGGGCCCGCCGGGGAGCCGCCCCGGGCCGCCGTCGGGTGGTCTCCAGCTCCGTCGAGCACCACGCGGTGCTGGACGCGGTCGACTGGCTCGTCGAGCACGAGGGGGCCGAGGTCGGTTGGCTGCCGGTGGACGCCACCGGTCGGCTCGACCCGGAGGACCTGCGCGCCGAGCTGGCCGCGCACACCGACCGGGTGGCCGTGGTCACCGCCATGTGGGCCAACAACGAGGTGGGCACCATCCAGCCGGTCGCCGAGCTGGCCGCTGTCGCCGCCGAGCACGGGGTGCCGTTCCACACCGACGCCATTCAGGCGGTCGGTCAGGTGCCCGTCGACTTCGGCGCCAGCGGCGTCGCCGCGCTGACCGTGACCGGGCACAAGCTGGGTGGCCCGACCGGGGTGGGCGCGCTGCTGCTCGCCCGGGACGTGCCGGCCACGCCCCTGCTGCACGGCGGTGGCCAGGAACGTGACATCCGTTCCGGCACCCTGGACACGGCCGGCATCGTGGCCTTCGCGGTCGCCGTCGAGACGGCGGTGGAGGGCCAACAGGAGTACGCGGCCCGGGTGGCCGCGCTCCGCGACGACCTGATCGAGCGGGTTCGTCGGGCGGTGCCCGAGGTGATCTACAACGGTGACCCGACCGACCGGCTGCCCGGCAACGCGCACTTCTCCTTCCCGGGCTGCGAGGGCGACGCCCTGCTGCTGTTGCTCGACGCCCAGGGCATCGCCTGCTCGACGGGGTCGGCCTGCTCCGCAGGGGTGGCCCAGCCCTCCCACGTGCTGCTGGCGATGGGCGCCGACGACGACCGCGCCCGCTCCTCGCTGCGCTTCACCCTCGGTCACACGAGCACTCAGGCCGACGTCGACGCCCTCATCGCGGCCCTCCCGGCAGCGGTGGACCGAGCCCGCCGGGCCGCCGCCCTCCGCACCCCCCGCTAACCGCCCCACGCCCGCGCGCCCGCGCGCCCGCGCGCCCGCGCGGGCCCTCGCGATCTTGCAGTTTCTGTCGCCGAATTACCCCTTTATGCAACCTTTGCCGGGGCAGAAAGTGCAAGATCGCGGGGCGGGGCTGGGCGGGGCGGGGCTGAGGCGGGGCGGGGCTGAGGCGGGGCGGGGCTGAGGCGGGGTAGGGCTGAGGCGGGGTGGGGTGGGGTGGGCCGGGGGGCGGGGTGGGGTGGGGCGGGGCGGGCGGGGATGGGGTTTTCGGGGCTGGTGGATAGGGTTGTGGTGGGACGGGGAAGGGAGTTCGCTGGTGAAGGTTCTGGCGGCTATGTCGGGCGGGGTCGACTCGGCCGTGGCGGCGGCGCGGGCGGTGGCGGCCGGGCACGACGTGACAGGCGTACACCTGGCGCTGGCCCGTAACCCACAGACCTATCGGACCGGGGCGCGCGGCTGCTGCACCCTGGAGGATTCCCGGGACGCGCGGCGGGCCGCCGACGTGATCGGCATCCCGTTCTACGTGTGGGACATGGCCGACCGTTTCCACGAGGACGTGGTGGACGACTTCGTCGCCGAGTACGCCGCCGGGCGCACGCCGAACCCCTGCCTGCGCTGCAACGAGAAGATCAAGTTCACGGCGGTGCTGGACCGGGCCGTGGCCCTGGGCTTCGACGCGGTGGTCACCGGGCACCACGCCCGGCTCGGCCCGGACGGGCTGCTGCGACGCAGTGTCGACATCGCCAAGGACCAGTCGTACGTGCTGGCCGTGCTCACCCGCGAGCAACTGGACCGGTCGATCTTCCCGCTGGGCGACTCGACAAAGGCGCAGGTGCGCGCGGAGGCCGCCGCGCGTGGTCTGGCGGTGGCCGACAAGCCGGACTCACATGACATCTGCTTCATCGCCGACGGTGACACCCGCGGCTTCCTCGCCGGCCGGCTCGGCGAGGCGCCCGGCGACGTCGTGGACGCCAGCACCGGCGCGGTGGTCGGCAGTCACAGCGGCGCGTACGCGTACACCGTGGGGCAGCGGCGCGGCCTGCACCTGGACCGGCCGGCCGCCGACGGACGGCCGCGTTATGTGCTCTCCATCACGCCGAAGACCAACACCGTGACCATCGGCCCCGCCGAGGCGCTCGAGGTGTCCGAGGTCCGGGCCGTTCGTCCGGTCTGGACCGGCGGTGCGCGCCCGGACGCACCGGTGGAGTGCGAGGTGCAACTGCGTGCCCACGGCGACGTGGTGCCGGCGACCGTCGCGCTCGACGGTGACCTGCTGCACGCCGAGCTGCGCCGGCCGGTGCGCGGCGTTGCCGCCGGTCAGGCCGTGGTCGCGTACCGGTCGGACCCGGCCGGCGACGTGGTCCTCGGCTCCGCGACCATCACCGGCTGACCGCACGGCCTCGGTGTTCGCGGGATAGCCTTCGCCCGTGACAGATCAGGCGTGGCCCTGGCCGACCGGCGCGGCAACCGGAATTGGTTCGCTGCCCGGCACCGACATCGGCGAGGCACAGCGGGTGGTCCTCGGTGAGCTTCCCGAGCTGCCCCACCTGCCCGAGCTGCCGGCCCGTGGTCCCGGCGCGGACCTGATCGGCCGGTCCGCCGGGCTGCTGGTCGAGCTGCCCGTCGAGGTGTACGCCGGACGGTGGCGGGTCGCCCCACGCCCCGGCCGCGACCTGCGCCGGGCCGCTGACCTGATGGAACGTGACCTGGACCAGCTCGCCGAGCAGGCCGAGGAGTACACCGGGCCGATCAAGGTGCAGGCCGCCGGCCCACTCACGCTGGCCGCGTCCCTGGAGTTGCCGATCGGCGGCCGAATGCTGCGCGACCCCGGCGCGGTCCGCGATCTGACCGGCTCCCTCGCCGAGGGGCTGCGCGCGCACGTCGCGGCGGTGACCCGGCGACTGCCCCGGGCGTCGGTGCTGCTCCAACTGGACGAGCCGTCGTTGCCGACCGTGTTGGCCGGGCGGGTGCCGACCGAGAGTGGGCTGGGCGCGTACCGGCCGGTCGACCCGGTGGACGCCGCCGCGCTGCTGCGCACGGTCGTCGACGCGGTCGGCGTACCGACGCTCGTGCACTGCTGTGCCCCGGACGTGCCGCTGGAGCTGATCCGCTCCAGCGGCGCCGTCGCGGTCGCCCTCGACCTGGATCTGGTCACCAAGCTGGACCCGCTCGGCGAGGCGCTCGACGCCGGCCTCGGACTGCTGGCCGGTGCCGCGCCGACCGGATCGCCGTCGGCCGGTGGCGCGCCGACGTCCGCGCAGATCGCCGATCGGGTACGCCAGGTCTGGGACCGCCTCGGCTTTCCCCGTCGGCAGCTCGCCGAGCAGGTGGTGGTCACCCCGGCCTGCGGTCTCGCCGGTGCCACCCCGGAGTACGCGCGGGCGGTGCTCGCCGCGTGCCGGGACGCCGGCCGGCGGCTCGCCGAGGTGTGAGGTTTCCTGTCGTACCCGGTGGGCAGGATGACGGTCATGATTGGACAGCTGCGTTCAGTGGTGATCGACTGCCCGGACCCGCGGGCGCTGGCGATGTTCTACGCCGAGCTGCTCGGCGTGCCTCTCGCCGAGGGTGAGATGGAGGACGACTGGGTGGTGCTGGGCGGTCCGCCCGGTCACCAGCCGCGTCTCGCCTTCCAGCAGGCGCTCAACCTCCGGGCACCGGCCTGGCCGGATCCGGAGCGCCCTCAGCAGTTCCACCTGGATGTGACGGTGGACGACATCGAGAGCGCGGAGAAGGCGGCGCTCGCGCTCGGGGCTCGGCGACTGCCGGGCGAGGGCGAGGGTTTCCGGGTCTACGCCGACCCGGCCGGCCACCCGTTCTGCCTCTGCTGGGACTGAGCCCGACGGGGGTTGCGGCGGCCGGGCATCATGGCCGCCGTGACTCCCACCTCTTCGCTGCGCGCCTCCGGTTCACTCTTCGGCCTCGCCTACGGTGACGCGCTGGGCAAGCCGACCGAGTTCCTGACCGTCGCCGAGATCGAGCACCGGTACGGCCCGACCGGCCCACGTGAGCTGTCCGGCGAGCCGGCACTGGTCACCGACGACACCCAGATGGCGCTCGCGGTGGGCTGGGCGCTGCACGAGGCGCCGACGCTCACCCCGGAGGCGGTGGAGCCGCTGCTGCGGCAGCGCTTTCTGGCCTGGGCGGTCAGCCCGGACAACAACCGCGCCCCGGGGATGACCTGCCTGCGTGCCTGCGCGGAGTTGAGCCGGGGACTGCGGTGGCAGGAGGCCACCGTGGCCGGGTCGAAGGGGTGCGGCGCCAACATGCGGGTCACCCCGGTCGGGTTGCTCGACGTCGACCTGGACACGCTGGCCGGGCTGGCCCAACTACAGGCCGGGATGACCCATGGGCACCCGACCGGGCTGGCCGCCAGCGAGCTGACCGCGTACGCCGTCTTCGCGCTGCGCGCGGGCGCCACCTTGCCCGAGCTACCCGCGATCCTCACCGAGCGGGCGCGGTCCCAGCGCCTGGTCTACCGGGAGCGGTGGCTGGGTGATCTCTGGCAGCGCCCGGGGGTCGGTACGCCGGAGGAGTTCATCGCCCGGGGCTGGGACGAGTGCCTGGCGGTGCTGGACCGACTGACGGACGCTCTGCGCGAGCCGGACGACGGCGGCGATCCGTGCCGGGCCACCGGGGAGGGCTGGGTTGCCGAGGAGGCGCTGGCCACCGCGCTGCTCTGCGCCGTACGGCACGTCGACGACCCCGTCGCGGCACTGACCCGAGGCGCGACCACCGCCGGCGACTCCGACTCGATCGCCGCCCTGGCCGGCGCGTTCGTGGGCGCGGCCGCCGGCATGGCCGCCTGGCCGACCGGCTGGGCCGACCGCATCGAGTACGCGAACCAACTCGCCACCTTAGGTGCCGCCTGGGACTGACCGACCCGCCTGGCCCACGCGGCCCTGCCCTGCAGGCCCTGCCCTGCCCTGCTTGCCTTGGCCCGGCGCTGGTCTGCCCGGCGCTGGTCTGCGCGGCGCTGGTCTGCGCGGCGCTGGTCTGCGCGGCGCTGGTCCGCCCGGCCCTGGTCTGCGCGGCGCTGGTCTGCGCGGCGCTGGTCCGCCCGGCCCTGGTCTGCGCGGCGCTGGTCTGCGCGGCGCTGGTCTGCGCGGCGCTGGTCTGCGCGGCGCTGGTCTGCCCGGCGCTGGTCCGCCCGGCCCTGGTTTGCGCGTGATCCACTCGGGTTCCTGGAAGTCGGGGTGTCCCGTGGTGTCGGATGCCGCGGTGTGCAGGAAACCGAGTCGATCACGCCGTCTTGGTCGGGCGGCGATGCGGTGGCGCGGCGATGCGGCGATGCGGTGGCGCGGCGATGCGGCGGCGCGGCGATGCGGCGGTGCGGTGGTGCGGTGGTGTGGCGGTCAGGGGGTGGGCAGGTGGCGCAGGTTGCGGACCTTCTTCCACAGCTCGGCGTCGCAGCGCCCGGCGTGGTCGGCGAAGGCGGCCGAGTTGAGTCGGACCGGCTCGGTCAGGCTGAGGTAGCTGTCGTGCTCCGCGCCGGGGTCCCAGTCCCGGGTAGGGATTCGCACGTGATCGTCGCGGTTGCTCTTGTCCTGGCTGGTGATCTTGAGGATGTCGGCGCCCCGGGAGTCGGCGCGCAGTACCAGACAGGGGCGGACCTTCGAGCCAGTGCCGTCGGCGTACGGCACGTCGGCCCACCAGATCTCGCCCGGCGCCGGGGCATCCCGCCGATCGGTGTCGCGTGAGCGGGGCTTTGCGCCCGGCCGGTCGGTGCCGCGCGGTCGAGGTGGGGTGGGCCGACGACCGCCGGTGCCGGCCGTGGCACGGCGATCCGGTCGGGCGCCCGACGGTCGGGTGGAAACCCGCTGCCGCCAGCTGTTCCAGGCCCAACCCGCACCCACGGCCAGCAGGATCGCCACCGCCCAGAGCAGTGCCTCGCGCATCGCACAACCTCCTGCCCACCGACGGACGAATCCCCGCCGCTCTGTCCACCGGCGGGTACCCCGCCTCATGCGTACCGGCGGATGTGCCTCCGCCTCGTGCCTGACGGCGGCGTACCTCCGCCTCGTGCGTGACGGCGGCGTACCTCCGCCTCCTGGCGGCTCGCGGGCCGCACCGTCCGGCGATCCTCGCACGCCTTCGCCCGTGCCGCCCGCCAACCACACCGCGGCTGCCCCGACGCCCCGCGGCACCCTCGGGACATTCCCTAGATCATTCAAGGGTGAGCAGCCCAACGCCGGTGCGTTAGCGGAATAACTGTTCGCCAACCGAGCCTGCATCGCGATCTTGCACTTCCTGCCTCGACATTTAGGTGCATTACCGCTTAAATGGGCGACAGAAAGTGCAAGATCGGCGCGGTTCTCCTGCTCGACGCGTCTTGATCTTTAAGCCCTGTTAGTCAGCAGCGGGTTGACCCGTCGGCCACAGCCCTCACGCAAACGGCGTTGGTGAGCAGCCGGATCGGGCGTCGGCGACTACCGAGCATCGAGTGATCACGGAACGCGGCGGAGCGGAACGTCGCTGCGAGCGCGGGCGGGCAACGGATTGTCTCACCGGCCCGATACCGTGCCGGAGTAGCGTGATCAGGGAGGTCGCAGGCGTGTCCGAAGGTGGCGGTGTGTCCGAGGAGCAGATCGGTCAGCAGGTCAGCCCGGCGCAGGAGGCGGCGGCCGGGGCTGAGCCGACGCCGCAGGCCCGGGAGCGGCATGCCACGCTCAGTCAGGAGTTGACCGAGCATCAGTACCGCTACTACGTGCTGGACTCGCCGACCATTCCCGACGCCGAGTTCGACAAGCAGCTGCGTGAGCTGGAGGCGTTGGAGGCGGAGTTCCCCGCCCTGCGGACACCCGACTCGCCGACCCAACGTGTGGGCGGCACGTTCTCCACCGACTTCACCCCGGTGACCCACGCCGAACGGATGCTCTCGCTCGACAACGCCTTCGCCGACGAGGAGTTGGCGGCCTGGGCCGAGCGGGTCGAGCGCGACGCGGGCGGCCCGGCGCCCTACCTGTGCGAGCTGAAGGTCGACGGGCTGGCCATCAACCTGACCTACGAGAAGGGCAGACTGGTCCGGGCCGCCACCCGGGGCGACGGCCGCACCGGTGAGGACGTCACCGCCAACGTGCGCAGCATCCGGGACGTGCCCGGTCAGCTGATCCCGTCCGCCGAATTCCCGGACATTCCCGAGCTGGTGGAGGTTCGGGGCGAGATCTACTTCCCGGTCGCCGCGTTCGCCGATCTCAACGCCGGCCTGGTGGAGCAGGGCAGGGCGCCCTTCGCCAACCCCCGTAACGCCGCGGCGGGCAGCCTTCGGCAGAAGGATCCGCGGGTCACCGCCTCCCGGCCGCTGCGCCTGGTGGTGCACGGCATCGGCGCGCGTCGCGGGTTCCAGCCCACCGCGCAGTCCGAGTCGTATGCGGCGCTCAAGTCGTGGGGGTTGCCGACAAGCGACCGTTGGCGGGTCGTCCCCGACCTGGCCGGCGTCGCCGAATACATCGCCTACTACGCCGAGCACCGGCACGACGTCGAGCACGAGATCGACGGGGTGGTGGTCAAGGTCGACCCGGTCTCCATCCAGGGCCGGCTGGGCTCGACCAGCCGTGCGCCCCGGTGGGCGATCGCCTTCAAGTACCCGCCGGAGGAGGTCACCACCAAGCTGCTCGACATCGACGTCAACGTGGGGCGCACCGGCCGGGTCACCCCGTTCGCCGTGCTGGAGCCGGTGCGGGTCGCCGGCTCGACCGTCGCGCTCGCGACCCTGCACAACGCCCGTGAGGTCGAGCGCAAGGGCGTGCTCATCGGTGACACGGTGGTGCTGCGCAAGGCCGGCGACGTGATTCCCGAGGTCCTCGGCCCGGTGGTCGACCTGCGTCCCGCCGACGCCCGGCCGTTCGTCATGCCGACCACCTGCCCGGCCTGCGGCACCCCGCTCGCGCCGTCGAAGGAGGGCGACGTCGACATTCGTTGCCCCAACACCCGCAGCTGCCCGGCCCAGCTGCGCGAGCGGGTGTTCCACCTTGCCGGTCGCGGTGCCTTCGACATTGAGGCGCTCGGCTACAAGGGCGCGGCGGCCCTGCTGGACGCGGAGGTCATCGCGGACGAGGGCGACCTCTTCCAGCTCGATGCCGAGCAGCTGTCCCGGTCCCCGTTCTTCGTCAACAAGGACGGCAGCCTGGGCAGCAACGCCAGCAAGTTGCTGGACAATCTGGCCGTCGCCCGGGAACGGGACCTGTGGCGGGTGCTGGTGGCGCTCTCCATCCGGCACGTCGGCCCGACCGCCGCCCAGGCGCTCGCCCGGCACTTCCGCTCGATGGACGCCATCGACGCGGCCACCGAGGAGGAGCTGTCCTCGGTCGACGGGGTCGGGCCGACGATCGCGGCGAGCCTGCGGGAGTGGTTCGCGGTGGACTGGCATCGCGAGGTCGTCCGCAAGTGGGCCGAGGCCGGCGTACGGATGGTGGAGGAGGCGGGTGACGAGGGGCCGCGCCCGCTGGAGGGGTTGACCGTCGTGGTGACCGGCACGCTCGCCGGTTCCTCCCGGGATCAGGCCGCCGAGGCTATCCAGAGCCGGGGCGGCAAGGTCAGCGGTTCGGTCTCCAAGAAGACGAGCTTCGTCGTGGTGGGGGACAACCCGGGGTCCAAGGCCGACAAGGCGGCCAGCCTGAAGGTGCCGGTGCTCGACGAGGCAGGGTTCCAGCTCCTGCTGGATGCCGGCCCGGACGCCGCCCGGGAGGTCGCTCAACCGGGCGGCTGACCGCGCGGGCGGCGATGCGCGGCGACTGGTCGCGTATACCAACTTAATTACGACTACGACCGATTCGTGACTGTCATACCGGTAAACCGGGGGCCGAGGGCGTTTCATTGGGTCACGGCGTGCGCACCCGCACGCCGACCGTCGGTCGGGAGGTGTCGTGGAGGTCGCGGACCCACGCAACTCGCTGCCCCCGGGGCGGGTGGCGCCGTTCGCCGCCTTCGTCGTCGGCATCCTGGTGGTTGCCGCGGTGACCGCCGCCGTTCCACTCGCGACCCTTGCCGACGAGGTGTCCCGGCTGCCGGTGGCGTTCTGGACGATGGCCGCGCTCGCCGTGGTCTGCGACGCCCGCCCGTTCGTCCCGCCGGGGCGCCGGCAGACCTCGGCGGTGTTCCCCTCCACCTGCTTCACCTTCGCGATCCTGCTCGGCTGGGGCCTCGGTCCGGCGGTGCTGGTGCAGGCGGTGGGGGTGGTCGTGTCGGGCTGGCGGATGCGTCACGCGGCGTGGCGGACGGCGTTCAACGTCGGGCAGTACGCGTGTGCCCTCGCCGCCGCGTACGGCGTGATCCTGCTCGGGCCGGGCGCCATCTTCTCCGGCGGGCGGTTGCACTGGACCGACGTGGCAGCCGTCGGCGGGGCGACGCTGGCCTGGTTCGTCGTGAACTACGGGCTGGTCAGCTGGGCGGTACGGCTGCGCTTCGGGGACCGGTGGTGGCCCACCCTGCGGCAGGGGCTCGGCTTCGAGTTGCTCTCCACCGGCTCCCTGCTGCTGCTCGCCCCGGTACTCGTCGCGGCGGCGCGGGTCAGCGCGGCGCTGATCCCGCTGGTGCTGGTGCCGCTGTTCGCCGTCTACCGGATGGCGCGGCTGACCGTCGAACAGCAGCACCTCGCCGCCGCTGACCCGCTCACCGGTCTGCCCAACCGCAAGGCGCTGTTGACCGAGGTGGCCGAGCAGGTGCACGTGCATGCCGAGCGGACGGCCCGCGGCGAGCCCGACGGTCAGTTGGCACTGCTGTTGATCGACCTGGACCGCTTCAAGAACGTGAACGACGCCCTCGGGCATGCCGTGGGCGACCGACTGCTGGTCGAGGTGAGCGCGCGGCTCACCGACGTGCGGCCTCGACCCCAGATGATCGCCCGGCTCGGCGGCGACGAGTTCGCCATCGTGATGACCGGGCTGACCGACGTCGGTCAGGCGCGGGAGTTGGCCGACGAGGTGGTCGAGGCGCTGGCCGAGCCCGTGCCACTCGACGGGCTTCCGTTGGACGTGGGCGGGTCGATCGGGATCGCCCTCTTCCCCGAGCATGGCGAGGACTTCGCCACTCTGATGCGCCACGCCGACGTGGCGATGTACGACGCCAAGCACCGCAACGACACGGTGGCCGTCTACGCCCCCGAGTCCGACCACAACTCCGCCGAGCGTCTCGGCCTCCTCGCCGACCTGCGCCGCGTACTGGAGTCCGGGCCGCCGGTCGACGCGCCGTTCGACGCCGAGCCGGCCGGCCACAGTCGCCTCGGAGCAGCGCCGGACCAGGCCGGGCGCGGCCGGAACGGCGTGCCGGGTGAGGTTGTCGGCGTACCCCTCGAGGTGACGGCCGAGGTGCGCGGCGGCGACGGGGCGGCGCTGCCCACCGGGACGCCGGCCGACGCCGCGCCCGACGCGGACCCGGCGCCGGCGACCGCGACGGCACCCCCGTCCGGTGGCCGGTGGTGGGGACGCCGGCGGCGCGACGACGCCGACCTGGTGCACGCCGACGAACTGATCAACCAGATCGCGACAGGTGCCGACCCGATCCGGGGTCGCAACACCCGCGGCGCGGTCAGCGGCAACCGGCCGGGTCGAGGTCGGGAGCGGCGCGCCGGGCTCGGACACGGCAGGCGGTCGCCGAACGGGAGCGCGGTCGCCGCGCTGGGCGCCGGCGGGCTCGGGTCACGGCGGGACGGCGGACCGGACGCACCGGGGCGACCACTCGAACCGACGGGGTGGGCGCACGCGGACGACGGACCGGCCGACGACGCCGGGGAAATCACGATGTACTACCAGCCGCAGATCGCCATCGCGACCGGCGAGGTGGTCGGTGTCGAGGCCCTGCTGCGGTGGCGACACCCACGGCGGGGCATGGTCGACCCGGAGGAGCTCATCCGGGTCGCCGAGCAGAGCGCCGTGATGCGGCTGCTCACCCGGCGGGTGGTCGACGACGTGGTGGAGCAACTCGCCACGTGGTCGGCGGCCGGTATCGGCCTGCGCGCGGCGCTGAACGTCAGCGTGCGCGACCTGCACACCGGCGAGATCGCCGACCAGATCGCCGACCGGCTGGCCCGCTACGGGGTGCCCGCCGAGCGGCTGCAGGTGGAGATCACCGAGGGTGCGTTGATGGCCGACCCGCGCCGGGTGCTGGCGACCATCTCCCAGTTGCACCGGATCGGGGTGGGCATCGCGCTCGACGACTTCGGCACCGGCTACTCGTCCTTGCAGCACCTGCGTCGGCTGCCGCTGTCCGAGGTGAAGGTGGACCGGTCGTTCGTCCTCGGCATGGCCGACGACGCCGACGACGCGGCGATCGTCAAGTCGATGATCGAGCTGGCCGGTGCGCTGGGGTTGCGGGTGGTGGCCGAGGGCGTCGAGGACGAGCGGACCTGGCGGATGCTGCACGCCGCCGGTTGCGACGCGGCGCAGGGCTGGTTCTACGCCCGACCCATGCCCGCCGCGGAGCTGGTCACCTGGCTGGCGCGGTACCGGCCGGTGCGCCCCACGGGCGGGCACCCGCAGGCCGACGTCACGCGCCGCCCCACCCGCTGACCCGGCACGGGGGGCCGTCGGAGGGGGAGTCCGGGGACGCGGCACCGGAGCGGAACAATAGACTCGCTCCGGTCACCGCGCGTCACGCTTGCGTCGTCGTGCGGCCGGCACACCGCCCGACCAGCAGGACATCAGAAGGGGGCACGGATGGCCGCCATCTCCCGCGAGGA
This sequence comes from Micromonospora sp. NPDC005203, assembly GCF_042872705.1. Lineage (NCBI taxonomy): Bacteria > Bacillati > Actinomycetota > Actinomycetes > Micromonosporales > Micromonosporaceae > Micromonospora > Micromonospora sp. NPDC005203. The sequence continues at coordinate 93,984 of NZ_JBIAKV010000014.1, read as the reverse complement.
GGTCGCGCACCTGGCGCGCCTGTCGCGGCTCGCCGTCACCGAGGAGGAGCTGGACACGTTCGCCGGCCAGCTCGACGTGATCCTCCAGGCGGTCGCCCAGGTCGGCGAGGTCGCCGCCGCGGACATTCCGCCGACCTCGCACTCGGTGCCGTTGACCAACATCTTCCGCGAGGACGTGGTCACGCCGTGCCTGACCCCGCAGGAGGCGCTGTCGGGCGCGCCCGACGCCGAGGACCAGCGGTTCCGCGTGCCGCGGATCCTGACCGAGGATGTGGCTTCATGACCGATCTGACGCGAATGACCGCGACGGAGATCGCGAGCCTGGTCGCCGGTGGCGAGACCTCCGCCGTCGAGGTGACCCAGGCGCACCTGGACCGGATCGCCGCGGTCGACGACCGGGTGCACGCCTTCCTGCACGTCGACAGCGACGGTGCGCTCGCCGCGGCTCGCGCGGTGGACGAGCGCCGGGCCGCCGGCGAGGAGTTGGGTCCCCTCGCGGGTGTGCCGGTCGCGGTGAAGGACGTGCTCGCCACCCGAGGTGTGCCGACCACCGTGGGATCGAAGATCCTGGAGGGTTGGCGTCCGCCGTACGACGCGACGATCGTGCAGCGCCTGCGGGACGCCGGCACGGTGATGCTCGGCAAGACCAACATGGACGAGTTCGCGATGGGCTCCTCCACCGAATACTCGGCGTACGGGCCGACGCACAACCCGTGGGACCTGAGCCGGATCCCGGGTGGCTCGGGTGGCGGCAGTGCCGCCGCGCTGGCCGCGTACGAGGCGCCGTTGGCGATCGGCTCGGACACCGGCGGCTCGATCCGCCAGCCCGGCGCGGTCACCGGCACCGTGGGTGCGAAGCCCACCTACGGCGGCACCTCCCGGTACGGGCTGGTCGCGTTCTCCTCGTCGCTGGACACCCCCGGCCCGTGTGCCCGTACGGTGCTCGACGCGGCCCTGCTGCACCAGGTGATCGGTGGGCACGACCCGCGGGACTCCACCTCGATCCCGCAGCCGGTGCCGGACGTGGTGGCGGCGGCGAAGCTCGGCGCGACAGGTGACCTGACCGGCGTACGGCTCGGCATCGTGAGCGAGTTCGTCGGCGAGGGTGCCGAGCCGGGCGTGATGGCCGCGTTCCGCGAGTCGGTGGACGCGCTGACCAAGATGGGTGCCGAGGTCGTCGAGGTGTCCTGCCCGACCTTCGCGTACGCGCTTCCGGCGTACTACCTGATCGCCCCGAGTGAGTGCTCCTCCAACCTGGCTCGGTTCGACGGCGTCCGGTTCGGCCTGCGGGTCGGCGACGACGGCAACCGGTCGCTGGAGGAGGTCATGTCGCTGACCCGCGAGACCGGATTCGGTCCGGAGGTCAAGCGCCGCATCATGATCGGCACGTACGCACTGTCGTCGGGTTACTACGACGCGTACTACGGGCAGGCGCAGAAGGTCCGGACGCTGATCACCCGGGACTTCACGGCCGCGTTCGAGCGAGTCGACGCGTTGATCTCGCCGACCACCCCGTCGGTGGCGTTCCCGATCGGTGCGCGCACCGCCGACCCGTACCAGATGTACCTGGCCGACCTGTACACGATCCCGACCAACCTGTACGGCGGGCCGGGCATCTCGGTGCCGTGCGGGCTCTCCGAGGGGCTGCCGGTCGGTCTGCAGGTGATGGCCCCGACGATGGCCGACGACCGGATGTACCGGGTCGCCGCCGCGTTGGAGTCCGCGGTCGGCACGTTCACCCCGCCGACGCTGTAGCGCGGTCGCGACCGGCCCCGACGGATCCGTCCGTCGGGGCCGGTCGGCTGTCCGGGGGCTCTCAGGTGGTGCGGTGGTTGGCGAGGTAGCGGTCGGCGTCCCGCAGGTCGCGCCAGCGCTTCCAGCCGAGGGCCGCCCAGAAGACGCCGAGCACCACCGCGAACACTCGGCTGGAGGGGCGGGTTGCGCCGACGGCCAGCAGTGCCTCGACCAGCACGGCGGCGCCGAGGATCCAGAGCACCCAGCGTCTACCCCGGCGGCGTTCGGCCTCGCGGCGGGCGAGAGTGTCGACGCGCGGGTCGTCGGTGTGCCCGACCCGCAGGGCCTGGCGGGCCGCCGGGCTGGCGGTCCGGGGTGCGGGTAGCCGGTGGCTGGCCAGGAGGGCCACTGCCGCGCCGAGCACCCCGAAGACGAGCGCGAAGAGAAAAATCTTGAGTAGGCCGCCCGGCGAGGTCTCCTGCCCGGCGAGGGCGATCACCGCCACCATCGCCGCCGGGAGCCCCACCGCCAGACCCGCGGCGACCAGCACGGCGCGGCGGCCGATCGGCTGTCGCCGCGGGGAGGGTGGCGAGGTCACGACCCGGCCCGGTCACGCTGGCGCCAGGCCGTCGACCTGCCCGTCCCCCAGGCGACGGCCAGCCCGATCAGGCCCGGGATGATGAGCAGCACCACCAGGAGCCGAAGGTCGTCCGGCTGCCGCTCACCGCCGGCGACGATCCAGCCGATCAGGGCGACCACGGCCCCTACCGCCCACGCGGCCAGCACCACCAGCAGGACCCGCCTGTTGTCGTACGGCCGCCCCGGCCCGCCCTGGCGAACAGATCGATCGTTCCCCGTATTCGTCATGGTCGACAGATACCCACGTGTCGGCGCGGGCACACCCGGTTACGACCATTGCCAGGTGTCTCGGGAAACCCGGGCGACAGGCGGCCCGACAACCCCACTAGGCTGGACCGGTTCTGTCCGGATCGCGCCTGGAGCGTCTCATGACCACGACACTGCCCGCGTACGACGAGGTCGTCGCGCGCTTCGAACCGGTGATCGGCCTGGAGACCCACGTCGAGCTGGGCACGAACACCAAGATGTTCTGCGGTTGCCCGACCGACTTCGGTGGCGAGCCGAACACCCGGGTCTGCCCGGTGTGCCTGGGCCTGCCCGGTTCGCTGCCGGTGGCCAACAAGGCGGCCATCGAGGCGATCATCCGAATCGGCCTGGCGCTGAACTGCTCGATCGCCGAGTGGTGCCGGTTCGCCCGGAAGAACTACTTCTACCCCGACATGCCGAAGAACTTCCAGATCAGCCAGTACGACGAGCCGATCTGCGTCGACGGTTACCTGGACGTCGAGGTGGGCGGCGAGACGGTGCGGATCGAGATCGAGCGGGTGCACCTCGAGGAGGACACCGGCAAGACGCTGCACGTCGGTGGCGCCACCGGCCGCATCCACGGCGCGACGGAGTCGCTCGTCGACTACAACCGCGCCGGCATCCCGCTCGTCGAGATCGTCACCAAGCCGATCACCGGCACGGGTGCGCTCGCCCCCGACGTGGCCAAGGCGTACGTCACCGAGCTGCGTGACGTGATCCGCACCCTCGGCGTCTCGGACGTGCGGATGGAGGAGGGTTCGCTGCGTTGCGACGTGAACACCTCGCTCAACCTGCCGGGCGCGGAGTGGGGCACCCGTACCGAGACGAAGAACGTCAACTCGCTGCGGTCGGTGGAACGGGCGGTCCGCTCGGAGATGCTGCGCCAGGCGTCGGTGCTCGACGCGGGCGGTCGGATCACCCAGGAGACGCGCCACTTCCACGAGGAGACCGGTGACACCACTCCGGGGCGCTCGAAGGAGACGGCCACCGACTACCGGTACTTCCCGGAGCCGGATCTGGTGCCGATCGCCCCGGACCGGGCCTGGGTCGCCGAGCTGAAGGCCGCCCTGCCGGAGCTGCCCCGGGTGCACCGGCGTCGGCTCCAGGAGCAGTGGGGCCTGTCGGACCTGGACATGCAGTCGGTGCTGAACGCCGGTGCGGTCGAGCTGATCGAGGCCACCGTGGCCGCCGGCACCACCCCGGCCGCGGCCCGCAAGTGGTGGCTGGGTGAGCTGTCCCGCCGGGCCAACGAGAGCGGCGTGGAGCTGGCCGAGATCGGCGCGACCCCCGCCCAGGTCGCCGAGCTGCAGGGGCTTGTCGATGCCGGCAAGCTCAACGACAAGATGGCCCGCACGGTGCTGGAGGGCGTGGTCGACGGTGCGGGCTCGCCCACCGAGATCATGACCAGCCGGGGCCTGGAGGTCGTGTCGGACACCGGCGCGCTCACCGCCGCCGTGGACGAGGCGATCGCCGCGAACCCCGGCATCGCCGACAAGATCCGCAGTGGCAAGGTCGCGGCGGTCGGCGCGCTGGTCGGGGCGGTCATGAAGACCACCCGGGGTCAGGCCGACGCGAAGACCCTGCGTGAGCTGATCCTGGAGCGCCTCGGCGTCCAGGGCTGAGAGACCCACCCGCAGCAGGCCGTCGCCGTGACCCGGCGGCGGCCTTGCGCAACCCCTGTCGACTACGCGGCCACCCCGCACCCCTCGCGAGGGCGTCAACGGCGACGCCCGGATGGAGCCACCGTGACCGAGCACGACCTCGATGTCCTCGACGAGATCCAGCGGCGGGTGCTCTGGCTCGCGACCCGGATCGTGGACGCCGCCAACCACGACCGGGCCACCGGCGACGGGGTGAAGGTCGGCGGCCACCAGGCGTCCAGCGCCTCGCTGGTCACGGCGATGACCGCGCTCTGGTTCGCGCACCTGGACGCCGAGGACCGGGTCGCCGTCAAGCCGCACGCGTCCCCGGTGTTCCACGCCATCCAGTACCTGCTCGGCAACCTGGACCGCTCCTACCTGCCCCGGCTGCGCGCCCGCGGCGGCCTCCAGTCGTACCCGTCGCGCACCAAGGACCCGGACGAGGTGGACTTTTCGACCGGCTCGGTCGGCCTGGGCGCGGCGGCGCCGCTCTTCGCCGCCGCCACCCGGCGGTACGTCGACGCGCACTTCGGGGCCCGCCCGCACTCCCGGTTCGTGGCGCTGATCGGTGACGCCGAGCTGGACGAGGGCAACATCTGGGAGGCGGTGGCCGACCCGGCGACCACCGGGCTGGGCAACGTCATGTGGCTCGTCGACTTCAACCGGCAGTCGCTGGACCGGGTGGTGCCGGGCATTCGGATCAACCAGTGGCGGGGCCAGTTCGAGGCGGCCGGTTGGCACGTCGTGGAGGTCAAGTACGGCCGCCGGCTCGCCGAGGCGTACGCCCGGCCGGGTGGCGAGGCGCTGCGCGACTGGATCGACGCGATGCCCAACGAGCAGTACCAGTCGCTGTTCGGGTTGACCGGCCCGCTGCTGCGCAAGCAGTTCCTGGACGGCGCGCCGGCCGGCATCGACGAGCTGATCGCCCACGTCGACGACGAGGAGCTGGGTCCGCTCGTCACCGACCTGGGCGGGCACGACCTTCAGGCGATGCTCGACGCGTACGCCCAGTGCGACGCGGTCACCGACCGGCCCAGCGTCGTCTTCGCGTACACCGTGAAGGGTTGGGGTCTGCCCATCGCCGGCAACCCGCGCAACCATTCCGCGCTGCTGAGCCCGGAGCAGGTGGACACGCTGCGCGCCGCGCAGGGGTTGACCGCCGAAACCGAGTGGGACCGCCTCGACCCGGCGTCACCCGCCGGCATCCGGGCCGGCGCCCGCCGGGAGGCGCTGTCCCGCGCGCCGCGCGAGCGCGCGCTGGGGGTCACCGTCCCGGAGAGCACGGGAGTACGCGCCAACAAGCCGATCTCCACCCAGGAGGTCTTCGGTCGGGTGCTGGTGGACCTGGCGCGGGACCGGGAGGTGGGCCGCTACCTGGTCACCACCGCCCCGGACGTGGCCACCTCCACCAACCTCGCCGGGTTCATCAACAAGACCGGGGTGTTCGCCCCCACCGAGCAGCGCTCCTGGACCGAGGACCGGATGCTGCGCTGGATCCAGAGCCCCGCTGGGCAGCACATCGAGCTGGGCATCTCGGAGATGAACCTGTTCCTGCTGCTCGGCCAGCTCGGCCTGTCCTGGGACCTGTCCGGGCAGCCGCTGCTGCCGGTGGGCACGGTCTACGACCCGTTCGTGCTGCGCGGCCTCGACGCGTTTCTGTACGGCACGTACTCCGGCTCCCGGTTCGTGGTGGCCGGCACTCCGTCCGGCATCACCCTCGCCCCGGAGGGTGGTGCCCATCAGTCCACCATCACCGCGTCGGTCGGCCTGGAGCTGCCGGGGGTGACCTTCGTCGAGCCGGCGTACGCGACCACCCTGGACTGGTTGCTCTGCGACGCGCTCGGGCAGATCGCCGGCGGGTCGACCCCGGCCGCGACCGCCGCGCCCGCCGAGGACGGCGCGTACTACTTCCGGTTGAGCACCCGACCGCTGGACCAGGCGCCGTTCGAGGTCGCCCGGACGCGCCTCGGTGACGCGGTCCTGCGTCGCCAGGTGGTCGCCGGGGCGTATCGGCTGGTCGACGCGCACCAGGCGTACCCGCACCTGGTCGACGCCCCGGTGGTGCAGCTGGCCGCCTCCGGCGCGGTGCTGCCCGAGGTGCTGGCCGCCGCGGCGGAGCTGGCCGACGAGGGCATCGCCGCGCACGTGGTGGACGTGACGAGCCTCGACCGGCTCTACCGGGCCTGGCAGCGCACCCTGCGCCAGGGCGTGCGGACAGCCACCGTGCCCAGCGTGCCGGGCGCGCTGCGGTCCGCGTTCGCCGATCGGGTGCCGGTGGTGACCGTGCACGACGCGGCGTCGCACGCGATGGCCTGGCTCGGGTCGGCCCTCGGCGCGCCGGCGGTGCCGCTCGGCGTGGACGAGTTCGGCCAGTCCGGCACCGTCGCCGAGCTGTACGAACTGCACGACCTGCTGCCCGGCAGCATCGTCAACGCCGCCCTGGCCGCCATCGCCCTACGCTGACCCGGCCGCGCGGTCCAGCGGCGCTGGGTCGCGGTGCGCTGGGTCGCGGTGCGCTGGGTCGCGGTGCGCTGGCTCGCGGTGCGCTGGCTCGCGGTCGCACGGGTCGCGGTGGCGCCGGTTAAGCCGTCCGCCCTTTCGGAAAACACGGAGGGTGGCGGCACGCTCCGTAACGGCCTCCGTCGGGTCAGTGGGGTGCGGCTGGCACCTTTGCTCTGCTTCAACCCACGCAACAGTGGCAGGGCCTGCGGGAGTGCTCGCTGCGACGAAGAATCCCCGATCGCTGTCGGTCACTGTTGCGTCTGGTTAAGCAGAGCAAAGGTGCCGTGCACGTGTCTGCGGGCCGGGTCGGCAGACACGGAAAGTGACAGATCCGGCGTCGACTGAGCCGACAGCGCAGGGCCAGGATCAGCCGGTCGGGGTCGGGCTTGGCAGCGGACCCGGTGACTCCGGCGCGCCCCCGGTCGGCGTCGGGGTGACCGACGCGGGGGCGCCCTGCGCCGGATCGGCCACCACGTGCCGCTCCAGGTTGACCTGGGACTGACCGGTGCCGCCCACGGTGATGTCGTCGTACGCCTGGAGCATCTTCTGCTGGTCGAAGTAGAGGACCGTCATCGTCAGCGGGGTGGGCTTCTCGCCCTCCAGGCCACGGAGGCCCGCGCCGCCGGTGGAGCCCTCGACCATCAGCGCGGTGGGCTGCTGGCCGGGCGCCTGGGGCAACCGGGACACCTGCCGCGCATGGGTGTGCCCGGCCAGCACCAGCGGGCAGGTGCCGGCGAGTGGCCCGGCTGACGCCGGGTCGTGCACCAGCGCGATGTGCACCGGCTGGGGTGAACGGCGCACCGTGGTCGCGAGCTGCTCGCCCGCGTCGATCACCTGGTCGGCGACCTGCTGGGTCAGGCCACTGCCGGCGGGTGAGGTGTTCTTGTCTGGGGTGAAACGGGGGTCGCCGATGCCGGCGATGGTCAGGCCGGCGACCGTCGTCGTCGAGTTGTTCAGCACGATCGCGTTCGGCTGACGGGCGACGGCGGCGGCGGTCTTGCCGGAGTCGTGGTTGCCCCGGATGAAGACGTACGGCTTCTTGAGCAGGCTGATCGAGCCGACGAAGGACGCCTCCGGTTCGCTGCCCCAGTCGGTGATGTCGCCGGTGTCGATCACCACGTCGATGCCGAACTGCTCCACCACCGTCCGGATGAGTTGCCAGCCGGTCGGGTTGAGGTGCATGTCGGAGACGTGCAGCACCCGCGTGGTGCCCGGGGTCGGCTCCAACAGCGGCAGCGCCGATACGGTGGTGTAGAGCTGGCTGACGTTGCCGACCAGGCGTTGCAACTGCTCGGCGTACTTGGTGTAGTCGTTGGCGATCCGGCGGGCGTCACCGACGATGGCTGGCGCGTTGACCAGCAACCCCTCGTAGCGCGGCTCCTCGATCGCCTGGGGACGTACGGTGGCCGCCGCCGTGCCGAGGCTCCCGGCGGTGACCAGCAGTGCGAGCCCGCCCGCCCAGGCGGTCCGTCGGACGTTGCGGAAGATCAGCCCGGCCAGGATCAGGGTGACCAGCACCGACGCGCCGAGGGCCCGTAGGCCGAGCCGCATCACGCCGGAGCGGACGTCCTCCACGGCGCTCTGACTGGCCCGGCTGATGCTGGCCGGGTCGTCGATCAGCGCCTCGGTGCGTCCCTGGTCGAGTGCGCCCAGCCGCACGGTGAGGTGGGTGGGACCGTCGTGGCTGTCGAGCAGCAACGCGCCGAGCGGCGGAATGTCGACGGTGGTGCCACCGTCGCGGGCGGGGGAGATGCTGAGGTTGGCCCGGAACGGCCCGATGTCGGTGTCGACCTGACCGCCGGCCAGCACCCCGAGCACCGCCCCGGACAGGGCCACGGCGAGGACGGCGACGATCAGCCCGATGCGGCGCAGCGGCCCGCCGGGGCCGACCAGCGAGCGCGTCGAACGTGGCGAATCGCCGTCGGTCACCGGGACGTCCCGATCACTGGCGTCGTCGTGCTGCTCGTCGTGCTGCCCGTCCATGCTGAAATTCTGACCTGCCCGTCCGAAGATCTTGATAAATCTGAACGGATGGTGACGAAGGTCAGCTGCGGCCGCCGTCGCCGCCCGCGAAGACCACCCGCAGGAGCCGGTCGTCGTCGCCCCCGGGGCTGCCCCGCCCGTCGTGGTTGGAGGTGCTCACCCAGAGCGAACCGTCCGGTGCGGCGGCCACCGCGCGCAGCCGGCCGTACCGGTTGGTGAGCAGCTCGCTGGGCTGGCCGAGCAGCGTGCCGGTGTCGGTCAGCTCCATCACCCAGAGGCGTTTGCCGCGCAGGCAACCGGTGACCAGCAGCCGGTCCGTGGCGGCCAGACCGGAGCAGGACGCGTCCTCGGTCGCCCACTGCGTGATCGGGTCGGTGAACCGCCGGTCGCCGGCCCGCCCCTCGACCTCCGGCCAGCCGTAGTTGCCGCCCTTGGTGATCTGGTTGATCTCGTCCCAGGTGTTCTGGCCGAACTCGACGGCGAACATCCGCTTGGCGGCGTCCCAGGCGAAACCCTGGACGTTGCGGTGGCCCTGGGACCAGACCGGGGAGCCGGGGTACGGGTTGCCCGGCGCGGGCTTGCCCTCCCGGGTGATCCGGAGGATCTTGCCGCCGAGGCTCTTCACGTCCTGCGAGAGGGGACGTTGACCGGCGTCACCGGTGCTGACGTAGAGCTGCCCGTCCGGGCCGAACCCCAACCCGCCGCCGTTGTGCACGTTGGCCTTGGGGATGCCGGTGAGGATCGGTGTGGGCTGCCCACCGAGTTGCAGCCGGGCGACCCGGTTGTCCCGCTCGGCCGTGTAGTAGACGAAGACCGTCCGGTCCTTGGCGTAGTCGGGGGAGACGGCGATGCCGAGCAGGCCGCCCTCGCCGGCCGCGGCCACGTCGGTGATCGTCTGCACCGGGCGGACCCGCAGCCCGTCCGGCCCGGACTCGGGGCCGACCTGCAGGATCCGACCGCTGTCCCGTTCGGTGACGAGCGCGGCCCCGTCCGGCAGGAAGGCGATGGCCCAGGGCACCCGCAGACCCTTCGCGAGGACCGTCGCCACCGCCTGCTGGCCGGCGCCGCCGGGGCTCGCCGACGCGGACGGGGTCGGAAGGTTGGGCGGCTCGCCGGCCGGGTCGGGCTCCGGTTCGCCGAAGCTGCAACCCGCGCTGAGCAGCAGCGCCGCGCAGGACGCCGCGAGGGCCACCCGGAGGTTACGAACGCGAGGGTACGGGGGACGGGCTCTCACCCGGCCCAGGGTAGCCCGCCGGACGGCCCGGTCGAGTCCGATGGGTGTCGGCGACCCCGGCCGGTGCACCCTTCACCGTGCCCGTACGGCCAGCAGCGCGGTGTCGTCCTCACCGTGGCGGATCGAGGCGAGCAGCAGGTCACACAGCTCGTCGAGGGGCAGCCTGTCGGTGCCGGTCAGTCGGACCACCAGCTCGTCCAGTCCCTCGTCGATGGACCGGTCCCGCCGCTCGATCAGCCCGTCGGTGTAGAGCAGCAGGGTGTCGCCGGTGGCCAGGCTGGCCGACTGGCTGGTGCGCGACGACGGCCGGGCCAGACCGAGCAGCGGTTCCGGCGTCGCCGCCAGGACGTCGACCGCACCGCCGGCGCGGACCACCACGGCCGGCGGGTGCCCCGCGTTGGACCAGGTCACCTCGTGGACGCCGGCGTCCTGGGGACCGATCCGGACCAGCGTCGCGGTGGCCGCGATCGACAGTTGGAGACCGCGGATCGCGTCGTCCAGGTTGCTCAGCAGCGCACCGACCGTGTCCGGCCGGCTGAAGGCGTTGCCCCGCACCAGGTTGCGCAGCTGACCCATGGTCGCCGCCGCCTCGATGTCGTGCCCGGCCACGTCCCCGATCGCGACGATCACGTCGCCCTCGGGCTGCACGAAGGCGTCGTACCAGTCACCGCCCACCTGCACCCGGTCGGCCGCCGGCTGGTAGCGGGCCGCCAGCTCCAGCTCCCTGAGGACCGGCAGCCGCGGCAGCATGCTGTGTTGCAGGACCTCGGCGACGTGTCGCTGCTCGCCGTACATCGAGCTGTTGCCGACGGCCTGGCCGGCCCGGCGGCCGATCTCGACCGCGGTGAGCAGGTCGCGGTCGTCGAACTGCTGCCGCCCGGTGCCGTTGACCAGGGTGATCGCACCCAGCACGGTGCCGCCGACGCCCTGCACCGGCACGCTCAGGTAGGACGCGATGCCCAGGCGGGCGGCGATCGGCGCCATCTCCGGGTGGGTGGTGCCCCTCGTCACGTCGGCCAGCGACGCGATGCCGCCGAGCCGGGGCTGGCCGGTCCGCAGCACCGCCCGGATGGATGAGTCCGGGCTCAGCCCGGTGCGCAGCAACTCACCGAAGCGGTCGATGTCCGCCGCTCGGGCCGGGTCGCGGTGCACCGAGACCACCTCGCGCGGTAGGCCGGTCGGGCCGATCAGGGTGAGCAGGCACCAGTCGGCGAGCAGCGGCACCATGGCGGCGGCGAGCCGGCGCAGCGCGGTGCCCTCGTCCAGGGTGCCGGCCAGTGTCTCGCTCACCCCGGCCAGCAACTCCAGCCGCTCGTGCGCCTGCACGACCCGCCGCCGTGCCTCCTGCGCGCCGTCCAGGGCGATGCGCAGTCGCAGCTCCGACGAGCAGGCGGCAGCCAGGTCGGCCAGGGTCCGCAGCTGCGCGGCCGTCCAGGCGCGGGGCTTGTTGTCGATGGCGCAGAGCGAGCCGAGCACCCGGCCGGAGAGGTCGGTCAGCGGCATCCCGGCGTACGCGACCACGCTGAGGTCATCGATGGCCAGGTTGTCCCGAACGCGGGGGTAGAGCCGGGCGTCCGGCAGCACCATCGGCACCTCGGTGTCCACCACGTGCTGACAGAACGAGTGGCTCAGCGGGGTCTGCCGGCGCTCCGACCAGGGCTCCGGCAACCCGAACGCGCCGGGAAAGAACTGCCGGTCGGCGGAGACCAGGGAGACCAGCGCGACTGGCACGTCCAGCAGGTCGCTGACCAGCCGGGCGAACCTGTCGAACGCCTCGTCCGGGGCGGCGTCGAGCCCGGTGTCGGCGAGCGCGCTCAGCCGCTCCGGCTCGCCGAGCGCCGCAGGTGAGGCGATGGGACGCCGGGCGGTGCCGGGGGGGCCGTCGGTCATGAGCACCTGTCTGCTGGGTCGGAGGCCGACCGGCCCCCGACCCTTCGTTATACCTCGTCCAGGCCCGGGTCGAACATCGGTGTGCTGAGTCTCGCCCGCCCCGGCTCGGCGCGCCATCCCCCGGGACGCCGGTTCGCGCCCGTGCCCGCGCCGGTCGCGGCGGTGGGGACTATCGTCGGCTGACGTGAAGGTATGGATTCCGAACCAGGCCGGCCTGAAGCTGATGGGTGAGCTGCCCCCGGAGGTGACGGTGCAGGTCCTGGAGCACGCCGACCGGCTGCCCTCGGAGGTGGCCGACGTCCGCGTCTGGGTGCCACCGTTCCTGACCGGCACCGACGCGACGGCGCTGCTGCGTGAGCTGCCCGATCTGGCGGTGGTGCAGTTGCTCTCCGCCGGGGCGGACGCCTGGGCCGGCCGGATGCCACCGGGTGTCACCCTCTGCGATGCCCGGGGTGTGCACGACCCGTCCACCGCCGAGTGGGTCGTCACCGCGATCCTTGCCCAGCTGCGGGCGTTCCCGGCGTTCGTCCGTGCCCAGGCCGAACGGCGCTGGGCGTACCAGGGGAACACTCCGACCGACGAGCTGACCGGCAAGCGGGTGCTCATCATCGGCGCCGGTTCGATCGGCACCGCGGTGCGCGACCGGCTCGCCCCCTTCGAGGTGCACTTCACCCTGGTCGCCAGGACGGCCCGCCCGGAGCAGGGGGTGCACGCGGTCGAGGAGTTGCTCCGGCTGCTGCCCGAGGCGGACGTCGTGGTGGTGCTGGTGCCGCTCACCGACCAGACGCGTGGCCTGATCGACAAGGACTTCCTGGCCGCGATGCCGGACGGTGCGCTGCTGGTCAACGCATCCCGAGGGCCGGTGGCACACACCGAGGCGCTCGTCGCCGAGCTGGGCACGGGCCGGATCTCGGCCGCGCTGGACGTCACCGACCCGGAGCCGCTGCCCGCCGACTCGCCGCTCTGGGTGATGCCGAACGTGCTGCTCACGCCACACGTGGCGGGCTCGGTGCGCGGTCTGCTGCCGCGGGCCTACCGCCTGGTCGGTGACCAGGTTCGCCGGTTCGCCGCCGGCCAGCCGCTGATCAACGCGGTCGTGGACGGCTACTGACCGGACACCTCAGCCGGCGTGGGGCAGCGTCTGACCGGTGGCCGAGATCAGCCGGGGCAGGTCCGCGCCACGGACGGCCGGCAGGGTGATTTGCTGGCCGTCGTCGAGCCGGGCGACGGCCCGCCCGCGCTGGTCGGCGGTCAACTCGACGACCCGGTCCCAGGTCAGGCGGCGTTGCCCGACCAACGCGCGTACGCGTAGTTCCCGCGCGTCGGCGTCGGTGCCGGCCCGCCAGGCCCACACCCCGACGGCGAGCGGGACGAGCAGCACCGGCAGCAGGTAGGTCCGGGCGTTCGCCAGCGGCAGGGCGCCGATGAAGGCAATGACCGAGGCGACCAGGATGGCTTGGTTGTAGCGGAAGCGGACCGTGTCGGGCTTAGTCACCCTCCGATGATCCCACCTCGGAGCGGTCCGGCTCGCGGCGGGCGGTGCCGAGGGGGTGGTACGTCGTACAGTGGCACAGGTCATTGCCTCCTCTGGGTGACCGGCACGTAACCGATGTGGCCGCCGATCGTTCACAATTGTTGGACAGCGGACCAGGAATGGTCGATGTCCCGCACCGTCGTACCGCCCCGTGCCCCCTCACGAAGGCGACCGCCGTGCTCCTCGCGTACCCGTTCCGCGTCCTCGTCCCCCGCCGGGCACTGGAGACCGCCACGTCCGCGGCGGTGGCGCTGCTCCTCTTCGCCGGTGCCCTCGACCTGGTGCCGACCCCGGTGGTGATCGCGCTGGCGGCTGGCGCCGGTGCCACGCTCGCCGGGGTGCGGCTCTCCCGGCTGGCCGTCTCGCGTCGCGTCGACAGCTCACCGCGGAGAGCGGGCGTGCTGCTCGACGCGGCGGTGGTGACGGCCGGTCTGACCGCTGTCGCACTGCCGCTGGCCGCTGGCGGGCACACCGTCACTGTGCTGGTCGGGACTCTGGTCGTGGCAGCCCTCGCCGGGGCGGGGCTGTGCCGGCTTCCCGGCCGGACGCGCCCGTCCGCCGGGGTCCGGCTGCGCGGGCTGGTCGAGTCGAGCGGCCCGGCCGTCGGGTTGGCTCTCGCCGGTTGGCTGCTGCTACCCCGTGCCGGCCTGCCGGTTCCGCTCCGGCTGGTGGCCGCGTTGGCGCTCGGTGGGCTGGGCATGGCCGCGCTCACCGCGTTCGCCGGGCCGCGGCGACGTACGGGCACGGCGGTCTGCCGGGGCGGTGTCCTGCTCACCCTGGGTGGGCTGGTGCTGCTGGCCACGCTGCCGTCCGCGCCGAGCGGGCGGGTGACCCTGCTGGCCGTACCCCCGCTGGTGCTCGGAATGTTGCTGGTCGCGGTCGGTGCGGTCGACGCGGCGGACGCGGGCGACGGCGAGCCGGCGGAGCCGATCGGTTCGGCGTGGCCGCGGTCGGTGCTCCCCGCCGCGGTGCTCCTGCTGGCGACGGCTGTGCACCTGGCCGCCGGCCGCGCGCCGGATCGGACGAGCGTGTTGCTGGCGCTGACGGCGGTGCCGCCCCTGGTGCTGCGCGAGCTGCTGCGAGCGGGTGACGCCCCCACCTCGGCGCGCCCCGCCGCCCATCGCCGACCCGCCGGCAGCCCGGTGCGGCACCGCCACGAGGTCCCACCACGCTGGCTGGGTCATCTCCCGCCGGCTGACCCCGCGCACGACAGGCGCGACCCGGCTGACCCGGCGACCGCGCACGGCACCGGCTCGGCCTGGCCGGCGGAGGAGGACGCCGGCTGGTCGGCGCTGAACCGGCGGCCCGTTCCGGCGGGAGGTGGCGCGCCCGGTGACCGGGCAGCCCTGCTGGACGCCCTCGCCGCGATCGGCGACGTGCCGGCACCGTCGGGCGCGCTGCTGCTGGTGGACCTGCACGTCACCGACGGGATCAGCCCAACCGTCGGGGAGGACGTGCTGGCCGAGGCGGTGCACCGGGTCCGCGCCGTCATCGCTGCCGACGATCTGGTCACCGGCTGCACGGGTGCCGGTTTCGCCGTGGTCACCGCAGCCGGCCCGGTACTGGCGTACGCGCTGGGCACCCGGCTGCTGGCCGCGCTCGCCCCGCCCTACCCGATGGCCGGTACGGAGGTGCGGGTGCAGACCAGCATCGGGCTGGCCGAGGTGAGCGGTGACCGGCCGGCGGACGTGCTCCGGCAGGCCGAGCTGGCCCGACGGCGGGCCGTGCAACTGGGCCGGGACCGGGTCGAGTGGTATGACGCGTTCCTGGAGGAACAGCTGGTACGCCGGCTCGACCTGGAACGCGAGCTGCCGGGTGCGGTGGCCCGTGGCGAGTTGGATCTCGTCTACCAGCCGGTGGTCGACCTGGCCGACGGGCAACCGGTGGGTGCGGAGGCGCTGCTGCGCTGGCGCAGTCCCGTGCTCGGCACGGTGCTCCCGGTGGAGCTGTTGCCGGTCGCCGAGGACCTGGACCTGGTCGGCGAGTTGGAGTGGTGGGTGCTGGACCGGGCCTGCCGGCAGTTGTCCGACTGGTCGGTGGGCGTCCGGGAGTTGTGGATGGCGGTGAACGTCACGACCCGGGAGCTGACGACACCCGACTTCGTGCAGCGGACGGCGGCCGTGCTGGCCGCGTACGGGGTGCCACCGGAGCGGCTGGTGGTGGAGGTGAGCGAGCCGAGGGTGGCGGGTGACCTGCCGACAGTGGTGGCCCGGTTGGCCGGGCTGCGGTCGTTGGGCGTACGCACCGCGTTGGACGACTTCCGGGCCGAGCACGCCTCGTTGGCCCAGCTCCGCCGGCTGCCGATCGACCTGCTCAAGGTGGGCCCGGAGGTGGTGGGCGCCCGGCCGGACGGGCAGCCACCGCTGATCGACGTGGTGGTAAACGTCGGTGAGCGGCTGGGCGTCGAGATCGTCGCCGAGGAGTTGGAGTCGTCGACGCAGGTCGAGGTGGCCCGCCGGGGCGGCTGCCGGTACGGGCAGGGGTTCGCGCTGGCCCGCCCGGCGACGGCCGAGCGGGTGGAGGCGTACTTCGAGGAGTTTCCCACCGCCTCTCGCTGAACCGGTTCATCTGTCTCGGGGCGGTGGTGCGGTGCTGCCCCGCGGGGTCAGGTGCGGCGTCTCGTCCTGCACCCGGCTCACCGGCTCCCCACCGATGACGGCGAGCAGTTGCCGGGCGGCGTGCGCGCCGTACGCCGAAATGTCCCGGCCCAGCGCGGTCAGCGGTGGGTGCACCAGCCGGCACAGGGGCGAGTCGTCCCAGGCCACGATGGACAGATCAAAGGGAACGCTGAGCCCCATCTCCTGGGCCACGGAGAGCCCCGCGATGGCCATCACGTCGTTGTCGTAGATGACCGCCGTGGGTCGCTGGGCGGCGCTGAGCAGCCGGCGGGTGGCCCGGCCGCCCTCCTCACCGCTGTAGTCGGACCAGACGGTGACCGCGTCGACCAGACCGAGCCGTCGACACACCGCCGCGAACGCGTCGGTGCGGATCTCGGTGTGCCGCAGGTCGGGCAGGCCGGCGACCCGGGCGATCCGCCGGTGCCCGAGCGCGACCAGGTATTCCACCGTCTCGGTCAGCGCCGCCGCGTCGTCGGACCAGAGGCTGCCCAGCGCACCGGTGCCACCGGGGCCGCCGATCACCACCGCGGGCAGTCGGAGCTGCTCCAGGGCGGGGATGCGGCGGTCGTCGGTGCGCAGGTCGCAGATCAGCACCCCGTCCACCCGACGTTCGCCCCACCAGCGCCGGTAGACCGCGATCTCGGCGTCCGGGTCGGCCACCACCTGCAGGGTCAGCGCGTACGAGCGGGCGGACAGTTCGGCCTCGACGCCACTGATCAGCGCCATGAAGAACGGCTCGATGCCGAGGATCCGGGCCGGTCGGCACAGGGCCAGGCCGACCGCCCCGGCGGTGGCGGCGGACAGGGCGCGGGCGGCGCTGCTGCGGCTGAAACCGATCTCCGCGGCGATGGCCAGGATGCGCTGCCGGGTGGCCTCGGAGACCCCGGGCTGCCCGTTCAGCGCGTATGACACGGCGCCCTTGGACACCCCGGCGTGTCGGGCAACGTCGGCGATGGTCGGCCGTTTCACCGGCGTACTCCTTCGCTCGCTGGCCGTTGACAGTCCGAATTGCCGAACCGTACGGTGGCCCAGCTTATCCGGTTCAGTAGGCGTCTTTCGATGCAGAAGGTGCGGTGCGGAGTTGAGCCGACAGGCACTCTACGACGGTTGGACCCTGCGGGCGGCATCCGGAGCGGAGGTGCCCGCCGGTATCGCCGGGCGGACCGTGCCGGCGACCGTGCCCGGTTGCGTGCACACCGACCTGCTCGACGCCGGGTTGATCCCCGATCCCTACCTCGACGACAACGAGCTGGCCGTGGCCTGGATCGGGCGCACCGACTGGCACTACCGGACGAGCTTCCGGCGGCCGACCGGCGACCACGACCGGGTGGACCTGGTCTGCGCCGGCCTGGACACCGTCGCCACGCTCACCGTCAACGGCGTCGAGGTCGGCCGCACCGCGAACATGCACCGCGGCTACCGGTTCGACGTCCGCGCGCTGCTGCGCGACGGCGACAACGACCTGTCCGTGGCGTTCGACTCCGCGTACCGCTACGCCGAGGCGCAGCGCGAGCGGCTCGGCGACCGGCCCAACGCCTACCCGGAGCCGTTCCACTTCATCCGCAAGATGGCCTGCAACTTCGGCTGGGACTGGGGACCGACCCTGGTCACCGCCGGCATCTGGCAGGAGATCAGCCTGCACGCCTGGTCCACCGCCCGGCTGGCCACCGTCCGTCCACTCGTCACGATGGACGGCCACGACGGCCGGGTCGAGCTGCACGTCGACATCGAGCGGGTCGCGGACGTGCCGCTCACCGTCCGGGCCGTCGTCGCCGGCGTCCGCGCCGAGGTGATCGTCCCGACCGGGCAGCACACGGCCGTGCTGACCCTCACCGTCCGCGAGCCCGCGCTCTGGTGGCCCCGGGGGTACGGCGAGCAGGCCCGCCACCCGATCGATGTGACGCTGCACGCGCCGGACGGCGACACCCTGGACACCTGGTCGCACCGGATCGGCTTCCGCTCCCTACGACTGGACACCACGCCGGACGACCACGGCACCCCGTTCACGCTGTCGGTGAACGACGTCCCGATCTTCGTCCGCGGGGTCAACTGGATCCCCGACGACGCCTTCCCCACCCGGGTCACCTCCGACCGGCTCGCCAAACGGTTCGACCAGGCCGCCGAAGCCAACGTCAACCTGCTGCGCGTCTGGGGTGGCGGCCGGTACGAGTCAGCGGACTTCTACGACCTCGCCGACGAGCGTGGCCTCCTCGTCCAGCAGGACTTCCTCTTCGCCTGCGCCGCGTACCCGGAGGAGGAGCCGTTCGCCAGCGAGGTGGCCGCCGAGGCCGCCGAGCAGGTCACCCGGTTGACGCCCCACCCGTCGTTGGTGCTGTGGACCGGCAACAACGAGAACATCTGGGGCTGGCACGACTGGGACTGGCAGCCGGCCCTCGCCGGGCGCACCTGGGGGCGCGGCTACTACCTCGACGTGCTGCCCCGGATCGTCGGCGAGCTGGACCCCACCCGCCCGTACTGGCCGGGCAGCCCCTGGTCGGGCACCGAGGCGATCCACCCCAACGACCCGGCGCACGGCACCACCCACATCTGGGACGTGTGGAACACCGACGACTACACCAGATACCGGGAGTACGTGCCGCGCTTCGTCGCCGAGTTCGGCTACCAGGCCCCACCGGCGTACGCGACCCTGCGCCGGGCACTGAGCGACGAACCCCTGGCGCACGACTCACCGGGCATGGCGCACCACCAGAAGGCGGCGAACGGTGACGCCAAACTCCAGCGGGGCCTGGACGCGCACCTGCCCACGCCGGTGGACTTCGACGACTGGCACTACCTGACGCAGCTCAACCAGGCCCGGGCCATCCAGCTCGCAGTGGAGCACTTCCGCTCCCACCGGGGCATCTGCGCGGGCACCATCGTCTGGCAGCTCAACGACTGCTGGCCGGTCACCTCCTGGTCGGCCGTCGACGGCGACGGCCGCCGCAAACCCCTGTGGTACGCGCTGCGCCACGCGTACGCCGACCGGCTGTTGACCGTCCAACCCCGCGACGGCGGGCTGGTCCTGGTCGCGGTCAACGAGACCGCCGAGGCATGGACCGCGACGGCGGCGGTCACCCGGTTCACGCTCACCGGGGAGCCGAGGGCGAAGACCTCGGTCGACCTCGACGTCCCGGCGTACTCCTCGGTGGTGCTGGCGCTGCCGACGGACCTGGCCCGGCCGGACGACGCCCGGCGGGAGTTGTTGATCGCGGAGGCCGGTGGCACCGCGGAGCGCGGCTTGTGGTTCTTCGCCGAGGACCGGGAGGTGGACTGGCCTGCGGCGGCCTGGGACGCGACGGTCGAGCCGGTCAACGGCGGGCAGCGGGTCCGGGTCATGGCCCGTACGGTGCTGCGCGACCTGACGCTCTTCCCGGACCGGCTGGACGCGTCGGCCATTGTGGACACCGCGCTGGTCACCCTGCTGCCCGGTGAGTCTGTCATCTTCACCGTGCGGGCCGACGTTGTGTTGGACCAGGCGGCCCTCACCACCCGGCCGGTGCTGCGCTGCGTCAACGACATCGGCTGACGCCCCAAGATCGCGGCGCCGCGTTCGCGCTTGATCGCGCTCGATCCATGTTGTAGTGGCCTCCCTCAACGAGGAGGCCACTACATCGACGTTCGAGCACGATCATCACGCCACCCAAGCCGACTGCCCATGCCGGTCGTGGCTGACGCGGAACGGCCTGAGCCACTGGGCTCGCCGGGGTTACTCCTCGGCCTGGCCCACTCCAGGGCCCTTGGCGCTTACCGGAGAGGCTTCGAACTCAGGGCTGTCCTGGGAGGAGATGGCAGTGGAGACGAGACTGGCGGCGACCGGCTGCACGTGCGTGACGTCCTCCGGCGTGCGAAGGCGTGGCGGCGCGGGCATCCACGGCTTCAGGTTCTGGATGATCTGTTCGTAGAAGTCGTCGATCGCTTGCAGCACGGAGTCGATGAAGGCGCCCCGTCCGCTGCCCCGTTTTGTTCCCGCTGCCGTGCTCTGGGCGACTCGGAAGGCCCGTAGCTCGCGTGCGGGGTCGGCGATCAACGTCGTGGGCTCGGTACGGACCTGGCGCAGGAGATCGGTCGCGCCACCGCCCCGGGCGTGCATGGCGAACGCTTCGATCCGGACATTCTCCGGCGCATCTTTCAGCTGGCGGATCAGCCAGTTCACCCTCGTGGTCGGCCGGCCGCTACGAGGGGCGTCCACGTCGACATGGCAGGCGATCTGCCCGGCCCGCAGATCGGCCGTGACCTGAAGGTGGCCGACTGCGCCGGGAATCCTGATGTTGCCGGTCAGCGTCCCGGTCGTGACGAGCTGGTTGACCAGCGCCTGGGTACGTGCGGCTGGATCGGTGAGATCGCGGCGGCTCAGCGCGGGGGTGACATCGGTACCCAACTGCCTGCCGAGACGCAGACATGCGTAGCGGATCAGGGCGTCGAAGCGGCCGGCCACCTCCGCCGCGCCGCTGTCAGCTGCCCGTAGCGTTCCTGCTGACACCCCCTCGCGCACCTGCACCCACGCCGGCCCCATGTCGCTGAACTCCAGTGCGCCTGAGCGAGGATGCTCGAGATACCTGATCAGCTCGCCCAGGATCCATGCCTGGTCCGGATCGGCGATGCCGCGGTATTCCTTCTGAATCACCGCCTGGGTCAGGATCTCCGTCCAGGGCAGGTGGTGCAGAGCCACCTTGCGCAGCTTCCGGCGATCGATCGCGGTCGGATGCTGTCCCGGGACGGGGGCGATCTCATTGGAGATCGTGATGAGGGCGTCGAAGCCCTGCTCCCGGGCGATGTCCAGGTACGCCTCCAACTGCTCGGTCTTCAACACGTTGCTGCCGGTCTTCACCTCGACCAGCGCGGTCCACTGCCGCTGTCCTCGCGTGACGCGAATCAGGCCGTCTGGAAAGAGCTGCTGGTTGCCGAGTTTGAACGGGACCTCGATGAAGGTCTGCACCGATCCGGCCGGTGCGCCGAGGGACTGGGTCAGGACCCGGCCGAACTCCCGCACCGCGCTCATTACCGCCAGCAGGGCGGAGGTTGCCCGACGTTCTTGTTCGTCGGGTCCGTTGATGCCGGATGTGGGGATCAGGCGGGCAGCGAGCCAGGTCTCCTCAGACATGCAAGTCACTCCTCGTGAAGACGGTGGTACGAGAAGTTACTCGCGAAATGGGTCGGAAAGCGGCGTGACCGTTGGAGCGTACGCACGGAAAGAGTTGCCCAAAGAGATGCCGGGCGAACCGCCCGGTCGAATCCGCTCGCCGGTCGGAGACGTCGACGTCAGCAGTTCGGTCTCTGTTTGTGGTCGTGTCCGTTAGCTGACTGCGGGCCAGTCTGCGGGCGGATCAGGCGATCAAAGCGTCGGGTGCGCGGCCGACGGCGGAACCGGCATGTGGCCGGATCGGCGCTCTAATCTTGTCGCTCTCTCGGTTGCGCTCTTTCAGGGGCGGCTCAGACTCGGTTGGCCAGCGCTACCGCCTCCGAGAGGAGTACGTCCAGGTCGTCGTCGGCAACCGCGCCATCGCCCAAAATGGCTAGGATCACGAGACCCTGGATTCGGCCGGCCATCTGCGGATCGATGGCCGTTTCGATATCGGGATCCAGGGCGGCCCGGATCAGGGTCTCAGCAGCATTGGCGTCGATTTCTGGCGCACCGGCCGGAGCCGCCGCGCGTATGTCGGCCACGAACCGCATGACCTCACCCGGGGACGTCCGCTCATCGAAGCGTCGGTTGACCGCAAAGTAGAAGACCGCACCCAGGAGGGTCGAGAAGCCGTCCCAGCCAAGCTTGTCGAGGCGGGCTTCGACCCGGTCGTTGGCCTCGTGGTCGCCTCTGACCATCGTCCGGATGTAGTCGACCATTTCAGGGCTGCTCATCAGATCGCTTCCTCTCGCGGCGCTTCTTTGCCATGTTCCAGACACCTCGAAGGCCCACGACGACTGCGCCAGCAGCCATGATGACTGATGTGACCGGGTGCTCCAACTGGGGGCGGTCAGCCGGCGTGCCGGGGCTGGCGGAGGTGGAGGTCGTGCTTCCACTCGATCCCGAGCCTTTGAAGCTCTTCTGTAGCTCGCGAAGGCCAGTGGTGATCGACTGCTCGGTCTGCTTGAGGGTGTTCTCGGAGTCGTCCGCCTTCTTGACGTGCCGGCGGAGGAATGCCTCGGCTTTCCGACTGCGACCTTCCGCTTCCTCCACCAGCCGTTCCCCGGATGGTGATGCGTCGTCCCCACCCGGTCCGGAGGTCGCGGCACCGGGGGCGATGGTGTTGACGTACCCGGTGATGTGTCGGGCGGCGTCGGCCAGGAGGCGGGCGTAGCGGCCGGCTTTGTCGCGGGCCACCTCGGCGTCCGCGATGGCCGCGCGTAACCGCTGGTCACCGCTACCTCGTTGTACTTCGGCCAGGTGCGCCAGGGCTTGCTCGGCGTCGGCCCGGGCGCGCAGCGCCGTGACGGCGGCGGTGTCGAGCTTTCCGCGTACGGCGAGGAGTTGCGCGACCAACTCGGCGATGCTGCCGGTCATCCGAGCCGGGTCAGGTAGTCGGCTGCTTGTGCGGCGGTGCTGTCGAAGCGGCGGCGGGTGGGCTCGACCTCTGCTTGGGCGGTGGCAAGGGCCTGACGGGCTGCTGTCACGTCCGCGTTCTGACTGGCGTGCAGGAGAGCGTCCGCCGTGTGGTTCGCCGCCTCCGCCTCAGAGGCGGCCTGGTCGAACACCCGCCGTCCCTGGCGGGCCGCCACGATGGCGTTGCGAAGGGATGCCTTGACCTCGCCAACGCTCATCGTGGTGGTCGGGGCTCAGCCGAGGACGCTGATGTAGCGGCGTGCCGCCTCCGCGCTTCCCTGCACGAGGGCCATGGCTTCGGCCAGGCGCTGCTTGCTCTGCTCACCGCGAGCGATGGCCTCGGCGATCGTCGGGTGCCCGGTGCCGGCGGAGATGGCGCGTAGCCGGGTCAGCATCTGTTCGGTGTTCTCGGCGGCGGCCCGGATCTGATTGATCGTGGCGTTGCCCTGCTCGGCGGCCTGCATCAGCGCAGCCTTGACTTCCTCGATGCTGGCCATGCCGCCCTCCGTCTGTCGATCGCGCCAACGAGTTCACGTTTGCGTGGTCGGACGGACACTATCGGAGATATAGATGGCACGCAGCCCTGTGAGCTACAGGTATTCGGCGGCCGTCCGTTCCACGGCGATGAACTCTTCAAGCTGTGCCTCGGTGAGATCGCGGTCCTGCAACAACTTGCCGAGGAAGACGATCTGCATCTGTAGAGCCGTATTGGCGAACGCGGTACCGATCACCTGGTTTCCGCCCTGCCAACCGGCGGTTTCAAACTCGTCCAGGAGTTGATCCACCGCTTCCCAGTCACGCCGCGCCACCGCGCGGACCAGGTCGCTGAACTCGGTCCCTACCCTCACGATCTCGAGGCTTCGCTCTCCCATACTCGGTCGTCGAGCGCAGCCCTCGCGAGGGGCGGGTATCCCAGGCGAGCCCGAGACACCCGCCGAAGCCTCAGCGGGGAGTGCGGGTCGCGCGAACGAAGCTGGCCCAGGCGGTGGGGGAGAAGGTGAGGGCCGGGCCGTGCGGATCCTTGCTGTCGCGCACGGCGACGGTGCCGGGCAGGTTGTCGGCAACCTCGACGCACTCGCCGCCGTTGCCTGCGCTGCGGGTGCTCTTCCGCCAGGAAGCGCCCGTCAGGTCAACCATGGTGAACCTCCCCGATGATCTTGTTGATCAGTTGGAACGATTGTCCCTCATCAAGAGCGAGCGACAACAGGCTCGACCAGACCTTCTCATAGGTCGCGAACTCATTGGGACGGTCGAGGTAGAGAGCGCCAGTGATCGCCTCGCTGTAGACCAACGGCGGCTCAGGCGTGCTTCGGTTGGCGAGCGGAAAATCAAGGAGCACGAAATCGCCAGCAACGGTCCCGTGGTGGGGCCCCGCGATCAGGGGTAACACGCGAATCGAGATGTTCGGTAGGCGGGTCAGCCGTAGCAGGTTGTGGAGTTGATCCGCCATGGTCTCGGGGCCGCCTACCGGCCGAAGGAGCACCGACTCGCAGAGCACCACCTGCAACTGGGGGGCAGGTGGGAGACGTCGGGTCAGCAGGGACTGCCGTTGCAGGCGCAACTCGACCGCCCGTTCCCGGTCGTCCTGGCTCATGTCGGGCTGGTCGATGCGGTAGATGCCTCGGGCGTAGTCGAGGCTCTGCAGAATGCCCGGCACGAGACTGTTCTTGTAGAACCGGAGTTTGGACGCGGCGGATTCGAGGCCGACGTACAGCTCGAACCATTCGGGGACGGCATCGCCGTACGCGTGCCACCACCCCTTGGCCCTGGTCTCGCCGGCCAGGGAGGTCAGCGCCCGAGTCAGCTCGCCCGTTGCCCCGTACAGCTCGCACATCGCTCGGACGTCGACGCCGCGGACCGAGCCGAGCCCGCTCTCGATCCGCCACACCTTCTGCCGGCTGCACTCCAGCGCCTCGGCGGCGGCGTCGAGCGTCGCCCCCGCCTCGGTGCGCAGGTCACGCAGCGCCCTGCCGAGCTGGCGTCGGGGCACCGTCGAGCCCATGTCGTCGGCCATGTGGCTCTCCTTTCTGTTGAATTTTGCAACATCCCAACGGCCGTTCTGCAACAGGGGAATGTTGCCCACAAATAACGGAACAGTGTGAGTCGACATTCATTGCGATAGTGCCTCCGACCTTACAAGATGGGTCCGACAAAGGCGATGACCGCGCAATTCCCGTCATCCGTCAATAGTTCAACGAATCCGTCAGTGAGGAGAAGGCATGTGCGCGTTTCTTCGAGCCGAGCCGACGGCTGTCCAATGAGCCCTCGTTGGGTGGCGCACCTGCCGTTCACCGCCACCGACCTGCCCACCGCCCAGCACTTCGCCGGCACCCTGGCCCGATCCCTGAGCTTCCTGTCCGAGGTGGACCCCGGCGAGACCACGGTGTCCGCCGAGGACGCGCAGGGCGTACGCCATCGGGTGTTCTGTGACCTGCCGCTCGACGGCGGTCGGCGATGCGTGCGCCGCGTCGAGCACGACGGTGACTGCACGGCCCGGCGGTGTCGATGAGCGCCGTGCCCGTGGTGACCTGCCCCGACTGCGACGGGATGACCTTCACGCTGGACCCGTGCCGCTGCACCACCTACGGCGACCGGTTCCTCGCCGACGCCGACGACCTCGCGCCGCCTCGAGAGGCGTACCGGCAGTGCGAGCAGTGTCGGGGCGCGGGCCATGTTGCGTACCCCTGTCATCGCTGCGACCGACGCGGCCGGCGGCGGGCGCAGCTCGTGGTCACGGTCGCCAACCTGGACACCGGCGCGGTCGCGTCCCACCAGGTCGTGCCCGGCGGCCTCGACCCCCACCGCGACCCGGCGGGCCGCTGGGTGGTCGACCTTGCTTCCCGAGTACGCGAACTCGCCGCCACCGTCGGCGCGGTCGTGACCGACACCGACGCGCCGTCGCTGTGGCTGGACCGGCAGTGGCGACCCGACCTGCCCGCGGCGCTTCGGCACGAGCTGGAGGCCCACGCCCTTCTGCGGGCTGATCACGCCCCCTGGCGGCTGGTGCTGGGCCGTTCCACCTCAGCGCCCACCGTCGATCCGGCCGCTCGGCTGGCCCGGCTGCGCGCGCTGGCCGACCTGTTGCTGCTCGACCTGGTCGTCGAGGCCCGCCGGCAGGGCGTGGGGTTCGGTTGGGCCGTCCGGTACGAGGTGCCCGGCTCCCCGGTGCCGTCCGGGTCGTCCGGCCGTTGGCGGGACCTGCCGGAGGCCCTGGTCGACACCGATGTGGCCGATGCGCTCACCGGTCTCGCCGACCGTGGGCGGGCCGCCCCCGCCCGGCTGCTGCGTCCCGACTCGCCGCGCCCACCCGCCGCCCCGACCGTGGACGTCGATCAACTCGAACGGCGTATCCTCGCCGACTGCGTCGACCCGGGTGGTGGCGATGAGCTGCCCGGCGCGCAGGCCCTCTGGCGGGACGGCCGATGGTGGCACACCACCCTGCGCCCCGGCGAGCCGGTGGAGATCCTCGCCGAGCAGCCCACCGGTCAGGTGGTCCGCCGCGTGTCCGTGCCGGTGGGCCGCGGCTACCACCCACCCGACCCGTCCTGGCTGGGTGAACCCGTCGACTGGCGGCCCTGCCCGGACTGCCGACCGCACACCCGGTTGCGTGCCTGCGACTGCCGGCTCGGCGGCCGTATCGCCGACTCCGACTGCCCGCACTGCGCGGGTGCCGGCCTGCGCCCGTCGGCGCTGCGCTGCTTCACCTGCGGCGACAGCCACCGCCTGCACCGGGCCGTGCTGGTCACCGTCACCGACCTGCGGCACCGGGTGGTGCATCTGACCTGGCATGCCGGCACGCCCGAGGTTGCCCCACTTGTCGCCACCCAGCCCAACGGCCGGCCCGTCGTCCAACTCCCCGACCGATACCGGCTCGGCTCCTGGGCTGCCGTCCTCGGCGCGCGACCCGAGGACCTAGCCGACATCGACGGCGGGCACGAGATCGGCAAGGATCTGCGCGACGGGTACGTCACCCTGCCCTGGGCCGGAGCCGATCCGGTAGGGGAGCAGGTGCGCGACGCCGGGCGGGGCACCGGGGCCGGCCGCCTGATCGTGGTGGCGGCACCCCCGGACGCACCGCCACTGGCCGAGCTGCTGCGGCTCGCCCTCGGCCTCGACCTGGCTCTCGTGGTGGGCGTGTACGACCTGCGGCACAACACCGGCGATCCATTGCTGGCCGACGGTTTGCGCTGGTCGGTCGAGGTGCAGCCGCGTGACGCACCCGTCCTCCCCGACGACCTGCCCTACCGGCCGAGCCTGGCCGCCGCCCTTGCCTCGTGCCGGGAATGCCTGACCGACGCCGTCGCCGGGGCCGCCCCGATCGACCCGGCGGTGCCCATCCCGAGGCCCTGGTCGGGGCCGCGCGGCATCCTCCCTGACCCCGAGCCGGATCTGCTGCGGCTCGCCGCCCGGCACGCCGGGCAGGCGGTCACCGTGCGCTTCACCCGCGCCGGCTGCGCCGTGCACCGACACGACGACGACGGGGTACGACTCCTCGCTCGAACCCGCGACCTACGCGGCCTGCGGTAGGACAGGTCCCCAAGGCGCCTTCCAGATAGTCCGGCGTCAGACGGAAACGGACCGTAAGGCGACCTGTCCGCCCCGCCGACTTTTGGTGCGGTATCGACGCTTGTCATCCTGATGATTTCCTTACCCCTAGTCACCTAACCTTCCGGTGTTCCTCACCTGACCGTGATCGATCCTGGAGGTTGCAACGTGCGGATCAACGGACGGCTGCTCGTGCCGATCTCGTTGGCGATGGTGCTGGCGACCGCCGCCTGCGGTCTGGCGTCAACGCCGGCCTCCGGGGGCGCCGACACCCCGCGCTCAGGTTCGAGTGAGCCGCGCCCCAGCGACACGCCGACCTCCAGCCCGACTCCGGAGATCCCCACCGACGCGGAGATTCCCGCCAGGGCGGCCGGCACCTTCACCACCGCCACCGGCAACGGTCGCGTGATCGGTACGGGTAAGAAGCGGGTGCGCTACAGCGTCTCGGTGGAGAAGGGGATCGCCTGGGGTGACATCCCGGCCTGGAAGCCGGACCGGTTCGCCGCGAGCATCGAGCAGGTGTTGGCGGCACCGAACGGGTGGGCCGATTCGGCGCAGCATCCGGTCACCAACGACGCGGTGAATCTGACCCGGACTTCGTGGTCCTTCCAGCGGGTCGGCGCCGCACGTGTCGACGTCGATGTCCGGCTCGCCACGCCGAGGACTGTGGACCGGCTGTGCGGAGCGAGCGGCGTCGAGACCGAGGGGGTCTACTCCTGCAAGTACGGCAAGACCATCATGATCAATCTGCGCCGTTGGCTCCAGGGGTCACCGGGATACCCCGTCAGCATCGAGGACTATCACGCCGGTGTCATCAATCACGAGTTCGGCCACTTCCTCGGCTTCGCGCACATGAGGTGCGGCGGGCCGGGCAAGCCGGGTCCGGTCATGATGACCCAGACGATCGACCTGGGCGGGTGCCTGCCCAACGTCAGCCCGTTCACCCGAAACGGCAAGTTCATCAGCGGCCCGTGGGCACCGTCCTGAGCCGGCGACCCCCAAGGCGACCACAGAGACGGCGCTGCCCGGCCGGTGAGTCTCCTCGCCGACCGGGCAGCAATCCGGGTGCTATCAGGTGTTGGTGGCGGTCAGGCCTTTTAACATCTCGGCCATGTCGGCGGTCTCCGCCGCCGGCGGCGCCTCGATGGTCACCGCCTTGCCGTAGTCGGTGTAGTCGATGACCATGTCGCCCATCTTGCCCATGCCCAAGCCCGCCCGACGCGGCCGGTACTGCTCGTCGACCCACAGGTCGACCTTGATGTCCTTGACGCCCTGCTGGGCAAACGTCTCTTCGGTGCTCGCCCGCCGCTTGGAGTCGATCTGCTCAAGGTACGTCGCCACCGGTGTGGTGACGGTGTAGTGGACGGTTTGCGCCCCGTTCACCGTCTCCTGGCCCACCACCTTCGTGCCCTCGATGGCGAGCAGCGTCTTGACCTGCTTGATCGGGTCCATCTCTTCGAACTGCTTGCCGAAGTCCGCGCCCGCCTTGTTGCCGGCCACCGCGGTCAGATCCATCTTCATCCAGCGCTTGCCGCCCGTGTTCGCGCGACCCTCCGCGGGAATCTCGACGAAGAACACCGCGCCGATCATCCGGACGGTGACCGTGGTGCCCTCCGGATCGGTGATCGTCATCTCGGCCTTGGGGGCGTCACCCAGGTCCAGGACACCCTGCATCGAGATCTTCTGACCGCTCATGGTGCCCGTCATCTTCACGGTCACCGAGTCGGTCTTGGTGGTGGTGTCGACCGTCTTCTGCAGCGACCCCTTGAGATCGCTGGCAAGCAACTCCAGGACGCCGGGCTGCTTGTCCGGCGCCTCGGTCGACCCGCTCTGCGGGCCGCAGGCGACGCCAGCCAGTGCCGTGAGCGCCGCGACCGCCACCCCGGCGGTCTTCTTCCACAATGCCACGTGCACGCTGCTTCCCCCCGTAGGAATCCGGGCCTCCCCAGATTGACCGACGCCACGCTAACCCATGCGGTCGATCCGGAGGCACCGCCTTTTCGCCGGCCCACCCGCTCCACCCGGGCACTCATCGGCGCTGGTCGCCGGCTGGACCGTCGTCGACCGGGACGATCGCACTGGGACGGGTGCCGGCTGAGGTGTCGGGCCTTGGCCAGCCCGTCATCCGGTCCGCTACTGATGCCGGTCGCGGGAAACGCCGGAACCCAGTCGGGTGTCGGCACCCTGGACCCAGTCGTTCAGAGCACTCTCCACCTCGTCGATGGTGATGCGGGTGGAGATTCCCCAGTGTGGGCGTGCGGCGTTGAGCTTGGCCTTCAGGGATTCCAGCATTGTCGCCTTCGCGTAGGGCCAGGGGCCGTCCGCGACGAACAGTTGCGAGTACCGCACGGTGTCGACGATCGCCGACTTGATCTGCTCGTGGCTGAGGTAGGCACGGAGGTCGGACTGCCAGCCCGCCACGTGCTGCGGAGGCATCCGCGCCGACCAACGACTGAGCAACTCGTTCCGCTCGTCGTCCACATACTCCATCTTGTGCAGGTGTACGGCCATGTCGTAGACGGGATCGCCCCAGAGCGCCAGCTCCCAGTCGAGAAAAACGCTGCCACCCTCGTTGACGATGATGTTCTTTCGGTGAACGTCCGCGTGTACGCAGACTGAAGGCCGTGCGGTCAGCGTTGGCCAAATCTCCGTCAGGCAGGCCAGGGGCTGGTCGGGTATTTCGAAGCGGGCGAACAACGGACGGTACCGCTCGGCGAAGGCGTCATAGACCCATTGGGTGAGCGAGGTCAGCCGTCTGGCGAACGCGGCGCTGTCGGCGTCTGCCGGCCACTCATCCGGTATCGGGGGGAGGGCATCACGGGGTACGTCAACAAGTTGCAGGAACAGCTCGGCAACGTCACTCAGCACGTGTCGCGGACACGGCACGCCACGGGGTGCGATGTCGTTGAGCACCGCGCCCTCGATGAACTCGTGAATCTGGAACGGAGGTGCGGTGGAGAGGAAGACCAGCCGGGGCGCTCGGGCCACGTAGGGAGCTATTGCGGGTAAGAGCTCCTGCTCTCGCCACAGTCGCAGATCCATGACGTCGGCGCCCTCGATCGGGATCCGTACGATGACTGACTCCGTGCTGAGGTCGACGCGGACGTTGTGGTTGTAGTAACCGGCTGCGGCATCGAGACGAGTGCGTGCTCGCTCGTAGATGTCGGACCATGTCATGGTCGTTCCTCCAGGAGTGCTGTCACGATCCGGCGGCTACGGCCCTCTAATGCCGACAGCGAGTCCAGGGCATCGATTCGCTCACGCGCGGCGGTGGCCGCCGTGGTGATCCACTCGTCGTGCAGGCCGCTAGCGGTGAGGAGCTGATCAGCCAGCACGATTAGCGTCGGATAGACCTCGGCCTTGATGAGTTCATCGACGGCCCACCGGGCCGCGGTCAGTGTCGAGTCCAGGTCGTTGAGTCGCGCGTAGAGGAATGCCCGGAACAGTTCGGCGCGAGCGCGACCCGACCGGTAGCCAGCAGCGTCCAGTGCGGCGGCGGCTGCGCCGAAGGAGAGACCTGCGGCCTCGTACTGGCCGAGTCGCGTCCGCGCTATCGCCAGCCCGGTGAGCACCTTGCCGAGCTCGTGTTGCGCACCCATGTTGCGTTGCTGCTCGATTGCCTCGCCAGCTACGCGTACTGCCTCGGCAGGATCGGTCCAGGCCAGCAATTCCACCTGGTTGGTCCGCAGGTTGGCCAACCCGACCACCGTGTCCGCCTCCTCATAGAGCGCCCAGGCGCGGTGCCACTCGCGCCAGGAGGAGTCGAAGTCGAGCGCGAAGCGGTAGCCGAGGTGGAGTAACCGGCTCACATCCCCGTGCAGCAGCGGGTCGTCGGCGGTGTTCTCGGCGAGGATCTGGTTGGCCATGGCGAACGCGTCGCGGCACCGGCCCTGCCACATCTCGATATCGGCGAGGGAGAACCCGGCCCGGTGCCGGACCGGGCCGCTGTGCTCCTGCCAGACCCGGGCGTAGATGAGTCGAGCGGCCTCCGTTGCTCCCGCGATCCGCCTGCCGTCGGCGGCAGCAATGGCCAACCGTGCCTGAACCACCTCGTCGACCGGCCAGTTCACCTCGGGAGTGAGCGCCGTGGCCGATGCCGCGTCCCCCAGCACGATGGCGGCCTCGGCGTCCATGCAACGCAACGCAGCGGTCAAATCCTCGTCGGACCGAGCGTCGACCACCTCCGCCAGATCCTGTCGTACACCGTCGAAGGCCTGCTTGCCACCGCAGTTCAGCGCCTTGTCCGCGTAGGCGAGCAGTCCCGCACCGGAAACGAGACCGGAATGCATCGCCGAGTACGCGCCCTCCCTAATGGCGCGTGCCCGCGTCGCGACGCCATCCTCCGTGCGCTGGGCCTGCTCCGAGCGAACGTCCCAGATGTCGCGCAGGAGCGCGTGCACGTCGTGGGTGGTGGCCGCGGAGACGTGCGTGCTCAGGGCTGCTCGCATCAGCTGGTGCAGTCTGCGGCCGTGCGCGCCGGACGGGTAGACGAACGAGTAGGCGGTGAGCGACTCCCAGGCCGGCCGGTGCTGCGGCAGGTCGAAGGCCCGGGTGAGCGCCCGGAAGATCTCGAAGTCGAAAAGCCGTGGCACGCTCAGGAGCTCAAGGGTGCGTACCTCGCTGCTCTCCACGTGTTGGAGGAAACGTTGCACGATCTCCTCGGGCGAGACCGCTAGGGTCCGCCCGACCGCGGTCTGCGTGTCGATCGCCAGATGCAGGTAGAACGGCAGGCCGGCGCTGGCGTGCGCGATTGCGAGCTGGTCCGCGGTCTCGGTGACTCCACACTCGCTCAGCAGGTCGATCCGGGCCTTCATCGGTAGGCCGCCCACGTGGCACACGCGTGTCACTGATGCCCAGGTCGAGTCGTACACCTGCCAACTGAGCGGCTCCCGGCTAGCCACGACCACCAGTCCGCGGTCGAGTTGAGCCACCAGGTCGCGCAGCCAGGCGTCGGCGGTCGCGGAGCGGCCTGCTTGCGGTGCGGCGCGACTGATCGCCTCGTACGCGTCAATGAAAATCACGTACGGGTGATCCTCGCTGGCCTCCCGAAGGTCCTCGGCGAACAGGTAGGTGACCGCGTCGGCGAGGTCGACGCTGGACAGCTCGTCCAGCGAGCGCAACGTCTCGTCGATTCTGATCCATCGCCGTCGGCGGGCACCGGACGCGGCCTTCTCGGCCAGACGGAGAAGGCTGACGCCGGTGCCGAACACGGGAATCCCCGACGCCGTGTCGAGGAGTTGGGTCAGCGCCTCGCTCTCGTCGATGAAGGGCAGCTCCGCCGGGTTCAGTCGCAAATGAGGGTGGAGTCGCTGCCAGAAGACCGCGTAGCCGATGTCGAAACGGTCGAACTTGACGCCTTGTCGACCCAACTCGACACGGAGCACCGCCAGGGCATCTTCCTGCTGACGTAGAGCCGGCACCTGCAGGTCCAGAACAGCGGTCCGATGGGTTTTTGCCGGTGTCCGGTCCCGAAGTTCCCGGAGCAGGCGGGACTTTCCGATGCCACCAACCCCGACCAGGTTGAGGATCCGTACGCCAGCTCCGGCAGCCGCCAGTTCGTCGGCATAGTCGGCCAGGATCGACTCGCGGTTGACGAATGTGCGGCGAAGAGCGGCAACCCGACGGAACCTCGGCTTGAGGGTCACCAATCCTCCTTCTACCGCACCCGAACCGATGACGCTCGTGACTGTAGCGATCGCTGGCAATGCGAGCAGTTCCATTTTGGCTACCGTCGGCGACAGCCGTGCCCCCTGCCGGCTGAGCGGGGAAGGGGCACGCCCGTACCTACACGGGACGGGTCTGGCCTCGGTGCGGCCACCTGCTGCCGCAGCCGCCGCCAGGCAGGCCGTGTCCGGCACTGGGTGACCTGACGGTGAAGAGCGACGGTCCGGCTTGATCGCACGAGATTGCGGATGTCGGGGTATCCGGCCACATAGGACACCCCGACATCCCTGATGTCGTGTTGATCACATCGACGCGGCCGCGCGGCGTCCCTACTCCGGGACGCGGCGGTAGGCACCGTCGCTGGCCGAGGTGGCCATCGAGGCGTACGCGCGCAGCGCCGCCGACACCGGCCGCTGCCGATTGACCGGGGTGTACGGCTTGTCGCGCTTCTCCTCGGCCACCCGTCGCGCCTCCAGCTCGTCGGCTGGCACGTTCAGCTCGATGGACCGGCCCGGGATGTCGATGACGATCTCGTCGCCCTCGCGGACCAGGGCGATCAGCCCGCCGGAGGCCGCCTCGGGGGAGGCGTGGCCGATGGAGAGCCCGGAGGTGCCGCCGGAGAAGCGGCCGTCGGTGAGCAGCGCGCAGGACCGGCCCAGCCCGCGGCCCTTCAGGAACGAGGTGGGGTAGAGCATCTCCTGCATGCCCGGCCCGCCCCGGGGGCCTTCGTACCGGATCACCACGACGTCGCCCGCGACGATCTCCTTGGCGAGGATCGCGGTCACCGCGTCGTCCTGCGACTCGTAGACCTTCGCCGGGCCACGGAAGGTCAGGCAGTCGTCCGGCACGCCGGCGGTCTTCACCACGCAGCCCTCCGGGGCCAGGTTGCCGTGCAGGATGGCCAGGCCGCCGTCGGCGGAGTAGGCGTGCTCGCGGTCCCGGATGCAGCCACCGGCCGCGTCGGTGTCCAACGACGACCACCTGTTGGTGGTGGAGAACGGCTCGACGGTACGCACACCACCGGGCGCCGCGTGGAACAGCTCGACCGCCGTCGGGGTCGGGGAGCCGCCGCGCACGTCCCAGTCGGTCAGCCACTGGGCCAACGAGGGGGAGTGCACGGCGTGCACGTCCCGGTTGAGCTGCCCGGCCCGGTCCAGCTCGCCGAGGAGCGCGGGGATGCCACCGGCCCGGTGCACGTCCTCCATGTGGTAATTCGGCGAGTTGGGCGCGACCTTCGCCAGGCAGGGCACCCGCCGGGAGATGGCGTCGATGTCGGTGACGCCGAAGTCGAGCTCGGCTTCGCGGGCCGCGGCGAGCAGGTGCAGCACCGTGTTGGTGGAGCCGCCCATCGCCACGTCCAGGGCGACCGCGTTCTCGAAGGCGGCCCTGGAGGCGACCGTGCGGGGCAGCACCGAGTCGTCGTCGCCGTCGTACCACCGCTTGGAGATCTCCACGACGGTGCGGCCGGCCTCGACGAAGAGGGACCGGCGCGCGGCGTGGGTGGCCAGCGTCGAGCCGTTGCCGGGCAGTGCCAGCCCGATCGCCTCGGTGAGGCAGTTCATCGAGTTGGCGGTGAACATGCCGGAGCACGAGCCGCAGGTCGGGCAGGCGGAGCGTTCGATCTCGCCGAGCTGCTCGTCGGTGACCGAGTCGTTCGAGGAGGCGATCATCGCGTCGATCAGGTCGATCTTGCTGTGCACGACGCCCTCGATCGCCATCGTCTTGCCGGCCTCCATCGGGCCACCGGAGACGAAGACGGTCGGGATGTTGAGCCGCAGCGCGGCCAGCAGCATCCCGGGAGTGATCTTGTCGCAGTTGGAGATGCAGACCAGGGCGTCCGCGCAGTGCGCGTTGACCATGTACTCCACCGCGTCGGCGATCAACTCGCGGCTGGGCAGCGAGTAGAGCATGCCGCCGTGACCCATCGCGATGCCGTCGTCGACCGCGATGGTGTTGAACTCCCGGCCCACGCCGCCGGCCTCGGCGATCGCGTCGGCGACCAGGCCACCCATGTCCTTGAGATGAACGTGACCAGGCACGAACTGGGTGAAACTGTTGGCGATGGCGACGATCGGCTTGCCGAAATCGTCGTCGGTCATCCCGGTGGCCCGCCAGAGGGCCCGGGCGCCGGCCATCGTCCGACCGTGTGTGGAGGTCCTCGACCGCAGCTCAGGCATACGTACCAGCATGCCACCGTCGCCGCGCCGACCCTCCCGCGTATGCGCCGTGTCCCAACAGATGCACACCCAGCCCCCCACGGCGTGCGTGGATCCGGCACTCTTTAAGGCGTGCAACTCCCCCCGGGCATGGTCGCTGTCGCGGGGCTCAGCGGGCTCGTCGCCGCTGCGGCCACCGTGCTGCTGACCCTGGTCGCCCGGCTGCGCACCGGGCCGCGTCGACCGGCACACGTGCTGCTCGCGGCGGGGGCCGGGGTCGCCCTGCTCAGCCTGCTGGCCGGGGTGGTCGCCGCGCTCAACGCGAACCACCACTGGACCCACGAGCAGGGGCAGCGCACGGGCTGGGCGACCGCGGTGGCGATCGGCACGGCGGTGAGTGGGCTGGCCTTCGCCGCCGGGCTGCTCCGGCTGCCGGGGGTGGCCGCCACCGCTGCGGGCACGGCCCGGCTCGCCCTGGACGGGCTGGTGATGGCGGCGGCGCTGTGGTTCGTCGGCTGGGTGCTCTTCTCCGAGCCCACCCGGCTGCTCGGCGACGCCACCCCGACGGCCTGCCCGGCGATCCTGGTGGTCACGGTGAGTGCCGCGCTCGGCGCCGGGCTCGCCGTGATCGTCATCTTCCGGGCCGCCGCACCCCGTCGACGGCTCGCCACGCTGGGCGTCGGCATCAGTGCGGTCAGCTGCGGCGGGATGGGTCTCAGCGCCGGGCTCTGCCAGACCGGGCCGACCATGGCGTTGACCGGCGCTGCGGTGCTCGCCGCCGGTCTGCTGACCGTCGCGCTCGCCGTGCACCGGGCCGACCGGCCGGGGCAGGTCGAGGTGGATCTGATCGGTCGCGACGGCGAGTACGCGATCGCCCCGATGGTCGCGATGGCCGCCTCGGCGATGTACCACCTCGCCCAGAACGGCCGGTTCACCGCCGCCGGCATCGTGGCCGGCAGCGTGGAGGGCTTCGCCCTGGTGGCGCGGCAATACCTCACCCTGCGCGACGTCCGGGGGTACGCGGGCCGCCTGGCCGAGCGGGAGGCGCACTTCCGCGAGCTGGCGCACACCGACCCGCTGACGTCGTTGGCCAACCGGCGCGGGCTGCTGCGCGCACTGCACGACAGCGCCGCGGCGGGCACTCCGTGCGTGCTGCTCGGTCTCGACCTGGACGGCTTCAAGAACGTCAACGACATGCGCGGCCACGACGTGGGTGACGCTGTGCTGGCCGAGGTCGGGCGGCGGCTGCGAAACAACCTGCGCCCCGGCGACGTGGCCGCCCGGTTGGGTGGCGACGAGTTCGCCGTCCTCATGCAGGGCCGCCCGGCCGAGGCCGACCGTGTCGCCGAGCGGTTGCTCGGGGTGGTCAACCGGCCGTACGACGAGCCGGAGGGGCCAATCTTCCTCTCGGTGAGCATCGGGGTGGCCGGGTGGGCCGGCGAGCCGGACGTGGAGCTGCTGTTGCGCCACGCCGACCTCGCACTGCGCTACGCCAAGCAGCGCGGCAAGAACCGGATCGAACGCTACGACGCCGCGTACGACAAGCTGCTGCGCCGGCGGACGACGGTGGAGCACGAGCTGCGCGGCGCCATCGATCGTGACGAGCTGCGGTTGGCCTTCCAGCCGGTGGCGTCGCTGCCGTCGGTGCGGCCGGTCGGCGCCGAGGCGCTGTTGCGGTGGCACCACCCCGAGCTGGGCAACGTCGGCCCGGACGAGTTCATCCCGCTCGCCGAGGAGTGCGGCATGATCGCCCCGCTGGGTGCGTGGGTGCTGCACCAGGCCTGCTACCAACTGTCCCGTTGGCTGGCGGACGGCCACGACGTCTGGGTGTCGGTGAACGTCTCTCCGCGCGAGCTGCACGCCCCGGAGTACGTGGTCCAGGTCGCCGAGGCGCTACGCGCCCACCACGTGCCGCCGCAGCGGTTGGTGCTGGAGGTCACCGAGCACGCCGTCGCCACCGACCTGGACGAGCTGATCCGGCGGCTGACCGCTCTGCGGCTGACAGGTGTCCGGATCGCGCTCGACGACTTCGGGGCCGGCTACTCGTCACTGGGGCAGCTGCGCCGGCTGCCGATCGACATTCTGAAGATCGACCACAGTCTGGTGGCCGAGCACGAGCCGGTCCGGCCGGTCGGTCGGGACGGTCCGGCGTTCGCCCCGATGGTCGACATCGTCATGCGACTGGGCCACCAGTTGGGCCTGGAGGTGATCGCCGAGGGGGTGACCACGCCTACCGAGCTGGCCGCGGTGGTGGCCGCCGGCTGCCGCTTCGGCCAGGGCGCGCTCTTCGGCTGGGGGGTGCCGGCCGAGCACCTGGAGGCGATGCTGGAGGCGGCCACCTCACCGGGTGCACGGCCCACGCCGGTGCCCCCGCCACGCCGGGTTCCGGGCGGTCACGCGCAGGTCAACCCGGCTGCCGATGGCGAGTCGCCGGGCGACTCGCCGACGTCCGTTGACCAACATGTGGGAGCAGTTGACTCATCGCGTGAGATGCGTCAGGCTTAGCCGCATGTCGTCGTACCGGTCGCTGCGAGTACTTACCTGAGCGCACTCTCCCCATTGAGAGTGCGCTGGCCCCGTGCATCTGCACGAGGGCCGTTTTTATTGCCATCGGAACCTGGCGAGGCGGGCCCCGCCCGCGTCGCATCGCTTGACTAGCCACCAGCCACTCCAGCCGAAGGCCAGAACCGTCATGACGAGACCCACGCCCGAGACACTCGCCCACTCCGCCCGCCGGGCCCGTGCGGCCGTCGACCCGACCGCCGACGTCGACCCGGCCGCCGCGCGTTCCGCGGCCACCCCGGCCGTTCCGGCGGTACGGCCCTCCGCGCCGGCCCAGGTCACCGGGGCCGGTTCGCTCGTGCGGTCCCTCGAGGCGCTCGAGGTCGACGTCGTCTTCGGCATCCCGGGCGGCGCGATCCTGCCGGCGTACGACCCGCTCTACGACTCCAGCGTCCGGCACATCCTGGTGCGCCACGAGCAGGGCGCGGGGCACGCGGCGACCGGGTATGCGCAGGCCACCGGCAAGGTCGGCGTGTGCATCGCCACCTCCGGCCCGGGTGCGACGAACCTGGTCACCCCGATCGCGGACGCCTACATGGATTCGGTGGCAATGGTCGCGATCACCGGGCAGGTGGCCCGCCCGTCGATCGGCACCGACGCCTTCCAGGAGGCGGACATCCAGGGCATCACCCTGCCGATCACCAAGCACAACTTCCTCGTGCAGAACGCCGAGGAGATCCCCCAGGTGCTGGCCGAGGCGTTCCACCTGGCCAGCAGCGGCCGGCCCGGCCCGGTGCTCGTCGACATCCCCAAGGACGTGCTCCAGGCGCAGACCACCTTCGCCTGGCCGCCCACCCTGGACCTGCCCGGCTACCGGCCGACCCTGCACCCGCACGGCAAGCAGATCCGGGAGGCGGCGCGGCTGATGGCCGCCGCCCGCCGGCCGGTGCTCTACGTCGGTGGCGGTGTCCTCAAGGCCGGCGCCACGGACGGGCTGCGCCGACTGGCCGAGCTGACCGGCATCCCGGTGGTCACCACGCTGATGGCGCTCGGCGCGTTCCCCGACTCGCATCAGCAACACCTGGGCATGCCCGGCATGCACGGCACCGTCGCGGCGGTCTACGGCCTGCAGAAGGCGGATCTGATCGTCGCGCTCGGCGCGCGGTTCGACGACCGGGTCACCGGCAAGCTCGACTCGTTCGCCCCGGACGCGACCGTGGTGCACGCGGACATCGACCCGGCGGAGATCGGCAAGAACCGGCACGTGGACGTGCCGATCGTCGGAGACGCCAAGCACGTCATCGACGAGCTGATCGCCGCGGTGACCGTCGAGCGGTCGGCGGGGCGGAGCACCGACCTGGGCGACTGGTGGACTCAGCTGGACGACCTGCGCAACCGCTACCCGCTGGGCTACGACGAGCCGGCGGACGGCACGCTGTCCCCGCAGTACGTGATCAAGCGACTGGGCGAGATCGTCGGCCCGGACGCGATCTTCGTGGCCGGGGTGGGCCAGCACCAGATGTGGGCGTCCCAGTTCATCTCCTACGAGAAGCCGTACACCTGGTTGAATTCCGGCGGTCTCGGCACGATGGGTTACGCGGTGCCGGCGGCGATGGGCGCCAAGGTCGGCAAGCCGGACACGGTGGTCTGGGCGGTGGACGGTGACGGCTGTTTCCAGATGACCAACCAGGAGTTGGCCACCTGCGCGTTGGAGGGCATTCCGGTCAAGATCGCCGTGATCAACAACGGCAATCTCGGCATGGTCCGGCAGTGGCAGACGCTGTTCTACAACGAGCGCTACTCCAACACCGACCTCGGCACCCACAAGCACCGCATTCCGGATTTCGTCAAGCTCGCAGAGGCGCTGGGCTGCATCGGGTTGCGCTGCGAGACCGCCGACGACGTGGACAAGACCATCGCCGCGGCCATGGAGATCAACGACGCTCCGGTCGTGATCGACTTCGTGGTCGGCAAGGACGCGATGGTCTGGCCGATGGTCGCTGCCGGCACCAGCA
This sequence comes from Micromonospora sp. NPDC005203, assembly GCF_042872705.1. NCBI lineage: Bacteria > Bacillati > Actinomycetota > Actinomycetes > Micromonosporales > Micromonosporaceae > Micromonospora > Micromonospora sp. NPDC005203. Next base: position 54,544 of record NZ_JBIAKV010000014.1, on the reverse strand, counting down.
ACGACGAGATCATGTTCGCCCGCGGCGTCCGCCCGGTCTTCGACGAGGATGACATTTGATGAGTGAGCGAAGCGAACGAATCATCAAGCTCAGTGTTGCGCATGGCCATGCCATGACCGAGCGGAACGAGGCCACGGCATGACGATGCACACCCTGTCCGTGCTCGTGGAGAACAAGCCCGGTGTGCTCGCCCGGGTCTCCGGCCTGTTCTCCCGGCGCGGGTTCAACATCGACAGTCTCGCCGTCGGTGAGACCGAGAACCCGGACGTCTCCCGGATCACCATCGTGGTCAACGCCGAGTCGTCTCCGCTGGAGCAGGTCACCAAGCAGCTCAACAAGCTGGTCAACGTGCTCAAGATCGTTGAGCTGGATCCGCAGGTCTCGGTCGCCCGGGAGTTGCTGCTGGTGAAGGTCCGCGCCGACCGGTCCGCCCGGTCCCAGGTGTTGGAGACCGTCAACCTGTTCCGCGCCCGGGTGGTCGACGTCGCCCCGGACACGCTGACCATCGAGGCCACCGGCACCCCGGACAAGCTCGACGCGCTACTCCGCGATCTTGAATCCTTCGGGATCAAGGAGATGGTCCAGTCCGGGCTGGTGGCGATCGGGCGCGGCTCGCGTTCGATCACCGTCGGTCCCGCGCTCCGGGCCGCCTGACCGCCACCGGTCGGCCCGGCCGGGCCGTCCCGAACCCATCCGCACAGCCACGACGGGCCGCCCCGGCCGTCGTACGAAAGGGAAGTTCTCATGAGCGTTGAGGTGTTCTACGACGACGATGCCGACCTCGGCCTGATCCAGGCCAAGAAGGTCGCGGTCATCGGTTACGGCAGCCAGGGCCACGCCCACGCGCTGTCGCTGCGGGACTCCGGCGTCGACGTGGTGATCGGTCTGCCGGAGGGCTCGAAGAGCCGGCCCAAGGCCGAGGAGCAGGGCTTCCGGGTCCTCACGCCGGCGCAGGCCTCCGCCGAGGCCGACGTGATCATGGTGCTCGCGCCGGACACCGCCCAGCGTTCGATCTACTCGGAGTCGATCGCCCCGAACCTCGCCGCGGGCAAGGCCATCTTCTTCGGCCACGGTTTCAACATCCGGTACGACCTGATCAAGCCGCCGGCCGACGTGGACGTGGCGATGGTCGCGCCGAAGGGCCCCGGCCACCTGGTCCGCCGCCAGTACGCCGACGGCAAGGGCGTGCCCTGTCTCGTCGCCGTCGAGCAGGACGCCAGCGGCAGCGCCTTCGCCCTCGCCCTCGCGTACGCCAAGGGGATCGGCGGCACCCGCGCCGGCGCGATCAAGACCACCTTCACCGAGGAGACCGAGACCGACCTCTTCGGCGAGCAGGCGGTGCTCTGCGGCGGTGCCTCGGCGCTGGTGCAGACCGGTTTCGAGGTGCTCACCGAGGCGGGCTACGCCCCGGAGGTCGCCTACTTCGAGTGCCTGCACGAGCTGAAGCTGATCGTCGACCTGATGTACGAGGGTGGCATCGCGAAGATGCGCTACAGCATCTCCGACACCGCCGAGTACGGCGACCTCTCCCGCGGCTCGCGCATCATCGACTCCCGGGTCAAGGACGAGATGCGCAAGATCCTTGGTGAGATCCAGTCCGGCGAGTTCGCCCGCGAGTGGGTCGCCGAGGACGAGGCCGGCCGGCCCAACTTCACCAAGTGGCAGGCCGAGGGTGCGGCGCACCCGATCGAGGAGACCGGCAAGAAGCTGCGCGGCATGATGAGCTGGGTCGACCGCCCGATCACCGAGACCGCCTGACGCGTACGACCAGGAACGGTCCACCAGCGGCCGGCGATCCAGCGCTCTTCTCAGCGCGGGTCGCCGGCCGCTGGCCGTGATGCTCCGCGGCAGCGGATCCCGATCGCCTCGGCTGTCCGTCGGGACATGACGCCGCGCCGGATTTTCACCTGTTGGGACCGGGTGACCAACGCCTCGGCCAGCTCCGGGCCGAACCGCGCGGGATCGACGCGGGTCAGCTGTCGCAGCAGCGTGCGGCGCACGGCGAGCACCAAGGCGGCGTCCTCCGGAGGGCTGTGCCGCCGGTCGTCGTGCACCGGAGCAAACGTGTCGGTGTGGTGAACGGCCGATGTCCGTCGCTCGACCGCGCGTGTGAGGGCACTCACCCCGAAGACCGGAACACGCCGACCAGCCAGGCCCCTACGATCGCCTGTAGGTGCAGCAGCCGGCACCTGACGGCCACGGCACGGATCAGCGCAGGGCGCAGTGCTGCGCCCGGCCGCCCGCGCCGATCGCAAACACGACCTCTACGAGGACCGATGAATCCTGTCGTACTGATCGCCGAAGAACTCGCCCCCGCCGCCATCGAGGTGCTCGCCCACGACTTCGACGTCCGGCACGTCGACGGCACCGACCGTCCGGCCCTGCTCTCGGCGCTCTCCGAGGCCGACGCCGTCATCGTGCGTAGCGCGACCCAGATCGACGCGGAGGCGGTCGCCGCCGCACCGCGACTCAAGGTGGTTGCCCGGGCCGGTGTCGGGCTGGACAACGTCGAGGTGGCGGCCGCCACCGCGCGGGGCGTGATGGTCGTGAACGCGCCCACCTCCAACATCGTCTCCGCCGCCGAGCAGGCCGTCGCGCTGTTGCTCGCCGTCGCCCGGAACACCGCCAGCGCCAGCGCTGCGCTCAAGGCGGGGGAGTGGAAGCGGTCGAAGTACACGGGCGTCGAGGTGCAGGGCAAGACCGTCGGCGTGGTCGGGCTCGGTCGCATCGGCGTGCTCTTCGCGTCTCGCATCGCCGCGTTCGGCACCCGGCTGATCGCGTACGACCCGTACATCCAGCCGGCCCGTGCGGCGCAGCTCGGCGTCCGCCTGGTCGGGCTGGAGGAGCTGCTGCGGGAGAGCGACTTCATCTCCATCCACCTGCCGAAGACGCCGGAGACGGTCGGCCTGATCGGTGAGAAGGAGCTGGCGATCGTCAAGCCCGGCGTTCGCATCGTCAACGCCGCCCGTGGTGGCCTCGTCGACGAGCAGGCGCTCGCCAACGCCATCGCCGAGGGCCGGGTCGCCGGCGCCGGTGTCGACGTGTACAGCAAGGAGCCGTGCACCTCCTCGCCGCTGTTCGCCTTCGACAACGTGGTGGCCACCCCGCACCTGGGCGCCTCCACCAACGAGGCGCAGGACAAGGCCGGTCTCGCCGTGGCGAAGAGCGTCAAGCTCGCGTTGCAGGGCGAGTTCGTGCCGGACGCGGTGAACGTGCAGGCCGGCGGCGTGGTCGCCGAGGACGTGCGGCCACTGCTGCCGCTGGCCGAGAAGCTGGGCCGGGCGTTCACCGCTGTCGCCGGCGGCATCGCGGCCAGCGTCACCGTCGAGGTTCGCGGCGAGATCGTCGCGCACGACGTGTCGGTGCTGAAGCTCGCCGCGACGAAGGGCCTGTTCAGCTCGGTGGTCGAAGAGCAGGTCACCTACGTCAACGCGCCGCACCTGGCCGCGGAGCGGGGCGTCGAGGTCACCCTGGCGACCCTGGCCGAGACGGCCGAGCAGCCCACCCTGGTCACCGTACGCGGCGCGCTGCCGGACGGCCGGACGGTGAGTGTCTCCGGCACGGTCACCCACTCGGGTGCTCGTGACGTGCTCAAGCTGACCGAGGTGGACGGCTTCGACGTGGAGATCGGCGCGGAGGGCATCCTGCTCTTCCTGCGCTACGCCGACCGGCCCGGTGTCGTCGGCACGGTCGGTACCCTGCTCGGCGAGTCGGGCATCAACATCGCCGCCATGCAGGTGGCCCGGCGTGAGGCGGGTGGCGAGACGCTGATGACGCTCACCGTCGACCAGGCGCTCGGCGCCGACCTGCTCACCTCGGCCGCCGAGTCGATCGGCGCGACCGCGGCCAGCGCCGCTGATCTGCGCGACGAGTAGTAACCGAGACGCACCGTGGGGGCCTGGCGATTCGCCGGGCCCCCTCGTCATTTCCCAGGCCGTGTCGCCGGTCAGGTCAGCCGGGCAGTCGCGCCGGGGGCGGGTAGACCGAGCCGTCCTGCGGGTCGAAGAGCATCAGCCCGTGCTCGCCGGCCAGCCGCTCGATGTCCAGCAGCACCTGGTCCGCGCAGGTCGGGTGCAGGTTCAGCTCGACATGGTCGTGGGCGGCGTGCAGTGGTGCCACCGCCCACGGGCTGTTCGCGCCGGGGTGACGGTCCGGATAGGACGCGGTGATCGCCCGGTAGAAGCTGACCACCCGCGGATCCGGGTAACGGTCCACGTGTCGCCCCTGCCGGCAACCGTTGACCGCTGTCCGCACGTCCTCGGGCGTCGCCCCGGCCTCCAGGGCCCACACGCTCAGATCGAAACTCACGGCGGATAGCGTGCCATCCGCCGTTCACCATGTCGAAACTGCCTCGCCGCCGGTCAACCATCGGGTCCGGAGCATCCCGTCACGACGGTCCGGTGTAGAGACTCTTGCGTCGAGTTGCGTCGATTCGCTAGCGTACGTACTGCGGTCACTGGCCGAGTTCGAGGCGCCGGCCCGTCTTCGGGTGGCGCGGTCGGCATCCGGCGCGACCGGTCCGCACCCCTCGATTGTGCGAGCCACGCGCACTCGTCGCTGATCGGCCCCCACGATCGTTGCCGAGAGCGTGGGGGCCGATCGCAACACTCAGCGTCGGTGGGCGAAGAGCGCCTGATAGTGGGAGTTGCCCCGGAACCACGCCAGGCCGGTGGGGCCGGCGGCGTACAGCGCGGTGGCGTAGGCGTCGGCGATCGTCAGGTCCGGACCCACGACCGTGGCGGCGACGAGCTGGTCGGCCGGCTCGCCGGTGTGCGGGTCCACCACGTGCCCCTGTCGCCCGGTCACCCCGGAGGTGCCGACCGCGCCGGCGGTCATCTCCAACACCAGCGGTGCGCGCTCGGGTGCGGTGGGGTGGTGCACCGCGACCCGCCACGGCCCACCGTGCGGCGCGTGGCCGCGGACGACGAGGTCGGCTCCGGCCAGCACGGCGTAGTCGTGGATTCCCGCGGCCCGAAGCCGCTCGGCGACCCGTTCCACCGCCCAGCCACCGAGCAGGCCACCCGGGTCGAAGCCGCCGGGCACCGCCCAGGCGTCGAACCACCCGTCGGTGGCCGCGCGCATGGCCGCGCAGCGGTCCACCAGGTCGGCGAGCGGGGCGTACGAATCCGGGCTGATCTCACCCCGGCGCAGCCGGGAGACCAGGCTCTCCGGCCGGTTGGGGCCGTAGGTGAGGTCGATGGCGCGCAGCTCCGCGACGCTGTCCCGCAGAGCCTCGCCCACGCCCCGGCGGCCGAGCCACTCGGGCGCGTTGAGGAGGAGGGTGTATTCGGCGGTCGCGGTGCGGACGGTGTGCTGCACGGCGATCCGCCCCTCGGTGGCGCCGGCCGGGTCGATCCGCTGTCGGCGGCTGCCGAGGCGAAGGTCCGGTCGACGACTGCGGAATGCTGACGGGTCCGGCCAGCGGGTTCGCGGCTGCTCGTCGATGCGCATCGCATCTGCCCCCTCGCACTCGGTGCCGCGTCGTCGCGACCCGGCGGTCGGCCGGCCCCCGTGACCCGCTGACCACACCGTAGGCAGCGGACATGACCGCCTCATGAGTCCCAGCTGAGAGGCTGCTGTGCATCCCAATTTCTCACCTGTTGGACGCCGCGTACCGGGAGGCGGGACAGCGACGTACCGTTGCCGGGACGGACCCGTTGAGCAGAGGAGTGCGGTCGTGGCGCGGATCGCGGTGGTGGCCGGAGACGGCATCGGGCCCGAGGTGGTCGCGCAGGCCCGCAAGGTCCTCGACGCGGTGCTGCCAGGCGTGCAGGCCACCGAGTACGACCTCGGCGCGGCCCGCTGGCACCGTACCGGAGAGGTGCTGCCCGACTCGGTGCTGACCGAGTTGGCCGGGCACGACGCGATCCTGCTCGGCGCGGTCGGTGACCCGACGGTCCCGCCCGGTGTCCTGGAGCGGGGGCTGCTGCTCAAGCTCCGCTTCGCGTTCGACCAGTACGTCAACCTGCGCCCGTCCCGGCTCTGGCCCGGGGTCGCCGGCCCGCTCGGCAACGTCAAGCCGGGCGAGGTCGACCTCGTGGTGGTCCGCGAGGGCACCGAGGGCCTCTACGCCGGGGCCGGTGGCACGCTACACCGCGACACTCCCGCCGAGGTCGCCACGGAGGAGAGCCTGAACACCCGGCACGGCGTGGAGCGGGTGATCCGCGACGCGTTCGCCCGCGCCGCGCGCCGGGAGCGACGCAAGGTCACCCTGGTGCACAAGACCAACGTGCTCACCCACGCCGGGTCGCTCTGGTCGCGCACCTTCGACCTGGTCGCCGCCGAGCACCCGGACATCGCCACCGAATATCAGCACGTCGACGCCGCCGCGATGTTTCTGGTCACCCAGCCGCAGCGCTACGACGTGGTGGTCACCGACAACCTCTTCGGTGACATCCTCACCGACATCGCCGCCGCCGTCACCGGTGGGATCGGGCTGGCGGCAAGCGGCTGCATCAACCCCGAGGGGGCGTACCCCTCGATGTTCGAGCCGGTACACGGCTCGGCGCCGGACATCGCCGGGCGGGGCATCGCCGACCCGGTCGCCGCCGTGCTCTCCGCCGCACTGTTGCTGGAGCAGCTCGGGCACACCGAGTCCGCGGCTCGGGTCAACGCGGCGGTCGCCGCCGAGCTGGCCGCCCGCACTCCGGGCGTGGCGCTGCGGACCGAAGAGGTCGGGGATCGGCTCGCGGCCCACGCCGTAGCCTGACCGCCCCCGGCCCCAGCAGCGGCCGGCCCAGCTCTCGGCTCGGCCGGACCGTCCGTCTCGCCCGAGCGGCGCTACCCGCTGAACGGCCGTTCGGGTAAGTTTCTGGCACAGCCAATTCGGTGTGCGGTCCCGCATGCCGTTGTCCCGCAGGGAGGTCAGCCCGATGAGCGGTGGTGACATGCTCGACTTCGAGATCCGTCCGAATCCCGCGCCGGTATCCGCCGCCGACCGGGCCGCCCTGCTGGCCAACCCCGGGTTCGGCCGCGTCTTCACCGACCACATGGTCACCGTCCGCTACGCCGAGGGCAAGGGCTGGTACGACGCCCGGGTGGAGGCGCGGGGCCCGATCCCGATGGACCCGGCCAGCGCGGTGCTGCACTACGCGCAGGAGATCTTCGAGGGGCTGAAGGCGTACCGGACGGCCGACGGCGGCGTGACGATGTTCCGGCCGGACGCCAACGCGGCCCGGTTCGCCGCGTCGGCGCAGCGGATGGCGATGCCGGAGCTGCCGCCCGAGGTGTTCGTCGACTCGCTGCACAAGCTCATCGAGATCGACCAGGAGTGGATCCCCACCGGCGAGGACGGCAGCCTCTACCTGCGGCCGTTCATGTTCGCCAGCGAGGTCTTCCTCGGCGTCCGCCCGGCCAACGAATACCTCTACCTGGTGATCGCCTCACCTGTCGGCGCGTACTTCACCGGTGGGGTCAAGCCGGTCACCGTCTGGGTCTCGCCGGACTACACCCGGGCCGCGCCCGGCGGCACCGGCGCGGCCAAGTGCGGCGGCAACTACGCGACGTCGCTGGCAGCCCAGGCCGAGGCGATCGAGGCCGGCTGCGACCAGGTCGTCTTCCTGGACGCGGTGGAGCGCCGGTTCGTGGACGAGTTGGGCGGCATGAACGTCTTCTTCGTCTACGACGACAACTCGATCGTCACCCCGCCGCTGACCGGCACGATCCTGCCGGGCATCACCCGCGACGCGATCCTCACGCTGGCCGGTGCGGCCGGGCACGTGGTCGAGGAGCGACCGGTCAGCTTCGCCGACTGGCAGGCCGACGCGGCCAGCGGTCGCCTCCGGGAGGTGTTCGCCTGCGGCACCGCCGCGGTGGTCACCCCGATCGGCGGGGTCCGCTTCCCCGACGGTGAGTTCCTGGTCGGTGGCGGCGAGCCCGGCCGGGTCACCATGAGCATCCGCGAGCAGTTGGTGAACATCCAGCGCGGCAAGGCGGCCGACGAGTACGGCTGGGTGCAGCGGGTCCTCTGACCTCCGTGGCCGCGCCGGCCCGTCCCCGTCGGACTGGCCGGCGCAGTCGGCGGTCGTGGTCGGCCCCGGCGGGCTACGCCTCGGTCGGCTCGTCGAGCAGGTGGTCGCGGAGGGCGGCGAGCTGCTCGTCGGTCACCCCGGCGTGCCGCAGGTACGCCTCGACCGAGCCGTACCCCTCGCGTAGCTCGTCGAGGAAGAGCTGCATCGCCTCGGCGGGCGAGGCCAGAAACGGCGCCGGCACGGCCGGGCCAGTCGGGCTGGTGGTCGCCAGCCAGGCACTGAACCGGGCCGACGCCTCGCCGCTGAGCGCGTAGTCCGCGGTGATGTCCGTGTCGTCGACGCCGAGCACGGAGAGCGTCAGCGCACAGACGATGCCGGTGCGGTCCTTGCCGGCGACGCAGTGCACCACCGTCGGGGCGTTGGCGGAGTCGGCGATCAGCCCGACCGCCTCGGCCAGCCCGGCGGTGCCGGTCTGGGCCAGGTCGGCGTAGCGGTCCGCGAGATAACGGGCCAGGCTGGCGCCCTCCTGGTGCGGTGTGCTCGTCCAGTCGGCGTGCTCCGGGTGGATGTTGCGGTAGGTCAGCCCCTGGTATGCCGGCACCCGGCCGTCCCGCTGGACCTCGCTGGGCCGGCGCAGGTCGATCACGGTGCGGATCCCGATCGCGGCGAACGCGTCCCGGTCCTGCTCGGTGAGGCGGTGCAGCGAGTCGGATCGGAAGAGCCGGCCCCGGCGGACGGGTCGGTCGCCGTGGCCGAGGTGGCCGCCGACGTCGCGGAAGTTGAAGGTGGCGGGCAGCGAGGTCTGACGATTTTCGTCGATGGCGTCCACGCTCACACGGTAACGGCCGGTGGGACCACACCCCACCGGCCGTCGGGTCGAACAGTCAGCGGGCCGTGCCCGGTGGGAGGGCGCCGTACGTCTCGTCGTAGTAGCCGCCCAGCTGATCCCGGTAGCTCGGGTCGCTGTGGCTGCTCTCGTCGTACTCCGGGGCGGCCTTGATCTGGTCCCGGGTGCGGTCGACGGAGACGGTGCGCTGGCCGTGGTCGACCTGGTTGACGGTGCCGGCCGGCAGCATCACCTTCTTGCCGAAGATCCAGGGGCCGGTGTCCACCACCAGGTAGCTGCCGCCAACCTCGTGGCTGGCACTGTCGATCTTGCCGACGCCGCCGTCGCTGGCCTCGACCTTGTAGCCGACCAGGTCGGCGTCGGCCACCCCGGCCTGGTCCCGGTACCGCCAGGGGTCGAACGTGCCGGCTGGTGCGCCACCGGGCACGACGCCCTGGTCGCCACCGTGCAGCGGGTCCGGCCCGGCGTGCGTGGCGTGCGGATCGATCCTGTCCATGCCGTTCACTCCTGACTGTCACCGATCAGCTCATGTCCCGGCAGGAGCTACCCGGCCGCCGGGGGCCGGAAACGGCGACAGACCGCGGCACGGCGACGGGCCGAGGCCGCGGGGTGTGACGTCGACCCGTCGGGTCGTACCTGCTCAGGCCAGTGCGGCCTCGGCGCCCAGAGTGACCGCCGCGGCGTGCACGACGGCGGAGATCCGCAGGGCCTCGTGCAGTTGTTCCCGGGTGAAGCCGCTGCCGCGCAGCTTCTTCTCGTGCAGCTCCAGGCAGACCCCGCAGCCGGCGATGGCCGACACGGCGAGGCACCACAGCTCGAAGTCGCCCTTGTCCACCCCCGGCCTCGCGATGATCCGCATTCGCAGGCGGGCCGGCATCGATGCGTACTGGTCGTCGCCGATCAGGTGCTTGGCCCGGTAGTAGACGTTGTTCATCGCCATGATCGCCGCGGCGCCCTTGGCCGCCTCGACACCCTGCGGTCCGAGGTGGCCGAGGGCCTCGGCCACGATCTCCCGCAGCACCACCGGGTCGCGGGCGGTCACCGCGCAGGCCAGCGCGGTGCCCCAGCTCTGCGCCGGGGTCAACGCCGAGGTGCCGATGGTGACGCCCAGGTTGAGCGCGATGTCCTTGGCGTACTCCGGCAGGGCCGCCTTGATCGCGTCCAGGCCCATGGTCAGACCCCGATCTCCGTCGGGGGGGGGGGGGGGGGGGGCAACCGCCCCCCCCGGCCCCCCCCCCCCCCCCCCCCCCCGGGGGGGGGGGGGGGGGGGGGGGGGGGGGGGGTTTGGGGGTGTGGGGGCGCGCTCCGGGGGGGGGCGGCCGGTGGGGCCGCCGTGGGCGGGGGCCCCCCCCCCCCCCGCGGGGGGGGGGGGGCCCCCCCCCCCCCCCCCCCCGACGAGGACCAGACGCCACGTGCCCTCGTGGGACGTGTGGTCGATCGTCGTGGACGCGTTGTTGGCGCCCAGGGATACGCAGGTGGTGAGTCCGTGCTCAGGTAAGCGGTCACCGACGGTGAGCACAGGTCCTCCTTGCCGACGGCACGGTGGCCGTCACTGGATCCATCGCAGATGCTTCCGCATGGCTGTTTGCGCCGATGAGGGGCCTGATGGCTTGTGAAGCCGATCACGAGCGACGGTTCGGGGTGAACGAACGCTCAGTGACTTTCCCGCTATGTGGATTGGTCCTCCCAAAAATGGGTGCGGGATGGCAGAGTGGCCATCGTGACCAGCACCGCCCTGATTATTGCGACCTAGCGCGCCGGCTCTCCCCTCCGCCGAGCGCGCAGACCTCCCGCACCCGCGGGAGGTCTTTTTGTTGCTCCGAGAAAGGATCCTGATGACGTTCCAGGTCTTCGACACGACCTTGCGCGACGGCGCCCAGCGCGAGGGGCTCACCTACTCGGTGGTCGACAAGCTGGCGGTGGCCCGGCTGCTCGACGAGTTCGGCGTCGGCTTCATCGAGGGCGGCTGGCCGGGCGCGGTACCCAAGGACACCGAGTTCTTCCGTCGGGCGCGCACGGAGTTGGACCTGCGGCACGCCGTGCTTGTCGCGTTCGGCGCGACCCGCAAGGCCGGTGTCGCGGTCGCCGACGACCCCCAGGTGCGGGCACTGCTGGACGCACAGACCCCGGCGGTGGCGCTCGTCGCCAAGGCCGACAGCCGGCACGTCGAGCGGGCGCTGCGCACCACCGGCGCGGAGAACCTGGCGATGATCCACGACACCGTCAGCCACCTCGTCCGCGAGGGCCGGAGAGTCTTCGTCGACGGCGAGCACTTCTTCGACGGCTACCGGCACGACCCCGCGTACGGCGCGGCGGTGGTGCAGACCGCGTTGGCCGCCGGCGCCGAGCGGATGGTGCTCTGCGACACCAACGGCGGCATGCTGCCGTCCCAGGTGACCGCCGTGATCGGCGACCTGATTGACCGGCTGGGGATCGACGCCGGGCTGCTCGGCATGCACGCCCAGAACGACACCTCCTGCGCGGTGGCGAACACGATCGCCGCCGTGGAGGCGGGTGTGCGCCACGTCCAGGGCACCGCCAACGGGTACGGCGAACGCCCCGGCAACGCCGACATCTTCGCGGTCGTCGCCAACCTCCAACTCAAGCTGGGCATGCCGGTCCTACCGGAGGGCTGCCTGGCGCAGATGGTGCGGGTCTCGCACGCCATCGCCGAGATCGCCAACATCGCCCCCGACACCCACCAGGCGTACGCCGGGGCCGCCGCCTTCGCCCACAAGGCGGGGCTGCACGCGAGCGCGATCAAGGTCGACCCGTTGCTCTACAACCACGTGGACCCGTCGGTGGTGGGCAACGACATGCGGATCCTGATCACCGAGATGGCCGGCCGGGCCAGTGTCGAGCTGAAGAGTCGTGAGCTCGGTCTGGACCTGGCCGGCAGTCCGGAGGCGCTGACCCGGGTCACCAAGCGGGTCAAGGAGTTGGAGGCCGGCGGCTGGTCCTTCGAGGCCGCGGACGCCTCCTTCGAGCTGCTGGTCCGCTCCGAGCTGCCCGAAGGGGGCCCGGCGCGACCGTTCACCCTGGAGTCGTACCGGGTGCTCGTCGAACACCGTGAGGACGGCTCGGTGGTCTCCGAGGCGACCGTCAAGATCCGGGTACGCGGGGAGCGAGTGATCGCCACCGCCGAGGGCAACGGCCCGGTCAACGCGCTCGACGAGGCGCTGCGGGTGGGGCTGGCCAAGCACTACCCGCAGCTGCGCGGCTTCGAGCTGGCCGACTACAAGGTGCGCATCCTGGAGGGCAGCCACGGCACCGGCGCGGTGACCCGGGTGCTGCTGGAGACCGCCGACGGCACCGGCCGGGACTGGACCACGGTGGGCGTACACCCCAACGTGGTCGAGGCCAGCTGGCACGCCCTGATCGACGCCCTCACCTACGGCCTGGCACCCGCCTCGGTCTGACCCGGCGGCAGGATCACTCTGGGAGGGTGAGCGTGGCCAGGACCGGGCGGTGGTCGCTGCCGGGGAGGGTCAGCACCCGCACCGACCGGACCGCGATGCGACGGTCGACGAGAACGTGGTCGATGGTGACCGGTGGGATGAGGTCACCGTCGTATGGCCCCCAGGTGCCGGTCAGGCCCTCGCCGGCGGCGTCGGCGGCGTCCACGTAACCGGTGCGCAGCAGGGCGCGCAGCGGACCGTGGTCGAGAGTGGCGTTGAAGTCGCCGGCAAGGATCCGCAGGGCGCCGTCCGGGCTGGCCGGAGGTTGGGCGGTCAGGTCGGCCCGCCAGTTGCCGACCTGGTCCAGCGCGTACGGGGCCGAGGGGTGGGCCGACTCGACCCGTACCGGGGGTGCGCCGGGGACGGCCACCGTCCCGTACGCCTGGGTGAAGCCCCACCCGTTGAGGTTGCGCCGGAGGCCGACGTCGGTCAGCGGCCACCGCGAGTAGAGCCCGGAGCCCGGCGTGCCGATCTCCGGGTTGAGCTGCCGGTGCGGCAGCAGCCGGTCGAGGCCGGCCTGATCCAGGGCGGCCCGCGCCTCCGGCGTGAACTCCTGCACGGTGAGCACGTCCACCCCGTGCCGCCGGACCAGCTCGACAAGCGTCCGGGCGTCGCCGGCGCCGGCGAGCAGGTTGGCGGTGAGCAGCCGCACGGTCGGCCCGGCCACCGCGGGTTGCGGGGAGGCCAGCGCCCGGGGTGCGACGACGCCGAGCAACGCCACCGCGGTCAGGGTCGCGACCGCCGCCGGCCACCAGCGCCGCAGGGCGAGTGCGAGGGCCAGTGGCAGCACGCTGAGACCCGCGACGTACGGCGTGAAGGCGAGCGCCTGCACCAGGGGACCCCGGTCCAGGCCGAGCAGTCGGACGGCGGCCCAGAGGGCGATCGGCGTGACCGTCAGCCAGCAGAGCACCGTGCCGAGCCGAGCGCTGCGGTGCCACCGCGCCGCGGGCAGAGGCGCGGGTGTCCCGTCGACGATCATGAAGCTGATCCTAGTGGGTGCGCCGAAAACCTTTCGTGAATGGTGGCGCGTTCACCTTTCACAATTATCTGACGGCTGATTGACAACTCGATAAAGTGAGATCAACTATTGACGGCCAGCTTTTTTCGGTGCTACGTTCCATCTGGTTCACACGACGCAACTCTGAGTAGTAATCCCAGCTCAGACGGGATGTAGATCGTTCAGAAATTAACCTCACCGGTTGTCAGTGGGTTAGGTTTCCCGCACCCCAGCGTCGTCATCCGCCTATTCATCGGCAATTATCCGTCCCGCCCCGCGGGTCGGCCGAATTCGCACGGTCACACAAGGGGGACCTGTCATGGAAACATCCTTCCGACGCAAGGCGGCAGCGGTCACGTTCGCTGTCCTGGCGCTCACTCTGGTCGGCGGGGGGATCGCCGTCGCCCAGCCGTCGGCGAAGGCGCCGCAGGCCGTCGCCAAGCCGGTCAATCGGGGCACGAACAGCCAGCCGCCGGTCACCGCCGAGTCCGCACGCTCGGCGAAGGCCGCGCTGAAGGCCGGCGGGGTCACCACGATGGCGGCCGCCAGTTGGTTCACCGTCGTCAACGCCAACGGCACCAAGGCGCGTGGCACCGGCACGGTGCTCAAGTACGGCGTCGGCGAATACGAGGTGCAGTTCGGCTACAACGTGTCGGCCGGCGCCTACCTGGCCACCATCTCCCGAGCCGACGCCTGCTGCATCCCGCCAGCCGGTGAGGTCGCGGTCGCCCGGCGGCTGAGTACGCCCAACGCGGTCTTCATCCAGACCCGCAACTCGGCGGGAGTACCGACCGACCTGGGCTTCACCCTGCTCACGCACACGCCCTGACCGAATCGACACCCGGCCCCCGCGCTCCTCTGCGCGGGGGCCGGGTGCTGATCACCCCCGCACCGCCCGACCGCAGCGGGCGGCCCGCCGCCGTGCTCGGGGTCCCGTGCAGCCCGGCCCTCCGTGCGCCGCTTGCCGCCGTGCTCGGGGTGATCGACTCGACTTCCAAGAGGTCGGGGTGTCCTGGATAGGTGGACACCCCGACTTGCGGAAAACCGAGTCGATCAGGCGCGAGCGCGGCGTCGATCAGCCGTTGTCGCGGTGCCTCGCGCCGATCGTCACGCTTGCGTGCGACTCATCCCCGTTCGGGCCACTCCGGGCCGGTCCGGGCCGCACAATCCGACGTTTGCCGAGCCCTCGCCCCGGGAAGCAAGCACCGTGACGGACATCTCGGACACCCTGGCCAGCATGCCCAGCTCGGTCGATCCCGAGCCGACCGGCGTCGAGCTGGAACAGACCCTCTTCGAGGTCAAACGCGTGATCGTCGGGCAGGATCGGCTCGTCCAACGCCTGCTCACCGCACTCATCGCCAACGGGCACTGCCTCCTGGAGGGCGTACCCGGGGTGGCCAAGACCCTGGCCGCGCAGACCCTCGCCACGGTCGTCGGCGGCACCTTCTCCCGGATCCAGTTCACCCCGGACCTGGTCCCCTCCGACATCGTCGGCACCCGGATCTACCGGGCCTCCAAGGAGACCTTCGACATCGAGCTGGGTCCGATCATGGCCAACCTGGTGCTGGCCGACGAGATCAACCGTGCCCCGGCCAAGGTGCAGTCGGCGCTGCTGGAGGCCATGGCCGAACGGCAGGTCTCCATCGGCGGGCGCAGCTGGCCGGTCCCGGAACCGTTCCTGGTGCTGGCCACGCAGAACCCGATCGAGTCCGAGGGGGTCTACCAACTCCCGGAGGCGCAGCGCGACAGGTTCCTGATGAAGGTGGTGGTCGACTACCCCAGCGACGCCGACGAGTTGGCCATCCTCTACCGGATGAGCACCGACCGGCCGGTCCCGCGCCCGGTGCTCGACGCGCAACGACTGCGGGACCTCCAGGTCCACGCCGAGCGGGTCTTCGTCCACCACGCGCTCGCCGAGTACGTGGTACGGCTGATCCTCGCCACCCGTGACCCGGGCCGCTTCGGGCTACCGGAGATCGCCCCGCTGTTGGCGTACGGCGCCAGCCCGCGGGCCACCCTGGGCCTGGTCGCCGCCGCCCGGGCACAGGCCCTGCTGCGGGGACGGGAGTACGTGCTGCCCGAGGACGTCCGTGAGCTGGCTGTCGACGTCCTCGCCCACCGGCTGGTGCTCTCCTTCGACGCGGTGGCCGACGGGGTGACGGCGGAGAGCCTGGTGCGGCGGCTGGTCGAGGCGGTGCCACCGCCCCGGCTGGCCAGCAGCCACCCACAGCAGACGCCGGATCTGGCGGCGGCATGAGACGAGCGAACGTCGCGCCGGCTGACCCCGGCCTGGCCGAGTTGGCCCCGGACCAGCGGGTCCGCCGCCTGGAACTGACCGTCACGCGCCGGCTCAACGGACTGCTGCACGGCCAGTACCGCGGCCTGCTGCCCGGGCCGGGCAGTGAACCCGCGGGCAGCCGCGAGTACCGACCGGGCGAGGACGAGGTCCGCCGGATGGACTGGGCGGTGACGGCCCGCACCGGCGTACCGCACGTCCGCCAGCTCGACGCCGACCGGGAACTGACCACCTGGCTGCTCGTCGACGGCAGCGCCAGCATGGAGTTCGGCACCGCCGAGCTGGACAAGCGGGAGTTGGCGGTGGCCGCGGTCGCGGCGGTCGGTTTCCTGACCGCGGGCGTCGGCAACCGCCTCGGCGCCCAGGTGCTGCGCGCCGACGGGGTACGCCGCTTCCCGGCCCGCAGCGGACGTACCCATCTGCTCACCCTGCTGCGCACGCTGCTCGCCGCCCCGCGACCCACCGCGCCCGTCGACCGGCCGGGGTGGAGGCCGCCGGACCTGGCCGACGGGCTCGACGCGCTGCACCGGATCGCCAACCGACGTGGTCTGGTCGTGGTGGTCTCCGACTTCCTCGACGGCCTGCCCGACGACCCCGCCCAGCCAGCGCCCTGGGAACGCACCCTGCGCCGGCTCGCCGTCCGGCACCAGGTGCTGGCGATCGAGGTCACCGACCCCCGTGAGCTGGAGCTGCCGGACGTCGGCCTGATCACGCTCATGGACCCGGAGAACGGCCGACGCCGCGAGGTGTGCACATCGGACCGCCGGCTGCGCGAACGGTACGCCGAGGCCGCCGCCGCCCAGCGCGACCAAATCCACCAGTCGTTGCGCCGCAGCGGCGCCACGCACCTGCCCCTGCGCACCGACGGGGACTGGAGCGCGGACATCGTCCGGCACGTGCACGCCCAGCGTCGACTGGCCACCGCGCCGGTCGCCCCGGCCCGGGGAGGTGTCGCGTGACCTGGCAGTCGCCGCTGCGACTCTGGCTGCTGCTCGGCGTACTCGCCCTCGTCGGCGCGTACCTGCTGATGCAGCGCGGGCGCAGCCGCTACGCCGTCCGCTTCACCAACCTGCGGTTGCTGGACCGGGTGGCGCCGGAGCGGCCCGCCTGGCGTCGGCACGTACCGGCCGGGCTCTTCCTGGCCATGCTTGCCCTGCTGGTCGTCGGGTTCGCCCGCCCCAGCGCCGAGGTCCAGGTGCCCCGGGAACGTGCCACGGTGATGGTGGCGGTGGACGTGTCCACGTCGATGCTCGCCACCGACGTGGAGCCGGACCGGTTGGCCGCGGCGAAGCAGGCGGCCCGGCGGTTCGTCGAGGGCCTGCCCGACGAGTTCAACGTGGGTCTCGTCGCGTTCGCCGGCAGCGCGGCCGTGCTGGTGCCGCCCGGCACCGACCGCGACGCCCTCGACGAGGGGATCGGCCGGCTCGCCGAGGGAATCACCGGCGTGCAGGGCACCGCGATCGGCGAGGCCATCAACACGTCCCTCGGCGCGGTCAAGAGCCTGGACAGCGAGGCCGCGAAGGAGACACCACCAGCCCGGATCATCCTGCTCTCCGACGGGGCCAACACCTCCGGAATGGACCCGATGGAAGCGGCCGCGGAGGCGGTGACGGCGGAGGTGCCGGTGCACGCCATCTCCTTCGGGACGCCGTCCGGGTTCGTCGACCGAGGCGGACGGCCCATCCAGGTGCCGGTCGACGGGCAGACCCTCAAGGAGGTCGCCGAGGAGACCGGCGGGATGTTCCACGAGGCCAGCACCACCGACGAGCTACGGGCCGTCTACGACGACATCGGCAGCTCGGTCGGTTACCGCACAGAGCGGCAGGACGTCTCGGCTCGGTTCATCGGCCTGGGACTGGTGTTCGCCATGGGCGCCGCCGCCGGATCGATGCGCTGGTTCTCCCGCCTGCCCTGACCGCCGTGCACCACCGCCACCGTGCACCACCGCGGTGCACCACCGCCGTGCACCACCGCCGTCGACCGTGAGGAGTACGCATGGCAGTACAGACCGGACTGGGCGAACCGCGCGGTCCCTGGTTCATCTCACCCCAACTCGACCCGGACGGGCGCGGGTGGTGGGACACGCCCGAACGCGACCCGGGCGAGCGAAGGCCACGACGGCTGCTCGCCGCACTGGCCGTGGTGGCGCTCTCCGCCGTCTCGGGGGCCGTCGCCGGGGGCGTGGTGGCCGCCCGGGACGGGGCGCCCGGCCCGGCTGCCGCGTCCGCCGCCCCGGTGCCGGCCGAACTGGTCACCGCGGCCGAGAAGACCGTACCCGGGGTGGTGTCGGTGTTGGCCGGTGGTACGTCGGCCGGGTCCGCGACCGGCTCGGGCTTCGCGGTGGACGACCAGCAGCACCTGATCACCAACGACCACATCCTGGCCAAGGGTGGTGGCGGGCCGGTGACCGTCGAGCTGCCCGACGGCCGCCGGTTCGCCGCCGAGGTGGTGGGCCGGGAGCCGCGCAGCGACCTGGCGGTGCTGAAGGTGCCGGCAGCGGCCGGTCTCACCCCGTTGCCCATGGCCAAACCGGGTGCGACCCGGGTCGGTGAATCGGTGCTCGCGGTGGGCTCGCCACTCGGCCTGGCCGGAACGGTCACCGCGGGAATCGTCAGCGCGTTGGACCGCGAGGTACGGCTGGGCAACAACCGGCACCGTGCGGTGCAGACCGACGCGTCCATCAACCCCGGTAACTCGGGAGGGCCGCTCGTCAACGCCCGCGGGGAGGTGGTCGGAGTGAACACCGCCATCGCCACCATCGACGGGAGCGGCTCGATCGGCATCGGGTTCGCCATCCCGATCGACCAGGTGCAGCAGACCGCCGACACGATCATCGGCAAGGGCGGCTGACCTGCCCGGACAGCCGCCCGCGCGGCCAGTGTCGGATATCCGGCCGGACCGCATCGGGCTATGGAAATATCACTGTCGGTATGAATACTGGCGGAGGTGGAGCGTCCTCTTCTCGCGGTCCTCCTGCTGGTGGGCCTGGTCATCGGATGTGCGGTGGGGTCGGCGTACGCCCGGGCGCGACGCGGGTGGAACGACTACCAGACGGTCCGGAAGTCGGTGCCGGGCGCCCGTCGAGGCGCCTGGTCGCTGATCCGTGGGGTCGCCGTGAAGGCCGGGGTGATCGCGCTCCTGCTCTTCGGCGCGGTGGCGTACGCGGCGGTCGGCTCCGACGAGGAGGCCGCCGGGCCGGCACCCAGCCAGTCGCCCACGCAGAGCAAGACCCCGCACCGATGACCCCTGGCAGGTCGCCGCGGGTTAGCCTCGGGGCGTGGACGACGGACTGCGGGTGACCGATCGGTGGATCGTTCCCGCCGGGGAGCTGCGGGAGCGGTTCTCCCGCTCGTCGGGGCCGGGTGGGCAGGGTGTGAACACCGCGGACTCCCGGGTCGAGCTGAGCTACGACCTGGCCAACTCTCCGGCCGTGCCCGAGTGGCTGCGGTCCCGGGCACTCGCCCGGCTGGCCAACCGCCTGGTCGACGGGGTGCTGACGATCGCTGCCAGTGAGCACCGCGCCCAGCTGGCCAATCGGGAGGCGGCCCGCGAACGCATGACCGCGCTGTTGCGGGAGGCCGCCGCACCCCCGCCGCCACCCCGCCGGGCGACCCGCCCGTCCCGTGGGGCCAAGGAGCGCCGGCTCGCCGAGAAGAAGCGCCAGTCCCAGCGCAAACGCGACCGCCGCGCCGACGACGACTAGGACCAACGCCGTTCAGCGGCCACGGCGTCTTTCTCATCAATACCAACGCCTGCGCCCTCACCGTCACCACGGGCCGGGGTGGCTGGTCGAGGGCACGACGCCGGCCCGTCACACCACCTGCCGGCCAAGCTGATCAACCCATCCGGGGCGCCTTCCGGCCGTCAGCCACGACGGCCGGAAGGCACACGGCGCCTACCAGCTCAGGTGACCGGACTCGTCCGTGAAGGTACCCGTCGGGCCGTCCGCGTCGAGGGTGGCCAGGCGTACGACAGTCTTGGCGCTTTCCGTAACCGGCCGCCCGATCCCGAACGCGGCGGTCATGTCGGTGGCGGTGGTGCCGGGTTCGAGGGCGTTGAACTTGATGCCCGGGTGGATCTTGGCGTACTGGACGGTGAGCATCGTGGCCGCCGCCTTCGACGCCGAGTACAGCGGGAGCGGCATGCCGTACTCCGGCCGGTCAGGGTTGGTCACCACCCAGAAGGACCCCATGCTGCTCGATAGCGTGACGACCCTGGGGTTTGCGGACTTGCGCAGCAGCGGCAGTGCGGCCTCCGTGACCCGGACGATCCCGACCGCGTTGGTGTCGAACACGCGCAGGGCTGTCGGTCCGTCGACGGCACCGGCGCCAAGGATGCCCGCGTTGTTCACCAGGACGTCGAGCCGGCCCTCGGCCGCGTCGATGATCGCGAGCGCCGTGTGCACCGAGGCATCGTCGGTGACGTCGAGTTGCACGAATCGGGCGCCGAGCGCCGCCGCGGCCCGCTCCCCCCGCTCGACGTCTCGGGCGCCGACGTACACGGTGTGGCCGAGGTCGAGTAGCTGCTTGGCGGTCTCGTGGCCGAGGCCCTTGTTCGCGCCGGTGATCAGCGTGATGGTCATGTCTCTCCCTCGAAAGGCATTTTCGTACCGGTCCGTTGCACCTTCTACGGTAGCAAGATTTGTACCGATCGGTCCGTTAGTCGCGTCACGTTCTGTACCGTTCGGTAAGTTGGCGGCCATGAGCGCTCCAGCCATCGGACAACCGGGGGCCTTCGACGGACCAGAGGGTCCTCGAGTGGCGGAGGAAGGCGAGGTTCCTGACCGTCCTACGGCGACAGACTCTGGCTCCGCCCGAAACCCGGACCGCCGCGACCGCCGCAGCGCCAGCCTCGGGGAATCGGCCCGGTGTAGCTCATCCAGAAGTCGATGGCGGTCGCCCGCGGGCGGGGCGCGAGCGCGGTGTCGTGCCCGAACTCCATGACTTGTCCGGGCACCCGCCCCACGGTGGGCAAGTGCGGCAGTCCGGTCGCGCTCGGGTCGCCCTTCCCGCCGAGGTGATCCAGTACGCGCTCATGTGCTCGCGCGGTCAGTAGTCGGCCCGCCCGTAGTGAGGGCTGCCGTCCTTGCCCAGATTGTCGTGGCTCGCGTCATGACCCGGTCGCTCTCGGCGCGCAGCGACTCGAGCACCCGCTGCGGCGACCCGCCCGGATGCAGGTTCAGGAACGTCGGCGCCTGGGTGCCGCACTCCTCGCGTACCGATTTCTCGTCGGGTGCGGATTCTCGTCGGGCGGGTCGGCCAGGGCGTGCAGGTCAGGAGGAGCTCACGGCCGCCAGAAGAGCATGGTCTGGTCGACGATCTCGTCGAGCTCGGCGTGGTCGAGACCGTTGACGGCCTGCACTGTGAGACCGAACGCGATCGTCGTGATGTATCGGCTGAGTCGCGTCGCGTCGGCGTCGCCCGGCAGGTCGCCCTCGTCGACGGCGCGCCGGAAGCGCTCCTCGACCAGCGCCCCGCTGGCGTTGCGCCACTGGACCAACACGTCGTGCACGATCCGACTATCGTCGCACGACGGCAGCGCGCCCTGCACCGTCAGACATCCCCCGAAGCCTTCCGGAAGGGTCGAGGTGCTGGCCGCGCCGCGCAGGATCGCTTCGGCGGCAGCTCGCGCGGTCGGCTCGGCCAGCGCACTGTCGAGGTAGTTGCCCGGACCCTCGACGTAGCGCTGCAACGCCTTGCGGAACAGCTGCTCCTTGTTGCCGAAGGCCGCGTACATGCTGGTCTTGGTGATGCCCATGGCACGAGTCAGGTCGATCAGGCTCGCGCCCTCATAGCCCTGCCTCCAGAACACCTGCATGGCGCGTTCCAGCGCCTCGTCAGTGTCGAAGCCGCGGGGACGGCCGATGACTGTGCTGCGCGTACCACCCATAAACGCATCGTACTCCTCGGTACAGAAGTTGCCGATCCTTTCCATGCCGATCGGTATCCATCGTTCTAGGCGCCACCTCGCGGGCGCGCGGCGGCGAGCAGCATCCCGCCGCTGATCGCCGCGATGCCACCGGCGATCAGCGGGGCGGAGGCCCGGACGCCGTCCACGAGCAGACCGCCACCGATCGCGCCCAAGGCGATCGCAAGCTGGAAGACGGTCACCATCAGCCCGCCCACCTGTTCGAGCCGCGCGGGTTCGGCCCGGACACCCCACGTCTGTGCGGTGGTCGGAACTCCGCCGAAGCCGAAGCCCCACAACGCGGCAGCGACGAACAACCCCGCCGTCGAACCCCCGGTGGCGACGAGGGCCAGCATGCCGACGCCGGCCACCCCGGGAAAGACCAGGGCGGCGATCCGCAGCGAACGGTCGACCAGAGAGCCACTTGCCGCAGTGCCGAGAACGTTCGCGATCCCATAGACGAGCAACAGCACGGTGAGCCCACCGGGGTCGATCCCGGACACGTCCTCGGCTGCGGGCCGGATGTAAGTGAACCCGGTGAACTGGCCGGCCGCGATCAGCAGGATCGCCGACAGTCCGGCCACGAGAACTCCCGAGCGCAAGGTGGAACCGAGAGCTCGGAGCCCGCTCGACGACGCCGACGCGACGCGCGGCAGCACGAAGCCCTGAGCCAGAAGAGCGAGCGCCGCGGCAGCGGCGGCGAGCAGGAACACCTCCCGCCATCCCCACAGCTCACCGAGCCCGGCGCCGAGGGGGACGGCCACGATGGTCGCCACCGCCGGACCCGCGTTGACGACGGTCATGGCGCGGCCGAGGTGATGACTCCGCACAAGCCGCGCCGTCATCGCGATCGCCAGCGCCCAGAACCCGCCCACCGCCATGCCGGCCAGCAAACGGCCGACGAGCAGGACGGCGAAATTGGGTGCCACGACGACGACCAGGTTGGCGAGCACGGCGACGGCCATGAGGCCGAGGATCACATGACGCCGATCCGCTCGCCGCAGGGCGACCGGCAGGAACAGTCCCGCGAACCCGGCGCCGATGGCGGTTACCGTCACGGATTGCCCTGCGGTGCCCTCGGTCACGCCGAGGTCCTCGGCGATGCGCGGCAACAGGCTGGCCGGCAGGAATTCCGCCATCACGAGCGCGAACAATCCGAGGCTCAGCGAGACGACTCCGGCCCACGAGGAGGGCGGAGCTGGCCGGTGGGAATCCGGCGCGTCGAGCGCCTTTGTGTCAGACATCGCGACCTTCCTAGCTGCGGCACCCGGCTTTGCCTGCTGACGGCTGTTCCGACAGCGGCCGGCGCAGGAGGACAACCGCACCGCCACGAGTTCCATTCCGTTCGGTACAGAAGTTTAACCAGGCCAGACTTTCAGTGGCCAACGACACCGTCATCTGCGGCCAGAACGGTGAAGCTCGTCCTCGCGACGGGGTCAACTCAAACCTCACCGTCGAGGCCCCCAGCGGAAGAAGTGGGCGGCGGCCGCGAACGCCACGACGACCCCGGCGAACGTGGGCGCCAGCAGAAGCAGGGGATCAGCGATGGCCACGCCGCCATCCCGGGCGTTGACGACTGGATCCAAGGCCGTTCGCCCGCCGCTACCGTCACCGTCCGGGTGATGGCAATCTGATCAGCCAGCGGAGCTCCAGGTTCAGGGGCGTCCTAGAGTGATCGCCCTTTATGCCGGAGCTCCGCTGCTCTACGTCCTGGACACGCCTTGACACCACGCCTAACCGCCTAACCGAACGGCGTTGCGACTAGACCGGGACGGCGGCGAGCAGTCGGTCGCGCAGCACGGCGGCCCGCTCGGCGAATCCGCGCTGCGCGGCGGCGTACTCCGCCCGCCCGTCGGCGGTCTCCACCCGCACCGCGGGGTAACCAAGTGCCGCCAGGTCGTACGGGCTGGCCCGCATGTCCAGCGTGCGGATGTCCCGGGCCAGCTCGAAGCAGTCCGCGACCAGTTCGGACGGCACCAGCGGCGACAACTTGTAGGCCCACTTGTACAGGTCCATGTTGGCGTGCAGGCAGCCCGGCTGCTCGTGCGCGTGCTGCGTCTCCCGGGTCGGGGTGAGCAGGTTCAACGGCCGGGCCGGCGGCGTGAAGAACCGGAACGCGTCGAAGTGGCTGCACCGCACGCCCCGCTCCTCGACGACGGCGGCGGTCCGCTCCGGGGTCAGCCGCAGCGGCCAGGCGTTGTGCCGCACCTCCTCGTGGGTCTGCCGGTAGACCATCGCCCACTCGTGCATCCCGAAGCAGCCGAAGTGCGGCGCCCGCCCCGCGGTGGCCGCCAGCAGGGAGCGGATCCAGGCGATCAACTCGCCGCGCTGCGCGCGTACGCCCTCGGTGTCGAGGGTGACCCCGGCGGTGGTGGCGCGGTAGTCCCGGCCGAACTCGGCCGGATCGGCATCGCGCAGCTCGACCCCGGCGCCCGGATGCCAGCGACGGAGCTGGGCCGGGCGGTGCGAGTAGTAGGTGAACAGGAAGTCGGCCACCGGATGCCGCTCACCGCGCCGTCGGCGGGCCAGGTGCGGGGTCAGCCAGACGTCCGCCCGCTCCTCGTGGGCGCGCCGCCGGGCCTGCCACTGCGCCACGTCGAGCACGGCGGGGGCGAGGGCGGCGGTCACGCACCCCAGGGTACGACCGCCGCCCGTGCACCGGGTCAGGGCATGTGCACCCGCACACCCGCGGAGAACACCCCACTGCGCAGCTCCAACTGCTGCGGCGGGTCCCGTCCGTCGACGGTGAAGACCAGCGGCAGCACCATCCGACTGCCCGCGGCCATCGGGTCGGCGAAGATGTCCCGACCCAGATTGGCCGCCCGGGTGGCCGACTCGTCGGTGCTCACCCAGCGCCCACCGGGCAGGTACGCCCGTTGCAGTTGGCCGTGCCAGGGTTGGTGGTCCCCGGTGACGTTGCGGACACCCACGGTGGCCTGGCAGCGCCGGCCGTTGGCCGGCGCGGCACCTCCGCCGTCGCCCCCACCGGCGGTGCCGGGCGCTCCGCACGACATCCGGTACACGGTGAACTCGAACGCCGACTCGCGAAGGGGCACCCCCACCGGCCCGGTGACCCCGGTCCCCGTCCACGCGCCGCTGGTGGGCTGCTTCTGCGTGTCGATCGCCGAGACCCGCCGGGTCGCCGTCCAGCCCGCGGTGCCGACGACGCCGGCGAGTACCGCCACGGCCGCACCCACCAACAACCAGACCGGCGGGGTACGCGGACGCCGCGTCGCACCCGGAGCTGCCGGGCGCGGGTAGATCGTTCCGCGACCACCGTCGGGGGGTCCGCCCCGGCTGGCGAGCGCGGTGGCCGTGACCCGGCCCGCGCGCCGACGTCGCCACACCCACACCAGAGCGGCGCTGATCAGCAGCAGGACCGCCAGTCCGGCGAGCAGCACCGGGTACCGGCGCCACGGCGGCGCGTCGGTGACCTCGGCCGCAGGGGCGGCCGCCGCGTTCCAGGTGGCCGTGGCGCAGTCGTACGGCCGGGTGCCGTCACTCGTGAACGCGCAGGCCGGCGCGGTCAGTGGCCGGCCGGGCGCGGTCGTGGCGAGCGCGGTGCCCAGCGTGGCGCTGGTGTGTGCCGGCAGTCTCAACCGCCAGGTCACCTCGGTGCTGGACCCGCCCGCCTGGGTGGACCGGCCACCGGCGCTGATCGCGGTCGGCGACGACCCGGGCGGCAGCTCCTGCCGCACGGTGGTGTCCACCGGTGCGTTGCCCACGTTGCGCACCTGGATCCGGTACTTCGGTGCGGGGCTGCTCTCCGGCGCGACCGCCACCGTGACCTGCTGCGGGGGCGCCGACGCGGGCGCCCGGGACGGTGGCGCCACCGCCGGTGGCGCCGACGGCGGGGTGGGCTCGGCGGACATCCACGCGACCACCGCGACCGGTGGGTGCGCGGTCCGCGCCGGCGCGGCCGTCGGCACCCCGGTCGGCGCGGCGCTCGGTCGGGTCGCGCCGCCCGGTGGTCGTGCGGTGGCGTCCGGTGGTCGCGAGGTGGCGGCCGGCGGTCGGGCCGTCGCGGCCGGTGGTCGCGGCGCGGCCGACGCCTCCGGCGCCGCTGCCGGCAGGGCCGGCACGGCGGCGAGGATGCCGAGGCAGTGCACGAACACTGCGAGGGCTCTGTGGTGTCGTGTCGATGCAGGCATACGAACGAACCTCCGGAGCCGACGCTAGGGGCGCGCTGCCTCCGTGCGGGTACGAAGCCGCGAACCCCACCCCGGTCACCTTCAGCCCCGGTATGGTGCCGCGCTGACGGGTTGCGCACACCCGACGGCCGGTCCTGGCCGGTCGAGGGGGCGGCGGGGCTAGATTGGCGGGGTGCGTATCGCTCGTTTCGCCCATGCCAAGGGAATGTCGTTCGGAGCCGTCGAAGGCGAACCAGAGGCCGGGCCGCAGGGCCTGACCATCGCCGAGATCGAGGGCCACCCGTTCGGCAACCTCTCCTTCAGTGGGGCCCGCTGGGCCCTCTCCGACGTCCGACTGCTCTCGCCGATCCTGCCCAGCAAGGTCGTCTGCGTCGGCCGCAACTACGCCGACCACGCCGCCGAACTCGGCAACGACGTGCCCAAGGAGCCGCTGCTCTTTCTCAAGCCCTCGACTTCGGTGATCGGCCCCCGGGACGCCATCCGACTGCCGATCTTCTCCAAGCAGGTCGAGCACGAGGCGGAGTTGGCGGTCGTCATCGGGGCGCCGGGCGCGCGCCGCGCCGACCGGGCTGCCGCCGAACGCGCCATCTTCGGCTACACCTGCGCCAACGACGTCACCGCGCGGGACCTCCAGCGCTCGGACGGGCAGTGGACCCGGGCCAAGGGCTTCGACTCCTTCTGCCCGATCGGCCCGTGGATCACCACCGGACTGGACGTCTCCGACGTGGAGATCCGGTGTGAGGTCGGTCGCAACCCGGAGGAGATGGAGGTACGCCAACTCGGCCGCACGAAGGACATGGTCTTCGACGTGGTGGGTCTGGTGTCGTACATCTCGCACGTGATGACTCTGCTGCCCGGCGACGTCGTTCTCACCGGCACTCCGGCCGGGGTTAGCCCGCTCGTCGAGGGGGATACGGTCACTGTGCGGATCGAGGGCATCGGCGAGCTCACCAACCCGGTGGTCCCCGTCGCCTGATCCGTCGGATGCCCCTGTTTTCGCAGCTCACAGGCGTTTCGGGGGGATCCGATTTGGCCTGCTGGCACCGGGAGGGTAAAGTTCACCCCCGGCACCGCAAGGGGCCAATGGGGTATGGGGTAATTGGCAGCCCGACTGATTCTGGTTCAGTTAGTCTAGGTTCGAGTCCTGGTACCCCAGCGCTGCTGGAATTCGCGAGAGTTCCAGACGCTGGATTCTGACGAAGTTCGGCTCCGTCCCTTCGGGGACGGAGAGTGGTCTTCGGTAGAGTGCAGCTCCTCCGCCCGCCAGGGTGGGGGAGCAAGAGTTAGTTCTGGCCCCGTCGTCTAGTGGCCCAGGACGCCGCCCTCTCAAGGCGGTAGCGCCGGTTCGAATCCGGTCGGGGCTACACCGTGCGCAGCCCGTCTCACCATGTGAGGCGGGCTGTTTCGTTTCTCCGCGCCGCCCGCTGTGCCCCCGCACCCCGCGATCATGCCGGTGCGACGGTGCCGCTAGACTACAGCCGTACCGCCCGCGAGGGCGGTGAACGGAAAAGTTCTGGCCCCGTCGTCTAGTGGCCCAGGACGCCGCCCTCTCAAGGCGGTAGCGCCGGTTCGAATCCGGTCGGGGCTACAACACCCAAAGCCCGTCCCGCCAACGGCAGGACGGGCTTTCCCGTACCCCCCACCCCCACCCCTCCTCTGCCTCGGTGATCAAGAGCTTTGCGTCACCGCCTCCGGCGTGTCATGACGCAAACCTCTTGATCACCCGCGGGTGGGAGCAGAGGGGCCGGGTGGGAGCAGAGGGGCCGGGTGGGAGGGGAGGGGCCGGGTGGGGTGGGGTGGGGTGGGGGTTAGAGGCCGGATAGGCGTTGGCCGGCTCTTACTACGGCCATGGCGTGGCGTTCGCCGGGGCGGCGACCCAGGCGCTCGATCGGGCCGGAGATGCTCACCGAGGCGATCACCCTCCCGGTGCGGTCACGGATCGGGGCGGAGACGCTCGCCACACCGGCCTCCCGCTCGGCGACGCTCTGTGCCCAGCCACGGCGGCGTACCTCGGCGAGCGTGCGGCCGGTGAACTTGCTGCGCGGCAGTAGCGGCATCACCGCCTCCGGCGGCTCCCAGGCGAGCAGGATCTGCGCCGCGGAGCCGGCCGTCATCGGCAGCACCGAGCCGACCGGAACGGTGTCCCGCAGGCCGCTGGCGCGCTCCGCCGCGGCCACGCAGATCCGCTCGTCGGCACGGCGCAGGTAGAGCTGTGCGCTCTCGCCGGTGGCGTCGCGCAGCGCGGCCAGCAACGGCTCGGCGGCGGTCAGCAGAACGTCCGGTGCGGCATTGGCCAGCTCGCCGAGGCGGGGGCCGGGGCGCCATCTGCCCTGGGTGTCCCGCACCAGCATCCGGTGTATCTCCAGGGCCTGGGCCAGCCGATGTGCGGTGGCTCGGGGCAGCTTGGTGCGATCGACGAGTTCGGCCAGGCTGGCGCCGTCGACGCAGGCGGCCAGGATGACGACCGCCTTGTCGAGAACGCCGACACCGCTCATACTGTGTCCCACAAGCCGAAACTTACCTCCCAGAATTTAGGATGTCCAGATGGTGGGAGTCACTCCTGAGCCGAGGACCCTGGCCGAGAAGGTCTGGGACGCGCACGTCGTACGGTCCGCCGCTGGTGAGCCGGATCTGCTCTTCATCGACCTGCACCTGCTGCACGAGGTGACCAGCCCGCAGGCGTTCGACGGGTTGCGGCTCGCCGGTCGCCGGGTGCGTCGTACCGACCTGACCCTCGCGACCGAGGACCACAACACCCCGACCGGGTACGCCGACCCGGCGTTCCGCCTGCGCCGTGGTGACCTGCTCACCATCGAGGACCCCACGTCGCGTACGCAGATCGAGACGTTGCGGCGTAACTGCGCCGAGTTCGGGGTGCGGCTGCACCCGCTCGGCGACGACAACCAGGGCATCGTGCACGTGATCGGCCCCCAGCTCGGTGTCACCCAGCCGGGCATGACGATCGTCTGCGGTGACTCGCACACCGCCACCCACGGCGCGTTCGGCGCGCTGGCCTTCGGCATCGGCACCAGCGAGGTGGAGCACGTGCTGGCCACCCAGACACTGCCGCAGAGCCGGCCGAAGACGATGGCCGTGAACGTCACCGGGCGGCTGGCCCCGGGCGTCACCGCCAAGGACCTGGTGCTCGCGCTGATCACCCAGGTCGGCACCGGTGGAGGGCGCGGGCACATCGTCGAGTACCGCGGTGAGGCGATCGAGACCCTCTCCATGGAGGGGCGGATGACCATCGCCAACATGTCCATCGAGTGGGGCGCCAAGGCCGGCATGATCGCGCCGGACGAGACCACCTTCGCGTACCTCAAGGGTCGGCCGAACGCGCCGCGGGGCGCGGACTGGGACGCGGCGCTGGCGTGGTGGCGGACGCTGCCCACCGACGAGGGCGCGAGCTTCGACGCCGAGGTGACCCTGGACGCCAGCCGGATCACCCCGTTCGTCACCTGGGGCACCAACCCGGGTCAGGGGGCGCCGCTGAGCGCGCCGGTGCCGGACCCGGAGGACTTCGTCACCGACTCGGAGCGCACCGCCGCCCGCCGCGCCCTGGAATACATGGACCTGCGCCCCGGCACCCCGCTGCGCGAGCTGCCCATCGACGTGGTCTTCGTGGGGTCCTGCACCAACGGCCGCCTGGAGGACCTGCGGGCCGCCGCCGACGTGCTGCGGGGCCACCAGGTCGCCGACGGCGTTCGGATGCTCGTGGTGCCCGGTTCCGCAGCCGTCCGGGAGGCCGCCGAGGCCGAGGGGTTGGACAAGGTCTTCGCGGACGCCGGGGCCGAGTGGCGGTTCGCCGGCTGCTCCATGTGCCTGGGCATGAACCCCGACACGCTGAAGCCGGGCCAGCGCTCGGCCTCCACCTCGAACCGCAACTTCGAGGGCCGTCAGGGCCGGGGTGGGCGTACCCACCTGGTCTCCCCGCCGGTCGCCGCCGCCACCGCCGTGGCCGGCCGACTGGCCGCCCCCGCCGACCTGTAGAAGGGACCGAGGAGATGGACAAGTTCACCACCCACACCGGCACGGCCGTGCCACTGCGTCGGTCCAACGTGGACACCGATCAGATCATCCCCGCCGTGTACCTCAAGCGGGTGACCCGTACGGGCTTCGCCGACGGGTTGTTCAGCGCGTGGCGGGAAGACCCGACATTCGTTCTCAACGATGAGCGCTATTCCGGCGCGTCGATCCTGATCGCCGGTCCGGAGTTCGGCACCGGCTCCTCCCGGGAGCATGCCGTCTGGGCACTGCGGGACTGGGGCTTCCGCGCGGTGGTGGCGCCGCGCTTCGGCGACATCTTCCGCGGCAACGCCCTCAAGGAAGGTCTGTTGCCGGTCGAGCTGGAATTGAAAGCCGTCGAAGAGCTGTGGGACCTGATCGAGTCGGACCCGACCACCCCGGTGACCGTCGACCTCACCGCCCGTCAGCTCCGCGCCGGGGACGCCAACTGGTCGTTCCCGCTTGACGACTTCAGCCGCTGGCGGCTGCTGGAAGGCCTCGACGACATTGGACTCACCCTCCGCAACGTCGCCGACATCGACTCCTACGAGGCCCGACGACTGCCGTTCCTGCCCTCCGTGGCATAGCCGTACGCCCGGGCCGCACAGCGGATTCCACCCCCATCGGTCCGACCGGTGGGGGTGAATCCGTTACGACACAAGGGCTTTTTTCTACCGAATGTTTGTGTCCCGGCAGCACAGGGCATAACGTGCGCGCAGAATGGCTCGCGAAGAGTCAGTTGCACAATCGGGAGGAAGTCGTGAACAAGGCCGAGCTCATCGAGGCGCTCGCCGTTCGCCTGGGGGACCGGAAGACGGCGACGAACGCCCTAGAGGCGGTCCTCACCGAGGTCCAGGCGGCGGTCACCAAGGGCGAGAAGGTGGCGATCACCGGATTCGGAGCGTTCGAAAAGCGTGTGCGTGGTGCGCGAACAGCGCGCAACCCGCGTACCGGCGAGGCGGTGAAGGTCAAGAAGACATCCGTCCCGACCTTCCGCCCCGGCGCCGGGTTCAAGGAGATGGTGGCCAGCGGCAAGGTGCCGAAGGCCACGGTGGCGACGAAGAAGGCCGCCACCACCACCACCGCCACGGCCAAGACGGCCGGCACCAAGGCGGCGGGCACCAAGACGACAGGCACCAAGGCGGCGGGCACCAAGGCCACCGCGGCCAAGACGGCCGCCAGCAAGAAGACCGCCCCGGCCAAGGCGAGCAAGACCACCACGGTGACCAAGACGGCCGCCAGCAAGAAGACCGCCCCGGCCAAGGCGAGCAAGACCACCACGGCGACCAAGACGGCCGCCAGCAAGAAGACCACCGCCGCGGCGAAGAAGACCACCGCGGCGACCAAGTCGACCGCGGCGAAGAAGACCACCGCGACGGCGAGCAAGAGCACGGCGGCCAAGAAGGCGCCCGCGAAGAAGGCTCCGGCCAAGAAGGCGGCCAGCAAGCGCTGACCGACCAGCTCCGAAAGGGCGTCCACCCGTGGGTGGATGCCCTTTCGGCGTACGGGAGACCGTTGACCCGGTCGGCGCGCTCGCGCAGAATCGCCGTGCCGGTCCCCTCCGCCGGCCCCGCCGACACCGAAATGGGGCACCGGTGCGCTACCGCCAGGTCACCACCGGGACGCTCGCGCTGGGCGTCATCCTCCTCATCGACGTGCTGCGCGTCTGGCTGCCCGGCATCATCACCATCTTCGGTCAGGCGGCGTCCACCCCGGCCGAGCTGATGGGCGCGTTCGCCCTCGGCTGGTTCGTGCTCGCGCTTGGCGCACCCGCGGTGGTTCGCCGGGTCGGCGCCCGCCCGGTCACGGTCGTCGCCGCCGTCGCGCTCGCCGTCGCCCGGCTCGCGCTCACCGCCGCCCCCGGCGGGCGTACGCAGCTCTGGCTGGCCACCGCCGGGCTGCTCGCCGGGCTCGTCTGGTTGGTCGGCGTCGCCACCGACACCGACCGACCGGTCCCGGGGCTGGCACTGGGGTTCGCGGTCAACGCGGCCCTGCACGCGGTGCTGGACACCGTCGATCTGGTCTGGCGGGGCGACTGGGTGGCCTGGCTGCTCAGCTCCGCCGCGGTGGCCCTGTTCCTGTTCGGTACGGCGCGGTTCGGCGGCGGGGACGGTGCGGCGCGGTTCGGCGGCGGGGACGGTACGGCGCGGTTCGGCGGCGGGGACGGTGCGGCGCGGTTCGGCAGCCGGGCGGGCGTCGGTGGGGTTCGGGCCTGGCTGCTGGCCGGACCGGCGCTGCTGCTGGCCGGAATGGTGGCGCTCTCCCCGGCGCTGGCCGAGACCGGAATGTCATACCTGCAGGTCGGTGGTGAGGTGGCGCGCTCGCCGCTGTTCGGCATGGCGCCGGTGCCGGTGGCGGTGGCGGCGTTCCTGTGTACCGCGTTGACCCGACCGCAGCGGTGGAGCCGAGTGTACGGGCCGGTGGCGCTGGTGGCCGGCGCCGTCCTGTTCGCCCTCGACCAGGGTGACCTGCTCCTTCCCGCCATTCTTCTCGCCGCCGTCGGTCTCGGCGCCTGCCTCGCCCGCACCGACGACGCCAGCCTCCCGACGAGCGACACCGCCGCCGGTCTCGCGGACGGTGCCGGTCTCGCGGACAGTGCCGGTCTCGCGGCTGCCGCCCCGGCTGACGGTGCCGGCGATGAGGGAGTCGACAGGCGGTGGGCGGCTCGCCGGGGGTACGCGGCCGCCGCCGGCATGCTCGTCTTCGCGCTGGGTGCCGTCGGGTACTACTCCGCCTACGACCTCGGCTACCCCAACGCCTCGGTGCCCGTGCTGGTGGCCCTGCTGGTCGCCGTGGTCGCGTTCGCCGCCCGTCCCGTGGCCGACCCGACCCCCGGGCCGTTCCCGCCGCTCCGGGCCGCTGGCGCGGTCACCGCGCTGGCCCTGCTGGCGCCGGTGCTCGCCGACGAGGTGCCGGTCGCCAGCAACCGGGAGGGTCCACCGGAGCGGCTGACCGTGGTGGCGTACAACATCCGGATGGGTTTCGGGCTGGACGGTCGGTTGGACCTGGCCGGGCTCACCGACGCCGTCGACGGACAACGACCGGACGTGGTGTTGCTCAGCGAGGTGGACCGGGCCTGGCTGCTCAACGGTGGGCACGACACCCTGGACCTACTGGCCGACCGGCTCGGCATGTCGTACGTCTTCGGGCCGGCCGCCGACCCGGTCTGGGGCGACGCGGTGCTCAGCCGTTGGCCGGTCACCGATCCGCGGACCCTTGCCCTGCCGGCCGTCGGGGCACCCACCGGCGCGCAGGCGCTCGCCGTCACGCTTGACCTCGGTGACGGCGTCCGCACCGCTGTGGTGAGCACCCACCTGCAACCTCCACCCGGGCGGGGTCCGGTGGTCCAGGCCCGCGCGGTCGCCGACTTCGCCACCGGGTACGCGGCCGGCGGGCCGCTGGTGGTGGCGGGTGACCTCAACACCGAGCCGGGCGACGAGGCGTTCGGACAGTTCGAGGCCGTGGGCCTGGTCGACGCGTTGGCGGCTGCCCGGCCACTGGCCACCAGCCCGGCGGACGACCCGCGTGAGCAGATCGACCACGTCTTCGTCTCGCCCGGCCTGACCCCCAGCGACCCGGTGGCGCCGCGTAGCACGGCCAGTGACCATCTGCCGGTGGCGGTGACCCTGACCCTTCCGCCCCGGTGACGGACGCGCTGGAGTAGCGGCGATCGGTGGCAGCGCAGCAGGGTGGTGCTCGGCGTGTCGAGTTGCTTGACCGCCAACGATCGAGGGTGCGCGGTGCGACGCGGGCGCTACAGGCGGTCGGCGGCGAGCAGCCGGTCGCCGCCGAAGGCGAGCAGCCAACCGCCGCCCTTGGGGGTGCTGAAGTCCTCGTCGGTGCGGCCGGTCAACCGTTGCAGGGCACCCGGCAGCACCTTGCCCTGGCTGCACACCGCCGCCTGCCCACCGGCGGTGGCCAACTCCAGCAGCCTCGCGGCGGTGGCGAGGATCTGCTCGTCGGCCTGCTGGCCGGGCTGTGGCTCGTCCAGGTCGCCGCAGATCTCGATCGGCAGGTCGAGCAGCGCGGCGGCCGGGTCCAGTGTCTGCACGCAGCGTCGCGGTGACGCCGACACCAGCCGGGCCGGTCGGATCAGGGCCACCAGATCAGCCAGCGCGGCCGCCTGCGCCCATCCCTTGGCGTCCAGGGGGCGGCCGACGTCCGGGCCGGACCAGGTGGCCCGCTTACCGGCGTGCGCGTGCCGGACCAGCGCGACAGTCGCGGTGACCGCCGGCAGCGCGGCGAACGCCGCCAGCACCTCGGCGTCGTGCGGGTAGCTGACCAACTGGATCGCGTCGTCCACCGCGAGCCACCGAATGTCGTCCACCTCGGTGTTCGGTTGGAAACCGCCGCGGGCCACCGCGAGCATCGACCAGTAGTCGACGAGCTTGTCCTGCCCCTCGCTGCGGTACCGCACCGACGGCAGCCGCACCTGCGGTACGCCCCGGACGTCGGCCTCCTCGGCGACCTCGCGTACGGCCGCGGCCAGCGCGTGCTCACCCGACTCCAGCTTGCCCTTCGGTAGCGTCCAGTCGCCGTAGCGGGGGCGGTGCACCACGCAGACGCGTACGCCCTCGGGGGTCGGCCGCCAGGCCACCCCGCCCGCCGCCCGGATGCCGATCACGGCAGCCAACTGGTCCGCCGCCGTCGGGTGGCCCGGCGCCAGGCGGCCGGGAAGAGGTCCCGCATCCGGCGTACCGACAGGCGTTCCCGCTCGGCCAGCCGCCCCGCGGTGACCGCCAGCTCGTGGTCGTCCGGCCGCTCGGCGGCGATCTCCAGCCAGGTGTCCGCCGCCACTGCCGCGTCCTGGTGCTCGCCGAGCACGTCCTGCACACCGGCCAGGGCGCGGGACAGCCGGCGCGCGCCCCTGCCGACGGTCGTCGCCACCGCGTTCACCGCGTACCGGGTCTGTTTGCCCTCCTTGCGAACGGCGTGCCAGCGCTCGTCCGGCGACTGGGCGTCGAGCCCGTCGACGCCGTCCGGCCCGGTCAGCCGCCGCCAGGGCCGGGCCACCAGCGCGGGCAACGCCTCCGCCGCGGGCGCAGCCGCCGCGCGGGTGAGCCGGGGCGCGCGGGCGGCCAGCACCAGAGCGTCCACCAGGGCCAGGTAGCGCGGGCAGCGCATCGCCTCGTCGATGGCGGCGAGCGCCTGCCCCTGCCGTTGGGCGAGTACCTCGTCCAGCCGGTCCACCGCGCCCTGGTCGAGAGGGCTGAGCGGATCGGCGCTGGCGGTGTCCCGCAACCGCTTGCGCAGCACCTCGGCGTCGCGGGCCGCGCCGAGGACACCGGCCAGCCACCGCAGCTCGTCGCGCAGCGGGCGGGACCAGGTCTTGCGGATGAGCGGCTTGAAGGTGCGCAGATCACTGCGCAGGCGTCGACAGGCCACCCGCATCTGGTGCACGGCGGTGTCTCCACCGCCGGCCGGGGCG
This sequence comes from Micromonospora sp. NPDC005203, assembly GCF_042872705.1. Taxonomy (NCBI): domain Bacteria; kingdom Bacillati; phylum Actinomycetota; class Actinomycetes; order Micromonosporales; family Micromonosporaceae; genus Micromonospora; species Micromonospora sp. NPDC005203. The sequence goes on along the minus strand of NZ_JBIAKV010000014.1, from coordinate 19,485 downwards.
CGCAGCCGGACCAGGGGGTCGTGCGCCAGCAGCCGGCGGATCTCCTTGCGGACCGCTTCGGTCACCACGTCGCCCGCGCTCGCCTCGGCGGTCAGCCCGGCCGGCGCGACCAGGTCCGGATCGGCCTGCGCCGTCGCGCCCAGCGCCCGTACGTGCTTCGGGGTGAACGACCCGCCCTGGGCGCCCGACTCCCGCAGCACCGCCCCGACGCGGTCGAGCAGCTCGCGGTCGCCGCCCTTGCGTTCCACCTCCAGCTCGCGGAACGTCTCGGTGGTGGCGCCGGAGTCGTCCAGCACGGTCACCCGGTCGTCCACCACCTCGGCCAGCACGGTGCCGGCCTTGTCGCACACCTCGTACGCGTGCCGGACCGTCCGCACCACCGTCACCGGGGCCAGCGGCGCACCTCGGTGCAGGACGGTGACCAGCTCCACCAACTCCGGTGGTGGCTGCCCCTTCGGCCCCGGGCGGGAGATCTCGTGCCGGACGCCCGGCGTCCCGGTCGGCAACTTCACCGTCCAGGGCAGCTCGTCGCCCTTGCGGTGACGCAGTGAGGCGCCGGCGCGGGCCAGCCGCAGGTCGACGGTGTCGAGATAACGGGCGACGAGCGTCACCGCTGGCAGCGCCCGGACCCGACCCCCGGCCGGGGCCGTGGCGGCCAGATCCGGCAGCACGTAGGCGTCGTCCACCTCGTATTTCTGCTCCTCCTCGACCATCAGCCCAGCCTATGCGTTGATCGGTCAGCCGGCCGTGCCACCGACGCGGCGCAACAGCAGTTCCTGCAGATGCGCCCGGGCGTTGTCGTCGGCGCTGGTCCGCCGGGTCCAGCTGCCGTCACCGGCCAGCTCGAACGCGTCCACGTCGGGGCTCATCGCGGCCGTGAGCACGTGATCCAGCTCGGCTCGGGCGATCGGGTCGGTCACCTGCACCAGCGCCTCCACCCGACGGTCCAGGTTGCGGTGCATCAGGTCGGCCGAACCCATCCAGAACTCGGCCTCGCCGTTGTTGCCGAACCGGAAGACCCGCGAGTGCTCCAGGAAGCGGCCGAGGATCGAGCGGACGCGGATGTTCTCCGACAGCCCGGGCACCCCGGGACGCAGCGTGCACATGCCCCGGATGAGCAGGTCGACGTGGACGCCGGCCTGGGAGGCCCGGTACAGCGCGTCGGTGATCCCCTCGTCGACCAGCGAGTTGACCTTGAACTGGACCAGGCCGGGCATGCCCAGTCGAACGTGCGAGATCTCCCGCTCGATCCGCTCGACGAGCCCGCTGCGTATGCCCTGCGGGGCGACCAGCAACCGCCGGTACGCGGTCTGCCGGCTGTAGCCGGTGAGGACGTTGAACAGGTCGGTGAGGTCCGCGCCGATCTCCGGGTCGGCGGTGAGCATGCCGAAGTCCTCGTACAGTCGGGCGGTCTTCGGGTGGTAGTTGCCGGTGCCGATGTGGCAGTAACGGCGGATCTGGTTGCCCTCCTGGCGGACCACCAGCGCGGTCTTGCAGTGCGTCTTCAGGCCGACCAGGCCGTACACCACGTGGCACCCGGCGCGTTCCAGCGTGCGGGCCCAGCCGATGTTGGCCACCTCGTCGAAGCGGGCCTTCACCTCCACCAGCACCACCACCTGCTTGCCGGCGGCGGCCGCGTCGACCAACGCGTCGACGATCGGGGAGTCGCCGCTGGTGCGGTACAGGGTCTGTTTGATGGCCAGCACGTTCGGGTCGGCGGCCGCCTGCTCGATGAAGCGCTGCACGCTGGTGGCGAACGAGTGGTACGGGTGGTGCACCAGGATGTCCCCGTCGCGCAGGGTGGCGAAGACGCTGCGCGGCACCTCGCCCTCGGCGAGCCGGGGGTGGGTGGCCGGCACGAACGGCGGGTCCTTGAGGTCCGGCCGGTCGGCCTCGCCGTAGACCTGCCACAGCGCGGACAGGTCCAGCAGGCCGGGCACCCGCAGGACGTCCTGGTCGTCCATGTCCAACTCGCGGACGAGCAGCTCCAGCACGTGGTCGGAGATGGACGCGGCCACCTCCAGGCGCACCGGCGGGCCGAACCGCCGCCGGGCCAGTTCCCGTTCCAGGGCCTGCAACAGGTCCTCGTCGCGGTCCTCGTCGACCTCCACCTCGGCGTTGCGGGTGACCCGGAACAGGTGGCACTCGACCACCTGCATGCCGCTGAACAGCTGGCCCAGGTGCACCGAGATCAGGTCCTCCACCGGCAGCATCCGCACGCCCGGCTGGTCCCGGTCCACGCGGACGAAGCGGGGGACGTTGTTGGGCACCTTCACCCGGGCGAACAGCTCCGAACCGCCATCGGGGTCGCGAACGGCCACCGCCAGGTTCAGCGAGCGCCCCGAGATGTACGGGAACGGGTGCGCCGGGTCCACCGCGAGCGGGGTCAGCACCGGGAAGATGTGCTCCCGGAAGTAGGTGCGCAGGCGTTCCCGCTCCGGGTCGCCCAGCTCAGCCCAGCGCAGGATGCGGATGCCCTCGTCGGCCAGCCTGGGCAGCACATCGTCGACGAAGCAGGCGGCGTGGCGGGCACCCAGTGCCCCGGTGCGCTCGGCGATCAGCTCCAACTGGGTCCGCAGCGGCAGCCGGTCCCCGCCGCGTACGGGCAGGCCGGCGGAGAGCCGCCGCTTCAGCCCGGCGATCCGCACCATGTAGAACTCGTCCAGGTTGCTGGCGAAGATCGCCAGGAACTTGGCCCGTTCCAGCAGCGGGGTGCGCGGGTCCTCGGCCAGGGTGAGCACCCGGGCGTTGAAGTCGAGCCAGGACAGCTCCCGGTTGAGGAACCGGTCCTCCGGCAGCGGCGTCGGCGGCGTGTCGTCCTCGGCCTCGTCGCCGGCGCCGGTCGGCAGGTCGTTCGGAAGGACCTGGTGGACGCCCCCGGCGGTCGGGCCGGTGGCCTCGACGGTCGGTCCGGGGTCGAGGACCTCGTCCAGCCCGGACGAGGCGGCGCCGGGATCGTCGGCGAGGGTGTCGGCGCGGGCGGCGCCGGCCCGTTCGGCACGGGTCGGGCGGAAGCGGCCGTCGGTGCCGCGCGTACGGGAGCCGTTGCGGAGGTCGGTGGCGGGCGGGTGGGCCGGGTGCTCGCGAGGGGTACTCACCCGCTCATAATCACCCGATTACGGTTAACGCAAAATGAACTTGGGCTCGCCGGCTCAGATCATCGTCGGCAATGTCACCCGGACGACCTCTCCGTCGGGATCGGTGTCGATGCGAACCCGCTGGCCGAGCCGGAGCAGCCGCAGCCCGGAGGCGTCGAAGGCCCGGGCGGGGAAGCGCATCTCGGTGCCGTCGTCGAGCAGCAGGACACCGCTGCGCGTCGCCGCGTCATAGCTGGCCACCGTGCCCTGCATGCTGGCACCGTACACCCGGCGGTCAGCCCGGGCGGGTCAGCCCGCCGAGCGGGCCGGGCGGTCGGCGGTGACCAGCGCGGCGGTGTTCGGCCCCAGCCCGAGCCGGGCGGCGGCGGTCAGGTCCGCGGCGGTGTCCACGTCCCGGCGCAGGCTGGGCCAGTCGCCGCTGAGTGGCAGCGCCCCGCTCGCCGTGTGCGCGAGCGCCGAGCCCACCCCGAAGCGGGGGTCCAGCGGTACCGCCGGCGGCGCGGTGAGCAGCACGGTGCCGGTGCCCGGCGCGTCGGGCACGAAACGGCGTACCACCTCTCGCCCGTTCTGCGCCGCGAGCAGCGCCCCGGCCAGCTCGGCCGGGCGCAGCGCCGGCAGGTCCGCCGTGAGCCCGGCCACCCACCCGGTGGTCGTTCCGGCCGCGCCGTGCCGGAACGCGGCATTCAGTCCGGCGGCCGGCTCGTCGGGCAGCACCCGCGCGCCGGCGGCCCGCGCCGCCGCCGCCACCCGGTCGTCGTCGGTCACCACCAGGGCCTCGGCGACCGCCGGGCAGGCCAGCACCGCGCGGAGCGTGTCGGCCGCCAGGGCCAGCGCCAGCTCCTCGTGGGGTACGCCCGGCAGAGCCCCCCGCAGCCGGCTCTTGGCCGCCGCCAGATGCTTCACCGGCACCACCACGGCCCACCTCGGCTGACTCACGCCCGCAATCCTGCCAGCCCGACGGCGGGACCCTCGCTGGCCGTACCGGGGGCGAGCAGGCATGATTTCCGCTGCGGGTGTCGCGGGCGGGGTTTCGCGGCGGGTTGGGGCGCGACGAGGAGGCAGAGTGGCACGGCGGAGGCTGGGGTTCTGGCAATGGTTCGCCGTGGGGCTGGTGAAGCCGGTGATGACCGTCTGGACGCGGCGGACCTGGCGTGGCCAGGAGCACCTTCGACGCGACGGCGGCATGATCATTGTCGCGAACCACATCTCGCACGCCGACCCGCTGGTCTCCGCGCACTTCATCTACGACTCCGGGCGCTGGCCGCAGTACCTGGGCAAGGCCAGCGTCTTCCGGGTGCCGGTGGTCGGGTGGATCCTGCACCGGTGCCGGCAGATCCCGGTCGAGCGGGGCAGCGCCGACGCCGTCCGCTCACTGGACTCCCTGGTCGCCGCGCTCGACCAGGGAGGCGCCGTGGTGATCTACCCGGAGGGCACCACCACCCGGCAGCCCGAGCTGTGGCCGATGAGAGCCAAGACCGGTGCCGCTCGGCTGGCCCTGGCCACCGGCGCTCCCGTCGTACCGGTGGTGATGTGGGGACCGGAGCGGCTCTTCGACCCCCGGACCAGCCGCGTCAACCCGCGCCCCCGGATTCCGGTGACAGTTGTCGCCGGGGAACCGATCGACCTGAGCCGGTGGGCGGATGCCCAGCCGACCCGGGTCACCCTCGAGGAGATGACGGACACCATCATGTTGCGGCTGCGGGACATGCTCGGCGAGGTCCGCGGCGGCACCCCGCCGCCGCTGTGGGAGCGACCGGCCCGGTCCTCCGGCGGGCGCGAGCAGCAGGGCGAAGCGGCGTGAACGGGCGAAGCGTCAACTCCGGCACCGGGGCCGCCCCGACGCGCTCCGGAGCGGTCGCGTGAGCGGCCACGTCGCCGTGCTCGGTGCTGGCTCCTGGGGCACCGCGTTCGCCAAGATCCTCGCGGACGCGGGGCGGGACGTGACGGTGTGGGCCCGTCGCGCGCCGGTCGCCGAGAGCATCCGCACCGAGCGCCGCAACCCGGAGTACCTGCCCGGTGTGCTGCTGCCGGCTCGGGTCACCGCCACCGCCGACGCGGCCGAGGCGATCACCGGCGCCGAGGTGGTGGTGCTGGCCGTGCCGTCGCAGACCCTGCGCGGCAACCTCGCCGAATGGGCCGGTCACCTGCACCCCGACTCGACCCTGGTGTCGCTGATGAAGGGCATCGAACTCGGCACCACCAAACGGATGAGCGAGGTCATCGTGGAGACCGCCGGGGTCGCCGCGGACCGGGTGGTCGTGGTCTCCGGCCCGAACCTGGCTCCGGAGATCGCCGCCGAGCAACCCGCCGCGACAGTTGTCGCCGGGACGAACAGCCACCGCACCGTCCTCGTGCAGTCGTCGATCCGGACGCCCTACCTGCGCCCGTACACAAACGACGACGTGATCGGCTGTGAGCTGGGCGGGGCCGTCAAGAACGTGATCGCCCTGTCGTACGGCATCGCCACCGCGATGGGTTTCGGCGACAACACCCGGGCCATGCTGATGACCCGGGGGCTGGCCGAGACGGCCCGGTTGGGCGTGGCACTCGGCGCGGACCCGATCACCTTCGCCGGCCTCGCCGGCATGGGTGATCTGGTCGCCTCCTGCTCGTCCCCGCTGGCCCGCAACCGCACCTTCGGTGAGCATCTGGGCCGCGGGGAGACGCTGGAACAGGCCCAGGCCGCCACCCGGCAGACCGCCGAGGGCGTGAAGAGTTGCCTGGCGATCCGAGACCTGGCCCGGGCGCACGGTGTGGAGATGCCGATCACCGAGCACGTCGAGCGGATCTGCCACGAGGGGATGGACCCGCGCCTCGCCGTGGACACGCTGATGAGCCGGACCGCCAAGCCCGAGTCGTACGAGTGAGGAACCAATGAGCGAACTGGGTGACGGCACCCGCTGCGTACGCGCCGGCCTGCCCGAGCCGGCGCCGGGGGACCCGTTCCTGCCCGGCCCGGTCTTCGCCGCGCCGTACCACCTCGACCCGTGGCAGGGCCAGGGCGAGTCGCCGAACGGCTACGGCCGCCCGGACAACCCGACCCGGCGGCTGCTGGAGGCGGCCGTGGGCGAGTTGGAGGGTGGGGACTGCCGGGTCTTCGCCAGCGGCCAGGCCGCCATCACCGGGGCGCTGCTCACCCTGCTGCGCCCGGGGGACACCGTGGTGCTGCCGGCCGACGGTTACTTCCCGGTCCGGGCGTTCGCCACCTCCGTGCTGGAGGCGATCGGCGTGCGGGTGCTCTTCGTGCCGACCGTCGGGCCGTACCCGTCCTTCGAGGGGGTCCGGCTGGTACTGGTGGAGACTCCGGCGAACCCGGGCCTGGACGTGGTCGACGTGGCCGCCCTGGCCGAGCGGACCCACGCCGCCGGCGCCCTGCTCGCCGTGGACAACACCACGGCCACCCCGCTCGGTCAGCGCCCGCTCGACCTCGGCGCCGACCTGGTGGTGGCCTCCGGCACCAAGGCGCTCACCGGTCACTCCGACCTGCTGCTGGGCTACCTGGCCAGCCGGTCCGCCGAGGTGATCGACGCGGTGACGCTCTGGCGTACCGGCACCGGGGCCGTCCCGGGCGCGTTCGACGCCTGGTTGGCACACCGGTCGCTGGCCACCCTCGACCTGCGCCTGGCCCGGCAGAGCGCGAACGCCGCCGCCGTCACCGACCTGCTCGCCGGCCGGTCGGACGTGACCGGGCTGCGCTGGCCGGGGCGGCCGGACGACCCGGCGTACCCGGTGGCCTCGGCGCAGATGCGCCGGATGCCCGGGGTGCTCTCCTTCGACCTGGGTACCGCCGACCGGGTGGGCCGCTTCGTCGAGGCCGCCCGGCTGGTGGCGGCGGCGACCTCCTTCGGTGGCCTGCACACGACCGCCGACCGGCGGGCGCAGTGGGGTGACGACACCGCTCCCGGCTTCGTCCGGTTGTCCTGTGGTGTCGAGGACACGCCCGACCTGGTGGCCGACATCGCCGCCGCCCTGGACGCGGCCGGACCGCTCTGAGGGGGCCTGTGACAGTCACCGATCGGCCTGCGCTGGTACGCCGACTGCGTGCCGCCGGCTGCGTCTACGCCGAGGACGAGGCCGATCTGCTGCTGGCCGCCGCCGACTCCCCGGCGACGTTGGTCGACCTGACCGACCGTCGGGTGGCCGGCGAGCCGTTGGAGTACCTGCTCGGCTGGGCGGAGTTCTGCGGTCTGCGGATCGCCGTCGACGCGGGCGTCTTCGTGCCCCGCGGTCGGACGGCCCTGCTGGTCGAGGTGGCGGCCGGGTTGACCGGGCCGGCGCCGGCGGTGGTCGACCTGTGCTGCGGCTCCGGAGCCACCACCGTCGCGTTGGCGCATCGGCTCGCGCCGCGCTGGCTGGCCGCCGCCGACATCGACCCGGCGGCCGTGGCGTGTGCGCGCCGCAACCTCAGCGGCCTGCCCGCCGAGGTGTACGAGGGTGACCTGTTCGCGCCCCTGCCCGCGCGCTGGCGGGGTCGGCTGGACCTGGTGGTCGCCAACGCCCCGTACGTGCCGACCGACGCGGTGGCGCTGATGCCGTCGGAGGCGCGGCTGCACGAGGCCCCGGTGGCGCTCGACGGCGGCCCGGACGGGCTCGCCGTGCTGCGCCGGGTGGGTGTCGGGGCGGCCGACTGGCTGGCCCCCGGTGGGCACCTGGTGGTCGAGGCGGGCGTCACGCAGGTGTACGCGCTCTGCGCGGCGTTCGAGGCAGCCGGCCTGGTGCCGGACGTGCGGCACGACGAGGACCTGGACGGCACCGCGGTGACCGCCCGACGTCCCGACTGAGTCCGCGTTGCGGGTGGCACCGGGTTGGGCCGCCGCTCGACGGAAGTCACGGCCTGGCCGGACCAGTTGTTGACCCTTTGCTCTGCTTCAACCGACGCAACGAACGCCTGCCGGCAACGGTGCGCCGGTTGAAGCAGAGCAAAGGACGCGTCAGGGGAGGGGGAGGGCAGGGACGCGACCTGGCGGCGACACTACGGAACTCTCGAAACCCATCGCGTCCCGCATGGAACCTGACTTTGTGGTCAAACGGGACGTGCCGTGACGCCTGCCGGCACCTCTGCCCGCAAGCGGGTGGCCGGGCGTGGCGGGGAAGAGGGGTTGGCACTAGCCTCGGCTCACACTCATGACGGGCGGGAGGCGGTTTTCGGTGGGCAGCGCAGGGGTGCCGGTGGTCGTCGGGCTGGACAACGGCGGCACCAGCAACAACGCCACCGTGCTGACGGTGGACGGCCGGTTCCTGGTGGACGGGCTGTTGGAGATCCCCAGCGAGGTGCGGTCCGGGCCGGAGGCGGCGATCGAGGCGCTGGCCCGGGCGCTGGACGGCGCACTGGCGCAGACCGGCGTGCCGCGCGAGCTGGTCCGGGCGGTCGGGTTGGACACTCCCGGCCCGGCCAGCGCCGACGGCGTCATCTCGTCGCGGGGTTCCACGAACTTCTCCCAGCCGGCGTGGCGGGGCTTCGACGTGCGAGGCGCGTTGGAGCGACGGCTCGGCCTGCCGGTGGTCTACCACAACGACGGCAACGCGGCCGCGCTCTACGCCCACCACGTGCACTTCGGCGAGGACGCGATGAGCCGCTCGTCGGTCTCCGCGATCGTCGGCACCGGCCTCGGCGGCGGTGTGGTCGAGAGTGGTCGGGTGATCGCCGGCGCCGCCGGGATGGCCGGGGAGCTTGGTCACGTGCACATCCCACTGGGCGGGCTGCTCGGCCCGGAGCAGTCGGAGCCCACCTGCGCCTGCGGCTTAACCGGGGACGTGGAGAGCATCGCCTCGCTGACCGGCATCGAACGCAACCTGCTGCCGTACTGGCTGACCCGCTATCCCGACCACCCGCTCGCCGCCGAGCCGGTGGCGCGGGCGGCGAAGTTGGTCCGGGGGTACGGCGAACGGGGGGACGCCCTCGCGCGGGACCTCTTCACCCAGCAGGCGATGGCGTTGGGCCGGCTGTTCACCGTCGCGGCGAACTTCACCGATCCGCACGCGTACTTCGTCGGTGGTGGGGTGGTGGAGGCGGCAGCGGAGTTCCGGGACTGGTTCCTGGCGACCGTCCGCGAGCACACCGTGCTCCGCGAGGAGCAGGCGGCGGTCGCGACCTTCGCGCTGGTGCCGGAGCGGGACATGGCAGGTGCCCGGGGCGTGGCGATCGCCGCGGTGGAGGCGCTGCGTGCCGTCCCGGAGCCCCGCCCGCTGGTCGCCTGAGATCGGCCCCGCCCCGACCGCCGCGCCGAGTGGTCGGCGGGGCGGCGGCCGGGGCGGCGGGTGCTGGCGCAGCCGGTCTGATCAGCGACTCGGCCTCCCGGTCAGCCCAGGGGCGGCGCCTGGGCGAAGGCGGCCCAGGCGGCCGGCGGGAACAGCAACGCCGGCCCGGACGGGTCCTTGGAGTCGCGGACGGCCACCAGCCGCGGGAGGGCGGCCACCTCCACGCAGGCGCCCTGGTCGCCGCTGCGGCTGCTCTTGCGCCACGCCGCCGCGGCGATAGCCGCTGTGATCGTCGGTGTCATCGGTCCTTACCGTCCCTTCAGGGTTGTCAGGAGCATTCCGCGGCTGTCCGCCGGGCTGAGCGCCACGCTCCGGAGATGCTCCATGATCTTGGTGCAGGTACGTGTCTCGCCGGCGCGGTCGAGGATCATCTGACCCGCCACGGTCTCCACCGACGCGATGATCGGGTCCTCCGGGTCGGCGAACTCGAGGATGTGCAGGGAACCCCGGGTGCCCCGGTGGTAACCGGCGGAGAGCGGGATCACCTGGACGCTGATGTTCGGCAGCTCGGCCATCTTGACCAGGTGCCGGAGTTGCCCATCCATCACCGACTGGTCGCCGACCGGGCGTAGCAGCGCGCCCTCGTCGATGATCGCGTCGAGGATGGGTGGTTGGTCGCCGGTGAGCCGCTGTTGCCGGTCGAGCCGGACCTTGACCCGTTGCTCCACCAGGTCGTCGCCGAGGGTGTGCGGCCCGCCGCGCATCACGCCACGGATGTAGTCCGCGGTCTGGAGCAGACCGGGCACCACGGAGGGCTCGAAGTTGGCGATGGCGGTCGCCTCGGCCTCCAGCGCGATGAAGTCGATGGTGCGGGGATCCAGCAGGTAGGAGTACGACACCCACCAGCCCGGTTTGCGGGCGTCCTTGGCGAGTTGCACCGCCGCGGACACCTCCTCGGCGCCCACCCCGTACGACGTGAGCAGCGCGCGCACGGTGGCCGGGGTGATCAGGGTCTGGGCGTTCTCGTAACGGGAGAGGGTGCTGCGGGTGCTGTTGATCTCATCTGCGGCGGTTTCCAGCGTCAGGCCGGCGGCTTCCCGGTGGTGGCGCAGGGCGATGCCGAGCCGGCGGGCGCGGGCTGTCTTCGGGGCCATGCATCGATGGTCGCACACATCGATGGGAACGTCTGCATGGGAGGAACCTCGGCGAGAGTTGCATTCATAGCCGTGAACGTGTCAATCTGTTAGCGCGTCCTCACCGCCGGTTGTCGTGGCGACGGTGGTGGTGAGCGACCGGAGGGATGGGGCGCGCGGCGATCGGGTTTCTCCCCCGTGCCCGATCGTCGCGTGCCGCGCCATCCCGGCCCACCGGAAGGAGACGACGACGTGCGGACCGTTCCGGAGTCCTGTGCCGTTCACCCGGTCGGCCGCCGATGACTCGCTTCCTGGTGGTGCTCACCGACGTGCGTCCGGTCGAGGGCGTCGACCGCGACGAGCGGACCGTGCCCGAGCGGCGGCGGCAGGTGGTCGGCGCCAGCAGCCGGGAGGCCGCCGACCGGATCGCCGGAGCATTCATGGCGCTGGGGATGGTGCGCGCCGGTCGGCAGCGGGTGAAGGTCATCGCGGTCGGCCGCCGGCACTCCCGCGACTGAGTACCTACGGGCCACCCAACCACCGCACGGCAATAGTCCCATCACGCACCGTATATGCTCTGCTGACCGATCGCCGTGTCGCGCCGTGGCTCGCCGGGTATCGCCTCGCCCCATCGCCACGCACAGTAAGGTCAACCGGGTGAGCGCCATCGGCGAGCACGACCAGCCGCAGTCGCGTACGAAGAGGTGACCGGAGTGACCACCCCAGGCAAAACCCGCGTGGCGATCGTCTTCGGCGGCCGCAGCCCGGAGCACGGCATCTCCTGCGTCAGCGCCGGCAGCGTGTTCGGCGCGCTCGACCCGGACGAGTTCGAGGTGGTGCCGGTCGGCATCACCCGGGCCGGCCAGTGGGTGCTGACCAGTGGAGACCCCGCCCAACTCGCGATCGACGCCCGTCGGCTGCCGGAGATCACCGCCGACTCCGGGGACGACATCGTGCTGCGTGCCGACCCGACCGGCAACGGCCTGATGGTGCTCGACCCGACCGAGGGCCCCCGGGTGCTGGCCGACGTCGACGTGGTCTTCCCGGTGCTGCACGGCACCTACGGCGAGGACGGCACCATCCAGGGAATGCTGGAGATGGCCGGCATCCCCTACGTCGGGGCGAACGTCTTCGCCTCCGCGGCCGCCATGGACAAGGAGTTCACCAAGAAGCTCTGCGCCGTCGAGGGCATCCCGGTCGGCACGTACGCCGTGCTGCGCAGCGGGATGACACTCAGCGAGCAGGACAAGGAGCGGCTCGGCCTGCCGGTCTTCGTCAAGCCGTCCCGGGCCGGATCGTCCTTCGGGGTCAGCAAGGTCACCGACTGGGCGGATCTGGACACCGCGGTCGCCGCCGCCCGGCAGTTCGACCCGAAGGTCATCATCGAGTCCGCGATCGTCGGCCGCGAGATCGAATGCGGCGTGCTGGAGGGCGAGGCCGGTGGCACGCCCGAGGCGTCCGTCCTGGCCGAGGTGCGGGTCGTCGCGGAGCACGACTTCTACGACTTCGAGGCGAAGTACCTCGACGACTCCTGCGAGTACGACATCCCGGCCGAACTGCCGGAGCGGGTGACCCGCCAGGTGCAGGAGTACGCGGTCCGCGCGTTCACCGCGCTGGACTGCGCCGGCCTGGCCCGGGCCGACTTCTTCGTCACCCCTGAGCTGGACGTCTATCTCAACGAGATCAACACGATGCCCGGGTTCACCCCGACGTCGATGTTCCCCCGGATGTGGGCGGCCTCCGGCCTGGAGTACCCGAAGCTGGTCAACCGGCTGATCCGTACCGCCCAGCGGCGCGGCGTCGGCCTGCACTGAGCCACCAGGTCCCCCCGCGCGGCCCGGGCGGCGTGGGGGGCCAGCTCAGCGTTGACAGCCGGACGGGATGGCGCCACCGGAGGGCACGCTCGCCACGATCGTGCTGGAGATCGACGGCACCCACTGCAACGGCTGCGCGTACGCCCGCGGGACACGCACCTCGATCGACGTCTCGCGGTCGACGGTGGTGAGAACGGTCTGCTCGCCCTGCTCGGTCAGGTGCCAGCAGACCCGGTTGACCGTCCAGACCTCGTCGGTGGCGGGGAAGGTCGGCTCGGTGCCCCCGCAGGCCACGGTGAGCGCGGGGTCGCCGTACGCCGCGTTCTGTTCCGGGCCGGCGGTGACCGGCCGCTGGGCCAGGTCGCGGATACTCGTCGGCAGCTGGGAGAGCAGAGCCCGGCAGACCGTCGCCGGGCGGGCGGCCAGCGCCGGGGCGGCCATCTCCACCGGTGCGCTGGACTGCACCCGGGCGGTGGTCGCGGACGGCGATGGCGTGGCGGCCGGTGCGTCCGGGGTGAGCTTGGTGAAGGCCAACACGGCCACCAGCAGCGTGATCGGCAGCGCGATCAACGTGGCCAGCAGAGCGGCGCCCCGAATGGTCCGGTCCCGCCGGGCCGGCGCGGCGGCGGCCGGGTCGGCCGACGCACCGGTACCGTCAGCCGGCTCGGGTGTCCCGTCGGACTCGTCGCGCGCGCCGTCGTCCAGAGCAGCGGAGGAGTTCGTCATCTCGTCCACCTACAGCCGCACCACCGAACACGTGAGGGTGCGGGTGATGCCAGGCACCAGCTGCACCTTGCTGACAATGAGTTTGCCGAGTTCGTCGACGGTGTTCGCCTCGGTGAGGACGACCACGTCGTACGGACCGGTGACGGCGTCGACGCGCACCACGCCGGCGAGGTCCGCGATGAGACCCGCCACGTCACGTGCGCGGCCCACCTCGGTCTGGATGAGGATGTACGCCTGTACCACGACTAGACCTCCGTCCGTCGCCGCCCGGGAGCGGCCCGAAGGGTGAAACTACCTTACGGACCAGGTCTGATCCCTATCGGTCGTCAAGGAGCAGCGGTGAGCGAGCACGGCGGGGCCGGGCGGAACGGGCGGAACGCCGGCGGCGGTGCCAGCGTGTCCGGAATCGGGGAGTTCGGACTGATCAGCAGGATCACCGCCCGACTGACGTACGGACCGACGACGCTGCTCGGCCCGGGCGACGACGCGGCGGTGGTGGCCGCGCCGGACGGACGGGTGGCGGCCTCCACCGACGTTCTGGTCGACGGACGGCACTTCCGGCGGGACTGGTCCTCCGCCCGCGACGTCGGACACCGGGCGGCGGCGGCCAACCTGGCCGACATCGCGGCGATGGGTGCCACCCCGACCGCCCTGCTGGTCGCCCTCTGCATGCCGGCGGACCTGGACACCGGCTGGGCGGAGGAGTTGGCCGACGGCCTCTCCGCCGAGGCGGCCACGGTCGGCGCGAGCGTCGTCGGCGGCGACATGTCGGCCAGCCCCACCCTGACCGTCGCGGTCACGGCGCTGGGCGACCTCGCGGGCCGCCCGCCCGTGCTGCGCTCCGGTGCCCGACCCGGGGACGTGCTCGCCCTGGCCGGGCGCACCGGGTACGCGGCAGCCGGGCTGACCGTGCTCACCCGGGGCTTCCGCACCCCCCGGCTGCTGGTCGAGGCGTACCGGCGGCCGCAGGTGCCCTACCCGGCCGGCCCGCAGGCCGCCCGGCTCGGCGCCACCGCGATGATCGACGTGTCGGACGGGCTGCTCGCCGACCTCGGGCACGTGGCGGCGGCCAGCGGCGTCGCGATCGACGTGCGCCGCGACGCGTTCGAGGTGCCCCGGCAGATGGCCGACGCGGCGCGGGCGCTCGGCGTCGACCCGTACACCTGGATCCTCGCCGGTGGCGACGACCACGCGCTGGCCGCGACCTTCCCGCCGGCGGTGGTGCTGCCGTCGGGCTGGCGGCCGATCGGGATGGTCACGGACGGTGTTGGTGTGACGGTCGACGGCGCGCCCCACGACGGCCCGGCCGGCTGGGACCATTTCCGGTGACGCCCGGCGCCGGTCGTATTCTGGGTACCGTGAGTGAGATTGAGATTCGGACCGTGCGGTTCGACGCACCGGCGGCGCAGCAGTTGATCAACGCCGCGCTGGGCGACCTCGCGGTCCGCTACGGGGGCTCCGGTGACGACACCCCGGTCGACGCGACCGAGTTCGAGCCGCCCGACGGCGCGTTCCTCGTCGCCTACCTGGCCGGCGAGCCGGTCGGCTGCGGAGGCTGGCGCAGCCACGGCGCGGACACCGCGGAGCTGAAGCGGATGTACACGGCCCCGGCGGCGCGGGGGCGGGGCGTGGCTCGGGCGGTGCTGGCTGCCGTCGAACGTTCGGCCCGCGACCAGGGCCGCAAGCGGGTGGTCCTGGAGTGCGGCGACAAGCAACCCGAGGCGATCGCCATGTACGGCTCCGCCGGTTACGAGCGGATCCCGAACTTCGGCTTCTACAAGGACTCGGAGGGCTGCGTCTCCTTCGGCCGCACGCTCTGACCCACGGCGACTCCGGAGCGGTGATCGACTCGGCTTTCGAGAAGGCGGGGTATCCGCAGCGATTGGACACCCCAACTTCCGGAAAGCCGAGTCGATCAAGCGGCACAGCACAGCTCAGGCGGCGACCGGACACGACAGAGCCGGCAGACCCTGAGGTCCGCCGGCTGAGTCGTACGAAGAGTGTGTGGTGCCGCCGCGTCAGGCGCGAGTGACCTTGCCGGCCTTGATGCACGAGGTGCAGACCTGCAGCTTCTTGGTGTTGCCGCCACCGGCCGGGGTGCGCACCGACTGGATGTTCGGGTTCCAGCGGCGGTTGGTCTTCTTCTTGGACCAGGGCACGTTGTGGCCGAAGCCCGGCCCCTTGCCACAGACGTCGCACACGCTAGCCACGGGATACTCCTGGGATTGAAACGTTCATGAGGTTGTCGGCAGAGGTGCTGCACGGGCAACCGCGTCAGCCTACCCGATGTCCCGCCGAGGTGACCAACCGCCCTGGCCCGGTGAAACGGCCGCTCCTCCGCGAGTGGGTGGCGGTCGGCCCGCCGGGTGACGGCGGTGGTTCCGGCGGCAACTGTACCTGGAGGGCGGATCCCGTCCGTCCGGGCCAGGGGGTGGGCCTGCCGCGAGCGGAGGCAACCGGACACGCCGGACGAGCCCGGCGCGTGTCGGTGCGCGCCAGTAGGCTTCTGGCCGTGCTGGACACCCTCGACGCCGCCGCGGTGCGCCGTTGGTGCGCGGGTGGGTTGGCCGCGCTGAAGCGTCACCAGGGCGAGATCGACCAGCTCAACGTCTATCCGGTGCCCGACGGCGACACCGGCACCAACCTGGTGCTCACCCTCACCTCCGCCCAGCAGGCCCTCGCGATGGATCTGGACACCCTCCCCGACAGCGGCCCGACGGCGCACGGGCATGCGTTGCGGCTGATGGCCCAGGGCGCGTTGCTCGGCGCGCGGGGCAACTCCGGGGTGATCCTGTCGCAGATCCTGCGAGGTTTCGCCGACGAGGTCGCCGTGGCCCCGGCGGTGCGCGGCCGGGAGATGGCCGCCGCGCTGCGGTCCGGTGCCGCCGCCGCGTACACCGCGGTTGCCCGGCCGGTCGAGGGCACCCTGCTCACCGTGGTCGCGGCGGCCGCCGCCGCGGCCGACCGGGCGGACAGCGACGACCTGGTGGCGGTGGCCCAGGTCGCGGCACGGGCGGCGGCCGAGGCCCTCGCCCGGACCCCGGAGCAGCTGCCGGCGCTGGCCCGGGCCGGTGTGGTCGACGCGGGTGGGCGCGGGCTGTGCGTGCTGCTCGACGCCCTCGTCGAGGTGCTGACCGGGGAGAGTGCCGGTCAGCCGGCACCGACACCGCGCACCGCCCGTCCGGCGGCCACCGTCGCCCGGGAGACCGGTTCCGACGAGTACGCCTACGAGGTGCAGTTCCTGCTCGACGCCCGGTCCGAGGCGGTGGCCGGGATGCGGCGAGCGCTCGACGCACTGGGGGATTCGCTCGTCGTCGTCGGCGACGGGCGTGAGCCGGAGAGCACCTGGAACGTGCATGTGCACGTCAACGACGTGGGCGCGGCGGTCGAGGCGGGCGTCGCGGCCGGCCGCCCGTACCGGATCTCGGTGACCCGGTTCGCCGACCAACCGGAGCCGCACCGCGGCCCGGTCTCGGACGGCCGGGCCGCGGTGGTGGTGGCCACCGGCGGCGGCATCGCCGAGTTGTTCGCGGCGGAGGGCGCCACCGTGGTGCCGGGCAACCCCTCCACGGGTGACCTGCTCGACGCGATCCGCGGCACCGGCGCGGCCCGGGTGGTGGTGCTGCCCAACGACCCCGACACGGAGGCGGTGGCGAACGCGGCAGCCCGCGAGGCCCGTCGGCACGGCATCACGGTGAGCGTGGTGCCGACCCGCTCGCCGGTGCAGGCGCTGGCCGCCCTCGCCGTCCGCGACGGCGACCGCCGCTTCGAGGACGACGTGATCGCGATGGCCGAGGCCGCCGGGGCCTGCCGTTACGCCGAGGTCTGCCACGCCAGGCGCGAGGCGCTGACCGTGGCCGGCCCGTGCCGTCCGGGCGATGTGCTGGCGCTGGTCGAGGGGGAGGTGCACCTGATCGGTACCGACCTCACCGACACCTGCGCGGCCGTGGTCGACCGGATGCTCGGCGGTGGTGGCGAGATGGTCACCCTGCTGTCCGGGGTGGACGCCCCGGCCGGGCTCACCGATGCCGTCCGCGCGCACGTCGCGCGACGTTGGCCGTTCGTCGAGGTGCACGCGTACCCGGGCGGCCAGCCGTTCTATCCGCTCCTGGTAGGGATCGAATGACCGAACCAGCCACCGTCGACACTCCGCTGAAGAAGCTGGTCGGGGACAAGACAGCCAAGGCGCTGGCCGCGCACCTCGATCTGCACACGGCGGGTGACCTGGTCTACCACTTCCCGCGTCGCTACGACGAGCGGGGCGAGCACACCGACATCCGCTCGTTGGACGTCGGCGAGCAGGTCACCGTGCTGGCCCAGGTGCAGCGCACTGCCGTCCGCCCGATGCGGCAGCGACGGGGCAACCTACTGGAGGTGACCGTCGGTGACGGCTCCGGTGGGCTGCTGACGTTGACCTTCTTCGGCAACCAGGCGTGGCGTGAGCGGGAGCTGCGCCCCGGCCGGTGGGGGCTGTTCGCCGGCAAGGTCACCGAGTTCCGGGGCAAGCGGCAGCTCAACGGCCCGGAGTACGTCCTGCTCGGTGACGGTGGTGACGGCGAGGTGGCGGCCAGCGACGAGATCGAGGAGTTCGCCGGTGCGCTGATCCCCGTCTACCCGGCTGCCGCGGCCGTGCCGACCTGGGTGATCGCGCGTTGTGTGCGGGTCGTGCTGGACACGTTCACCCCGCCGGACGATCCGCTGCCGGACGGCGTGCGGGCCAGCCGCAAGCTGGTCGGGCTGGGCACCGCCTTGACGGAGATCCACCGGCCGTCCAGCAAGGAGGCTCTGCACCGGGCGCGGCGGCGGCTCAAGTGGGACGAGGCGTTCGCCGTCCAGGTGACGCTGGTGCAGCGCAAGCACCGGGCGGCCGACTGGCCGGCGAAGGCCCGCGAGGCCCGCCCGGGCGGGCTGCTGGACGCCTTCGACGCCCGACTGCCGTACGAGCTGACGGCCGGTCAGCGGGACGTCGGCGTGGAGATCGCCGAGGATCTGGCCAATCCGCACCCGATGCACAGGTTGTTGCAGGGTGAGGTGGGCTCGGGCAAGACGGTGGTGGCGTTGCGGGCGATGCTCCAGGTGGTCGACGCGGGCGGGCAGGCGGCTCTGCTGGCACCCACCGAGGTGCTGGCCGCCCAGCACCACCGCGGCATGCTCGACCTGCTCGGGCCGTTGGGGCGGGCCGGTGAACTGGGGTCCGCGGAGCATGCCACCCGGGTCGAGCTGGTCACCGGCTCGCTCGGGGCGGCGGCGCGGCGGCGGGCGCTCGGCGAGGTGGCCAGTGGCGCCGCCGGCATCGTGCTCGGCACCCACGCACTGCTCTACGAGGGGGTCGACTTCGCCGACCTCGGCCTGGTCGTCGTCGACGAGCAGCACCGCTTCGGTGTGGAGCAACGCGACGCGCTGCGGGCCAAGGCCGACCAACCGCCGCACGTGCTGGTGATGACGGCTACCCCGATCCCGCGCACGGTGGCGATGACCGTCTACGGCGACCTGGAGGTCTCCACCCTCTCCCAGTTGCCCCGGGGTCGGTCGCCGATCGCCTCGCAC
Organism: Micromonospora sp. NPDC005203; assembly: GCF_042872705.1. Lineage (NCBI taxonomy): Bacteria > Bacillati > Actinomycetota > Actinomycetes > Micromonosporales > Micromonosporaceae > Micromonospora > Micromonospora sp. NPDC005203. The sequence continues at coordinate 969 of NZ_JBIAKV010000014.1, read as the reverse complement.
GTGGTGCCGGCCGCCGAGAAGCCGGCCTACCTGGACCGGGCCTGGCGTCGGCTGCGCGAGGAGGTGACCGCGGGCCATCAGGCGTACGTGGTGTGCCCGCGGATCGGTGACGGACCGGGGTCCGACGAGGAACCGCCACCCGAGGACGACAACGGCCGGCGGCCGCCGCTGGCGGTGACCGAGGTGGCCCCGCTGCTGGCCGAGGGGCCACTGCACGGGCTGCGGATCGGGGTGCTGCACGGTCGCCTGCCGGCCGACGAGAAGGACGCGGTGATGCGCTCCTTCGCCGCTGGCGACCTGGACGTGCTGGTGGCGACCACCGTGATCGAGGTTGGCGTGGACGTGCCGAACGCGACCGTGATGATCGTGTTGGACGCCGACCGGTTCGGTGTCTCCCAACTGCACCAGCTCCGGGGCCGGGTCGGCCGGGGCGCCGCGGCAGGGCTCTGCCTGCTGGTCAGCGAGGCGGCCGAGGGTTCGTCGGCACGGGAACGCCTGGACGCGGTGGCGTCCACCAGCGACGGCTTCACGCTCGCCGAGCTGGATCTGGAGCAGCGCCGCGAGGGCGACGTGCTGGGGGCCACCCAGTCCGGGCACCGCTCACACCTGCGACTGCTGTCGCTGCGACGCGACGCCGACCTGATCCGCGACGCCCGCGCCGAGGCGATCACCCTGATCGAGGAGGACCCGGACCTGACCGGCAACCCGGCGCTGGCCGCCTCGGTCGCCGCGCTCGTCGACGAGGAACGCGCCGAATACCTGGAGAAGGGCTGACGGGTCCACCTGGCCACGTCTGGTCAGCCGATCAGCGGAAATACACCGAGGGGGGGGGGGGGGGGGGGGGGGGGGGGGGGGCGCGGGGGGGGTGGGGGGGGGGGGGGGGGGCGGGGCGGGGGCCCCCCCCCCCCCCCCCCCCCGGCGCGGTCGGGACTTCGTGGTGGCCGATGTCCCCCGACAGTTGGACGACGC
>NZ_JBIAKV010000013.1:171283-204965 GCF_042872705.1 Micromonospora sp. NPDC005203 | reverse complement strand
TTCCCACCCCGGCGGGCGGGGCGGCGGACCGGTGGTCCTGCGATCGTCAGGGTATGTAACGACCCCGGCCCCGCCATGATTCCGGCCCACGGGTGTTGCCGGTCACAGCCAGATACCACCCAGAAGCGGACATTCAACCCGAGCATGCCCGGCACACCTGGACCGAACGCCCACCCAGCGATGATCGGCCACGGATCGGCGAAACTGCGGGTAAGGGACATAAAGCCCAACGTTGAGCATCGGGTAGTCCAGAGGGCGCGAGACAGCGCCGCTCTCGGCGGGTTGGGTCAGCGCGCGTCCGAGGTCCACGAACCGCTTCGGTAGAGAGTGCCGCGCCCACCCGGATCAGGCACTCCGAGGACCGCCTCCGCGTTTTCGGGGGCACCGGGACCGGCCGGTTCGGGGTTGCGGGCGGCACGGCGGGCGCGCAGCACGCGGGACCCGACGAACCAGGCGGCCGCCGCCACGCAGACCACGATCACCACTTTCTGGAGTGTGCTCGCGTACCCCTCGACGAGGTGCCAGTTGTCGCCGAGCAGATAGCCGGCGAGGACGAATGTGGTGTTCCAGATCAGGCTGCCCAGCGTGGTGAAGAGCAGGAACGTGCCCACCGGCATGCGCTCCACCCCGGCCGGGATGGAGATCAGGCTCCGGAAGATCGGGATCATCCGGCCGAAGAAGACCGCCTTCACACCGTGCCGGAGGAACCACGCCTCGGTCCGGTCCACGTCGCTGAGCTTCACCAGCGGCAGCCGGGCCACGATGGCGCGCATCCGGTCGCGGCCCAGCGATGCGCCGACCAGGTAGAGCGCCAGCGCGCCCACCGCCGAGCCCAGCGTGGTCCAGAAGATCGCACCGACCAGACTCATCCGGCCCTGCGCCGCGACGAACCCGGCCAGCGGCAGGATCACCTCGCTGGGGATCGGCGGAAACAGGTTCTCCAGCGCCACGGCCAGACCGGCGCCCGGCCCACCGAGTCGTTCCACCAGGTCACTGACGTAACCGACGAGGCCGCCCTGCGGTGGTTCCGCTGCGGCGGTGGGGGTTCCGGTGGCGAGCAGGGCGTGGGACGTTCGAATCATGCGCCCACCGTACGAAGTAAAGCTGAGAGCCGACCATGCGGTTGACCACCCGGCCGCGCGAACCGACCGCACCGATGGAGGTGGGGAAAACCGCACCCCGCTGCGGCTCGCGGTCGCGCAGCCGCTGTGCGTGCCCCTGGATGTCGCGCAGAACGCGCGGACGCACGCCGCCGCGGTCCGCGCGGCGGGTGCCCGGGTGGTGGTCTTTCCCGAGTTGTCCCTGACGGGGTACGAGTTGGCGGCGCCGGTCGTGCCGGTCGACGACCCGCGGTTGGTGCCGCTGGTCGAGGCGTGCGCCGAGACGGGCACGTTGGCCCTGGCCGGCGCCCCGGTCGCCGGTGACCACATCGCGGTGCTGGCGGTGACCGGCGCTGGAGTGACGGTGGCGTACCGAAAGTTGTGGCTGGGGGACGCGGAGGCCCGCCGGTTCCGGCCGGGCGACGCACCGGTCGTGCTCGATGTGGGCGGCTGGCGGGTGGGGTTGGCGGTCTGCAGGGACACCGGCGTCGCCGCGCACGCGGAGCGGACCGCGGCGCTCGGGATCGACGTCTACGCGGCGGGTGTCGTGGAGTTCGCGCGTGACGCCGCCGTGATCGATCAGCGGGCGCACCGGATCGCCACCACTCACCGGGTCTGGGTGGCGGTGGCGAGTTTCGCCGGCTCGACCGGCGGTGGCTTCATCGAGGCGGCCGGACGGTCCGGGGTGTGGACGCCGGAGGGCGAGGTCGTCGCGCGCGCGGGCACCGAGCCGGGAAAGTCGGTCGGCGTCACCCTCGTCGGTCCCATGGGAGACGCTGCCAGCTGCCGCGCCGACTGAAGCGACGACGCGTGGCGGGTGTCATCCGCCTCGGGCGGGATCGGCTGATGAGCACCGTCCCCTCCCGCCTGTCCGTGGTCACGCTGGGAGCACGCGACATCGGCGCGCTGCGGTCCTTCTACCGGTCCCTGGGGTGGCCCGAGCTGCCGGCCAGCGACGACGGCTGGTCGGCCTTCCTGCTCGGTGGCGTCCTGTTCGCGCTCTTCCCGCTGCCGGAGCTGGCCGCCGAGGCGGCGCCGGGCGTGCCCGATCCGGCGGGGGGGGTTGGTCCGGCGTCACGGTGGCCTGCAACGTCGACAGTCGCGGGGAGGTCGACGCGGCTTTCGCCGCGGCGCTCGCTGCGGGCGCGACGGTGGTGGCGGAGCCGACCGACCGGCCCTGGGGTGGGCGCTCCGGTTACATCGCCGACCGGAGGGCAACCGCTGGGAGATCGCCTGGGCGGGCACGGCCCGCTTCGACGAGCGTGGTGCGCTCATGAGTGGCTGTGTTTGCGCCCCGACCCTGACCTTGGAATGCTCCGCGGGTGACTTCCTTTCCCGGGACCTTCGCCGACGACGTCATCGACCAGCCGGCGCAGGCGCAGATCGAGACGTTCATCGACGAGCATCGCCGAGCGCTCAACGGCTGTCTGGACGGGCTGACCGAGGAGCAGGCGCGCCGCTCGTTGGTGCCGTCCCGGACCACGCTGCTGGGTCTGGTGAAGCACGCCACCGTCGTGGAGAAGGTCTGGTTCGACGAGGCCGTCACGTGCCGGTCCCGCGCCGAGATCGGCATCCCCGCCACACCGGACGAGTCGTTCATCCTCGACGACGACGACACGATCGCGTCGATCCAGCGAGCACACCGCGACGCATGCGTTGCCGCCCGCCGCGCGACGTCCTCGCTGGGCCTGGACGACATCCTGCGCGGCAACCGGCGCGGCCCGCTGCCGCTGCGCTGGGTGTACCTGCACGTGCTGCGCGAGCTGGCGCAGCACTGCGGGCACGCCGAGATCCTGCGCGAGCAACTCCTGGCCGAGGAGTAGTCCGGGCGCTCAGCCGGCGTCCAACACCTTCCGCAACCGTGCCGCGAACTCCTCGGGCTTGCCCGCGTAGCCGAACTCGCCCCCGAGGAAGCCACCGTGGTGACTCGGGAACACCACGGCCTCCTGGCCGAGCAGGGCCGCCAGGGCGAGGGCCGTCCGCGCGGTGTACGTGCCCGCCGACTCCTCGCCGACGGCGACCACGATCCGGGTCGGCGCCGAGGTGAGGCGGCTCGCGTCGGGACGATAGTCGCTGATCGCCCAGGAAAGGTCCGACAGCAGCGGGTCGTCGCGGCTGCCGTCGTCCTCGGTGGACAGCCCGAACATCGCCGGGTCGGGCGCCGACTGGGCGAAGTAGGCGTCGGTGAACTCGCCCTGCCACGACGTCATCGCGATGAACGCGGCCATGCCCGCGCCGGCACCCTTCGTCTGGTACGCCTGGTAGAAGTCGGCCCGCGCGCGCTCGGCAGCCCCGGCATCGGGGAGCACCGCGTTGATCGGCGGCTCGTGCGCCACCACCGTGCCGACGTCGCCCGGGTAGGCCGCGACGAGTTCGAGGGCCGTCACCGCACCGCCGCTGCTGGCGAACAGGTCGACCGGACCGGCGCCGAGCGCCTCGATCAGGTGGTGCAGGTCGGCCGCCTGCTGCTGCGGCGTGTGGTCGGTGCGGCCGTCCGTGCGGACGCTCCGGCCGAGGCCGCGCGGGTCGTAGGTGACCACGGTGCGGTCGGTGAAGAGCGGGGCGAGCGCATTGAAGCCCTCCGCCGCCATCGGTTGACCGATCATGAGCAGCACGGGGTGCCCGCCGGACGGAGGCAGCGGGCCGCGGACGTCGTAGACCAGGTCGACGCCGGGCACGGCGAGGGTGTGCGTCTGCGTTGTCGTCATGTCGGTGAGACTACGGCCGGCGCAAACCGATGGGTGAGTACGCCGTGCCGGCGGGTCCTGGGGGCATCCTGGACACCGACCTCGACCCGGCACGGCGGTACTGGATCACGCTTTGGCCCACCCGCCGGTGTCACCGAAGCGGCGCAGCGTCCACCGGGCCGGCGGCCAACCGCCGGGGTCGTGATCGGTGGTCCATTCGGTGATCGAGGCCGGGGCGACGTCCAGGTCGAACGCCCGGAAGATCGGCTGCGCGGCGAGCGCGTGGAAAGCGCCCTCGACGGTCTCGCTGTGGCCGACCAGCACCACGGTGCCGCCCCGGTGTCGATGCGCGATCTCCATGATCGCGCGGCTGACCCGGACCACCAGCTCGGCCCAGCTCTCGTTGCCCTCCTCGAACGGCCGGAACACACCCCCACCGGCCACCGCGTGTTCGGTGCGGAAGCGGGCGGTCGGCAGACCGTCGGCGTACGGGGGTGTGTGCCAGGTGCACAGACCGCAGTCGGCCACCGGTCGGACGCCGAGCGCCGCGCCGATGGGTTGCGCGGTCTCGACGGCTCGGCGCAGGACGGACGAGTAGACCGCCACCGGCCCGTCGGCAGCAACGTCACGGGTGAGCCGGTTGGCGAGGTCGTGTGCCTGCTCGTGGCCGAGGGCGGTGAGGCCCCGGCAACCACGTGGCCCGCCCACGATTCCCTCGACCTGGTGAAGCGACTCGCCGTGCCGCACGAAGATCAGACGTGTCCGCATCGGCACATCATGCCAGCGGGTCCGACAGCGGTATCAGTCGTCCGTACGGCCCATCGAGAAGCTGCTGGCCCGGCTCAGCAGAGCGTCCAGCTGGGCGCCCGTCTGCGCTGGCAGCCGGTCGCGTTCCACCAGCTCGGAGAGGTGTTCGCGCAGTTCGGCGACCCGCTTGGCCCGGTCCCTGGTGCGCTGGTTCAGGTCGGCGAGGTCGTCGCGCAGATCCTCGGCGGTCCTGGGGTCGACGTCGCCGCGGGCGACCGCCCCGGCGAGGACGGCGGCGAACTCGCCTGTCACCTCCCGGAAGCTGACCGGCACCTGCCCGGTGGTCGGGGGCGCGGTGCTGGCGCTGGGTCGGGGCGAGGGGGTTGCTGCCGGCGACGGCGAGTGCGTCGTGGGTGCGGGCTTCGGAGCGGAGGCCGACGGCGGGGCGGCCGCCTGGGGCGAGGTGGGCGCGCTCGGTGTGTCCCACGGACCCTCGGCGAGCAGGGCACCGACGCCGACCAACACGGCGAGGCCGGCGGCGACCAGCACGGCGAGGGGCCGACGCGACCGGCGGCGGGGCGGTGCGGCGGCGACCGGGGCGGGGCGGGGTGCCGAGCGGTCGATCAGGGTGGGAGGGTGCGCCACCGGCCGGACGCGCAGCAGCTCGGTGGGCGGCTCGACCGGCTGGCCGGCGCCGAAGCGGCGCGCCAGGTGCGCGGCACTCGGCCGGTCGGCGGGGTTGGCGGCCAGGCAGGCGAGGGTCAGCTCGGCGATGTCGGCGGGCAGGCCGGGCACCCGCAGCGGCGGCACCGGAGTGCCGCGTCGGTGCACCTCAAGGGCGTCCTCCCAGCTCTGCACGGGCAGCGGCGCCTGGCCGGTGAGGGTGCGGTAGAGCAGCGCGCCGAGGGCGTACACGTCGCTGGCCGGATCGGGCGGCCCGGCGGTCAGCCGCTCCGGGGCGAAGTAGGCGGGGGTGCCCATCAGCGGCTCGCCGGACTGGCCGTCGAGCCCGCCGAGCGCGGCGATACCGAAGTCGAGCACCTTGGCCCCGGTGTCCGTGAGCATCACGTTGCCCGGCTTCACGTCGCGGTGCACGACGCCGATGCGGTGCGCGGCGGCGAGCGCGGCGGCGATCTGCCCGGCCACCCGGACCGCCTCCGGCCAGGGCAGCGGCCCGCCGCGCAGGCGGTCGGCCAGGTTGTGACCGTCGACGAGTTCCATCACCAGGTACGGGACCACGACGCCGCCGGCCAGGGTCGCCTCGGCGTAGTCGTACACCTGGGTCACGTGTGGGTGGGTCAGCCGGGCGGCCGCGCGGGCCTCGCGTTGGATGGTGGCCCGCAGTTGCGGGTCGGCGGCGAGTTGCCCGGCGAGGACCTTGATCGCGACCGGTCGGCCGAGTACGTCGTCGTCGGCCCGCCACACCTCGGACATGCCACCGAGCCCGATCCGCTCGTGCAGCACGTAGCGGTCGTGGAGACGGAGGGTGGGCGTGAAAGGTGACATGGCCTCACCAGTCTGCCTGGCCGAGCCGCACTCGACCACCCTCCGTGCCCGGACCCACGCTGTTCGTCCCGTGCGTACCGGAATGAGTTTCGGTCGGGTCAGGAGCAGCGCGGCGCGGCGGGCAGCGGTCGCGGCTGGATGCGGTCGGCGAGCCGGCGCAGGGCGACGGCGACGACGTGCCTGGTCGGGGCGAGCACGGCCGGACGGACGCGTTCGACCTGGACCGGGGCGTCCGGTCGGGCCGAGTTGACGTGCCGGTTCATGGCGTCGAGTGCGGTGACGTATCCGGTGGGAAGTTCCATGGTCAACTCCTCGGGACAGGTCCGGTGGAGGCCCGGACGACGAGTGCGGTGGGCAACAACACATGGCCGGCCGCGGCGTCCGCGGGCGGGTCGAGCAGGAGTTCGGCGGCGATCCGGCCCTTCTCCTCGGCCGGCTGCCGGACCGTGGTGAGGCCAGCCGCGGCGGCCTCGGGGACATCGTCGAAGCCGGTCACCGAGACGGCCGGGCGGGTGCCGCCCGGCCGCTGCTTGAGGGCGTCCAGCACACCGAGGGCAAGTACGTCCGAGCCGGCCAGCACGGCGGTCGGCGGCGTCGGTGAGTCGAACAGGCCGGCGACGGCGGCGGCTGCCGCCTGGCGGCTGTTGCCCGGGGCGTTGACCAGGGTCAACTCGGCCCACTCGACGCCGACCTCGGCGAACGCGTCGGCGAATCCGGCGAGCCGGCCCCGGGTGGTGGGGTGCCCCACCTCGTGCACGCCGGACAGGCGCAGCGGGCCAGCGGGGGCGTCGGGGACGACGGAATCGGCGAGCAGCGCCACCCGGCGATGGCCGAGGCCGGCCACGTGTGCGGCGACGCCATGCGCCGCGACGCGCTCGTCGATGCCGACGAACCGCTCGTCCGGGCCGGCGTCGTCGCGGGCGGCGGTGCTGACGTACGGCAGCCCGCGGGCGCGGATCACGTCCAACGCCCATTCCTCGTCGGCCACGCAGTAGACGCAGAACCCGTCGACCGCGGCGTTCTCCACCGCCCGCCGGGCGTCGGTCACGGCCGGCGGCAGCGGCACCAGCAGCATGCTGGTGCCGTGCCGCTCGGCGGCCACGCCGACCCCGGCGAGGAAGCGGACCGCGAACGGGTCGGTGAAGGCGTACGACAGGTGCGAGGTGAACAGCACGCCGATCGACCCGACGAAGCCGCGGCGCAGGGACCGTGCGGTGGGGTTGGGGCCGGGGTAGCCGAGTTGTCGGGCGGCGTCCAGGATCCGCTCGCGCAGGGTGGCGGAGAGCTGGTCGGGGCGGCTGTAGGCGTTGGACACGGTGCTGCGCGAGACGCCCACGGCGTCGGCCACGGCTTGCAGGGTTGGCTTCACCGGCACCTCTCTGTATCGATCCAGTCTGTATCGATACAGAGACTAGCTCGACCAGTCGGCGTCGGTCAATACGCGGATGCGACTCGGAGGTTGGCGATGCCTCTCAGGGCTGCCGCAAACCCCCGGCGGCCAGCCGCTGATGCGCTGCCGCCACGTCGCTCAGCGGCGGCCGTCCGGCCAGCCGCAGGGTTGAGCCAGCCGAGTCAGGGCAGGCGGGCTACCGCGCCCAACACGCTCACCTCGACGGGCGAGGGACGGGGCGGCGGTTCGCTCTCCGCCCGCCACTCGGCGACCGAGGTGATGCCCGGCTCGACCATGTCGAGACCGGCGAAGAAGCGGGCGAACTCGTCACTGCCGCGTAGGTTGATCAGCCCGTGCGGGCCGCCTTCTCGGGCCCTCGCCCGGAAGTCCGTGGCGACCGCCGGCGGCAGGTAGTCGTGGGTGCCGTGCGAGGCGGCCAGGTAGCTGCCGGCCGGCAGCGCGTCGAGCAACTGCCGCACCAACGCGTACGGCTCGTCCTCGTCGGGAAGGAAGTGCAGGACCGCGACCAGCATGAGCGCGACCGGCTGGGACAGGTCGATGGTGCGGCTCAACTCCGGGTGCGCGAGGATCCGCTGCGGGTCGCGCAGGTCGGCGTCGATGTAGGCGGTGGCGCCCGCCGTCGAACTGCTCAACAGCGCGCGGGCGTGGGCCAGTACGATCGGGTCGTTGTCCACGTAGACCACCCGGGTTTCCGGCGCGATGGCCTGGGCGACCTCGTGGGTGTTGTTGGCGGTCGGGATGCCGGTGCCGATGTCGAGGAACTGCCGGATGCCCGCGTCACGGGCCAGGTATCCCACCGCCCGCTGCAGGAAGCGGCGGTTTTCCAGGGCGGCGGTGCGGACGGTCGGAAAGGCGGCGGTTATCGCGTCGCCGGACTCCCGGTCGGCCTGGAAGTTGTCCTTGCCGCCCAGCCAGTAGTTGTAGCGGCGGGCCGGGTGCGGCACCGAGGTGTCGATCCGGTCACTCGGTGAGCCGGCCGTCGTGCCCGCAGCCTCAGTCGTGCCCGCAGCATCTGTGGTCAAGGTAGCCCCCGCATGATCTGTCCACTGTCGCCGTTCGTCGACCATGGTAGTGCCAGGGCGGGTGGACCGGGGCCCCGCTCGACGATCAGGCGGGATAGAGGTCGTCCAGCAGCTGGCCGAGAATCTCCGCCGTACGCTCGGGTGGCTCGGCCTCGACACAGAGCCGTTCCATGGCCACCGCGTAGTAGTCCAGGTCGTCGCGTTTGTCGAGGTAGATCGCGCTGGTGAGTTGTTCGATGTAGACGATGTCGGGCAGCTCCTGGTCACCGAAACGCAGGATGGTGTAAGCGCCCCCGGCGGCGGCGTGACCTCCGGCGGCGAACGGGATGACCTGAAGCCGGATGTTAGGTGACTTGGTCGCCTCGATGAGGGCGGTGAGCTGGGCGCGCATGACCTCGGGGCCACCGATCGGCCGGCGCAGCGCCGCCTCGTCCACCACGGCCCAGAACTGTGGCGGGCTCTCCCGGTGCAGCAACTGCTGACGCTGCATCCGCAGGGCGACGCGTCGGTCGATCTCGCCCGGCCCGGCAGTGCCGTGTCCGAGCAGCACGACCGCCCTGGCATAGTCCCGGGTCTGCAGGAGCCCGGGCACGAACTGCACCTCGTAGCTGCGGATCAGTGCGGCCGCGGCCTCCAGGCCGAGGTACGACTGGAACCAGGTCGGCAACACGTCGCCGTAGCGGTGCCACCAGCCGGGGCTGTTGGCGTCGCGCGCGAGCTTGAGCAGGGCGTCACGCTCGTGTTCCTCCGTGACGCCGTAGAGGGTCAGCAGGTCGGAGACGTCGCGCTCCTTGAAACCGACCCGGCCCAGCTCCATTCGGCTGATCTTGGATTCGGAGGAGCGGATCTCCCAGCCGGCGCCCTCCCGGGTCACCCCGCTGGACTCCCGCAGGCGGCGCAACTGGGCGCCGAGCAGCATCCGGAGCACCGTCGGCCCGGTCGTCGGGCCACCCTCGGCAGGAACCATCGTCACGTGCGGACCTCCGGACACCGACCCGTGATGGCCGGACACCCCAGCCCGGCCGACGAGTAAGCATGCCATGGACCGACAGTGAGGTGAACTCATCCGGACCGGTGTTTCGGTCCCGTCGCCGGGACGCTCCCACTGACGAAAGGTCAGTTGATGAGGTGGTCGAAGTCGCCGTCGCGCGCGCCGAGCACGAAGGCGGTGATCTCGTCCACCGTGTAGATCAGTGCCGGCCCCTCGGGATGCCGTGAGTTGCGGACCGCGATGCCCGCCCCTTCGGGCAGTTCGGCAAGTTCGACACAGTTGCCGCTGGGGTTGCTGCGGCGGCTCTTCTGCCAGCTCAACGGAGGCAACTGGTGAATCGGTACGCCATTGGGTGGCTGCTGCATGGAGGCGTCTTTCTGCTCACGAGCCCGCCGGTGGCCGTGGGGGGAGCGGTGACGGCGAGAGGGGTGTCATATCGACGATGGACGGTCATGCACGTGCATCTGCTATTGCATCTGCACCGGACGGCGAGCATGATAACGCACGTGAACGGTGGCCATCCGTTCACTTTGAGTTACCCCCACAGGGGCAACCATCAGGCAAAACGTGGCCCCGACGCGGCACGCCGCGTCGAGGAGAGGCTGGAGGCGGTCGAGGCGATGGGAGGGATCGTGCCCGATCCGATGAGTGTGGCGTCCGGCATCTGTGCCGCTGGTGCGCTGCTCTCCTCCTGGCAACTACGCCGACGGGCGTTGCGCGCCGAGGCCGAGATCGGGCACCTCCACGCCGAACTGGCCGCCGAACGGCACGCCGCGAGTCACGACCCCCTCACCGGGCTGCCCAATCGCCGCGCCTTCTACCGCCTCGCGGCCACCCTGCTCACCGACGCGGCCGGCGAGCCGTTGATCGCCGTGGTCCTCGACCTGAACGACTTCAAACAGATCAACGACCAGTACGGGCACGCCGCCGGCGACCAGGTGCTGATCAGCGTGGCGGAGCGGCTCGCCGGCTTCGCCGGGGACAACCTCGTCGCCCGCCTCGGCGGCGACGAGTTCGCCGGGCTGCTCTCCACCCCCACCGTCGACCGGCGCTGGATCGAGCACGCCACCCGCCGCCTCAGTGAGACAGTCGCCGCGCCGATCCGGCTGAGCGGATGCAGCGTCCGGGTCACCGCGTCCGTCGGGCTCGCCCCGGTCACCGGTCCGGCCCAGCTCACCGATGCGCTCAGCCGTGCCGACGCGCTCATGTACCAGGCGAAGAGCCTCGGCGGCGCCCGGTCGCCCCGGCAACTGGTGGAAAGCGCCGCGTGGTCAGGCGTCGGTCCAACGCGGCGCACGGCTCGGTGGCGCGAGGTCACGCATCGCCGCGTCGGCGAGGGTGACCAGACCGACCGGTGACACCAGCCCCCGCACGATCGCCGCGGCTCGATCCCGCTCGGCCGGGTCGGCGCCCGGGTCCAACGTCTGGCGGGTCCAGTCACTGAGGTCGTCGAGCGCGCGGACCGCGAGGAACCACGCCAGGCGAGCCGGGTCGATGTCCGCCGGACCGTAGCCGGCGAGCACGGCCCTCTGCTGCCCGGGGGTGACCGGCGCGAAGGCGAGCACCCCACCCCGGACGAACATCAGGTCACACTCGGGCGGCGCGAGCACGGCGTCGTCCCAGTCGATCAGCCACACCTGCCCGTCCGCGCCGAGCAACAGGTTGCCCAGGTGCGGGTCGCCGTGACAGACGACCGGCGCGGGGCGATCGCGCAGGTCGGCGGCCATGCGCTCCACCCCGCCGGTCAGTGTGCGCACCCGGTCGGCCACCGTGGACCACACCGCCGCAAGCTCGGCGAGCACCGGACCGGCGGGGTCGGACCGGTCCGGGTCGCGCAGCCGCTCGGCCATCGCGCGGGTCGCGGCGACGATCGAGGGGTACGCCGCGCCGCCCGGCGGCAGTAGCCGGCTCAGTTCCTCGGTCACCGGCACCGCGTGCACGGCCGCCAGCACCTCGCCGTACGCGTACCAGTGCGCCTCGGTCATCGCCCCGTCGAGCGCCCGCTGGTCGGAGACCCACGGCACCACCGAGAGGCGGTGGCCGCCGTCATCGACGGACAACTGTCCGTCGTGGGTCCGCAGCGGCGCGGCGATGCCCGGCACGCCCTGTCGGGCCAGGTACGCCGTCACGGCCAGACCGGCCGCGGTGCCGCCGCCGCTGAGTTTGACCGCGTACCGAGCGCCCGCGACGGTGGACGCCAGCCACAGTCGGGCGTGCTCGTCCGCGCCGTGGGTCACCGGCTCCATCGTGGACAGTTGCAGGCCGAAGGCGGTCCGGACCTGCTCGGCCACCTGCCGCAGGACGTCCCCGGTCATCCGGACAGCATGCCAGCCCTCCCGGTGTGCCGGCCCCATATTCAGCGCAGCGTGGAGAGGAGTGTCGGGCCACTGTCCGGGTATGGGACAGCCACATCCTCGCCGACCGCCCGGAGGAACCGACGTGGCGACCATTCGCGCCCTCGTGCTCAACTGCACCCTCAAGCCCTCACCGGCGCCGTCGAGCTCCGAGCAACTCGGTCGGGAGGTGCTCGCCGAGTTGGCCGCACAGGGCGTCGAGGGCGAGTTGGTCCGGGTCGTCGATCACGGCGTGCGCTTCGGGGTGTCCACGGATGAGGGCAGCGGCGACGGCTGGCCGGCGATCCGCGCCAAGCTGCTGGCGGCCCAGGTGCTCATCATCGCCACGCCGATCTGGCTCGGTCAGCCGGCCAGCGTCTGCAAGATGGTCCTCGAACGCCTGGACGCCGAGCTGTCCGAGACCGACGCCGAGGGTCGGCTCCTGACCTACGGCAAGGTGGCCGGTGTCGCCGTCGTCGGCAACGAGGACGGCGCGCACCACACCATCGGTGAGGTGCAGCAGGCACTCAACGAGGTCGGGTTCACCGTCCCCGCCGCCGCCGCGACCTACTGGGTCGGCGAGGCGCTGCACACGGTGGACTACCGCGACGTCGGCCCCAAGCCCGACACGACCGGCCGCACCACGAAGGCCCTGGCACTCAACAGCGCGCACCTGGCACGGCTGCTCGCCGACCAGCCGTACCCGCCGCCGGACGCGCGGGGCGCGGCGGTCGGCCCGAGCCGCGAGTAGGCACGACCACCAGGTGAGTCACTCCCGGGGTCGCCTCGACGGGGGCAGCCCGCCGGGCGCGCGGTCAGCGCCAGCCGTAGCCGGCGCGCAGCGCCTGCCCGACCCGGTCGAACCGGGGCCGATCCAGCACGGCACCCTCGCGGCGGATGCTGTCCTCGCGCATGGTGAGCACCCGGTCCAGGCGGACCCAGCTCGGCCGGTTGTCCCGGTCCCACTCACCCGGCCCGAGCGCGAACCAGTGCCGCTGCCCGTCCCGCTCGCTCTGACTGGACAGCATCAGCCCGAACAGCGTCCGGCTGTGCCGTCCGACGACGAGCACCGGCCGGTCCTTGCCCTGCCGGGGGTCGTCCTCGTACGGCACCCACGTCCAGACGATCTCGCCCGGGTCGGCCTGACCGTCCCGTTCCGGGGCGTAGGTCAGCTCCCGTCGTTGCAGGGCGCTCACCTGACGGCGGCGGGCCACCTGCGCGGGTGCCGGCCCGGTACGTCGGGGCGACGGGAGCACCGCGCCCACCCGGGAGATACGAGCCGCGACATTCCTCAACAGACCAGCCACGGCGGGCAGCCTACCCGCCGTCGCGCCAGCCACCGGCGTGGGAGTTGCTGCGGCAGACTGGGCCGATGAACGCGATACCCGACGACCTGCCGATCCTCGAACGGCGTGCGGTACGGGTGGTGGTCGTCGACCACGCCGACCGGGTGTTGCTGTTCCACACCCACGACCCGGACCATCCCCGGCTGGGCACCTGGTGGGAGCTGCCGGGCGGCGGCATGGACCCCGGAGAGGCCTACCGCGACACGGCGGTGCGCGAGCTGCGCGAGGAGACCGGCATCGTGGTCGCCGCGGACCAGGTGGGCGCGCCGACCTGGCGTCGGCGGGCAAGCTTCCTGCACCGTCAGGTGCGGCACGTCCAGGACGAGGTGGTCGTCACGGTACGACTCGCGGGCCCCGGCCCGGACGTGGACGAGGCGCACCGCCTCGACTACGAGCGGGAGGACTACTTCGACTTCCGCTGGTGGCCGCTGCCGGAGGTGGTGGCCAGCCCGGACCGGTTCTACCCCGGGCAACTCCCCCGGCTGATCACGCCCTTCCTGGCCGGCGAGGAGATCGACGAGCCGTTCGAGTTGTGGTCGTGAGCCGCGCCGCCGGGCAGAGTGGGGGCATGACAACCGATCTGCACGGGCCACTGGCTGCGTACGCCGCGCGGTTGCACGCCACGATCGGCGACCGGCACCACGTCGCCTCCCCGCTCGGCGCCTGGCTGCTGCTCGCGGTCTGCGCCACCGCGGCCGACTCGGACCCGGCCGCCGAGGACCTGGCCCGTGCTCTGGGCACCGACCTGGCCAGCGCGGCGGAGGTCGCCCGAACGCTCCTGGACGCGCCGCATCCGCTTGTCGCCTGCGCCACCGCGCTCTGGCACCGGGCGGGCCAGGGCGGCGGCGGGTCGGCCGGTTGGCGGGCAACGCTGCCCGCGACGACCGAGGTCGGTGCGCTGCCCGACCAGGCCGGGTTGGACGCCTGGGCGCGCGCACACACCGACGGCCTGATCGACACGTTCCCTCTGAAGGTCGGCCCGGACGTGGTCTTCGCCCTGGCCAGCGCGCTGGCCACCCGCATCTCCTGGGCGACCCCGTTCGACGCCGCCGACGCCCGCGCGCTCGGCGCCGGCAGCGCCTGGACGCGCCGGCTACGCCAGGTGTTGCGCAGCCCGAGCCAGGGCCACCGGTGCGCCATCGTGTCCGGCACGCCTGTCGGCGACGCGATCGTGCACGCCGCGTCCGCCCAGAGTAGCGACGGCGCGGGGCTTGTCGTCCTCTCGGTGGCCGCCGCACCGCAGGTGTCGCCCGCCGAGGTGCTGGCCGTCGCGTACGACCTCAGCGCCGGCGCGGCCGACGGCACGCCGCCCGCCGGCAGCCGATCGCTGTTCGACCTGCCGCTCGGCGAGACACCGCTGTGGACGCTGAGCGAGGAGCGGGTCCGGACCCGGGCCCGCGACGGTCGCGAGGAACGGCACACCGCGGTGCTCCCCTGCTGGTCGGCGCGCGGCGAGCACGACCTGAGCGCTCCGGAGCTGGGCTTTCCGGCGGCGACGGTGGCGCTGGCGGGAGCGCTTGCCCAACCGGTGCGGGGCTTCGAGGCACGACAGACGGCGCTGGCCCGCTACGGTCGGTACGGGTTCGAGGCGGCCGCGGTGACCGGGATGTTCGGGCTGGTCAGCCTGCCGCCGGAAGGCGTGGCCCGCACTGCGGAGTTACGCTTCGGCCACCCGTACGCCGTGGTGGCCGTGGCCAGCGACGCCCGGCCGGACGGGACCGCCGGGCCGTGGCACGGGGTGCCGGTGTTCTCCGCCTGGATCACCGACCCGGAGGAGCTGTCCGACTCCGCGACGTGAGCCCCGCGATCAGACGCGCGGTCCGAGGAACAGGCCGCCACTCGCGTCGATGACCTGACCGGTGATCCAGCGCGCCCGGTCGGCGGCGAGGAACGCGACCACCTCGGCGACGTCGTCGGGCTCGCCCAGGCGGTCGAGCGCGGTCGTCCCACGGATGAGGTCGGTCAGGCCCGGCGTGTCGAAGACGGACCCGTTGGTCGCCGTCCGGGTGGCGCCGGGAGCGACCGCGTTCACCGTGATGCCCCGGACACCGACCTGGTTGGCCAGGGTCATGCTCATCGTCTCGACAGCCCCCTTCGTCATGGCGAAGGAGGTCTGCGCGGGGTTGGCCATCCGGGTCGCCACTGACGAGATCGTGATGATGCGGCCGCCGTCGCGCAGCAGGGACAGCGCCCGCTGGGTGATGAAGTACGGCGCTCGCACGTTCACCGCGAAGAGGTGGTCGAACTCCGCCCGCGAGGTGACACCGAGCGGACCGGCCGGCGCGGTCGCCGCGTTGTTGACGAGGATGTCGAGTGGTCGCCCGGCCAGACCGGCCTCGACCCCCGCGAAGAGCGTCTCGACGTCGTCGTCCACCCCCAACTCCGCGCGGACGGCCAGCGCGGTGCCGCCGGCACGTCCGATCTCGTCGACCGTCGCCGTCGCACCGTCCTGGTCGGTGCCGAAGTGCACGAACACCATCGCGCCCCGCGCCGCCAGCAGCGCCGCGATCGCCTGGCCGATGCCGCGCGACGCGCCGGTCACGAGAGCCGTCCGGCCGGTCAGCTCACCCATGTCGCCCACCTCAGATCTGGTAGTCGCCACCAATTTGGTAGTAACTATCACCAAGGTAGTGTCTAACACGTGCCAGACCAACGTTCAAGACTGCGAGACCAACGACGAGCTGACACGCAGCGCGCGATCCAGGCGCAGGCGGTACGGCTGTTCAGCGAGCGCGGCTACGACGCCACGACCGTGCACGACGTCGCCGAGGCCGCGGGGGTCTCCCCGATGACCGTCTACCGGCACTTCCCCACCAAGGAGGACCTCGTCCTCCTTGATGATCGCGGCCAACTCGTCGCCGAGCGGATCGCCGCGGCACCGGCCGCCCAGCCTCTGGTCCGGCGCATCGGCGGCGCCCTCATCGAATCGGCCGCGGCGTTGACCGGTGAGAGCCACCGGGAGTTCCTGCTGGCCCGCCTCCGCCTCATGATCTCCACTCCGGCCCTGCGGGCGAAACACCTGGACAACCAGTACGCCCTACAGCAGGCCATCGTCGCCGCCGTCGGGGACGATGCCGCCGACCCCGACACGGCGTTCCGGGTCCAGGCGGCGGCGAGCGCCTGTCTCGCCGCCCTGCACACGGCGGTGGTGCGCTGGGCCGAGGACGACGGACGAACCGATTTGCCCGCGCTGATCTCGACGGCACTCACCGCCGCCTTCGGCGACGACATCGGCGACTCGGCCCAGCCGTGATCGACTCGGGTTACAGGAAGCTGGGGTGTGCCGGTCGCCGCGATACCCCGACTTCCAGGAACGCGAGTGGATCTCGCCGGACCGGACCGGCCGGGCGGCAGTCCCGTTCAGGGCCGCTAGAGGTCGGACGCGAATCCGCCTTCACCGTCGCGTGGCAGTCGCGCCACCAGTTGCCGGAACTCCCGTACGGTCATCGCCGACCGCAACGTGCCGAAGACCGCGCCGGTTCCCGCTCGGGCGGTAGCCGGATCGACCCCGGCGCGCTCTCCCACCCGGCGCAGGAACTCCGCCGGACCGGCGTCCGGCGGTGGAACCTCGGCGGCCCCACCGACATCCAGCCCCACCCCGGTGTCCAGCCCGTCCACGCCGACATCCGGTCCGCCGAGCCCGGCCGGGTCCAGCGCGGGGCCGACCGCCCCGGCCCGGTCCAGGGCTGGGCCGGCCAGATCCGGGGCTGGGCCGGCCAGATCCGGGGCTGGGCCGGCCAGATCCGGGGCTGGGCCGGCCAGATCCGGGGCTGGGCCGGCCAGGTAGCCGTCGACCTCGTTCGGCAGGTGCCCGACGAGGTCGTCGGTCGCGCCGCCGGTCACCCGCTCGGCCAACGTCTGGAGGACGGCGCGGGCGAGGGCGGCGGCCTGCTCGGGCGGCAGGCCGGACCGGCGGGACACCGCGTCGGTGAAGTACGGGAACCCGTCGGGGTCGGTCACGTCCGGGCGGTTACCCCCGGCCGGCCGGGACAAACGGCGCCGGTCAGCGGAGGAGGCCCTCCGCCAGCAGGTGGTCGAAGATGAGGTGGTCGACCGGCGAGGTGCGGTGCCGGTCGACGTAGCCGAGCCAGGCCATCTCGGCGATCTCGCTGGCCGGCGTCAGCTGTCCCTGGTAACCGGCCCGGTAGCAGGTCATCCGCACGGTGACACCACCCGCGTGCCCGTGCGCCTGAGCGGTGAAGGTGCCCAGGTGCACGGCGTGGCGCACGTCCACCTCGACGCTCAACTCCTCGTCGATCTCCCGGCGCAGGGTCTCCAGGTCGGTCTCTCCCGGCTCACGCTTGCCGCCCGGCAGGTACCAGACGTCCTTGCCCGCCGACCGGGTGCTCAGCACCCGCCCGTCCTCGATGAGGATCCAGGCCACCTTGTCGATCTCGCGCACGCCACCCCTTCCGGTGGAAGAGCGGGCACGCTACCAGCAGGTGGCCGCCGTGCGATCACTCGGCCAGCAGGTCGAGCAGCAGCGCGGCGGTCCAGCTGAACGCCGGCGAGCCCAGCCCGGCGCCGGTGTCCGGGTGGAAGTACTCGTGGCAGCCCGCCCCGCCGACCAGGTCGATCATCGAGCGACGCAGCCCGGCGGCCAGCTCCGGGTGCCCGTGCGCGAGCAGCCCGCGCCGGACCAGCCAGCCGATGTTCAGCCAACTCGGCCCGCGCCAGTAGCGCAGGGGCTCGAAGTCGCGCGCGGTGCGGTCGTAGGTGGGCAACGGCCGGTCCATGCGCTGGGCGACCCCGAAGCGCGCCGACCGGGCCTCGACGACCAACGCGTCGGCCTGCCGCGCGGGCAGGTCCGGCAGGATCAGCGGCGTCAACCCGAGCACGGTACGGGCGCTTACCAACCGGTCGGTGCGCAGGTCACGGGGCTGGAACGTCCCGGTGCCGGGGTTGTGGAGCCGTCGTAGCAGCGCCTCGGTGATCTGGGCCGCGCGGGACCGGTGCGGTCCCGGGTCGGCGCCGACGAGCAGGGCGATCTCGGCGAGGGCATGCTCGGCGGACCCGAACGCCGCGTTGAACAGCGGACACTCCACCAGGAACGGGTGGTCGTCGGCCAGCCGGCGGTCGGAGTACCCGTGGTCCCGGTAGGCCGCGACGATCGCCAGGTAGCGCGCGTAGTCCAGGTCCGTGGGGCGGTGCGCGGCGTCGGCGTGCGCGGTGTCGTGCCGACGGTACGCGCGCATGACTGCCGCCTCCGCCGTGACCGCGGCCATCGGCTCGTCCCAGGCCGGGCTGTTGTCCAACCCGGACTCCCACGGGTGCACGATGCAGACCAGTCCGTCACCGGCCACGTCCCGCCGCGTCGCCAGGTAACGCTGCTGGGCGACAAGCGCGGGATAGAGCCGGCGCAGCGCGGCCAGGCCGGTGGGGTCGGGTGCCCGCTGGTACGCCAGCCACGCCGCGAGCGCGTGCACCGGTGGCTGGACCAGACCGGAGGTGTCCACGGTGGGCGTGCCGGCGACACTCGCCGAGCGCCACAGCTCCGGGCCGGGGAAGTACGTGCCGACCCGCATCGCCGGGTTGAACACGATGTGCGGCACCCTCCCGTCGACCCACTGCGCCCGGAAGAGGCTCGTCAGCTCCCGCCAGGCGCGCTCGGGGCGCACCTGGGCCAGCCCGATCGCGATGAACGCGGAGTCCCAGCTCCACTGGTGCGGGTAGAGGGTGCGCGAGGGGACGGTGTGATCCCGTTCCCAGTTGGCGTCGAGGGTGTCGACGGCGAGTTGGCGCAGCCCGGCGGCGTCGGCCGGCCCACCGGTGCGGGCGGGGTCGGCGTCGGCGGTCACACCTCCGGCGGTCACGCGGCGGCCTCGCGGGGCAGCGCGTGTCGCAGGACCGTCGCGGCCTGCTGCAGTGCCCGGACCGGGTCGCCGCGCAGCCGACACTCCAGCGCCAGCCAGCCCCGGTAGTCCAGCTCCAGCAGGGTACGCACAAGTGCCGGCCAGTCCAGGTGCCCGGCACCGGGCTGGAACCTGTTCGAGTCACTGACCTGCACGTGCCCGAGGTACGGCGCGGCGCCACGCAGCGCGCGGTGCATGTCGTCCTCCTCGATGTTCATGTGGAAGGTGTCGGCGACCACCCGGACCGACGGCATCCCGAGCGCGGCGCAGAGCGCGATCGCCTCGTCGAGACGGTTGACCATGTGGTCCTCGTACCGGTTGAGGGGTTCGAGGAAGAGGGTGACCCCCTCGGCCCTGGCGTGCTCGCCCAGCTCGCCGAGGGCTTCGAGGAGGACCTGCCGGTCGCCGGCCGGGGGACGCGGCGGCTCGAACGGTGGCAGCCGTCGGGAGAACATCCCCCAGGCCGCCGGGGTCGTCACCCCGACGCCGCCCAGCTCGGCGATCACCGAGAGCTGCGAGCGCAGGTTACGGACCGCGTCGGCGGAACGGGCCGGGTCGAAGTCGCCGATGAAGTGATCCATCTCGACGCAGACGGTGGGCAGCACGGCTCCGTCGGCACGGGCCCGGCGCAGCTCCGGCAGCCGGCGGGCGAACGCGAGGTCACCGCGCCCGCGTAGCTCGATGCCCTGGTAACCGAGGGCGGTCGCGAGCGCGAATTTCTGGGTCAGGTCGGTGCCCGGCAGGAGTTGTTCCTGACAGGCCAGTGCGATGGTGGTCATTTCAGAACCTCAGCACCACTTGGAGGACGTCACCGGCGCCGCGGTCGAGCAGCGCGAGGGCGTCGGCGACGGCGCTGGCGTCGACGATGTGGCTGACCAGCGGCATCGGGTCGAGGCTGCGCTCAGCCACCAGATCCATGAAGGTCTGCGCCACCCGGTCCCCGGTCCACCGGCCGGCCATGCTCGGCGCGGGAGTGGGCCCGGAGACCTGGGCGGCCACCAACTGGATGCGGTTGTGGTGGAACTCCTCGCCGAGGCCGAGCGCGTCGGCCTGGCCCTGGTAGAAGCCGGCGGCCACCACCCGGCCGGCGTGCGCGGTGGACCGGATCGCCTCGTGCAACGCCGGGTACGCGCCGGACAACTCCAGGCAGACGTCCGCGCCCCGACCGTCGGTGGCCAGACGCAGCACTGCCGCCGCGGATTCGGTGCGGGCGTCCACCGTGGATCGCGCTCCGTAGTCGGTGGCGTGTGTCAGCCGGCTGGGCACCGGGTCGACGGCCACCACCCGGGCACCGGAGAGCACGGCGAGTCGGGTGGCGAGCAGCCCGATGACACCCTGCCCGAAGACGCCGACCCAGTCGCCGAGGTGCAGGTCACCGGCGAGTACGGCGGTCAGCGCGATGGCGCCGGGCCGGGCGAAGACGGCGGCGAGCGGGTCCAGCCCGGTGGGGAGTGGACGGACCGCGCTGGCGGCGAGCACCGCCTCGGCGCGGTGACCCCAGATGCCCCACACGAGTTGCCCCGGGCGCCGGTCGGTGACCTCCGGGGCGACCTCGACGATCTCGCCGACCTCTTCGTAGCCAAAGCCGATCAGCGGGTAGGGAACCGGGGTCTGCCGGGGGACGAACATCCGGGCGGTGTCGTCCCAGTCCTTGCTGAGCCGGGGATTGCTGCCCCGGTAGAGGGTCAGCTCGGTGCCGGCGGAGATGCCCGAGTAGCAGGTGCGGACCCGGACCTGACCGGGGCCGAGCGGATCTGGTGGGCAGGGCTCGAGGCTGATCCGTCGAGGCCCGGCGAGTGAGACGACCCAGTTGCCCATGTGTCACATCCCGGTTGCACTGGGCTCCAGGATAGCAAAAAATCGCCATATGTCTTGTCATTAATCTATCGATCGTGTTGAATCAGTCATGTACCCTTCGAGAGGAGTGCCACCGATGTCAGCACCTCCGAGGCGGATACTCGCCACCACCCTGATCATGGCACTGACAGCGTCCACCCTGCTGGCCTGCGGCGACGACCAATCAGACAGCAACAGCAAAAAGATCACCGTTTGGAGCCTGGAGGACGTCGCCGACCGGGTCACCGCCACCAAGGCGATCATCGCCGACTTCACTGCCAAGACCGGCATCCAGGTCGACCTCGTGACCGTCAACGAGGACCAGTTCCCCTCCCTGATCGCCGCCAACGCCGCCGCCGGCGACCTGCCCGACGTGGTCGGGTCGGTCTCCCTGGCCGGCATCCGTACGCTCGCCGGCAACGAGCTGCTGCACGCCTCGGCGAACGCGGAGGTCGTCGACAAGCTGGGCAGGCAGACGTTCTCCCCCCGCACGCTGGAGCTGACCGCCGACGACGGCAAGCAACTCTCCGTCCCCAGTGACGGGTGGGGTCAGCTGCTCGTCTACCGCAAGGACCTGTTCGCCGCCGCCGGCCTGCCCGCCCCCGACACGTACGAGCGGATCACCGACGCCGCGACGAAACTGAACACCGGCGGCGTCGCCGGGATCACCGCGGCGACCTCCGCCAGCGACGTGTTCACCCAGCAGACCTTCGAGCACCTGGCACTGGCCAACGGCTGTCAACTAACCGACGACTCCGGAAAGGTCACCCTCGACTCACCCCAGTGCGTGGAGGCGATCCGCTTCTACGGCGACCTGATCCGCACCAGCTCGGTGAAGGGCGCCCAGGACGTGGACACCACCCGGGCCACCTATTTCGCCGGCAAGGCGGCCATGGTCATCTGGTCGCCATTCATCCTCGACGAGCTGGCCGGGCTGCGCAACGACGCCAAACCGACCTGCCCACAGTGTCAGACCGACCCGGCGTTCCTCGCGAAGAACAGCGGGTTCGTGACCGCGATCAAGGGCCCGAACGGCACCGAGCCGGCACAGTACGGCGAGATCAGCTCGTGGGCGGTGCTCGACGGCGCGGTGACCGACCCGGCGAAATCCTTCGTGGAGTACATGCTCGGCGACGGCTATCCGCGATGGTTCGGCATGTCCCCCGAGGGCCGCTTCCCGGTGCGCAAGGGCACCACGGCCGAGCCCGAGGCGTACCTGACGGCCTGGAACACCAGCCAGGCCGGCGTGGACGCGAAGAAGCCCCTCGCCGACGTGTTCGGCGAGGAGGTACTCGCCACCCTGCGCCGCAGCCCGGACACCTTCCAGCGGTGGGGGCTCACCCAGGGGCAGGGCAAGCTGGTCGGCGCGATGCTCGGTGAACTACCGGTGCCCAAGGCGCTGACCGACGTCTACTCCGGCAAGTCCGACGCCGCGGCCGCCGCCAGCCGGGCCAAGAAGGACGTGGAAGCCATCAAGGCGGGCGTCAATTGACCACCACCGCGCCCGAGACCGGCCGCTCCCCCAACCGGGAGCGGCCGGGACGGGCCGGCCGCCGTCGCCCACTGACCCTGCGCCGCCGCGAGTCCCGTGCCGGGCTCGCGCTTGTCGCACCGACACTGCTCGTCACCCTCGCGGTCATCGGCATCCCGATCGTGTGGACCGTGGTGCTCGCCTTCCAGCGGGTCCGGCTCGCCACGTTGCGCAAGACCGGCCTGTTCGGCGAGTTCACCGTGGACAACTTCGACCGGGTGCTGCACACCCCCGGCTTCGCCGAGACACTGTGGGTCACGCTGATCTACAGCATCGGCGGCACCGTCGGGTCGATCCTGCTCGGTCTGCTGGCCGCCCTGGTCGTCCGCCGACCGTTCCGGGGCCGCACGCTGGTCCGGGCATCCATGCTGCTGCCGTACGTGGCACCGGTTGTCGCGGTGACGTTCGTGTGGCAGGTGATGCTCGACCCGCAGCTCGGCATCGTCAACGCGTGGGGCCAACGCCTGCTGGGCTGGGACACCCCGGTGCCGTTCCTGTCCCAGGAGTCGACCGCGCTGAGCACCGTCATCGCCTTCGAGGCGTGGCGATATTTTCCGTTCGCGTTCCTGTTCCTGCTGGCCCGGCTCCAGGCGGTGCCCGGTGAGTTGGAGGAGGCCGCCCGGGTCGACGGCGCGACCCCCACCCAACGGTTCCGGCACATCCTGCTGCCCCAACTCCTGCCGGTGATCGCCCTGCTGGGCGTGCTGCGTTTCATCATGACGTTCAACAAGTTCGACGACGTCTACCTACTCACCGGTGGCGCCGCCGGCACCGAGGTGGTCAGCGTGCGGGTGTACGAGTTCCTCACCGCTCGCACCGACATCGGCGCGGCCTCCGCGCAGGCGGTCGTGCTGGCCGTGGTGCTCATCGTGTTCGTGGTGATCTATCTGCGCTTCTTCGGACGGAGGGTGAGTTGATGGACCGGGACATGGTCGAGACGGTCAGCCTGCGTTGGCTTCGCCGCCTGGTGATCGCCGTGTTCCTGGTGGTCACCGTCTTCCCCTTCTACTACATGCTGGTGCTCTCGGTACGCCCCATCGAGCAGTTACTGCTCGACCCCGGCGCGCTGCTCGTCGGCTTCGGTGAACTGACCGTGGCCACGTACGCCGAGGTCCTCAAGGCCACCGCCGACGGCGGCCAGGGGTTCCTCACCTTCATCCGCAACAGCGGACTGGTCGCGGTGGCGGCGACCGTGCTCACCCTGCTGGTGGCGATCCCCGGCGCGTACGCGGTGGCCCGGCTGCGGTTCTTCGGCCGGCGGCAGGTCGACTTCCTGTTCCTGGCGGTCTACCTGTTCCCGTCGATCGTCATCGCGATTCCCCTGTTCGTGGCGTTCAGCCTCGTCGACCTGCGCGGCTCGCTGTTCGGCCTGGTGCTGGTCTACATCTCGCAGACGCTGCCGGTGTCGGTCTACATGCTGCGGAACTACTTCGAGACCATCCCGGTCAGTCTGGAGGAGTCCGCCGCCATCGACGGTGCTGGCCGGCTCGGCATCATCCGCCGCGTCAGCCTGCCCCTCGCGATGCCGTCGATCATGGCGGTCGCGCTCTACGACTTCATGATCGCCTGGAACGAGTTTCTCTTCGCCCTGCTGTTCCTGATCGACAAACCCAACCGGTGGACGGTGTCGCTGGGGCTGTCCCTGCTCTCCGACGGGGTGGAGGTGCCCAAGACGGTGCTGATGGCCGGGTCGGTCGTTCTCACCCTGCCCATCGTGATCCTCTTCTTCGCCAGCGAGCGGCTGCTCACCGAGGGCCTGACCAGCGGCGCGGAGAAAGGTTGAGCGGACCGACCCCGCGTTCCCCGATCGGTGGCAGTTGGGCAGGTCGACACACCGGACACCGCCCTGCTCAACTGCCACCGATCGGTGCGCCTGGAAAGCCGGTCCGGATACGGTGGCCTCATGGCCAACCCGACCCGCTGGGCGACCGACACCGGCCCGGAGCACTCGCAGTGGTACATCGATCGGTTTCGGAAACTCGCGGCCGAGGGCGCGGACCTGGCCGGCGAGGCCCGCCTGGTGGACACCCTTGTCGCGCCCGGCTCACGGATCCTCGACGCCGGCAGTGGCACCGGCCGAGTCGGTGCCGCGCTGGCCCAGCGCGGGCACACCGTGGTCGGGGTGGACGCCGACCCCGCCCTGGTGGCTGCGGCCCGCGCCGACTATCCCGGGCCGACGTGGCTGGTCGCCGACCTGGCCGAGCTGGACCTGCCGGCCATGGGTGAGGCGGAGCCGTTCGACGCGGCGGTGCTGGCCGGCAACGTCCTCGCCTTCGTCGCCGTCGGCACCGAACCGGAGGTGCTGCGCCGGGTCGCGCTGCACCTGCGGCCGGACGGCGTGCTGACCGTGGGCTTCGGCACCGAGCGTGGCTACCCGCTGACCGCGTTCGACGCCGACGCGGTGGCCGCCGGGCTGCGGGTGGAGCAGCGCTTCGCCACCTGGGACCTGCGCCCGTGGCGCGACGACGCGCCGTTCGCGGTCAGCGTGCTGCGCCGTCCGGCCGACTGACACCGTCTGCCACATGTTGTTGCCCGGTGATCAAGAGGTTTGCGTCAGGCCCGCGCCAAGCTCTGACGCAAACCTCTTGATCACCACCGTTTCGCCGCCGCCAGGCTGTGGTGGTCAGTCGGGGGCGGCGACGGCCCGGGCGGCGGCCGGGTCCAGGGTGGCCCCAGCGGGCACCAGGCTGACCAGCCCGGCGGGCAGCCGTACCGGACGCACCTCGCGGTAGCCGAGCATCGGCAGCACCTCCCGGTCGGCCAGCACGTACCGTCGGCCCAGGTCGGTGACCACGGACACCGCGCCGCCGGACGCGCCGGGCGCCGCGGCGGCCTCAACGACCGCGCCGCGACCCGGCTCCACCACCACGTGGTCGGCCAGCACCGCGCCGTCGCCGGGCGCGGTCCGCGGCGTGGCCGCCAGGTCCCGCAGCGGTACGCCCCAGCGCACCTCGGCTACCCCGCCGTCGTCGGCGACCCGGGTGCAGAGGTCCCCGCCGTCGCCGGCCGCGAGCCGGGGCGGAGTCGGCGGCGGGGCGTACGCGCCGCTCGGCGCGAGGTCGGGCACGTTGGGCAGCGCGGCGAAACGACCCAGCGTCATCGGCACCGGCTCACCCTGCCCGGTGCGCGCCAGCAACAGCCCGGCCTGCAACTCGGTGATGCCGGCCAGGCCGGCGTCGACGGCCACCGCGTACTGCCGACCGCCACCGGAGTTGCTCACCAGGTAGACCGTGCCGATCGCGGCGTCCGGCACCCGGGTGGCGGGCTGGCCCAGCCCGGGCAGGTCGAGCGGGGCGAGGTCGCTGCCGGCGGGCAGGGAGTTGAGCAGGGCGGGCGCCACCGCCACCGCCTGCGCGCGGGTGGTGGCGAGCGCCGCCAGCACCCGGCTGGGATCGCGGACGAGGTAGCGCCGTTGGTGCCAGACCAGGTGCAGCCCGCCGTCGGGGTGCCGCAGCAGCAACGCCTCGTCGCCCAACAGCTGGCCGCCGTCGGGCTCGGCGCCGATCAGCAGAGCGGAGCGGGGCACCTCGCCCGCCGGGGCCGTCGAGCAGACGGTCCACGCCGCCGTGGCCAGCCGGCCGGGGGCGGGCAGTGAGTCCGGCGCGTCGGCGATACCCAGCGGCAGCCCGCGGGGGACGCCGTCGATCGTGCGTCGGGAGACCAGCACGGTCTTGGCCTGGTCCGCGCCGACGATCAGCAGCGCCGAGGCGTAGTTGAGCACCGGGTGCAGCTTCTGCTCGCGATAGACGAACCGCGCGCCGGACTCCTTCTCCACGATCACCGCACCCGGGTCGCGCCAGCCCTTTCCGCCCCCGGCGAACAGGCCGTAGAGCGCGAAGCCGCCGAGCCCGATCGCCGCGACCAGGACGCTGGCCAGGCCGGCGCCGGCCAGTCGCCGAAACGGCGACTGCGCGGGGTCGGTCTCGCGCATGACCAGAGCGGCGACCGCTCGCTGGACGCTGAACTGGTAGGAGTGCAGCTGGTCCTGCCGCGACGGCATGGGGTCCCTTCCAGTGGGTCGGCCGGGGCACAGAATATGCGTTGCGTCGATGTCTCGGGACCCTGCGTGTCCGGCTCGGGGCAACCGGTACCATCCGGGGACGAATCCGGCGGCGAGAGGGCACCCGTGGGCGCGCGTTTCGAGGAGCTGGCCTGGCGGGAGACCCCGATCGGCGCGATCAGCCTGCGCCGACGCCGGGATCCGGCCCTCCAGGTCGAGGTGTACGAGGTCAAACTCGACGACGAGTACCTGATGTCCAGCCTGTTCCCGGTCGCGGAGATCGAGCTGGCCCGGCTGGGTCTCGCCGCGGTGGCCGGCGACTCGCTCGACGTGGTGGTCGGTGGTCTCGGGCTGGGCTACACGGCCTGCGCGGCGCTGGGCGACCCACGGGTGCGTTCGCTGCTGGTGGTGGAGGCGATCGAGGACGTGATCGACTGGCACCGTCGGGGTCTGCTGCCGTTCGCGGCAGGGCTCGCCGAGGACCCGCGGACCCGGTTCGTGCAGGCTGACTTCTTCGCCTCGGTGGCCGGTGACGTCGGCTTCGACGCCGAGGCACCCGGGCGGCGGTTCGACGCCGTGCTGCTCGACGTCGACCATTCCCCGCGCAACGTCCTGCATCCCAGTCACGCGGCGTTCTACCCGCCGGCCGGGCTGCGTCGGCTGGCCGCCCTGCTGCGGCCCGAGGGAGTGTTCTCGCTCTGGTCGGACGACCCGCCGGACACCGAGTTCACCGCGGCGCTCGCCGAGGTGTTCGTGGACGTGCGGGCGCACGTCGTGCCGTTCGCCAACCCGCTGACCGGCGGCGAGTCCGCGAACACGGTCTACGTGGCGCGCACCAAGGGTTGAGCCGGCCGGGCGCCCGTGATCGACTCGGTCGGCCCGCCCGTGATCGACTCGGTTTTCCGGAGCTTGGGCCATCACCACGTCTCGGACACCCCGACAGCACGGAACCCGAGTCGATCGAAGCACCGCTTCGCACCTCACCCGGGCATGGTGGCGGCCGGATCGGGAAAGGCCACACCGTGCCCGCCGCACCAGGCGCGGCCGGTTACCGGAGGTGGACATGCGTGCGCTGCTCTGGGTCGTCGGCGTGGTCGCTGGCGTGTTGATCCTGCTCGGGCTGATCCTCGAGGCCGTCCGCTGGCTGATCATCATCGGCCTGATCGCGCTGGTGATCGTGATCATCCTGGGCGTGGTCAAGGGCCGGCAGGCGGTGCAGCACCAGAACCGTCGACGCTGACAGCCGCTCGGTCAGAACCAGTCCGGGCGCATGTCGAGGGTGGTGCGGTCCCGGCTGTCCAACAGGTCGAACTGCGGACCGGTGCGGGGCAACTCGACCCGGAAGAAGTAGCGCGCCGCCTGGCGCTTGCCGGCGTGGAACGCGTCGCCGGCCTCCTCCGGCGGCAGCGCCAGCACCTGCTCCAACCACATCCACGCGATCACGACGTGCCCGACCGCCTCCAGGTAGGCGGTGGCGTTGGCCAGAGCGGACACCGGGTCGCCGTCGGCCCACAGCCGACGGGTGACCGCGGTTGTCCGGTCCACCGCGGCGGCCAACCGGTCGGCCAGATCGGCCACCTCGCCGCCGACCTTGCGGCCCCGCTCGATGGTGTCGCCGATCGTCGCGGTCAACTCGGCGAGGCCGGCGCCGCCCCGCATGGTCATCTTGCGACCCAGCAGATCCAACGCCTGGATGCCGTGGGTACCCTCGTGGATCGGGTTGAGCCGGTTGTCCCGGTAGTGCTGCTCCACGTCGTGATCGCGGGTGTACCCGGCGCCCCCGAGCACCTGGATTGCCAGGTCGTTGGCATGCAGGCACCACTGCGACGGCCAACTCTTGGTGATCGGGGTGAGCACGTCCAGCAGCAGGTGCGCGCGCTCGCGGTCCGCCTCGGCGGGAGCGGTGTGCTGCTCGTCGAGCAGCCGCGCGCAGTAGAGCACCAGCGCCAGCGCCCCCTCCACGTAGCTCTTCTGCGCCAGCAGCATCCGACGTACGTCGGGGTGGTCGATGATCGGCACCTGTGCCGTGGCCGGGTCCTTCGCGCCGACCGGACGGCCCTGCGGTCGCTCCCTGGCGTACGCCAGGCTCTTGAGATACCCGGTGTAGCCCAGCGCGGTGGCGCCGGCCCCGACCCCGATCCGGGCCTCGTTCATCATGTGAAACATCTGGGCCAGTCCCTGGTGCGGCGGACCGACCAGGTGGCCGACCGCACCGGCGCGGCCGCCCGGGGTGTGCCCACCGTCGCCGAAGTTGAGCAACGTGTTCGTGGTGCCCCGGAAACCCATCTTGTGGTTGAGGCCGGCCAACACGACGTCGTTGCGGTCGCCGAGCGACCCGTCCGCACCGACCAGCACCTTGGGCACGATGAACAGCGAGATGCCCTTCACGCCGGGCGGGCCGCCGGGGATCCGCGCCAGCACCAGGTGGACGATGTTCTCGGCCAACTCGTGATCGCCACCGGAGATCCACATCTTGGTGCCGAACACTCGGTACGTGCCGTCGGCCTGGGGCTCCGCCCGGGTGGTGATGTCGGCCAGTGAGCTGCCGGCGTGCGGCTCGGACAGGCACATGGTGCCGAAGAACCGGCCGTCGAGCATCGGCCGGACGTAGGTGTCCACCTGCTCGGCGCTGCCGTGTGCCAGCAGCAGGTTGGCGTTGCCCAGGGTGAGGAACGGGTACGCGGAGGTGGCCACGTTGGCCGCCTGGAACCAGGTGAAGCAGGCCGCCGCGACGGCGTGCGGCAGTTGCAGACCGCCGACCGAGGCGTCCAGCCCGGCGGTGAGCAGGCCCGTCTCGGCGAAACTGTCGAGCGCCGCGCGCACCTGCGGGATCAGCCGCACCCGCTGCCCGTCGAAGGTGGGCTCGGTGAGGTCGGCGGCGCGGTTGTGCGGGGCGAACTGCTCGGTGGCCACCCGCTCGGCGAGGTCCAGCGCGTCGTCGAAGGTCTCCCGGGAGTGCTCCGCGTAACGGGGGCGCTCGACGAGTTGGGACACCCGCAGCCAGTCGTGCAGCAGGAAGTCGAGGTCGCGGCGGGAGAGCAGGGTGGACGGCACGGAACTCCTCAGCGGGCACGGGGTGGGAGCGTCCAGGACGACGGCCCAGGGTCGCCCCGGCTCATCCTGACGGATCGTGGGGGCGGGCACCACCGGCGTGGGTGGCGTCGGGCGAGCGGAATGTGTCACACGGGGCGGCTAGGGTCGCTGGTCGTGACCGCACCCGGAGATGTCCCGCCCGAGGTTCTCGACCGGCTGCGCCCCATCTGCCGCGGCCTGCCGGAGGCGTACGAGGAGCCGGCCTGGGTGGGCACCCGGTGGCGGATCCGCAAGCGCACCGTCGCCCACGTGTTCACCGTCGACCCGGCCCGTCAGGTGGTGCATGCGCGAGCCGCCAAGCTGGACGAGCCCGCCTGCCTGCTGACCTTCCGGTCACCGCTCGACGAGATCGCCGGGCTCCTGAGCGGCGGGCACCCCTTCTACAAACCGGACTGGAGTCCGACCGTCATGGGCATGATCGTGGACGGCGGCACCGACTGGGTCGAGGTCGCTGAGTTGCTGACCGAGAGCTACTGCCTGCTGGCTCCGAAGCGGCTCGCCGCCCTGGTCGACCCCGCGGCCCCGCCGACCGCCTGAGCGCTGCCCGCGCCGGGTGGTTTCGCACGGCCCGCGCCGGGAATGCCTCGCCGGTTGGCCGGATCCGTCGGTCACCGGCCGCGAGCGCGGACGCCGTCGGGCGGGTGAGGAGCACGTCAATGTCCATGCTGCCCAGCCAGCAGGACCCCCGATTGGCAGCGGTCCTGCGCGAGGACCGGGTGTGCACGGGCGTGACCACCCTGCGCGGGCGGATCTTCCTGAGCTACCCGTCGGCGGACCGGCCCGGCGTCCAGGTGGTCGAGGTGTTTCCCGACGGTAGGCGCGACCCGTACCCGGATGAAGCGTGGAACCGCGCCGAGCGGGCGCCGGACGGTGCTTTCGTGCACGTCAACGGGGTACGGGCCGGACCGGACGGTTGCTTGTGGATTGTCGACTCGGGTGCGCCGCAGCTCGGCGACCGGCAGGTGCCGGGTGGCGCCCGGCTGATCGCGGTCGACCCGGACGCAGACCGCGTGGAGCGCGTCTACGACCTCGCCGAGGCGGTGCACCCGACCAGCTGCCTCGACGACGTCCGGTTCAACGGTCCGACGGCGTACCTCAGCGACGCCGGAGCGCCGGGTCTCATCGTGCTGGACCTCGACTCGGGACGGTCCCGACGGGTGCTGGACGGGCATCCGAGCACAGTGGGTGGGCCGCTGGTCGCCGACGGGCGGGTCGTACGGGACGCGAGTGGCGCCGAGGTGCGCCTGCACCTCGATCAACTGGAGGTGTCGCCGGACGGCCGCTGGCTCTACTACCAGCCGGCCTCCGGCGGGATGTCCCGGATCGCCACCCGCTGGTTGGACGACCCGTCGGTGTCCACCGACGAGGCGGCCGGGCGGGTCGAACCATGGCGTGACACGCCCAGCACCGGAGGTACGGCGATCGACGCCGACGGCACCATCTACCTCAGCGACGTGGAACGGCGGCGCGTCCTCGCCCTCGCACCCGACGGCGGCGTGCGTACCGTCATCGAGGATCCCCGGTTGGTCTGGGTGGACGCCATGTGGCTTGACGCGGATGCCCAACTCTGGATGCCGGCGGCGCAGTTGCACCTGAGCGCCGGGCTCAACGGCGGGCACCCGGCGGTCGAGTATCCGGTGTGGATCTACCGGATGGCGGTCGCTGCCGGGCCGCCCTCACGGGACCACGCCTGAGCGGATTCCGACCGGCGCCGGAGGACGTGCGTCGACGTCGGCGGCTGTCGCCGCCGCCCGCCCGCCGCCGATATGCTGCCCCGCATGCACCGGAGCCGTGTCTACGCCCTGCTGATCGACGCCCCGGAGGCGGAGGCCGCCCAGGCGGCGGAGTTCTGGTCGGCGGCGCTCGGCGTCGGCACCCGGTCCGATCCGGCGGAGCCGCAGTTCGTCGGCCTGCACGAGGCGCTGCCGGGGATGGTCACGGCCGTGCAGGCGGTGGACGACGCGCCGCGCTACCACCTCGACATCGAGACCGACGACGTGGCGGCCGAGACCGCCCGCCTGATCGACCTGGGCGCCACCGAGGTGGCGCGGTGGTTGGAGTGTCGGATCCTGCGAGCCCCGGGCGGGCATCTGCTGTGCGTACTGCCGGTGGCGAGCCCGCCGGAGGTCTTCGCGGCGCAGGCCCGCACCTGGCCGTGAGCCGCCGGGTTGTCACAGGGTGCCGCTAGGGTCCCGCCCATGGCTGATTTCGTGTTGGTGGCAGGGGCGTGGCTGGGGTCGTGGGCATGGGACGAGGTCGTGCCGCCGCTGCGAGCAGCCGGGCACGACGCCTACCCGTTGACCCTCTCGGGTCTCGCCGAGCGCCGCGGTGTCGTCGCCGGCCAGCAGACCCACGTGCAGGACATCGTCGACGAGGTCGAGCGCCGCGACCTGCGCGACGTGGTGCTGGTCGGGCACAGTTACTCGGGCATCCCGGTGGGTCAGGCCGCCGAACGGATCGGCGACCGGTTGACCCGGGTGGTCTTCGTCGACGCCGAGGTGCCTGTCGACGGCGGGTCGTTCGCGTCCGGTTGGTGGCAGGGCCAGGCGGCGTTCGAGGCGCTGCTCGCCGACAACGGCAGTTCCTGGGCGCCGGTTGGCGCGGCCGATCTCGACGGCCAGGGGCTCACCGACGAGCAGGCGACACGGCTGGTCGAGGGCTCCACCCCGCACCCCGGCGCCACGCTGACCGAGCCGGCCGTGTTGACCCGCCCGCTGGGTGAGCTGCCGGCGACGTACCTCAAGTGCCTGCTCGACGGACCCGAGCCCAACGACACCGTGGCCACGTTGCTGACCAGCGACCGCTGGCGGCTGGTCACGATGGCGACCGGTCACTGGCCGATGTTCTCCCAGCCCACCGAGCTGGCCCAGATCCTGCTGGCGGATGCCGCCTGACCTGCCCGTGGGCTCGCTCCGGCGGCAGGCGGCCGGAGCGGGCAGCCCGGGTCAGTCGGGTCGGGCCGCGGGGTCGTCGACAGTCCTGATGTGGCGTATGGGCGACGCGAGCAGCCACAGCACGGCGAGCACACCACCCAGGCCCGCGACGACCAGGGTCGGTCGAAGCCCGATGGTGGTGCCCAACGCACCACCGACAAGCGCGCCGAGCGGTCGGATGCCGTAGTTGACCGCGCTGTACGCACCGGCGCGGCGTCCTCGCGCGTCGTCGGGCGTCACGGCGGTGAGGAGGGCGTTGAGGTTGACGTCCATCAGCATCACCCCGACGCTGGAGACCAACTCGATGGCCGCCAGCATGGCCACCTTCGTCCACATGGGGCCGGACACCAGCGCGGTCAGCGCCAGCGGCGCGGGAAAGAGCACCGCGCCGATCATGGCGGTACGTCCCAGTCCGATGGCACGCGAGATCCGTGGCGCGAGTGCCGCGCCCGCGAGCCCGCCGACCGCCCCGAATCCGAGGGCGACGCCGATCGCGCCGGCCGACAGGTGAAGTTCGTTGCTGGCGTAGAGCACCAGCAACGCGTAGGAGATGAAGGTGAAGAAGTTGACGGTGCTGGTGCAGCCGAGCGCGGCCCGCAGCACCGGATGCCGCAACACCAGCACGAGCCCCTCGCGGACCAGGCCGAGAGTGGACGTTCGGCGCGGCGGCGGAGGCGGCTCGCTCACCGGGATGCGACTGAGCAGCAGTGCGGAGCCGAGGAAGGACACCGCGTCGACGACGATCGCGGCCGGCGCGCTCAGCGCCTGGACCAGCCCGCCGCCGACCGCCGGTCCGGCGATGAACGAGAGTGACCGGCTCACGCTCAGCTTGCTTGTCGCGTCCACGTACGCCGATCGCGGCACCAGGGCCACGAAGAACGCCTGGCGGGCCATGGCGAACAGCACCGCCCCGGCTCCGGTGAGCAGCGCCACCAGGTAGAGCTGG
The DNA here is from genome assembly GCF_042872705.1 of Micromonospora sp. NPDC005203. Classification (NCBI taxonomy): domain Bacteria; kingdom Bacillati; phylum Actinomycetota; class Actinomycetes; order Micromonosporales; family Micromonosporaceae; genus Micromonospora; species Micromonospora sp. NPDC005203. The sequence goes on along the minus strand of NZ_JBIAKV010000013.1, from coordinate 171,631 downwards.
GTGAGGGTGACCGCGTCGAACAGGTAGGCCACCGGCAGGCTGATCAGTACCGCGGCGCGGATCAGGTCCGCGATGATCAGCAGCCGGCGCTTGTGGGTGCGCTGGTCCACCCAGGCGCCGAGGAACAGTCCCAACAGGTTGGGCAACCAGATCAACGCGGTGAGGACGCTTACCTGTACGGGCGTAGCGGCGAGCAGGGTGACGGCGATCAGTGGCAGGGCCAGTTCGCTGACCCGATCACCGAAGTCGGAGATCGTCTGACCGATCCAGAAGGTCCGGAACCGCCGGTCGCGATGCAGGGCCGGCGGCGGCACCGCGTCGGTGGCGCGCCCGGTGTCAGTGCCGGCG
>NZ_JBIAKV010000013.1:41741-171184 GCF_042872705.1 Micromonospora sp. NPDC005203 | reverse complement strand
GGCACGCCCGGTGTCAGTGCCGGCGGCACGCCCGGTGTCAGTGCCGGCGGCACGCCCGGTGTCAGTGCCGGCGGCACGCCCGGTGTCAGTGCCGGCGGCACGCCCGGTGTCAGTGCCGGCAGCGCGCTCGGTGTCAGCGCCGGCAGCGCGCTCGGTGTCAGCGCCGGCAGCGCGCTCGGTGTCAGCGCCGGCAGCGCGCTCGGTGCCGGCGCCGGTGGTGTTCACGACGCGGCCGGGTCGTCGTCGCCGGCCTGGGCCGGGTCGTCGTCGCCGGGCTCGGGCAGGAGGTAGCGCAGCATCCGGACGATCCGCGCGCCGTCCGGGGCGGGCTCCTCCTTGCGCCGCACGTACGGGGCGATCAGTTCTTCGATCGACTCCTCAAGCTGCCGCAGTTCGTCGGCGGTGGCCACGAACCGGGTGTCGGCGATGCCGGCCAGCGCGCGCCACTCGGGATTCAGTCGGGGCTCCTCGCGCAGCAGCCACTGCTGGGGCGCGTCGGCGGTGCGGGCGAACATCTCGCCGCGCAGCAGTTGGCTGGCGGACTGTCCTTCCACGCTGTCGGTCGCGGTGAAACGGAAGCCCCGGGCAGCGGCCTGCCACCAGCGTTCCCGCTTGCTGGTGGCGCCGTCCCAGTCGGTGACCAGACCGAACGTCGCGAGGTGCCGCAGGTGCCAACTGACCACCGACGGTGTGGCGCCGACATGCGGCGACAGCCCGGTGGCCGTGGCCGGGCCGTGCCGCTGAAGGTGTTCGAGGATCGCCAGCCGCACCGGATGGGCCAGTGCCCGCAACGCCTGCGGCTCGGTGATCTCGAAATCCCCGTACGGATTCTTGAGAGACATGTTTCGAAAGTAGTCTCTCACGTCAAACCCGGCAACCCCCGGCCACGGTCCGCGGGCCACAAAACACGGGCCACGGCCCCGGGACCAGTGACGATCAGGCGATGCCCAACCGCGCCAACGGCTCGACCAGCTCCCGCTCCTCGTAGCTCAGGTGCGACAGCAGGGCGTCGGTCAGCAGGTCCACCGCCGCCCGCAGCTCGGCGAGACCGTCCGGAGACCCGACGTACGCGACCAGGGCCTGGTCGACGCCCTCCAACACGTCGTGGATGACGTGGTGCTCCCGCTCCAGCCGGTCGACGACCGGGCCGAGTCGGGGGTCGCGCGCCCGCAACCGAGGAAACAACGACTGGTCCTCGATGGTGTGGTGGGTGGTGACGATCCGGCAGTACGACTCGCAGTAGACCCCGAGCGTCCAGCGGTTCTGGCGCATGGTCATGGTGTTGATGTGGGAGCGGGCCGCGCCGGCATCGATCTCACCGGCCGCCACCTGCTCGATCAGATCGTGAATCTGGGCCAGCTCGGCACGCAGGCCGTCGTGGACCTGCACCAGGTGCGCCCCGGTGGCCTGCTCGTGCGGGGTGTAGGTGCGGTCCGGGTCGGGCGTGGGTCCGGTCGGCCGGGTCGACTCGTCCCAGACCTGCTGGTCGCTGCGCCGCACGCCGCTGTCAGGGGTCGGCACCACGGCGAACGCTCCCCCGGTCACGGTCGCCCGGCTCGGCCGCACCGCCGGCTCCGACGGCTCCGACGGCTCCGACGGCTCCCGCACCGACGCCAAATCCGGCGCGCGCTCCGACTCCGGTGCACTCCCCGACTCCGGCGCCGCACCGCGAGCACGCTCGGCCGCGACCAGTTCACGAACCGCCGGAGCCACCTCGCCGGCGAACCGGCGCAGGTCGTCGGGATCGTCGCTGCCGAGGATGAAGGTGCTGACACCCTCTCCCAGCGCCAACTCGGCCAGTTCCCGTACCCACTGCTCGGCGGGTCCGTTCAGTGCTCCGCGCCCGACGGCCGAGAACTGCCCCGAGATGTTGAGCAACCGGCGAACGTCCCGCGGTGACCGGCCGGCCTCCCGAGCGGCGTCGTCGATCGTCGCGTTGCCCCTGGCCAGGTCGCCCGGCTGGAGATAGCCCAGCGACGGCAGCCAACCGTCGGCCCGGCGACCGGTGAGCTGGAGCATCCGGGGCTTGTACGCGCCCAACCAGATCGGCACCGCGTGTGCTGGCGCCGGCCCGCGCTTGGCGCCTCGCACCCGGTAGAACTCGCCATCGACACGGACGCCGCCACGGGTCTCGGTGTCCCATACCTGGCGGATGATCTCGATGGCCTCCGCCAACGCGCGTACGCCCTGACCGGGGGTCAGGCGTCGGCCGCCCATCGCCTCGATGGCGTCCCAGAACGCTCCCGCGCCGAGGCCCAGAGCGACCCGGCCGTCGCTGAGCAGGTCCAGGCTGGCCACGCTCCGGGCGAGCACCGCCGGTGGACGCAGGGGCAGGTTTGTCACGTTCGCCGCCACCTGCACGCGGCTGGTCCGTGCCGCGACGAAGCTCAGCAGGGTCCAGGTGTCGAGGTACGCGGGCTGGTACGGGTGGTCCTGGAAGGTGACCAGGTCCAGCCCGACCTGCTCGGTCAGGAGGGCGAGGTCGACCGTGCGGGCCGGGTTGTCACCGCTGGGGGTGACAAACGATCCGAAGACCAGGTCATGGCCGTAGTCGCTCATCTGCGAGCCTCCCGATTCACGCGACGCCTCGAACGATGCGTCGTGACCACAACCTTATGTCACACAGAACATCTCTTGCCAACAAGATCTGTGTCACTGCGCTATTGTCGGGGAATGACGGGTGCCCCTCACCGGCCGGACCGGCCCGATCCGCTCGACGACGACCTGGGCTGGATGCTCGGGATCGTCTTCCGTGGCTACGTCCGGGCGGCCGAACACGCGCTCACCGACTTCCCCGGAGGTCCCCGCGGCTACCAGGTGCTCACCGCGGCGATCACCGGGCCGGCCCGAAACCAGGGTGCGATCGCGGAGGAGCTCGGGATCGACCGCACCGTCCTCACGTACCTGATCGACGACCTGGAACGGCCCGGGTTCGTCGCCCGTCGGGCGGACCCGGCAGACCGACGTAACCGGCTCGTCGACGTCACCGACGTCGGGCGCGGCGCCTGGGAGCAACGGCGTCTGGCGCTGGGACACGTCGAGTCACACCTGCTGGGGACGCTCACGCCGGCCGAGTCGGCGACGCTGCGGGCACTGCTCCAGCGGGTCGCCTGCTCCGCCCAGGCGACGGACCCGCTGCGTGACCTCTGCGAGGCGGTGTCACAGGTGCAACCCACACCAGCGTCGAACCAGACCGAGACACCGGCCGGCCGCGGGCGCGGCGCCGCCCCCCGGGGCCGGCGCCGCAGCACCGACTGACCCCGACGACGGCTGCCGGGCGGAAACGCGACGCGGACCCGCCCGACGCCCCCGACGCGGTACGTCGAGCGCAGCCGGACGGGTCCGCGGTGCCGCTGGCGGGTGGGATCAGCGCACGTGCACGAACACCGGGTTCGAGTAGAACCACAGATCGTCCCACGGGCTCTCCAGCCCGTCGGCGAGCGGCTCGGCCTCGTCGGTGCTGGTGCCCCGCACCCGCGCGTAGGTGTCGGCCTCGACGTTGCGCAGCGTGTGCCGGATGACGTAGTCCTCGCCCCTCCGACGCCAGTCGCGCGGGCCGAACCGGGCCACCACCTTCGTGGTGGGGTTGGTGTCGGCGTCCAGGTTGGCGCTCGGGCCGGTGATCTGACCGACGATCAGGTCGACCCGACGGACCTCGGGGCGGTCCCCGTTCGCGTTCACGCCGCCCAACGGGCGGAACGTGATCTCGATCTCGACATCGGTGCGGCTACGACGGCTGACCGTGATGGTCTCGCCCACCTCGGCGGTCCTGCCCTGGGACCTGGCGGTGACGTCGAGACTGCGGATCAGGTCGCCGGTGGTCACCCAGATCCGGCCGTTGCGCAGACCGTCCATGATGTCGCCGTAGTCCTGGCGGGCGTGGACGTAGGTCTTGCTGTACTCGCCCGGCCAGAAGTCGGAGCCGCCGCGGGTCCAGTGCACGTGCGAGTCGGAGGTCGCGGTGATCCACCAGCGCCGGCCCTCGCCGAGCAGGGAGTCCCACAGGCCGCCGACGCGAGCGGTCATCTGGTCGAAGCCGCCGTAGGTGGGGTGGTTGCCGTACCCGCCCCGCTTGCCGCCGTTGAGCGGACCGGCCTGGTGCCCGGGCGCTCCCTCGAAGCCGATGTAGACGTCCGGCGCGGCGTTGTTGCCGTTGCGGAACTCGCGCGGGGTGTCCTGACCGTAGACGCCGAGACCGGGCGCCGAACGCGACGCGTGGTGGGCGATCACCAGGGGCTTGTGCGGCATGCCCCGAGCGACCTTCAGGAACTCCACCATCTTGGCCTCGGTGTCCCGGGCCGGGTCGGTGGGGAACGCGTCGTACTTGGCGAATCGGCTCTCCAACTCGAAGAGCTGCTTCGCCTCGTCGTCGTGGCGCGGGATCATCAGCGTGTGGTGGTCCAGCGAGGGCGCGTCGAACTCCATGCCCCAGAACTGGAGCACCTCGGGGACCAGCTTGCGGGACCGCAGCAGGTCCGGGTACGCCTGCTCGATGTTCACCTTCGAGTGGGTCGGTCCACCGTGGTCGGTGCACATCGCCCAGGTCAGGCCGAAGTTCTTCGCCATGATGGCGTTGGTGACGATCGGGTAGACCGCGTCCGCGCCCTTGTGGAAGACGATCGGGGACTTGGTGGTGTCGAACTCGCCGCTGTACTCCGAGTGGACGTGGTGGTCGCCGGCACGCCACACGCGGTTCTTGGAGTTGCTGCGATCGCCCGTGTCGTCGCCCGGCCGACGGTCCTCGTCAGCCCACGCCGCGCTGGCGCCGACCAGCGGGCTGGCCGCGGCCAGCGTCGCGCCGACGCCCGCGTACTTGACCAGCTTGCGCCGGGACAGCTGCGCGTGTTCGGTCTCTTCGGGATGCTTGTCTCGCACTGCGGGCCTCTCCTCGATCAAGCGAATGCTCTTATGATCAAGAAGCCTCGGAGAGGGCGGTGAACACCCGTCGTACGCAGAGCGGGTCCACGATGAACACCGAGGCGTGACCTGCCAAAAGACCTGTTGGCGGTAGCAGCGAGTCACACCTCGACCGCACGTGGTGCCCGGCCCGGCCGGCCGGTCAGGGCACCTGCCGGGTGTCCCGGGGCGCCCGCGCGGCCGACGGGTCGATCGGCGCGGTCACCACCGGCGGCGCGACATCGACGGCGGGCAGCCCGGCACGGCCGGTGACCGGGAGGGTCAGCGCGCTGCGACCGAGGTCGACCCGGACGGTGGCGTCCCGATCAACGGTGTCGGTGAACTGCGGGTCGCTCTGGCCGAGCACCAGCCCGAGCACGTGCCCGGCGGGCACCACCGCGTCGTACGCGTTCAACGGGACCGTCACCGTGTACCAGCGGTCCGGTCGCAGCGGCGTGGTGAACCGCAGCGAGCGGTGGTGCGCGGCGTCGAGCCACCCTCGGGTCAGCACGGCGTGGTCGGACACCTCGGTGACCTCCTCGGTGTCGAAGTAACAGGCGTCGTCGGCGTCGGTGGAGGCGCCCCAGCAGGACTCGGTGTCCAGTGTCCGCACTCCCCCCGCACCGTCGAGCTGAATCCGCTCGGCGGTGCCGTAGTCGACGAGCCGGGCGGTCAGCTCGGTGGTCGGCCGATCCACCCGGACCCGCAACCGCACCGACGGGCTGCCGGAGATCCGCAGCGCGGTGGGCAGCGCGCCGGAGAGGAAGACCAACCGGCCGGAGGTCGCGGTGTTCGGCGCGGCGACCAACTCGTCCTCGAACAGTGGCTCGTCGACGTACGCCCGCTCCTGACCCGGCCGCGCGCCGCGCCCGCCGAGCGTGCCGGTCACACCGTCGCCCGCGCCGAGGGCCACTCGCACGTCCCGGGTGCCGGGAGCGGGCCAGTCGCGCTGGGTCGTCCACGTGCCCGGCGCGGTCTCCAGGTCGACCCGCGGCTCGTCCATCACCCCGTTGGGCAGCCCCTGCAACCAGTAGTCGACCCAGCGGTGCAGGGCGGCCACCCACTCGGCACGCCGAACGTCGAACGGGTCCTGGTGACCGGTCTGGTGCAGCCAGAGCTTGCGGGGCACACCCTGCTCGGCCAACTCCTGCCACCAGCGGCCGAACTGGTTGGTCGTGACGTTCAGATCGTTGAGGCCGTGTGCCACGAAGACGCTGGCCCGGACCCGCCCGGCCGAGGGCCGGTAGTCGCGCTGCGCCCAGAACCCGTTGTGGTCACCGGTCTCGTCGGCGCTGTCCGCCCGCAGCCGTGCCAGCACCTGCGCGCAGGCCTCCTCGGGGCGGCCGTTGACGACGGAGTGCAGATAGCCGGGATAGTCGGTGGCGACCAGGGCCCCCCGATAGCGCATGTAGTCGTACCAGCTGGAGATCGCCGAGATCGGCACGATGGTGGCCAGCCCTGCCACACCCGTGGCGGCGACCCCGTTGGCGACCGAGCCGTCCCACGACTTGCCGATCATGCCAACCTGCCCGGTGCTCCAGGCAGCGCTGACCGGCCGTCCAGCGGCGTCGTACGCGCGAGCCCGCCCGTTGAGCCAGTCGATCACCGCCGTGGCGCTGCCGACCTCGGCGGGACCGCCGACGTCCTCGCAACCGGTCGACCGGGCGGTGCCCGCCAGGTCCACGGCGGCGAAGGCGTACCCGCGGGGGACGAAGTAGTTGTCGTAGAAGAGCGGGACCTTGGCGATCACGCCGGCCGCGTCGTACGTCTTCAGCTCGCCCTCGTTGCCCCGACCACAGCAGAGGTAGTAGGGCGAGGCGTCCATGATGACCGGTACGCGTACCCCGGCGACGGCGGCCTCCCGGGGCCGGACGAGGTCCACGGCCACCCGGTCGGGCACGCCGTCACCGTCGCTGTCGGCGCGGGTCTGGACCCAGACGCTCTCTCGGATCGCGTCGGCGTAGGAGTAGGCGGGGACGGTCTGGTCACCCACGATGTGCGGCGGACGGGGGCGGGGCTGGGCGGTCGCCGTGGTCGCCGTCGGGGCGGCTGCCTGGGGAGACGCGACCACCGGGGTCCCGGGTAGTGCCGCCACCAGAAGGCCGACCAGGACGGCGGCGACCCGTGCGCGGGTGCCGACGGAGAACGGCGTGGACCTCATCGATGTCCTCTCGGCCAATGACACACGTATCACGTTCCATCGGATCGATGCTCGTGCAGTTTAGTGCCCGCGGTGAGACCCGGTGCCGGACAAAGAGTCTGCGGACAACTGACGGCCGGCTCAGATTCGGGCGCGGGGCAGCCAACCGAGGAATCGGAGCCGGACCCGGGGCAGCGGCACGGTGGGCAGGTCCTGGGCGGCGGCGACCAGGCAGGAGCCCAGGTAGACCGCGAGGGCGGTACGCGCCCCGCCGAACTCGGCGAGCAACTGGCTCTGCTTCGTGGCGCAGGGCCACTCCCGCCCACATCCGGTGCAGGTCCAGCTCGGGGGGTTGGGAAGGTGCTCCGGCAGCTTCGCGCGGCGGTACCGGCCGACGACGCTGTTGTCCGCGCGCACGTCACGCCGGCGCGGCATCGGGCGTCCGTTGCGGGGTGCGGTCGGGCGGGCGCCCGGCAGGTAACGCCCGACGGTGCCGAGGAGCACCCCCACCCGGATCAGGGCGTCCGGCCCGACGTGGTGGGCCAGCAGCGCGGTCATCAGGTAGTGCCCCAGCAGGTCGAACGCCTCACGATTCAGACCAAGTTCACGGCAGAGGTCGACGAAGTCCGGCGTGGTCAGCGGCACGCGATTGTCGAGTGCGCGGCACAGCACCGCGCGCAGATCGGCCCCGAGTCGCTGCACCGCGTCGCTCTCGCCCAGCCCCAGGCTGTCCTCGTCGGTCACCCGGGCCAGCGCCTCCGCCACGGCCAGTCGAACGACGCGGTCGGAATCGGTACTGTCCAAGGCGCACCCCTTTCGTAGGCCGGTCGCCCGGCGGCGGCCCGATCGCCCTGCGCCGCCGGGGAAATCATGAACAAGATTTCGCTGTCGCCCGCGACGATGGCTAGGACAGCAGGCGCAGAACCCGCCGACGGGCTAGCCGGAAAGCGAAGTCAACCGGCCGACATTGCGGTGATTGGTAGGACGACCGACGATGATTGTCGTAGGGTGACAATCCCATCGACGGATATTGCATACCGCAACCTCCACCGGCCAGCTCAGTCACGACGCCACCTCGACCGGTCGCTGCCGTCCCGCTCGCGACGTTCCACCTCACTGCACCGCCGGCCACCGCCCTGCCGAGTCACCGCCGAGCGCCTCGGCACGTGCGATCTGGCCGCCGGCACCGGTTCACCTCCCGGCGGCACCTCCACCGGACGGAGACAGCGGATGACGTCACCACCAGTGCAGACCCGACACTTCGACAGCCGTGACCCGGCTGCCATCCACGAGTTCCTGTCCGCGACGTACGACCCGAAGCTGCGCCTGGACAGCAGGAACCGGTTCCGGCTCACTCATCAGCGCGTCGACGCCGGCCCCTTCGCCATCGCGACCACCCGGCAGACCGGGCACCTCGACATCGGCGCCAGCACCCTCGACGGGCTGGTCCTCGGGCGCACCCGCACCGCCCGCGTCGATCGCGTCTGTGCCGGATCGGTCAACCGGTTCGACCCCGGTGACGTCTTCCTCGTCACCAGGCCGGAGGAGCCCTGCACCGTACGCTGGCATCCCGGCGAGGTGGAGCTCTGCGTGCTGGATCTGGCGGTGCTGGAGCAGGTGGCCACCTCTGCGCCGGCCCGGCGACCCGGTCGGATCCGATTCACCGACCTGGGTCCCGCCGACGAGGCCCTCGCCCGGCAGTGGCGCACGACCACCAGCTTCGTCAGCGACGTCGTCCTGAACAATCCGACCGCCAGCGCGCAACCGCTGGTGATCGGCAACGCCGCGCGGATGCTCGCCGCGGCGGCGCTCGCGGTCTTCCCGAACACCGCGTTCACCGAGCCGACCGCCGCCGACCGACACGACGCCAGCACCGCCACGTTGCGCCGGGCGATCAGTTTCATGGAGGACCACGCCGACCGGGACATCAGCGCGGCCGACATCGCCGCTGCCGCCGGCGTCTCGCTGCGGGCTGTGCAACTGGCCTTCCGCCGTCATCGCGGCATCACCCCGATGGCGTACCTGCGTCGGATCCGGCTCGCTCGGGCACACCGCGACCTGCTGCGCGCCGACCCCCGGCAGGAGACCGTCTCGGCCATCGCCAGCCGGTGGGGGTTCGCCAGCCACAGCAGGTTCACCGCCCGGTACCACGCCAGCTACGGCGTGCCGCCCCGCGAGACGCTGCATGCCTGAGGCCCGGCTCGTGCCTTGTGGGACCACCACGACGCGACGACAATCGGCGACGTGAAGCTCCCGTCGCCGGTCGCGGTGCCGCTGGTGGCGTTGCTGACTCTCGCCGCCTGCGGCACCTCGCCCAGGTCGGCCGGCGACTCACCGAGCAGCGCGCCGCCGGCATCTCCCATCGCGACCCCGTCCGCGTTGGTCCGCTCACCCGTCGTCCATTCCCCCGTTGTCCGGTCCCCCGTCGCCTACGACCGGGCGCTGCACGACGAGTTGATCGCGATGCTGCGCCGCGACCAGGCCGACCGTGAGGGCACGCCGCAGAGCGAGTCGGACCAGGCCCGCACCGCCCGCTTGAAGGACATCATCCGCACGCACGGCTGGCCGACCTTCGCGCTGGTCGGCGAGGACGGCGGCAACGCCGCGTGGGCGATCGCCCAGCACTCCGACCTGGATCCGGCCTTCCAGCAGCAGGCACTGGACCTGCTGCGCACAGCGGTGGCCGACCGGCAGGCGTCGCCGGGCAACCTGGCCTACCTGGAGGACCGGGTCGCGGCGGGCAAGGGCGAGCCCCAGGTGTACGGGACGCAGGTCCGCTGCGGTCCGGACGGTCCCGTGCCAGCGACTCCGATCACCGACGAGCCGGGCGTCGAACAACGTCGGGCCGACGCCGGACTTCCCACGCTGGCCAGCTACCTGAGCGAGATGACCACGATCTGTGCGCAGGACGCCAACTAGAGCGCCGCCCACCGGCGTCGCCCGCCCGGCGTACGGCGTCTACTCCGCCTCGTCCTCCTGGTCGGTGAGCTCGGCCAACACGTCGGCGGCGTCCCGACTGCCCGCGTCGGCGAGCCGTCGAAGCTCACCGACGTCGGCCCGCTCCGCCGCCAGCTCGACGAGCTGGTCGACCGCGTCCCGGTCGCCCCGATCGGCCAGACGCCGCAGCTCGTCCATGTCGCCGAGCTCGCTGGCCAGCTCGACGAGTTGCGCCGCCGCGTCGGCGTTGCCGCTCTCGGCGAGCTGGCGCAGCTCTGCCAGGTCACCCCGTTCACTGGCAAACTCGACGAGCTGGTCGACCGCGTCCCGGTCACCGTTCGCGGCCCGTTCCCGCAGGCCGGCAAGATCAGAATCTGCCATCGCACACCTCTCCCCAGCGCACGCGCGACCTTCTCGTCGCCGTCGACGCTCACCGGCCGGTCTCGCCGCCATCGAAAACCTAGACCAGTTGGGGCCACGCCGGAGGACGGAACGGGGGACGCCACCTGTGCGCCAGCCCCGTCAGCCCGCCTCGAACGGCTCGGCGAGCAGCAGACCGCTCAGCAGACCGCGCAGGGCCCGCTCGAAGAGATCCGTTCGGGGCGCGGGCGCGGAGGGCTGGCGGAACGCCGCGACCAGGTGCGGGTACGCCGCGAGGTCGGCACCGGCGAAGCTGAACGCCCCGGAGGCGGCCTCGCTGCGGGCGAAGAGGGTCACCACGCCGTTCATCATCGCGATCGCCTCGAACTTCGCGGTGACAACTGCCGGCACCGGCTCCAGGATCCGAAGGCAGTTGTCGAACCAGGCCAGGCTCTCGGGACCGATGCCGGACGTCCGGTGACTCATCTCGATCAGCCACGGATGCGCACGGTGCAGCGCCAACTGCCGGCGGCCCAACAGCAGCATCGAGTCCAGCCAGCCCTCCTCGGCCTCCGGATAGGGCCGTAACTCCCCCACGACCCGGTCGGTCATCAGGTCCAGGAGATCGTCGCGTGACGACAGGTAGCGGTAGAGGGATCCCGCGCCGGTGCCGAGCGCGCCGGCGACAGCGCGCATCGACACCGCGGCAAGCCCTTCGCTGTCCGCCAGGGCGATGGCGGCCACGACGATGGCGTCCCGGCTGTGCCCCGGGGCGGGGCCGCGGCTGCCGCGTTCGGGCCTGCTCCAGATCGGCTGCCGAGCGGAGTCGCCGTCGCCGGCTCCGGTGGATGCGTCGCTCACGGATCTACTGTAAACTGCAAACGTCGTTCGCAGTTGTTGTCGCCGCGGAAGGGTGGACGATCATGGAACGGATCAGCGCACGGGACGGCGCGAGCGTCGTACTGCACTCGACGGGAGACGGACCCGGCATCGTCGTGGTGCACGGCGGCGGTGTCACCATCGACGTCTACCGCCGGCTGGCCACGGCGCTCGCCGACCGGTTCACCGTGCATCTCTACAACCGACGGGGACGGGCCGACGCGCCACCCAGGTCGATGCCCTACACCCTGGAGCAGGAGATCGACGACCTCGCCGTGGTGCTGGAGCACACCGGGTCCGGCAACGTCATCGGCCACAGCTCCGGCGGTTTCATCGCGCTCGAGGCCGCGCTCCGCCTGCCCATCGACCGGCTCGCTCTCTACGACGCCGCGGTTTCCGTCGACGGCTTATTTCCGTCGGCATGGCTAGCATCCGCCCAATCAGCACTGCGGGCCGGTGACATCGCTCAGGGCCTCGCCATCACGGCCGCTGGCATCAACCCACAGATGGCGGCGGCAAGGCTCCCGCTCGGCTTACGGATCGCGATCATCCGCGCGTTCATGCGCACCCGGATCGGCCGGACGATGGCCGAGCTGCTGCCGTTGACGCTCGACGAGACGGCGCTGATCCGAGCGCACGACGGCCCGGCCAGCCAGTGGGCCGGGGTGACCGCCGACGTGCTGCTTACCTGCGGTGCCGATGGCCCGCCCTACTACCGCGACCTGAACGCGGCGCTGGCCCACGCGTTGCCGCGAGCGCGGACGTTGACAATTCCGCGCAGCGGCCATGACGCCGTCAACCGGGCGTACCCCAGAATTGTCGACCCGCTCGCCGAGTTCTTCGCGGCCCCGGTGGCCCCGGAGCGGACGAGCCACACCTGAGCAGGTCGGGCGGTCACCCGCGATCATTGATCTTGGCTAGGCTGGCGGGCATGCCCGCCAGCCCCGCGCCCACCCAGCGGCGTGAGCCGGGTCCACCCGAGCACCACCGATCCGCCTGGGCCAACCTCTGCGCCCGACTCGCCGGGTCGCGCCCCTTCGAGATCGTCATCGTGGTGGTCATCCTCGCCAACGGGGTTGTCCTCGGTCTGGAGACGTACGACGACCTGACACCGGCGGGCACCGCACTGCACTGGCTGGAGCTGCTCTTCCGGGCCGTCTTCGTCGTCGAGATCGGCGTCCGGCTGGCGGCGTACGGCAGGCGCCCGCAGGACTTCTTCCGGCACGGCTGGAACGTCTTCGACTTCGTGGTGATCGCGGCGATCTTCATACCGGGCCTGCACGGCGACCCCGCGCTGCTGCGCGTCGTGCGGGTCGCCCGGATGGTCCGGCTGGTGCGGTTCTCGCCGGGCCTGCGGACCATCGTCTCCGCGCTGTGGCGCAGCCTTCCGGGCGTGACCGGCTTCCTCGCCCTGGCCGTGGTGACGCTCTACGTCTACGGCATGGCCGGCTGGCTGATCTTCGGCAACCGCTACCCGGAGGAGTACGGCGACATCGGCAAGTCGCTGCTGACGTTGTTCGTGCTGCTGTCGCTGGAGACGCTGCCGGACCTCATCGAGCAGGGCATGGCCATCTCGCCGTGGACGCTGCTCTACTACGTCAGCTATGTGATCATCACCGTCAACCTGCTGCTCAACATCCTCATCGCCGTCATCGTCAACTCGATGGAGGAGGCACGCCGGTTGGAGATGACCGAACGGCTGGCCCCCGACTACGACGAGGACGGCGACGGCGTACCGGACGAGGTGGACCGCATCGCGCTCACCCAACGGCTGGACGACCTGCGGGCGGTCATCGCCGAGTTGGAGCGCGAGTTGCGGATCGACCGGGACGACGGGCACGGCCGGCCGCACCGCGACAGCACCCGCACCAGACGGTGATCCGACGCTCGCGCTACGTGCTCCCGTTCGGATAGTGTCGACGGCGGTCCCACCGCTTCGGCCGAAGGGGCACCAGCATGACGACCACTGTGGACAATGCCGATTCCAGCACCGATGTCGCGAGCACCCTCGGCAGCGTCATCGACGAGGTGATCCGCCCGCAGGCGACGGTTGTCGACCGGGAGGGGGCCTTCCCCCGATCGGGTGTCGACGCCCTCGCCGCGGCCGGCCTGCTCGGCCTGGCCTCCTCGACCGAGGTCGGTGGCGGCGGTCACGGCCTGCGCGTGGTCGCCGAGGTCGTCGAGCGGCTGGCCGCCGAGTGCGGGTCCACCGCGATGGTGGTGCTGATGCACTACGCGGCGACCGCCGTCATCGAGGCGCACGGCCCGCGCGAGGTCCGCGCCGCCATCGCCACCGGCGATCATCTCGCCACCTTGGCCTTCTCCGAGTACGGCTCGCGCAGCCACTTCTGGTCGCCGACCGGCACCGCGCGCACCACCGACGACGGCACGATCCGCCTCGACGCCCGCAAGAGCTGGGTCACCTCGGCCGGCGAGGCCAACAGCTACGTCTGGTCGAGCCTCCCGGTGGCCCCCGACGCCGGCCCGATGACGCTCTGGCTCGTTCCCGCCGACAGTCCCGGCCTGACCGTGAGCGGCGATTTCGACGGACTCGGCCTACGCGGCAACGGCTCCCGGCCGATGACCGCCGAAGGGCTCCCCGTCCCGTCGACAGCGATGATGTCGGCCGACGGCGCGGGGCTGGACACCGCGCTGGGCGCGGTCCTCCCCTGGTTCCTGGTGCTCAATGCCGCGTTCTGTCTCGGTCTGGCCGACAGCGCGGTCGCCGAGGCTGGCCAGCATCTCACCGCAACGACGCTCACCCACACCGGCGCGGCCCTGCGCGATGCTCCCGTCACCCGCCGCGACCTTGCCCGACTGATGATCCGCACCGATGCCCTGCGTGCCTTCCTGGGTGACACCGTCACCGCCCTCGAGACCGGCCGCGACGACGCCATGCTGCGGGTGCTGCAGGTCAAGGCCCTCGCCGGCGAGACCGTCGCCGACGTGACAGATGGCGCGATGCAGCTCTGCGGCGGCAGCGCGTTCCGCCGGGAGCTGGGCCTCGAGCGCCGTTTCCGCGACGCGCGCGCGGCCCGGGTGATGGCTCCGACCACCGACGCCCTGCTCGACTTCGTCGGTCGGGTCGCCACCGGGCTGCCCCTCTTCGACGTGGCCAACCGCTGATGCCGGTGCCAGCCGTTCTGATGGGCGCCGTCGCGTACGACCCCAAGGTGGTGACCATCTGGGAAGGATTCCGGGCCTGGCTGCGCGGGCGCGGCCTGGACTTCGACTTCGTCCTCTACTCGCACTACGAGCGGCAGGTCGAGGATCTCGTCGCCGGCCGGATCGACGCGGCCTGGAACTCGCCCCTGGCCTGGTTGCGGGCCGAACGCCTGGCGGCGGCTACCGGCACCGCCGTCCACGCGCTGACCATGCGCGACACCGACCAGGACCTCACCTCGGTCGTGGTGGTGCGCGCCGACTCACCGGTGCGACAGGTCGAGGAACTCGCCGGAAAACGGGTGGCTGTCGGCGCGGTCGACAGTCCACAGGCGACCCTGATTCCGCTGGAACACCTCGCGCGCGCCGGCGTCGAGGTCGACGTGCGCCGGTTCGACGTCGGTGTCGGCCTGCACGGCGACCACGTCGGCGGGGAGCGCGACGCAGCCCGCGCCCTGGTGGCCGGGGAGGTCGACGCCGCCTGCATGATCGACGCCAACCATCTGGCGTTCGTGCGGGAGGGCACGCTGCCGCCCGAGGGCACCCGGATCGTCGGGCAGACCGCGCGCTACGACCACTGCAACATGACGGTACGCGTACCGGAGTCCGCCGGGGTCCAGCTCTTCGGCACGCTGCTGCTCGGCATGTCGTACGCCGATCCGCAGGTGCGTCCGCTGCTCGACCTGGAGGGGCTGACGGCCTGGAAGGACGGCCGCACCATCGGGTACACGCTGCTCGCCAGGGCGGTCGACGTCGGCGGGTTCTACTCTCCCGACGGGCGGGTGACGGCCACGGACTATCGGCCGTGAGCGGAGCACCGGCCGCCGACGTCGAGGTCCACCTCGGCGACCTGGGCTTCGGCCGGGGCGCGCACCTGCTGGTGCAACGCGCTCTGGCCGGCCTGCCACCGGGAGGCCGGGTGGCGGTGCGTGGCCGTGACCCGGCGCTGCGCGTACACCTGCCGGTCTGGTGCCGTGGCCGGGGTCATCGGGTCGAGTGGCCGGATCCGGGTGACCGGAGCGACCTCGTCGCGGTGGTGGTCCGCGGATCGGCGGATGACGACCGCTGGTTCGGCGCGGAGCGGGCCGGGCCGGCCCTCCCGTCGGCGCTCAGCAGCCGTCCGCCCGCGCGGTGGGGGCTCGGCGCCCGGGGCGCCCTCCTCGAAGCCGGTGGTCCGGAGGCCCGGTTCGACCTGGACGACCGCGACCTGGTGTGGGCCGACATCGCCCCCCACCTGTACGCGCAGGCCGCCGCCCGACAGTGGGACCCGCAGGCCGCAGTGCCGTGGGACGACCCGTTCGTGCTGCCGGCCGACGTCGAGGCCGCGGTGGTGCAGGTGATGACTTACCTGGTGGAGAACGAGCAGGCCGCGCTCGTCGTACCGGCCCGGTTCGTGGGGCGCATCCACCCGCACTTCCGGGAGGTGGTGCAGCTTCTGGCCGTGCAGATGGCCGACGAGGCCCGGCACATGGAGGTCTTCAGCCGGCGCGCACTGCTGCGCGGCGTCGAGTTGGGCACGTCGTCGGCGGGCGGCCGGCAGTCGCTGTTCACGCTCGTCGCGGAGTCGGACTTCGCCCTGGCGTCGTTCCTGCTCTCCGTGCTCGGCGAGGGCAGCTTCGTCGATCTGCTCTCGTTTCTGCACGAGAACGCCCCGGACCCGGTGACACGTCGGATCTGCTGGCTCGCCAGGCAGGACGAGCGCCGGCACGTGCTGTTCGGCATGGCGCACCTGGAGCATCAGGCACAACTGGACCCGCTGCTGCGGGATCGGCTGCGGGCGGCCATCCACCGCCGCCACGACGCGCTCGTCGACACCGCCGGACTCAACGCGGACGTCTTCGACGCGCTCGTGGTGCTCGCCTCGGGTGGCTGGCACCCGGACGACGTGTCCGCCGGCCACGACCGGGTGCAGGCTCTGCAACACGCGATGGATCAGGGCCGCCAGCGCCGCTTGGTACGCCTGGGCTTCCGGCCAGACGAGGCCGCCGCCCTCTCCGCCCTGCACACCCGCAACTTCATGTAGGCGATCCCCGCGCACGGCCACGGCATGCGCGGGGATCGCTGGACGGCAGGTCAGGCAGCGCTGCTCACTGGCCGAGCAGGGTCCGGATCTGACCCGCGTAGCCGGCCACCGTGAAGTCCGGGCCGACGGAGTCCACCAGGATCAGGTCGTTGATGGTGTGCGCGACCCGCAGCGACAGGATGGCCTGGTATTCGGGCGAGTTGTACCAGGTCCTGGCGGTGTCCGCGTCCGGGAACTCGATCAGCACGACCGAGCCGGGCCAACTGCCCTCAATGACCTGCACCTCGGCGTCCAGGACGAGCCACTTGGCGCCGTACGGCTCGGTGGTGGCCTGCACCTGCTCCAGGTAACGCAGGGACTCCTCGGTCGGCACACCGCCGGGGATACGCAGGTGGTTGATCAGATAGGTGCTCATGTCGCACTCCTCAACGTGGGTGTTGGTTTGCCGGTCGAAAAGTACGACCGGTCGTCTTGGAACCGGTAGACGCTGCGGTAGCTGGCCTGCCGCGCGCGTCAGTGCGGTGGGGACCGACGCGGATCAGGCGAGGATCCGCGTCAGGGTGATGGTGAGAAACTCGTGGAGGGCGGTCAGGTCACCGGAAGCCTTCGCCCGTGCTGCCGCACCCTCGTAGCTGGAGACGATGAAGCCGGCCAGGTCACCGGCAGGCTCGTCACCGTGCAGCTCACCGGCGGCACGTGCCTGCTCGATCGTCACGGCGAGCGCGGCGACCCAGCGGCCGAAGCCGGCATCGACGGCGGTGCGCAGGACGTCGCTGTGCGCCGGGATCTCACTGGCGAAGTTGCCGAGCAGACAGCCGCGATCCCCCATGGTGTCGCCGAGGCCGGTGATGTAACGGAGGTGGTTGACGATCCGCTCGCGCGGCGTGCCGCCCCGCTTCTCGTCCAGCATCTCCAGCCCCATCGCCGCCGAGTATCTCGCCACCGAGTTGAGGGCGAGATCCTCCTTGCTGGCGAAATGGTTGTAGAAGGTGCCCTTGGGCGCTCCGGCGGCGGCGACGATGTCCTGAACGCTCGTCCCGTTGTAGCCACGCAGATGGAACAGATCCAGCGCGGCGTCGGACAACCGCTGCCTGGTCCCGGCGGAGGCTGGCGACGTGGGTCGTGGCATGTCGGGACGCTCCTTCGCTCGGGTGCTGGCTGACATCAATTACAATATGACCGGTCGTCTCAGATTGCCAGTGATGTGACCACGGTCATCCCCGCAGTACCGTGGAGGGCCATGACCAGCGACCCCAGCACGACCCGCGAGGCTCTGCTGCGGCTGCGTGAGCAGACCGATGCCCAGGCCGCCACCCTGGAGGGCGACCTACGCAGCCTCTTCGAGGCGTCCCGGTCGTCGAACGCCGACGACGAACACGACCCCGAGGGCAGCACTATCGCCTTCGAACGCGCGCAGCTCACCGCCGTCCTGGACGGCACCCGCCGACGGCTGGCCGAGTTGGACGTCGCGCTCCGGGGGATCGACGACGGCAGCTACGGTATTTGCGAACGATGCTCCCGACCGATTCCCGCCGAACGACTCGTCGCCCGCCCGTCGGCGCGAACGTGTGTCGCCTGCGCCAGCCGGCGGTGACGGATGCCTGCCGGCCGGGGCGGTGGTCCGCCCCACCACGCCCGGCCGGCGCGAGGCGCACTTCCGGGGACGTTCTGCCCCGGCTGCCCGGCGCCTCGCCCTGATGACTCCGGGAGCCGCGCCCGCGCCGGGCACCGTCGTACCCGGTGACCAGCTGCAACAGCCTCCTGCGGGCACGGCGGCGAGGGCGATGAGGCTGATCGGTGCGGACCGCAGCCCTGCGGAGATGCCGGTGGACCCTCCACGCCCCGTCGGGTCCGGCCCGCAGCAGTTGTCGCCGTTCACCACGTCGGGCGCGGGCGCACAGTTCCTCGCCGTCGGCGGGGCGGAGCAGCAACGGTGTGGTGTCGCGGCCGGCGGTGCGCAGCCGGTCGAGGCCGAGCCGGCTGATCGCCTCGACGTGTGCCCCGTAGCGCACGTGCGGCCTGAGCTGCGGCAGCTCCGCGAGGGGTCGTAGGTAGTCGCCGACCAGCTCCGCGCCGGTGGGCAGGTCATCCAGGCCGGGGGCGACCCAACCGGCCGCGTCGAGGAGCCGACGGGCGGCCGGATCGATGTTGTACCGCCAGGGTGAGAAGACGCCTACGTGCCCCCACTGCGCGACGGCGGCACCGGGGGCGTCGCCGGCTTCGAGGACGACGAAGGTCAGGCCCCGCTCGTGCAGGTGCGCGGCGGCGGCGAGGCCGGTCGGGCCGGCGCCCATGACGACGACGGGAAGGCCGTCCAGGGCGTTCATCAGGTAACTCCTCGTGGTGGTGGTCGGGTCGGAGCGGCGTGGGCTCATCAGGTGATGACAGGGCTGCGGCGTTCGAGGAGGACGACGTCACGCCAGCGGTCGTGGTGGCGGCCGACCCGCTCGCGTACGCCGATGACCCGGAACCCGGCCCGCTGGTGCAGCCTGAGGCTGGCGACGTTCTCCGGGAAGATCCCGGACTGGATCGTCCAGATGCCGGCGGCCTCGGTGGAGGAGATCAGTGCGTCCAGCAGCAGGCGGGCGACGCCACGGCCCTGGGCGGCCGGGTCCACGTAGACGGAGTGTTCGACCACGCCGGCGTAGACCGCGCGGGTCGAGGTCGGCGAGACGGCGATCCAGCCGACGATGCCGCCGTCGTGGCCGAGGGCCACGAAGCGGTGCTCGGCCAACCGTGCCGCGTCGAAGGCCGCCCACGTCGGCGCCGTGATTTCGAAGCTGGCGTTGCCTGCGTCCAGACCGGCCTGGTAGATCGCCAGGACCCGGTCGGCATCGGTGTCGGTCATGGGTCGGGCGGTGATGTCGACCATCGGCAGATTCCCTTCGAGGAGATCAAGAAGACTGTCTTGACGTTCATCGAATCAGACAGTTGCCCACTGATTAGATAAGTGTCAACCTAGAGGAATGTCGAATCAAGCAGCGCCGGACTGCTGCCCCTCGCTGACCGAGCGGCGCGTACCCGCCGAGGCCGCCGCGGTGCTCGCGCCCGCGTTCAAGGCTCTCGGCGACCCGGTGCGGCTGCAACTGCTGTCGATGATCGCCTCCGCCGGGAGCGGGGAGATCTGCGTCTGCGATCTGACCCCCGCGTTCGACCTGACCGGCCCGACCATCTCGCACCACCTCAGGACGCTGCGCGAGGCGGGGCTGGTCGACGCCGAACGCCGAGGCACCTGGGTCTACTACCGCGCCCGGCCGGCCCTCCTGCGCCAGCTCGCCGCGCTGCTCACCGTGACACCGGCGACATGACAGCGACAATTCGGCACGACCCCGCCGAGAGCGCCGTCGGTGGCCGGCCTGGACAGCGCGCTGGAAGCGGCGGGTGGAGAAGCTCCTCGCCGAACTGCGCCCCACCGCCTGACCGCGCCAGCGGTGATCGGGGAGCGACACCTCGACGGCCCTCCGATCACCGCAACCGCCGACGAAGCCCTCGCCGCGCTACCGCCGCGCCCGCGCGGGCACCACCGTGACGACCTGCGTGCGGGTCGAGCTCTCGGCGATGAACGGGTCGCTCGACCAGAAACTGGTGTGGAGGTATCCCGTCTGGGAGGGGGCCAGGTCGAGTGCGAACCGCCCCTTGGCATTTGTGTTCACAAACCCGTACTGGTTGTAGCAGCCGTTGTCGTCGCACAGCACGAACAGGATCGCGAAGGCCTGGTTGGGGAGCGGGGCCCAACCGGACGGGGTGAGCCAGGACAGCCGGCCGCTGGCCCGGACGGTCTCGCCGGCGACGATGCGGGTGCGGTCCACCGTCGCGGTGACGCGCGTCTTGCGAGGCACGATCGGCAACTGGAAGTAGACCGGTTCAGACTGCTCGAAGCCGAGTTCGCCGTAGGAACCCGCGTACTGCACCATCACTTCCGAGTTGTAGGCGTACAGGGTGACGGTCCCGGTGAACGAACCGTCGGCCGCCGTACGCACCGGCGGAGAGCCGACGCCCGCGTTGATGTCGACAGGGACGTCGGCGAGCGGCCGGATCTCGCCGGTGCCCGGCCAGCGTCCCTTGAGGACACCCCGTGCGGTCACCTCACGGTGGTCGTAGTCGATGGTGCTGCGGTCGATGGTGACGTCCTCCAGGAAGGTGGCAACCCGGTAGTTGAGCCAACCGGCCAGGTCCTTCCGTACGTGGTTGCCCGCGGTGTCGGTGACCTCGACGTGGACCCAGTGGTCGCCGAGTTCGTCGAAGATCAACGGCGTCGGCGTCGCCCAGATGGTGGCCTCCGGTGTCTCCGAGTCGACGACGAAATCCGAGGTCTGGGCGATGGGGACGCCGTAATCGGTGACGATCTCCGCGCGAATCTCGGCAACCGGCTGCGTCGAGGTGATGGAGACGAACAACCTGCCCCGATCACTCCCCGACGAACCGTAGGCGCTGTTGACCCGCAGGAGGTCGGCGGCCTGGGCAGGTGCCGGCGCGGCGCTGACGACCAGCGCCGCGCCGAGCAGACTGGCAGCGAGAATTGACGTTCTCTTCATGGAACCCCCGTTGGAAGCCCGTCGAATCGACGGAAGTGAACCTCCAGTTATAGAGGCCGGGGCGCTGCCAGGCAATCGACGCAGAGCAACGAGGATGCCGAGGTCGTGCTCTCAGCGACTTCCCGCGTAGACGGCGCGGTCGCCCAGCTCCTCCTCGATGCGGATGAGCTGGTTGTACTTGGCTGTGCGGTCCGAGCGCGACAGCGAGCCGGTCTTGATCTGCCCGCAGCCGACGCCCACCGCCAGGTCGGCGATTGTGGTGTCCTCGGTCTCCCCGGAGCGGTGTGACAGCACCACCCGGTAGCCCGCCTTGTGGGCGGCGTCCACCGTCGCGAGGGTCTCGGTGAGCGTGCCGATCTGGTTGACCTTGACAAGGATCGCGTTGGCGTAACCGCCCTCGATCCCGTCGCGCAGCCGGTCGACGTCGGTGCAGAAGACGTCGTCGCCGACCAACTGCACCCGCTCCCCCGCCACCGCGGTCAGCCGCTGCCACCCGGCGAAGTCGTCCTCGGCCATCGGGTCCTCGATCGAACTGATCGGGTACCGGGCGAGCAGGTCCACCAGGTAGTCGATGTGCTCCTCGACCGTGCGCTGACGCCCCGCACCGACGTAGTCGTAGACGCCGTCGCGGAAGAACTCCGAGCTGGCCGGATCGAGACAGATCGTCAGGTCGGTGCCGGGCTCGTACCCGGCGTCCTCGATGGCGCGCAGCACGAAACGCAGCGCCTCGTCGGCGTCCGTGACGTTCGGCGCGAAGCCGCCCTCGTCACCGACGTTGGTGCTGTGCCCGGCCGCCGCGAGGGACCTCCGGAGGGTGTGGAAGACCTCGGCGCCCATCCGGACCGCCTCGGCGAACGTCCGCGCCCCGACCGGGGCGATCATGAACTCCTGGAAGTCGAGCGGGTTGTCGGCGTGCGCGCCGCCGTTGATGATGTTCATCATCGGCACCGGCAGCAGGCGGGCGCCGACGCCACCCACGTAGCGGTACAGCGGCTGCCGGTGTGCCGATGCCGCCGCCTTCGCGGTCGCCAGGGAGACCGCCAGGATCGCGTTGGCACCCAGCCGGCCCTTGTCCTTCGACCCGTCGAGAGCGATCATCGTCTCGTCGATCAGCGCCTGGTCCTCCGCGTCGAGTCCGAGCACCGCGTCGGCGATCTCGCCGGTCACCGCGGCGACGGCCGTCGTGACGCCCTTGCCGTGAAAACGCGTGTCGTCGCCGTCGCGCAGCTCGACCGCCTCGTTCGCTCCCGTCGACGCACCGGAGGGCACGGCCGCCCGGCCGGTCGACCCGTCGGCGAGGACCACGTCGGCCTCCACGGTCGGGTTGCCCCTGCTGTCGAGGATCTGCCGAGCCCACACCCGACTGATTGCCGTCATCACACACTCCCTGTTCAAGCTGCCTTTTCGCCGCCAGACTGGCAGGAAACGGCGGCCCTGGCACCGCGACGATCGACACGTTGACCCGTACCCCGGGGTGCGGGTTTAGGGTCGCGGGATGCGGGTGGGTGAGCTGGCACGACGGACCGGGACCACGGTCCGGGCCTTGCGGTACTACGAGTCGGCCGGCCTGGTCGTGCCCCGGAGGCTGGGCAACGGCTACCGGGAGTACGACCCGATCGCGGTGCGGCTGGTGGCCCAGATCCGCGAGTTGATGGCGCTCGGCCTCACCGTGGAGGAGACCCGCCCGTTCGTCGAGTCGATCGCCGGTGGCGCCGACGACGCCGACGTGTGCGCGGCGGCGGTGGCGACGTACCGCAGCACCATCACCGGCCTACAGGAGCGGATCGGCAAACTGACCGCCCAGCGGGACGCGCTGGACGCCCGCCTCGACGCGGCCGCGACCCAGGTCGTGCCCGGCAGCGCGGCGGTCGGCACCGACCCCGCCGCGCTGGTCGGCACCCGCCTGCCGCCCCTGTCCTTCTACGGCACCGACGGCCGCCCGGTCGACCTCGGCGCGCTCGGCGTCGGGCGCACCGTCATCTTCGTGTACCCCCTGACCGGGCGGCCGGGTGTCGACCTGCCCAACGGGCTGCTGGAGGTCCACGGCGCCCGGGGCAGCACCGAGCAGGCCGCCTGGTTCCGCGACCACCACGCGGAGCTCCGCGCGGCCGGCGCGGCCCGGGTGTACGGCCTGTCCGCGCAGTCGACCGGGTACCAGCGGGAACTCGCACACCGGCTGCGGCTGCCGTACCCGCTGATTCCCGACCCGCGGCTGACCCTGGCCGCCGCACTGCGGCTGCCCACCCGCACCGCCGGCGACATGACGCTCTACGAGCGGTTGACGCTGATCATCGCCGACGGCGAGGTCGAACACGTCTTCCATCCGATTCCGGACCCGGCGTCGCACCCGCTGCACGTGATGCGGTGGCTCACCAAGCGACGCGAGGCCCCCGGATCGGTCGCCGCCTAGAAGTCGTCGTCGAACTCGCCACAACCCCGTGCTCGAAGAGACCGGACCGCCCCCCGTCCGCGCCGATCTTGCAGTTTCAGTCGCCGATTTGCGCGCAATGCCCTCTTATGTCGCGACAGAAAGTGCAAGATCGCGGGGACGGGGGGCGGGGCGTTCCGCGCGGGAGACACGGGGCCGCCGTCGTTAGAAGTCGTCGTCGAAGGCGACGGTGCCTTCCACCCCGACCTGGTACGCCGACACCCGCCGCTCGAAGAAGTTGGACAGCTCCTGCACGTCCTGCAACTCCATGAAGCCGAACGGGTTGCTCGACCCGTAGTGCGGGGCGATGCCGAGCTGGACCAGGCGGCGGTCGGCGACGTGCTGGAGATACTCCCGCATGTCGGCCAGCGTCAGGCCGGGCACCCCGTGGCCCACCAGGTCCTCGGCGAACTGCACCTCGCACTCGACGGCCTCGACGAGCATCTGCCGCACCTGGTCGGCGAGGTCGTCGTCGAACAGGTCCGGTTCCTCGGCGCGGACGGTGTCGACGACGTCGAACGCGAACGCCATGTGCATCGACTCGTCGCGGAACACCCAGTTGGTGCCGGAGGCCAGGCCGTGCAGCAGGCCCCGGGAGCGCAGGAAGTAGACGTACGCGAAGGCGCCGTAGAAGAACAGCCCCTCGATGCACGCGGCGAAGCAGATCAGGTTGAGCAGGAACGTCCGGCGGTCGTTCCGGGTCCGCAGCTCCCGCAGGTCGTTCAGGGAGTCGATCCAGCGGAAGCAGAACTCGGCCTTGCGACGGATCGAGGGGATGTTCTCGATGGCGGCGAAGGCCTCGAAGCGCTCGGTCTCGTCGGGCACGTACGTGTCGAGCAGGTTGAGGTAGAACTGGACGTGCACGGCCTCCTCGAACAGCTGCCGGGACAGGTAGAGGCGACCCTCGGGGCTGTTGACGTGCTGGTAGAGGTTGAGCACCAGGTTGTTGGCGACGATCGTGTCGCCGGTGGCGAAGAACGCCACCAGCCGGCTGACCAGGTGCCGCTCGGCCGGCGACAGCTTGTCCAGGTCGGCGAGGTCAGCGTGCAGGTCGACCTCCTCGACCGTCCAGGTGTTGCGGATGGCGTCGCGAAACCTGTCGAAGAAGTGCGGGTAGCGCATCGGGCGCAGGGTGAGGTCCATCCCGGGGTCGAGCAGCATGTGCGTGGTCCTCGTGTCGGTGGTGGCGGCGGCGGTACGGGCGTCGGTGGCGGTCACTGGCAGGCCTCGCACGACTCGGGGTTCTCCAGCGAGCAGGCCAGCGCCTCCGCGTCGACGGCGACGGCGACGGGTGCGACAGCACTGACGGTGGCCTGTTGGATCCGGGTGGCGGGCCGCGAGCGCAGGTAGTACGTGGACTTCAGCCCGACCTTCCAGGCGTACAGGTACATCGAGGAGAGCTTGCCGATGGTCGGCGCGGCCAGAAACAGGTTCAGCGACTGGGACTGGTCGATGAACGGGGCGCGGGCGGCGGCCAGGTCGATCAGCGCCCGCTGCGGCAGTTCCCAGGCGGTGCGGAACAACTCCCGGACGCCGGCCGGCAGCTCGGCGATGTCCTGCACCGATCCCTCCGCCCGCTTGATCGCCGAGCGGATCCGCTTGGTCCACAGACCGCGGGCCTTCAACTCGCGGACCAGAGCGGTGTTGACCTGGAGGAACTCCCCCGACAGGGTCTCGCGCTTGAACAGGTTGGACACCTGCGGCTCGATGCACTCGTAGCACCCGGCGATCGAGGCGATGGTCGCGGTCGGCGCGACCGCCACGAGCAGCGAGTTGCGCAGCCCGTCCGTCGCAACCCGCTGGCGCAGCGCGTCCCAGCGCGCGGTCTGCGTACCCTCGACACCCCACAGGTCCGGCTGGAGGTGGCCCCGCGCGGCGCGGGTCTGCGGGTACGCCGGGTGCGCGCCGAAGCGACGCGCCAGGTCGGCGGAGGTCTCCAGCGCGGTCAGGTACAGCTCCTCGCTGATCCGGGTGGACAGCTCCCGTGCGGCCGGGGAGTCGAACGGCAGCCGCAGCGCGAAGAAGACGTCCTGCAGGCCCATCAGCCCGAGCCCGACCGGCCGCCAGCGGGGGTTGCTCGCCGCCGCCTGCTCGGTGGGGTAGTAGTTGATGTCGATGACCCGGTCCAGGAAGGTCACGGCGGTACGGACGGTGGCGCGCAGCCGCTCCCAGTCGATGCCGCCGTCGGTTAGGTGCGCGGCGAGGTTCACCGAGCCGAGGTTGCACACGGCGGTCTCGGCGTCGCTGGACACCTCGATGATCTCGGTGCACAGGTTGGACAGGTGCACCACGTTGCCGTCCTCGGCGGTCTGGTTGCACAGTCGGTTCGCGGCGTCCTTGAAGGTCATCCACCCGTTGCCGGTCTGGGCGAGGGTGCGCATCATCTTGCCGTACAGCTCTCGCGCCGGGACCTGCCGCACGTGGCGGCCCTGCGCCTCGGCCTGCCGGTACGCGGCGTCGAACCGCTCCCCCCACAGGTCGGGCAGCTCGGGTACCTCGTGCGGGTCGAACAGTGACCACACCTCGTCGGCCTCGACCCGGCGCATGAACTCGTCCGGGATCCAGTTGGCCAGGTTGAGGTTGTGGGTGCGGCGGGCGTCCTCACCGGTGTTGTCCCGCAGTTGCAGGAACTCCTCGATGTCCGGGTGCCACGGTTCCAGATAGACGCAGGCCGCGCCCTTGCGCCGGCCGCCCTGGTTGACCGCGGCGACGCTCGCGTCCAGCGTGCGCAGCCACGGCACGATCCCGTTGGACTGCCCGTTGGTGCCGCGGATCAGTGCACCCCTGGACCGGACCCGGGAGTACGCGATGCCGATGCCGCCGGCGAACTTGGACAGGTTGGCGACCTGGGCGTACCGCTGGTAGATGGAGTCCAACTCGTCGCGCGGAGAGTCGACCAGATAGCAGGAGGACATCTGGGTGTGTCGGGTGCCGGAGTTGAACAGTGTCGGCGAGCTGGGCAGATAGGCCAGGCTCGACATCAGTCGGTAGAAGCCGACCGCCTCGTCCGGCGTCTGGGACAGCCCGCAGGCCACCCGGAGCAGCCAGTACTGCGGGGTCTCCAGCACCAGCCGGCTGGTGGGGTGACGCAGCAGGTACCTGTCGTACACCGTGCGTAGGCCGAAGTACTCGAATCGTCGGTCGCCGTCGGGATCGACAGCGTGATCGAGCATCGGGGCGTGGGCGGCGACGAACACGGCGGTGTCGTCGCCGATCAGGCCCTCGGCGTGGCCGATCCGGATCGCCGCGCTGAACGAGGTGACGCCCTGTCGACGCACCTCCTTGTCGACGTAGCCGGACAGCAGCCGGGCGGCGAGGCGCGAGTACTGCGGTTCCTCACCGATCATCTCGGCGGCGGTCTGGATGGAGAGCCGGTCCAGTTCGGCCGTCGTCGCGCCGTCGTACAGGCCGCTGATCGTGCGGGTGGCGACCCGCATCGGGTCGACGTCGGCCAGGTCGTCGGCCCACCGCTCGACCGCACGGACGATCTTGTTGACGTCCACGGACTCGGTGGTGCCGTTGCGCTTGCGCACCTGCATCGGCGTGCGCCGCACGGCCGCGTCGCCGCGGACCGGGACTACCTCGGTGACTGTCACCACTCACTCCTCGCGAGTTCGAGACCTGATGGCCCCTCGAACGCGTGGAGACAGACACCGACGGACGCCACGCCGGCACGGCGTGGGTCAGGTGGCGTCGGCCGTCCCACGCGGCCTCGGACCGCCGCCCACCCGGGTGCGGGTACGCGGCGCGCTGGCAGGTCTTCGGACTCGTGGGCACGACCGGGTTGGCCGGTCTCCTACTGGCTGTCGCTTCCCAGGCCGCTTCGTGGCCCAGTGCTTCTGACGGCTGTCGTTCCCACTCACCGCTGCGGGACAGTCCCGGATTTCCACCGGGTTCCCTCTTACCTCGACCACTCCGGATGAGCGGCCGAACCAGCTGCGTTCGACACCATATATAGGGACGCTGCGGTTGTCACACCCCACATGTCGGTCTCGGGCGTGTTGACGGCGGCCTCCGTGACGGTCGTCACCCACCACGCCGACCACGCCGGGGCGCGGTGGACCGACACCCGCGCGGCGCGGCACACGAACAGGTGTCGACATCCGGAAAGGTGTGATGTATTAAGTCTTTAGATGTAAAGATCCCTACCCATAATTAGGCGTCAATGCAGCTATCCGGAGTGGACATCTAATCTTCTGGGCCACTCCTCATATCCCGCACCACCGTCCTCATCGGGCCGGCGGTGCCGCAGCAGTGCCCGGGTCGAGGACGAGGTGCCACCCGTCGAAGGTGCCTACCAGCGCGGCGAATGTCGCCACCACCGCATTCAGCGCTCGCGGACCGGGTACTGCGATCACGGGGACCGCACACCGACGAATCTCCAGCACGAAGAAACATTGGATGTCTTCGATTCCCGACGGATCGACGTCGTTGACGCGTCGGATCGACCCTCCGTATACTCCCAGAGATCATCTGATCTTTAGCCTAACCGGGCGAGGAGCGCATGCCGCAGATCACCGCCGTCACCGTCGAGGACGTCCGCTTCCCCACCTCCCTGACCGCTGACGGCTCCGACGCCATGAACAAGGACGGCGACTACTCGGCGGCCTACGTCGTCCTGCACACCGACGGCGTCGACAGCAGCGGTGCGCCACTCGCGGGCCACGGCCTGACCTTCACCATCGGCCGGGGCAACGACATCGTCGTCGCGGCGGCCGTCCACCAGGCACAGCGCCTCGTCGGCGTCGACGTTGCGACGATGGCGGCGGACATGGGCGCGGTCTACCGTCTGCTCACCTCCGACTCCCAACTGCGCTGGCTCGGCCCGGAGAAGGGTGTCGTGCACCTGTCGCTGGCCGCCGTCCTCAACGCGTCGTGGGATCTGGTCGCCCGGGTCGCCGACAAACCGCTGTGGCGGCTGCTCGTCGACATGTCCCCCGAGCAACTCGTCGACATCGCGGACCTGCGCTACCTGTCCGACGCGCTGACCCGGGACGAGGCACTGGCCATCCTGCGCGCCAAGGAGAGCACGAAGGCGGCCCGTCTCGCCGAGCTCGACCGGACCGGCTACCCCGCCTACACCACCTCGGCAGGCTGGCTCGGCTACGGCGACGACAAGCTGCGCCGGCTGTGCCAGGAGGCGGTGGACACCGGCTACGGCTACGTCAAGCTGAAGGTGGGTGCCAACCTCGACGACGACATCCGCCGGTGCGGCATCGCCCGGGAGATCCTCGGTCCGGACCGCAACCTGATGATCGACGCCAACCAGGTGTGGGACGTCGGTCAGGCCATCGAGTGGGTCAAGGCCCTGGCGCAGTTCGAGCCACTGTGGATCGAGGAGCCGACCAGCCCCGACGACATTCTGGGCCACGCCGCCGTGCGCCGCGCCGTCGCTCCGATCGGAGTCGCCACCGGCGAGCACTGCCACAACCGGGTGATGTTCAAGCAGTTGTTCCAGGCCGAGGCCATCGACTTCTGTCAACTGGACACCGGCAGGTTGGCCAGCATCAACGAGATCGTCGCCGTGCTGCTGCTCGCTGCGAAGTTCGACATCCCCGTGTGCCCCCACGCCGGCGGTGTCGGGCTGTGCGAGATGGTCCAGCACGTGTCGGTGCTCGACTACGTCGCGATCTCGGGAGATCTCACCAACCGGGTCACCGAGTTCGTCGACCACCTGCACGAGCACTTCACCGACCCGTGCATCATCGCGGACACCGGCTCGGGCAGCGGTTACGTCCTGCCCCGTCAGCCCGGTTACTCCACCCGGATGCGCCAGGAGTCGGTCGAGCTCTACCGGTTCCCCGACGGCGGCTACTGGGCGGCGACGGACCCGACTACGGTGTCATCTTCGGAGCCGTACGTGATCGCGGGTGGGACGGCCACCCCCGCCGGCCGCTAGGGGGATGTCATGTCGCGCACCGACGAGGTGGTGAACGGCATCAAACGGATGATCCTCGAAGGGCGTTTCAAGCCCGGGGACCGGCTGCCCATCGAGAAGGACCTCGCCGAGTCGCTCGGTGTCTCGCGGGGCTCGCTGCGCGAGGGGATGTCGGCTCTGTCGATCCTCGGCATCGTCAACATCCGCCAGGGTGACGGCACCTACGTCACCAACCTCGACGCGCCGCAACTGTTGGCCCCGATGGGCTTCGTGGTCGACTTCCAGGGCCAGGGCGACCCACGGCACGTGCACATCGTCCGGCGGCTGTTGGAGTGCGAGGCCGCCCGGCTGGCGGCGACCAGGATCACCGACGAGGCCCTCGCCCAGGCGGGCGAACTGCTCGACGAGGCGGCGCGGATCGCCGGTCGGTCGCCGCAGGAGCACGAACGGATCATGGAGATCGACATCGCCTTCCACCGGATCATCGCGGTGCACGCCGACAATCCGGTGCTCGTCGGCCTCATCGAGGCGTTCGCCGGGCGCACCCTGCGCGGGCGGCTCTGGCGGAGCCTGCACGAGGAGGGCGCGGACCGGCGTACCCACGACGAGCACGTCGCGATCCTGAAAGCCCTGGTGGCCCGGGACCCGGAGCGTGCCCGGATCCGGATGGCCAACCACCTGATCGGGGTGGAGGAATCGCTGTACGGGCAACCCGCCGACGGTGATGCCAACGTCGAGCCGACCCGGTTCTGAGCAACCACCTCGGCGTACGGCGGCGCGCCGCGCGGCCACCCACGGCCCGACGGCTCCGGGGCGCGCCCTCGATCACGTGATCGCGCGCGCCCCGGCCGACGAGGTCAGCGCTCGTCCCGCTCTCCGCCGGTGCTCCCGGTCATCGCCGCGACCAGGTCGTCGGTGGTGACCTCGTCCGCGCGCAGCCGGGCCGCCCGCCGGCCGAGCCGCAGCACCTCGACGCGGTCGGCGATCTCGAGCACCTGCGGCATGTTGTGGCTCACCAACACCACCGACATGCCGGCGTCACGAGCCCGTCGGACGACGTCGAGCACCCGCCCGGTCTGGACGACACCGAGCGCCGCGGTCGGCTCGTCGAGGATGACCACGTTCGTCGCCCAGATGATCGCGCGCGCCACCGCTACGCACTGTCGCTGCCCACCGGACAACATCGCGATCGGGGTGGTGACCCGGGGGATCCGCACGCCCAGTTCGTCGAGGGCCGCGGCGGCACCCTGCCGCATGGCGCGCTTGTCGAGCAGTCCGAGCCGGCCGAGCGGCCCGGAGCGCAGGATCTCCCGACCGAGGTACAGGTTGGCGGCAACGCTGAGATCGTCGGCGACGGCGAGGTCCTGGTAGACGGTCTCCACCCCCGCGCGTCGGGCGTCGACGGGCGTGGAGAACTGGACGGGACGGCCATCCACCCGGATCTCGCCCTCGTCGGGCGGGTGCACACCGGACAGTGTCTTGATCAGCGTGCTCTTTCCGGCGCCGTTGTCGCCGATCAGCGCGACGACCTCACCCCGGTGGACCGTGAAGTCGGCGCCGCGTAACGCCTCGACGTGCCCGAACCGCTTGACGATGCCACGGGCTTCGAGGACCGGTGGTTGCTCGGCGGTCGGTTGCGTGTCGCTGTCGGCGGTAGCCGTCGGGGTCGCGCCCATCACTGCACCGGCGGGTTGGCACAGCTGGGCTCGAGCACCGCCTTGATCTCCGCGGAGTCGATGTTCTCCTTGGTGACGAACGTGACGCCGGTGTCGGCCGACGCCAGCGGCGCCTTGTCCCGCAGGTGCTTGACCATCTTGTCGACGCCGAAGTAGCCCATCTTGAACGGGTTCTGCACGACCAACGCCGAGATCTGGCCGCTGCGCACCCCGGCGATCTCGTCCGGGGCGGCGTCCCAGCCGATGATGACCACCTTGCCGGACTTGCCGGCCGCCTGGATGGCCTGCGCGGCGCCGAGCACGCTCGGCTCGTTGGCCGCGAAGATGCCGGCGAGGTTGGGGTTGGCGGTGAGAATGTTCTCGGTGACGCGTCGCGCCTCGTTGACGTCGCTGCGGCTGGGCTGCTGGCCGACCAGCTTGAGGTTGGGATACTGGGCGAGGCCGGCCTTGAAGCCGTCCACCCGCTCGGTGTTGGTCTGCGATCCCGGCTGGAACTCGACGAGCGCCACCTGGTGGTTGCCGGGGCCGAGTTCGGTGGCGAGCAGCTTCGCCGCCTCGGTGGCCGACGCGCGGTTGTCGGTGGCGAACAGCGGCACGCTCGACGGCTGTGGGCTGGTGCCAGAGTCGATCATCGCGACCGGGATCTTCGCGGCGAGCGCCTGGTCGGTCGCGGGCGCCAGCGCGCTGGAGTCCGTCGCCGCGTACACGATGCCGTCGACCTTCTTGGTGACGAAGTTCTGGATCAGGTTGACCTGACCCTCGACGTCGGTCTCGGTGGTCACCCCGTCCCACTGGACGGTGACGTCCCCCGCGCGCTGCGCGGCGCACTCCGCGCCCGCCTTCACGGTGTTCCAGTAGTCGGCACCGACGGCCTTGGGCACGACGGCGAGCTTCAACGGGCCGCTGGCGTCCTTCGTCGCGCCGTCGCCGCCGCCGTCGCGGACCTCGACCCCGCCGCAGGCGCTGAGCAGGGCGGTCGCCGCGGCTGCGGCCAGAACCGCTCGTACACCCAGGATCGACCGTCGCGTCCGCCGGCTGGTGGTGGTGTGCGCCATGGTGTGTGTCCTTCCTCGTTCGGAGTCTCGGAATGGCATGTCAACCCCGTGATTCCAGCCGCCGGCGGCGGTACTGGTCGAAGTAGACGGCGGCCCAGATGATCAGGCCGACGATCACCTGCTGGTAGTGGATGCTGATGTCGAGCAGGACAGCGCCGTTGCGCACCAGGGCGATGAGGAACGCGCCGATGATGGTCCCGACGATCCGGCCCTGGCCACCGAACAGGCTGGCGCCGCCGATGACCGCGGCGGCGATGACGTCGAGCTCCAGGGAGATCCCGTAGTTCGGCTGGCCGGAGTTGACCCGGGACGCGGCGATCATGCCGCCCAGCCCGACCAGGACGCCCGCCAGCACGTACACGCCGGTTAGGTGACGCCCCACCCGGATGCCGGAGCGGCGGGCCGCCTCCAGATTGGAGCCCATCGCGTAGGTGTACTGGCCGAAGCGCGTCTGGGAGAGCAGGAAGGCGACCCCCACCGCGACCAGGACGGTGATCACCACGGCGAACGGAATGCCGAGGATCTCCCCGTTTCCGAGCAGCTGGAAGGATCGGGGCAGCCCGTAGACGCCGACCGCGCCGGTGATGATGAAGACGAGGCCGCGGCCCACGGACATCGTGCCCAGCGTCGCGATGAACGGCGGAATCCGGGCCGCGGTCACCAGCAGCCCGTTCAACAGGCCGGCCAGCGCGCCGACGCCGATCGCGACCACCGTCGCCGCCCAGAGCGAGAAGCCGAGGTCGCGGACGACCATCGCTCCCACGACGCCGGCGAGCGCGGCGACCGACCCGACGGACAGGTCGATGCCCTTCGTGATGATGACCATCGTCTGCGCCGTGGCGATGATGGCGATCACCGCCGTCTGCGCTCCGATGTTGAAGAGGTTGTCCGCCGTCAGGAAGTAGGGACTGGCGACGGTCAGCGCGACGAACAGGACGACGAGCGCGGTCGCGGCGGTCAGCTCGGAGACGGCGTGGGAGATCCGTTCGCGGAACCAGTCGCTGAGTTCGCCGCGGCGGCTGCCAACGGATGCCTCGACGGTGCTCATCGTCGGATCTGACCTCCCCAAGCGTGGCGCCGGCGCGCGACGGGGGAATCCTCGGCGAGCCGGCGACCTCTGAGCCTCCGCGCCTCCTCGGCGGGGTGCGCGGGCTCGTGCCCCGCGCACCCGCCGAGATAGGTCGGATGTTTCCCTCGATCAGGCGTTACCTTGCCACGCATTGACTCATGTTGCCAAGGTCTTACGGGCATGTTGTCGGGGTGACCCGGCACAGGCACGGCATACGTCTGATCAAACTGGCACAACCTGCGGCTCAACGACAGGCCCGCCCCGAGGTGCGGCCCGTCAGTCGGCGGGCCGCCGCGGCGTCACGCCGGGTCCAGCCGGTACGCCCGCCGGGCCGTCCGACCCCAGATGGCCGCCCGCTCGTCGTCGCCCAGCGGGTCCAGCAGTTCGGTGAGGGCCTCGACCCAGCGTGCGTACGGGGAGGCGAGCAGGCACACCGGCCAGTCCGAGCCGAACATCAGCCGGTCCGGGCCGAACGCGTCGAGCGCGTGCTCGACGGCGGGCCGGAGGTCGGCCGTCGTCCACGAGGGACCGTCCACCTCGGTCACCAGACCGGAGAGCTTCGCGGTCGTGTTGGGTTCGGCCGCAAGCGCTTGCAGGTCGCGCGGCCAGTCGCCGAGACTGGCGTGCCCGAGCGAGGGCTTGCCGAGGTGGTCCAGGACGAACCGCATCTCGGGCAGGTCGCGGACGAGCCGGGTGGCCGCCGGCAACTGGTGGTCGCGTACCAGCAGATCGAAGGCCAGGCCGGCGGCGCCCACCGCGGCGATGCCCCGCCGGATGTCCGGGCGGTCGAGGTACGCCGGGTCGGGCTCGGACTGGACGAGGTCACGGATGCTCACCAGTCGCTCTCCGCCGCGCGCCGCCCGCAGCCGCTCGAGGCGATCGCCCACGTTGTCGGCAGCGAGGTCGACCCAGCCGACGACCCCGGCGATGAGGGGATCGTCAGCCGCGATGCCCAGCAGCTCGGGCGTCTCCGTCCGGACCGCGATGGACTGCACCACGACGGTCTGGGTGACTCCGGCGGCTCGGGCCACCGGGGCGAGATCGAGCGGGGTGAAGTCGTGGTCGATCTCGGCCATGGTGTGCGGATCGATCCAGGGCTGCGGGTGCCGTGCCCGGACCCAGAGATGGTGGTGCGCGTCGACGATGCCCTGGCCCGACGCGGCCCCGGTGCTCGTCATCGGACATGTCCTGGCGTGCTCACGTGCTCTCCCCCACCCCGCCCAGTCATTGGTCTGACGTCCGGCTCGACCCGGTGTTACGGAACCGATCCGGCAGTTTGACCATGTTAGCGGTAACAGCACGCCGACGGGGTCGCCGAGCACGCGCTGCGGCGCAACCAAGCATCATATCTTTAGAATCCAAGCCTGTCGATACCGTCGCTCGTTGCGGTTTGCTGGCACGCCCCCGGTCGCGGGTTGACCGCCTGCGGCGACACCGATACCGTCGACCCACTATCTGCGGAGACGCGAGGGAAGCCGGTGTGATTCCGGCGCGGTCGCGCCACTGTAAGCGGTCCCGCCCCAACGGGGCCGCGAGCCAGGACGCTCGGTCGTCCGCAGCCTTGCGATGGGGACGCGTCATCCCTGGGGAGGTTCGTGATCTTATGTCTGCTTCCACGTCCAGCCAGCCGTTGGTCCGTCCCGCTGGCGACTCACGTCTGTTGTGGACGGTGCTGGCCACCGTCGTGATGCTCAGCCTGCTGGCCTACCTCGTCGCCTTCGATCAGGGAGCAGTCTCGCGCAGCGGGATGTACCTGCACGAGCTGATGCACGACGGCCGGCACCTGCTGGGTGTCCCGTGCCACTGACGTCCGCCACCGCTCCTCAGTTCGTCACCGTCCTCGTCCGCGGCCTGCTCGCCGGCCTGATCGCCGGCCTGCTCGCCGGGGCGTTCGCCTACGTTGCCGGCGAACCGCGCGTCGAGGCGGCCATCGCGATCGAGGAGGCGGCGACGCACGCCGAGCCCGCGGCCGGCGGGCACGACCACGAGGACGCCCTGGTCAGCCGCACCGGTCAGCGCGGAGGCCTGTTCCTGGCCACCAGCCTGTTCGGCGCCGCGATGGGTGGCCTGCTGGCCACCGCGTACGTCCTGCTGTCCCGCCGGCGACGGACCTACGACGACGGCCGCTCGGGACTGCTGCTGGCCGGGGCGGCGCTGCTCGGCGCGGTGATCGTGCCGTTTGTAAAATATCCGGCGAACCCGCCGGCCGTCGGCGACCCGGCCACCATCAACCAGCGCACCGTCACCTATCTGTTGATGGTGGTGCTCGGTCTGGTGGCGGTGTGGGCCGGCTCCCTCGGTTATCGCGCGGTCGGCAGCGCGGCACCGCTGTGGCAGCGCGCGGCCGCGGCCGCTGGCGGCTTCCTGCTGGTCGCCGTGGTGTCCTACGTGGTGATGCCCTCCTTCCAGGAGGTCCCGGCGGACTTCCCGGCGGCCCTGCTGTGGGACTTCCGGCTGGCCTCGCTCGGCACGCAGGTGGTGCTGTGGACCGGGATCGGCCTGTTGTTCGCGGCCCTGATGCACCACGAGCTGCGCCGCCGGACCGCCACGGCGCTGCCGAGCAGGTGACCGCCACCAGCCTCCGGCTGGTCGCCCACGGTCACACCGTCGCCCTGCGTCGAGCCCGCTTCGGTGGGCCCGACGACAGCCTGGACGAGGGCGGCCTGCGTGCCGTCCGCGCCCTGGCCGACGCCGGTCAGGACCGGCGCGGGCACCTGAGTGCCGGCGACGCCTGCCTGTCGAGTCCGGCGGCGGCGGCCACCCAGACCGCCGACGCCCTCGGCCTGCACCCCACCATCGAACCGGCGTTGGCCGACTGTGACTACGGCGACTGGACCGGGCGGGCATTCGAGGAGATCGCCGTCGAGCAGCCGCAGGCGCTGCACGAGTGGCTGACCGCACCGGACTCCGCGCCGCACGGCGGCGAGTCCGTCACCGCGGTACGGGACCGGGTCGGTCACTGGCTGGACGGGCAACGGGGTGTCGGTCGGCGGATCACCGCGATCACCCACCCGCTGGTGATCCGAATCGCGGTCGTGCACGCCCTCGACCTGCCGTTGGCGACCTACCGGCAGGTGGACGTGGAGCCGCTGGCGATCGTCCGGCTCACCGGTCGGGGGGCACGCTGGCAGCTCCGACTGGGCGCGCCGCGCGCCCACTCCTCTGCATGATCCGCCTCGCGTCAGCGAAGTCGGGGCATCGAAGTCCTCTCGATGCCCCGACTTCCGTCGGACCGAGTCGATCAACGTCCGAACGCCGACGGCCCCGACGTCCTCGTTCGGTGCGAACCCGGAGCCGTCGACCGTGATCGACGTGCCGCGCCGCGATCAACTCGGTCTTCAGAAAGTCGCGGTGTCCGGGCTGGCGCGACACACCGATGTTCAGGAAACCGAGTCGATCACGGCGGGGCGAGACCGACCAGGGGCCACCGATACTTCCGGCTTCCCTTCCGGACCATTCCGGGTGGCAATGCATCCGTCGGATTGATCCATTGTGGCTACGCACGATGCGCCCCGGTCGCTCCCGGCCGATGAACATGGGATCGATCCCGAACGCTGCCGTTGATCGGTTCCGGAGCATTTCCGGAACTTGTTGACGCATCGGAAATCCCGCTGTAATACTCCGATCCATCGAGGTCAATGCAATCGGCGTCGTGACGAATGCGGTTTGACCTCCCCACTCATCCACACCTGACCGGACCGTGCCGCCCGCGCTCCGGGTGCGTCCGGCCGGCGAGAAGGGGCATCAGATGAGCAAGGTCTCCCCCAGCACGGCCCCGCGGTCGAGGCGGTTGCGCGCGGCACTTGCCGCCCTCACCACCGCCGCCGCGATGTGCGGCGTCGTCCTCGCCGCCACCTCGGCCCCGTCGAGTGCCGCCACCTGCAACGGCTACGTCGGCCTCACCTTCGACGACGGACCGACCGGCAGCACCGGCGCGCTGCTCAACGTGCTGCGCAGCAACGGCGTACGGGCCACCATGTTCAACATCGGGCAGAACGTCCAAAACAACCGGTCGGCAGCGCAGGCGCAGGTGTCCGCCGGCATGTGGGTCGCCAACCACAGCTGGAACCACGCCCACATGACCTCGATGAGCCAGTCCCAGATGCAGTCCGACCTGTCCCAGACGAGCTCGGCGATCCAGTCGGCCACCGGCGTCCGACCGCAGTTGTTCCGGCCTCCGTACGGGGAGACCAACTCGACCCTCCAGTCGGTCGCGTCGTCGCTCGGCATGCGCCAGGTGATCTGGGACGTGGACTCACAGGACTGGAACGGCGCGAGCGTCAGCCAGATCGTGTCCAACGCGAGCCGCCTCCAGGCGGGTCAGGTCATCCTCATGCACGACGGCATCCAGAACACCCGCGACGCGATTCCCCAGATCATGGCCAATCTGACCAGCCGCAACCTGTGCCCCGGCACGATCTCGCCGTCCACCGGTCGGGCGGTCGCGCCCGACGGCACGACCCCGCCGCCCGGCACCGGCACCCCGCCGCCCGGCACGGGGACTCCACCGCCCGGCAATGGCAGCTGCACCGCGACGGCGACGACCCCCAACGTCTGGGGCGACCGGTACAACACGTCGGTGACGGTCAGCGGCGCCAGCACGTGGACCGTGGTGGTGGCCATCACCGCACCGCAGCGCGTCTCCACCACCTGGAACGGCACCGCCACCTGGGACAGCAGCGGCACCGTCATGACCATGCGGTCCAATGGCAGCGGCAACACCTTCGGCTTCACCACGATGACCAACGGCAACAGCAGCGCCCGTCCCCAGATCCGCTCCTGCACCGGGGGCTGACCCCACCCGGACCGCCTCGCCGTGGGGGGGGGGGGGGGGGGGGGGGGGCGGGCGGGCGGCGCCCCCCCCCCCCCGGCGGGGGGGGGCCGGGGGGGGGGGGGCGCCGCCCCCCCCCCCCCCCCCCCCCCCCCCCCCCCCCCCGGGGCCCCCCCCCCCCCCCCCCCCCCGGGGGGGGGGGGGGGGCCCCCCCCCCCCCCCCCCCCCGGCGCAACGCGCAGCGCGGGTCAGGTGTCACTAGCCTGCATTGATGCGACACACCCTCACGCCCGGGGACGACACCCTGCACGGCCACTTCTCCTGCGATTTCGCCCCCGTGCTCACCATCGACCCCGGCGACACCGTCACCTACCGCACCCTGGACTGCTGGTGGTCGGCCGGCCCGTATCCCGGTGGGAACAACCGGGACCGACCCCGGGCGCCGCAGCACCGGGCCGACCACGGGCACGCGCTGATCGGTCCGGTCGCCGTCCGCGGCGCCCGCGCCGGTCAGACCCTTGCGGTACGCATCGACGCGGTCGTCCCGGCCACGTGGGGCACCACCGTGGCCGGCGGCTGGCCCAGCGACTTCAACCGGCGGTACGGCATCGAGCAGGAAGGTGTGGTGCATTCCTGGGATCTGGACCCGGTGACGATGACCGGCCGCAACCAGCACGGCCACACCGTCACGCTGCAGCCCTTCCTGGGTGTGCTGGGCATGCCACCCGCCGAGTCGGGGCGTCATTCGACGATCCCGCCGCGCGCCTGTGGTGGCAACCTGGACTGCAAGGACCTCACCGCCGGCAGCACCCTGCTGCTGCCGATCCCGGTCGACGGCGCGCTGTTCTTCGTCGGGGACGGACACGCCGCACAGGGCGACGGCGAGGTGGGCGGCACCGCCATCGAATGTCCGATGGACGAGGTGACGCTGACCTTCGACGTCCGCCACGACTTCCCGGTCACCGGGCCGGTGGCCCGGATCGCAGACGCCTGGCTGACCCTGGGTGTCGGCACGTCCCTCGACGACGCCACGTTCATGGCTCTGGACTCGATGCTGACCCTCATGCGGCGGTTGCACGGGCTCAGCCGCCCGGATGCTGTGGCGCTGGCCAGCGTCGCTGTCGACGTACGGGTGACGCAGATCGTCAACCAGACCGTCGGTGCGCACGCCGTGCTGCGGGACGACGCGCTGCGCTGGCCGGGCGCCGATTCTGTCGGGGGCAGCCGTTAGCGTATGGGCACTGTCGCCGCGCCGGCCCGCTCAGGCCGGTCGCTGACCCCCTCGGAGGCCCCCATGTCCCAGGAGACGACCTACCTCGAACTGTCCGAAGTGGACGGTGCGCACAAGTTCTACGAGGTCATCGTCGACGACGCCACGCTGACCGTGCGCTACGGCCGGATCGGCGACCAGGGGCAGGTCAAGGCCAGCGCCTACCCGGACAACACCCGTGCCCGAGCGGCCGCGGCGAAGAAGATCGGGGAGAAGGTCCGCAAGGGTTACTCGCCGGCGGTCCCCGGTGTCCGACAGAAGCGCACCGTCTCCCGGCGGCAGATCGTCAGCACCCGCTCCACCGCCCAGACCGCCCCGGTGCTCTGGCGCTACGACTCCGGCGCCCCCGCATTCGGCATCTTCGTCGACGGGCAGCACTGCATGGTCGGCAACGAGCACGGTGTGATCACCACGCTCGACCACAACGCCCAGGTGCGCGGCCAGGTCCGGCTCCCCGACGGGGTGAAGTGCATCGTCGCCGACGACGCCTGGGTCTACGCCGGCTGCGACGACGGCAACGTCTACGACCTCTCCGGCAAGGTGCCCCGGGTGGCGTACGCGATCGCCCCGGAGATCGACATCTACTGGCTGGACATCCACGACGGCGTCCTGGGTGTCTCGGATGCCGACGGCGGGATCACCGCTGTCGACCACGAGGACGAGTTCCTGTGGCGCAGGCCCGGGCGGGGGCGTGCGGCCTGGATGGTGCGGTGCGACGACGACGCCATCTACCACGGCCACTCGCGGGGCGTGACCGGCTACGAGTGGCGTACCGGCCAGGAACTGTGGCACACCAGCACCGGCTCGGTGCTCTTCGGCTGGCAGGAGCACGGCAGCGTGTTCGCCGGGACCAGCAGCAGCGAGGTGGTGCGGCTGTCCAAGGCCGGTCGATTCGAAGGCAGCTACCGGTGCGACGCCCCGGTGTTCTCCTGCGCCACGGCCGAGGGCGGCAGGTACGTCTTCGCCGGTGACAGCCAGTCCTCGATCTACTGCTTCGACGCCGCCGGCACGCGGCTGTGGAAGCTCGGCACCGGCTGCGGCTCGGCGTATTCGATGCAGTATCACGACGATCGGCTCTACGTCGTCACCACGGGCGGCCATCTCGCCTGCATCGACGCGAGCGAGCCGGCGATCCGGTCGGCCCAGGCCGGGGACGTGCCCGAGGTACGCGACATCAAGGCCCCCCGCCAGGCGCCACGGCCCGTCGAGCCGACGATCGTCGAGGTGACGAGCGACGCGGGCGCAGGCGTGGTCGTGCAGTGCCTCGACGATCGGGGGCGGCTGCGGGTCCAGGTGCTGTCCGACGGCTACCGGCGCGACTGGTCGGTGCAGTTCCCCAAGGGAATCCGCGAGCCGGGCGCCCGCTACCTGGTGACCGAGGTCCGCGAGTCCAGCCGCGGCGGGTACTACCGGGCGTTCGGCGACATCCGCCGACTGCGCTGACTGTCGGTCGCGGCCGTCGAGCCGGCACACCGACGGGACACCGGTCGGCCTCTCCGGTGTCATAGGGTGCCGGCATGGTGCAACCCGTCCGGGCCGGCGGCGGGGCCAACGGGGTCTGGTGGGCGGCCCCGCCCGTGCGGCGGGTGAGTCACCTGCCGGCCGTCGACCCTGAGGTGCTGCGGGTGGCACTCGACCCGTTGCCGCCGGAGGCGCCGGCGGTCGTGCACTACCGGCCCACGGTGGTGGGTCCGCTCGGCGACCTGGTGGACGACCTCCTCGACCAGTTGGACACCGCGGCGCTCGCCCTGTTCCCCAGTTGGCTGGCCGGCGCGGACCGTTTCGACAGCGACGGCACACTCGGTGTGGCGGCGGTACGCGCCCTCGCCTCCCGTGCCGCAGCCCACTCCCGGCACTTCGGGCCGTTTCTCGCCGACCTCGCCGAGCGTGGGCTGCGCGGTCCGCGCCGCCGCGCCGGCCGGTCCCGCTTCGCCCCGGGGGTACGCGCCGCCGGTCTCGCCCGGGTGCTCGCCGAGGCGTACGACAGGGAGGGCTGTCTCCTTGTCATCGCTCTGCCTGACCTGGGCGCGGATGCCGAGCGGACGCTCGTGGCCGCCGCCGAGTGGCTCGTGCGGCACGGCGGCTTCACCGTGTGGTTGGCCGGCGGGGTCCTGCGCCATGCCGACCGGGTGCGGTCGGTGCCGATGCGGGTGCCCAGACGGTTCGCCGAGCTGGCCAGTTCGACCGACCCGCCGGCGGCCACGTCGGCACGATCGGGCCCGACGGTGCTGGCCTGGCCGCCGATCGCGGGCGTGCCGCGTGCTGACAGCGCGGCCGAGCAGGCACTGGAACGCGCGCTCGCACCGCACGAGTGGGCGCGGGGCCGGCGGTGGAACCACACCTACGAGTGGCACGTGCTGGGTGCGTCGTACCGGCTGGATCTCTTTTGGCCCGTCGAGGGTCTTGCGGTCGAGGTGGACGGCCCGGAGCATCGTGGGCGAATCGCTTTCGCCAACGATCGGCGGAGAGACGTGCAGCTGCAACTGCTCGGGCTGGACGTGCTCCGCTTCACCAACGAGCAGGTGCTCACCGACGCGCCGGCGGTGGTTGACGGGATCCGTCAGCTACTGGCCCGGCGACGCGCGGGCGGCACGCACACCGATGGAGATGAGAGATCATGACCAGCCCGGCGAACGTCCCGCACCTGACGCCGAACCAGATCAACGCCCTCGTGGTGCTGATGGTCGAGGCGCGCCGAGTCACCAATGTCGAGCTGAGGGAGCTGGCCGGTTTCACGCTGACCGGCCAGGACAACAAGAAGCTCGTCGACCTGGGGTTGGTCGACACCGATCGGACGCACCGGCCGTTCGCGCACGAGCTGACCGACGAGGGCTGGCGGGTGGCACGTCAGCTGCACACCGCCGCGCCGCCGAAGCAGGGCGGTTCGACGACCCGGTCGCTGTTCGTCGTCCTGTCCAACCTGCACCGCTCGCTGGACCGGCTCCGGGTCAGCCACGGCGACTTCTTCAAGCACACCGAGGCAACGGCCCCGGCGCCGACGGCGGCAACGATGACGGCACCCAAGGCGGCAACGACGGCGGCGACGGCGGCAGCACCCGCAGCGGCGGCAGCACCCGCAGGAGCGGAGGTGGAGGCGCTGGTTCGTTCGGCGTACCGGGATCTCGCCACCGCGCCGGGCGACTGGGTCGGCCTCGCCGACGTCCGTGACCGGCTCACCGACACCGACCGGGCCGCCCTGGACGCGGCGTTGCGGGCGATGGTCGGCCGAGACGACGTCCGCATCATCCCCGTGGCGAACACCAAGTCCCTGACCGCACGGGACCGGGCTGCGGCCGTTCGCATCGGGAACGAGGACAACCACGCCCTGGCGATCGGCCCGGCATGATCTCGGACGACCAGCGGGCCGCGCTGGAAGCGGTGAGCCTCAACCCGGCGGTCACCCCGGACGACGTCTGGCGACCCAGCCCGCACAACGTGCCGGAGCTGCACGAGAAGGTGGCCGCGGAGATCCTGCGCGGGGTGGCGCGGGCCCGCACCGACGACACGAGCATGCCGCTCGGCGTGGCCATGCAGGGCCGCGCGGGCGCGGGAAAGACGCACCTGCTCGGGGCGGTGCGCGAGCGGATCCAGCGAGACGGCGGCTACTTCTTCCTCGTCGACATGGTCAGCGGCAAGACGTTCTGGGAAAGCGTCGCCCTGGCCCTGGTGGAGGGCATGGGCCGCACCCACGTCGGCTGGGGCACCCAGCTGAAGACGTTCCTGCGCCGACTCACCCCTCAGCTCGGCCTGCCGGTGGAGGTCCGCGACGCGGTCGCCGGTGCCCGACCGGTCACCCGCGCGCAGCTCGACGCCTTCATCCGGGCACTGCGCGCCCGGGACCGGGAGGTCGGGCGGGACGCCCAGGACACCGCTCGGGCGCTCGTCCTGCACGGTGCCATCGACTTCGAGGCACAGGACGTGGGGTACGCCCACCTGATCTCCGAACCGGGCGACCCGGCCGCGCGGGCGGCGTGGGGGTTGAGCGGCGCCATCCGACCCCCGCAGCAGATCGTGCAGGACATCTCCCGGCTGATGGCCCTGACCCTGGACCCCACGGTGATCGCCGTGGACCAGCTCGACACGCTGTTCGCGCAAACCAGCACCTCACTGCTCAACCACCATCAGGGGCTGGAGGACGGGCAGGCCAGGGTGCTCGGTCCGATCGCCGACGGCCTCCTCAAGCTCCGCGACATCACCCGTCGTACGCTTGTCGTCGTCTCGTGTCTGCCGGACACCTGGGTGCTGATGACACGTACGGTGCCCACGCCGGTCGGTGACCGGTTCCGGACGGCGACCCTGCCCGACCGGATCCCCACCCCGGAGATCGGGCAGGCCATCGTGGCGAAGCGCCTCGCCGCCGCGTTCGGGGGTCCGCGCTTCGTGCCACCCCATCCCACCTGGCCGATCGCCCCCGCCGCCTTCGCCGACGCGCCCACCCTGACGCCACGCGCCCTGCTGCGCCGGGTGGACCGGCATGTGGCCTGGTGCCGCGACCACGACGAGATGGTCGAACTCGACCGCCTCATCGACGGCACCGACTCGACGCCGACGGCGAGC
Organism: Micromonospora sp. NPDC005203; assembly: GCF_042872705.1. Classification (NCBI taxonomy): domain Bacteria; kingdom Bacillati; phylum Actinomycetota; class Actinomycetes; order Micromonosporales; family Micromonosporaceae; genus Micromonospora; species Micromonospora sp. NPDC005203. The sequence continues at coordinate 127,548 of NZ_JBIAKV010000013.1, read as the reverse complement.
ACCGGGCGCGGTGCGACGGCGGATCCAACGACCGTCGAACGCCGCCTGCGCGAGTTGGACGAACGGTTCGCCGAACTGGTCGAGGCCGCGGATGTGTCGGCCGCCGTCGACCCGGCCGGCGAGGACGAGCACATGCCGCCGCTGCTCGCCGCCGGCCTGGCCGCCTGGATCGCCGAGCAGGCGCCGACCGGTGCCACCTACAAGTACGACCCGCCGCCGGGGCGCAAGCCCGCGCTGCACGGCCGGTTGATCGAGGTGCTCGACGAGGCCACCGAGAACGAGGCGCACTGGTGCTTCCGAGCCGTCGCGCACCCGAACGCCATCGCGGTGACCGCCCGGGTCAAGGCCGCCTGCACGCTCGCCGGACTGGACCGGGACCTGCCCCAACGGCGACTGATCCTGCTGCGCAACGGCGGGTGGCCGACCGGCAGGCGTACCACCGAGGTGTTGACCGGCTTCGACGCGGCCGGCGGCGTGCGGCGCGGGGTGCTGGAGGCGGACCTGCGGGTCTTCGCGGCGCTGCGGGTGCTGGCGAACGAGCCGTCCACGGCCCTGCAGGAGTGGCTGGTGTCGCGTCGTCCGGCCAGCGGCACCGAACTGTTCCGGGCGGTCCTGCCCGGCCCCGAGCAGCCCCGCGACGACACGCCGCCGGCAGCTCCCGACGACGGGCCGCCGCCGCGAGGTGCCGAGCCTCCGTCGGTTGGTGCCGAGCCTCGGACGGCTGGCGACGCGCCTCCGGCGGGTGGCACCGTGCTTGCGTCGGGCGGCGAGGCCAGCCCGACCAGCGCGCCGGTCGACGACGGGACCGGCGGGCGGTCGACCGGCCCGACCGCCGCGGCCGGACCCGCTGACTCCGGCGACCTCGCGGTCGACGCCAACGGTGCGACCATCGGGCTCGGGCGGACGGTCGACGGCGGCCAACCGTTCATGGTGGCCCTGGAATCGTTGCGCCGTCACACCGTCGTGTTCGCCGGGTCCGGTTCGGGCAAGACGGTGCTCATCCGTCGACTGGTCGAGGAGTGCGCCCGCGAGGGGGTCTCCGCGATCGTGCTCGACCCCAACAACGACCTCGCCCGGCTCGGTGACGCGTGGCCCGCAGCACCGAGCGGCTGGGGCACCGGCGACGCCGAACGCGCCACCGACTACCTGGCACACACAGAGGTGGTGGTGTGGACGCCCCGAGTCACCGCCGGTCGGCCGTTGAGCTTCCAACCACTGCCCGACTTCACCTCACTGCGGGACTGGCCCGACGAGTTCGACCAGGCGGTCCGCTCGGCCGTGGAGGCGCTCGCGCCCCGCGCCGGCGTCGATCGGTCGAGCAGGCTCGCCCAGCAGGGCAAGGCGGTCCTCACCGAGGCCCTCCAGGCGTACGCGCGAAGCGGGTTGGTGGGTCTGCCCGGCTTCACCGAGTTCCTCACCGACCTGCCCGAGGGGGTCAGTCGGTTGGCCCGCGCCGCAAAGCTCGCCGAGGAGTTGGCCGAGGCGCTCAAGGCGGCGATGGTGACCGATCCGCTGTTCGGTGGGGTCGGCGCACCGGCCGATCCGGGGCTGCTGCTGACGCCGTCGCCGGGGCGGCGGGCCCGGGTGTCGGTGATCAGCTTCGTCGGCCTCACCTCCGACCAGGAGCGGCAGAGCTTCGTCAACCAGTTGCAGATGGCGCTCTTCGCGTGGATCAAACGGCATCCCGCCGGGGACCGACCGTTGGGTGGGCTGTTCGTGATGGACGAGGCGCAGACGCTCGCCCCGTCGGCCGGCACCACGGCCTGCACCGCCAGCACGATCGCGCTGGCCTCGCAGGCCCGCAAGTACGGGCTCGGGTTGGTCTTCGCCACCCAGGCGCCCAAGGGTTTGCACAACCAGATCTCCGGCAACGCGACGACGCAGTTCTTCGGGCTGCTCAACGCGCCCGCGCAGATCGACGCGGCCCGGCAGCTCGCCGAGGCCAAGGGCGGGCGGCTTCCGGACATCGGCCTGCTGAACAGCGGCGAGTTCTACGCCGCCGGGGAGGGATTCTCGTTCGTCAAGGTCCGTACCCCGCTGTGCCTGACCCACCATCCGAAGGCGCCGTTGACTCCCGAGGAGGTCGTCGCCCGCGCCCATCCGGCTGGGTAGCCTGAGCCCATGATCTTCATTACCGCCAAGTTCCGGGTCCTGGCCGAGCACGCCGACCGGTGGCCGCAGATCGCCGCCGATTTCACCGAGGCGACGCGCGCCGAGCCGGGCTGTCTGTGGTTCGACTGGTCCCGCAGCGTGGACGACCCCGCGGAGTACGTGCTGGTCGAGGCGTTCCGCGATGACCAGGCCGGCGCCGCCCACGTGCAGTCCGCTCACTTCCGCGCGGCGCAGGAGACCCTGCCGCCGCACCTGGCCGAGACGCCGCGCATCGTCAACGCCACCGTGGCGCAGGAGGACTGGTCGCTGCTCGGCGAGATGGCCGTACCCGACGGCCGCTGAACGTCGCTCGGGACGCGGTCCCGGCCCGCTGACCATCGTCGCGGTCCGGGGCCGCCGCTGGTGTCTCCCGACCCGCCGCCTCAGCGCAGCCGGCGGGCGGTGAACCGGGCCGGCGGATCGGCGATCACGTCCTGCGCGGCGATCAGCTGGATCTCCCGGGTGCCCGCCGCGAGGGTCTCCTCCAGCACGGCGTAGACGGAGGCGATGGTGCGTTCCAGCGCCGTCGCCGGCGAGCCGGTCGTGCACAGGTGCGCGAGGTACAGAGCCGCGGTGACGTCGCCCCCGCCGTTCGGGTTGATCGGCAGCAGCGGGGTGGTCACCGCCCAGGCGCCCTCGTCCGAGACGGCCACCACCTCCAGCAAGCCCGGTGGCAGGTCGCTGTGCAACACGCTGGTCACCAGGACGTGGCGGGGGCCGGTCGCGCGCACGACGTCGACCGCGTCGAGCACCTCCGCCAGCGAGGTCGTCGTCCGGCCGGCGAGGAAGTCCAACTCGAACTGGTTCGGGGTGATGATGTCCGCGCGCGGCACGACGGTGTCCCGCAGGTACTCCGGAATGCCCGGCCGGACGAACATCCCCCGTCCGACGTCGCCCATGACCGGGTCGCAGCAGTACACCGCGGCCGGGTTGGCGGCCTTGACCTTCTCGACCGCGTCCAGGATCACCGCGCCCATGGCCGGGTCGCCCTGGTAGCCGGACAGCACCGCGTCGGCGGTGCCGAGGACCCCACGGTCCGCGATGCCCTCGATCACCTCGGCCACGTCGGCCGCCGGCAGCATCGGCCCACGCCACGCGCCGTACCCGGTGTGGTTGGAGAAGTGCACGGTCAGGACGGGCCAGACCTCGTGCCCGAGGCGCTGCAGGGGAAAGGCCGCAGCCGAGTTGCCGACGTGACCGTAGGCGACCGACGACTGGATGGACAGGATCTTCACCGGCCCATCATCGTCGTCGCGGCCGGTGTCGCACACCCGGCCCGCCGAATCTGTCGGGTGGCCCACTCGCCGCCGGCCCCTCGGTGACGGCACGACGGGCGACCCAGACATCGTCGTCCGGGTCGCCCGAGCGGTCGTACGGTCAGCCGCCGAGGCTCGCCGCGGCGGAGGCGATCGACGAGGCGAAGTAGCTCACCTGGGTGTAGACGCCCGGGTAGTTGGGTCGGGCACAGCCGTTGCCCCAGCTGACGATGCCAACCTGGATCCAGGCGTTGCCGGCGTCGCGGCGGAACATCGGGCCGCCCGAGTCACCCTGGCAGGTGTCCGTGCCGCCGCTGGCGTACCCGGCGCAGATCTCCTGGGCGGGGATGAGGTCGCCGCCGTAGTTGGCGTTGCAGGTGGAGTCGCTGACAAATGGCACGTTCGCCTTCAGCAGGTACCGCTGCTGGCCACCGCCCTCCCGCGCGGCGCCCCACCCGGCGACGGTGAAGGTGCCGCTGTCGTACGCGGTCGTGGTGGCGATCGGCAGCGTGCTCAGCCCGGTGACCGGGGTGGCCAGCCGGATCAGCGCCCAGTCGCGGCCGGCGCCGTTGTAGCCGGGAGCACGGTAGACGTAGTTGGACCGGACGGTGATCCGGCTGGACGACTGGAGGTCGACCGTCCCGAGCGTCGCGGTGATGCTGGTGGTGGTGCCGGTCGACCCCACGCAGTGCGCCGCGGTGAGCACCAGCCGGGGGCTGTACAGCGCCCCGCCGCAACCCATCGAGAGCCGCACCATGAAGGGGAACTCACCCGCAGCGGCGCGGGTGCCACCGACGACGTTCGGCGTCATGGGGTTGTCGGCCGCCGCGGCCGGCGCGGTGAGAGTGAGGCTGGCCGCGGTCACCGCGGCCAGCGCGGTGGCCAAGAGGCCAGTGAGGGTACGCCAGCGAACCATGCAGTCCTCCGCATCAGGATGGCACGCCTCGTGAGCGCACCCTATTCGCGATAGCGGTCATCATATTGAGAACTATGGATCTAGAGGGTCATCCTCTCTGGGTCGTACCACGAAGGCTATGGATCTCATATTGGCGCGGAAGCGTTGACGGCCGACCCGCCGTGGCCCGGTAACGTGACACAAGCAATGGCAGATGTCGATGCGCATGTCGGCAACACCCGGCGGTCGTTGCAGGTGACCACGCCCGGCTTCACCAACCGCTACCCGCGGCACCGGGACAGCCTGGCCTACACCGAGGTGGTCGACGCCGCGACCTCCAGCATCCTCAGGGCCGACGCCACGTACACGATCCGGGTCGGGTTGGCCGGCACCGGTTGCTACTCGCTCGAGTCGGTCAACGTCCCCGGGCAGTACCTGCGCCACCAGAACTCCCGGGTCCACAACTCAGCCGACGACGGCTCGGCGCTCCTACCGGCCGACGCCACCTGGTGCGCACGCGTCGGACTGACCGGCACGGGCGTGTCGCTACACACTGACGCGGTGGGCCGCCGACAGCACCTGGGCCATCACCACCCCGTGGGCACCCTGACCGCGCCCGCGGCCACCACGTCGCAGTAGGACGTCGCGGGAGGCTCCGGTACGGCCGAGGGACTCCCGCGACGCGCGGGCCGCCGTGGCGGGTCCGGGCCTTCCCGGGCGGGCAGCGACCGGACGCGAGCGTCACCTGCCGTCGCGGAGGTCGTTTCTCCGGTCATGAGGGAGAACGGCGGACCGGCGGCAAGGGCCGGGCCGCAACTTGCATCCGGCCGACCTCAGCCGTCCATTGCAATACGCAATCAGACCGACAATAAATAGATGTCTGCCAATCTTGACTTGCGCCGTCGCTCAGCGCACCGTAAAGAGCCAGAGGCAGATGCGCGCCATTATCGGCCCGACTGACACGGATCACCACATGGAGGCGCTGCCGGTTTTATCGCCGCGTTCACCAGGAGGCGTTCCATGCGGCTGAATCCGTTCGCCGGCGTTTATCTCACCGATCCGGCAAGCATGTGGCGGCGGATCCTCGACGACCCCGGCGAGGTGCACCACGCCGAGGACCTCGACCTGTGGTTGATCAGCAGGCACGCCGACGTCCGACGAGCCCTCGCCGACACCACGACGTTCACCAACGCCCGCACCCTCGCCCCGGTCTACCAGGTGTGCCCCGAGGCGATGAACGTGCTCATCCAGCTCGACGCGCCACCCACCACGGCCGCCGCGGACCCACCGGTGCACCCCCGCACCCGCCGGGCCCTGCGGGCGACCTTCGCGAACACCGCCGAACGGGTCGAGGCCGAGTACGGCGCGATCGTCCGACGGAGGGTCGACCAGCTGGTCTCCCGGCTCGCCGCCCGCCAGGGCGAGCGGGTCGACCTGATCACGGAGCTCGCCACCGAGCTTCCGCTGCTGGTGGTCCTGGACATCCTCGGGGTGCCCGACGGGGACGTCGCACGGATCCGGAGCTGGGCGGACGGTCAGATCGCGCTCGTCTGGGGGCAACCGGACCCGGCCGAGCAGGTACGCCTGGCGCAGGGCCTGCTGGACTTCTGGCACTACTGCGAGAAGCTGGTCCGCCAGCGCGTTGACGATGGGCACCCGGGTAACGACTTCATCGGCCGGGCTCTGGCCTACCGGGACGGCGACGACGCCGTGCTGACCGTGCCGGAGGTGGCGAGCCTGGCCTTCAACCTCCTGGTCGCCGGCCACGAGACCACCGCCGGCCTGCTCGCGCACGCCCTCGACCAGGCCCTGTCGAGTCCTCGGCACTGGACGGACCTCACCGCCGACCCGGGGGGTGTTCCCGCGTTCGTGGCCGAGACCCTGCGGTTCGCGCCCGCCATCGACGGCTGGCTGCGGGTGACAAGCCGCGACGTCACCCTGGGGACGGTGACGATTCCCGCCGGGGCACGCTGCCTGTTGCTGATCGGGGCGGCCAACCGTGACCCCGCGGTTTTCGCCCACCCGGACCAGTTCGCTCCAGACCGGACGGACGTGGGCAATCACCTGTCGTTCGGCCACGGCCCGCATTTCTGCATTGGCGCGGGATTGGCGCGGCTGGAGGCCCAGATCGCCATCACCAGACTCACCGAAGCCATTCCCGGACTCCGCCTGGCGACCGCGCAACAGCGCTCGTACAAGCCCAATGTCGCGTTTCGCGCCCACCACACGCTGCTCGCGGTAATCGATGTCGTGGCACCCGCCGACGTTCCGGCGACGCGCGATGCGGCAACCCCGGAAGCGGCCGCCGCGTGACGTGGGCGTGCACCGGCAGGCTCGCCCGCGCCCCGGTCGAGTGCGGGCCGGGCGGCGTCGCCCACCGCACCCGGCGCAGCCCGGCCCCGCCACGCACCTTTCCGCTCTGCCCGACGATTCCGGACGGTGAACGTCTTCACACCCATCGCATCCTGGGTTAAGAATTGCCACCTATGAATGTTCAGCTCATCGGCGAATCTCGATCTGGTGTCCGCTGCTGATTCCCCGTAGCCACGAAGGTGAGCGCATGGAGCACACGTCCCCGTCGAGCGCTGCTCCCTCTGCGGCCAGCGAGCGGTTCCGCTGGGAGCTGCGCGACTGTCGCGTTCGGCGGGGCCTGACCCAACGGGCCCTGGCGGATCGGGTGCGGTTCAGCCGGGAGACGGTGGCAGCTGTCGAGTCGGGTCGCCGGTTCGGCAGTCACGAGTTCGCGCTGCGCTGCGACGACGTGCTCGGCACCGGCGGCCGGCTCGCGGCGCTGTGGCCACAGGTGGCCGCCGAGCAGTTGGCGGCCGACGGCCGCCGCGGCCCCCGCGCGCCGCAACCACTTCGGCGGGATCCGCCGGTGCCGCGCCAGCGGGCTCGACGCGACGCACGCGACCCGGGCGCCGTGGTGGACGCGATCGACGAGCTGCGTGAACTGATCGGTCAGGTACTCAACGGCCCACCCGACCCGGACGACGCGCAGCGGCGACAGCAGCGGGTGGACCCCCTCGACGACCAGCGCTGACCGCACCGTCCGGCTCGGTCTCGCGGTGTCATCGGCCGCTGACGTTGGGTACAGATGCTGGTACGGGCAGTTTGTACCACGGCCAGGTCTGGTCTACGAGCGCGGCTTCCGGCCGAATGGGACTTGCATTCGGCAACGTGCGGATAGACCGTCATCGACGAGTCGTGGGAGTCAATCTTGGCGTCGAGCACCCGGTCCCACGCGGCCAGACCCTACCCGACCCGCCGTCGCGGCTGGAAGATTGCCGGGCGGATGCGCCTCATCGTCGCGGCACCACTCGTCGCCGTGATCGGCTTCGCCGGTCTCGCGCTGACCGAGAGCGCACGCCAGACCATGCGCGCCAGCGACCTGCGGATCCTGGCACAGGTCGGCGCGGAGGCCGGTGACCTGGCCTACCGGCTGCAACGCGAACGCATCGCCGCCGCCGCCCTGCTCACCTACCCCACGCCGGAGCAGCAGGACACCTTCGGCGTGGAGTTGGCCGCCACCGACGACGCCGTCGCCCGCTACCGCGCACAGCGCGACCGGCTGCCCGCCGACGTCGGCGCCAACCGCGCCCTCCTGCGCCGCGTCGACGCGGCCCTGGACAGTCTCGCGCCGCTGCGCACCCAGGTACGCACCGCGGCGCACGCCTCGGTGTCCGCGATGACCTTCAGCTATCGGATCGCGATCGCCGACCTGATCAGCTTCCGGGAGAACATCTCGCACGGCGTGGTCGACGCCACCCTCGCCGACGGGATCCGCGCCTCGGCAGCCCTGTCGAAGACGGCCGAGGCGATCGGTCAACAGCAGGTTGCCGTGCTGCGCGCGGCGGTGGGCGGCGACCTCACCCCCGCCATGCAGCAGGACATCACCGCGGCCCGGACCAGCTACACCGAGTCGAGCCTGTCCTTCCTGGCCCTCGCCCCGCCCGAGTGGAGCGTCTGGTGGGAGCAGGCCGGGACCGGCAAGGAGGCGCTCGCCCTGCAACGGATGCAGGACGAGGTGTCGCGGGCGCAGCCGGGGTCACGACTGCAACTGGAGACCGCCGGCTGGGTGTCCACCACCCAGGCGCGTGCCGCCCGCCTGGCCGACCTGCGCGCACGGGTCGACGCCGCGGTCGGCGCCGACGTTCGGGCCGCGCACGGCGACCAGCGCCGCCGGGCCGTGGCCGAGGCGGTCGGTGTCCTGCTGGCACTGGTCCTCACCGCCCTGGTGACCTGGGCCGTCGCCCGGCAGATCACCCGGCGGCTGCGGCGACTACGGGACGCGGCGAACGCCGTGGCGTTCGAACAGCTCCCCGCCGTGGTGGCCCAGCTCCAGCAACCGGGCAGCGCCGCCGTCGACCCGCACAGGCTCGCCCGCCAACAGGCCTCCGCCGCCCTCGAACCGTCCAGCGACGACGAGATCGGCGAGCTGGGCCAGGCGTTCAGCGCGGTGCACCAGGCCGCCGTGCGGACCGCCGCCGAGCAGGCCGTCATGCGCGCCAACACCGCCGACATCTTCATCCACCTCAGCCGCCGCGAACAGCGACTCGTCGACGCCGTACTGGCCCAGGTCGACCTGGTGGAACGGGACGAGACCGATCCCGACCGGCTCCACCAGCTCTACACGTTGGACAATCTGGCGACCCGGATGGGACGCATCAACGCCAGCCTGCTCGTGCTCGGCGGCGTCGGTGTCGGTCGCGTACGCCAGCGCGACATCCCGCTGCAACAGGTGCTCCAGGCGGCGCTGTCCCAGATCGAGCACTACGCGCGGATCCGACTCGGCATGATCGACGCAGACGTCGCCGTGGCGGCCAAGAGCGTCGACGAGGTCGTGCACCTGCTCGCCGAACTCATGGACAACGCCACGACGTACTCGCCAACCGGCAGCGAGACCTGGGTGAGCGGTCGAAGCCTGGGTGACCGCGTCATCGTCCAGATCAGCGACGAGGGCATGGGATTGTCCGCGCAGCGGATGCAGCAGCTCAACGAACTCCTGGCCAGCCCGCCGGCCATCGACGTGGCGGCCGTACGGGCGATGGGACTGGTCGTCGTGGGCCAGCTCGCGTCCCGGCTCGGCGCCACCGTCCAACTGCGACGCGGCCCCCGACGCGGCACCCTCGCCGAGGCGACGCTGCCCGCGGCGATCATCCGGTCACTGCCACCGGAGGAGTACCTGCTCGCGCCCGGCCGCCTCTCGCGGCGGGCGGCGCGCACGGCCAGCCCGCCGCCGCCGTACCAGCCGCGTCCCGAGCCCACCGCCGGACGCCCACCGGCCGAGCGGTCCCTGCCTGCGGCGCCGGTGTTCCGACCGACTCCCCCACGCCCGGACCGGGGTGACGCGCCCACCGAGGAGTTGCTCATCTTCGAACAGGTCAACAACTGGTTCCAGACGGATGCCGCCGACGGCACCGACGGCCGAGAGTGGTCCAGCCCCGCCGACGACGCCTGGCACACCGCCGCCCGGGCGCACACCCCCGAGGTCGCCACGACCACCACGTCCGGCCTGCCCAAACGGGAGCCGCAACGGCACCTCGTGCCTGGCGGTGTGACCGTGCCGCAGCAGCAACAACGATCCGAGTACCGCGATCCGGCCCAGGTGGCCTCGGCGATGGCCGCGTACGCGCGGGGTGTGGCGAACCGGAGGCGCACCCCGATCAACCTCGGCAACTCATGACGCGACAGGAGAGCACGTGAGCGACCAACAGGATCTCGGCTGGCTGCTGGACAGCTTCGCCGCGCGGGCGAGCGAGGTCAGCCATGCGATCGCCATCTCCAGCGACGGCCTGATGGTGGCCGCCACCCGTGACCTGCCCCCGGACCGGGCCGACCAGTTGGCCGCGACGGGCAGCGGACTGGTCAGCCTGCTCCGCGGGGCGGCGGCCTTCTTCGACGCCGGCGCCGTGATCTCCAACGTCACGCAGCTCGAAGGCGGGTTCATGTTCTCGATGGCCTTCAACGACGGCGCCTCGCTGCTGGTGCTCGCCGCACCCGAGTGCGACGTGGGCAAGGTCTCCTACGAGATGACCGAGCTGGCCAACCGGATCGGGGACGCCCTGACCCCCGCGGCCCGGGCGGCACTCGCCCGCAGTCGCTGACAGCCCCGGCGCCCCCACGCCGGAGACCCACTTCCCCTGGAGAAGACATGCCTCACACCACCTTTCGGCGCAGCGATGCCCTGGCCGCAACGCTGCTCGCGGTCGTCCTGACCGCCAGCACGGCCTGCGGCGACGACGCGCCGGGCACGAGCGCCAGCGGCTCGATAAAGATCGGCCTGCTCGCGTCGCTGTCCGGGACGTACCAGGCGGTCGGTACGGAGATCCGCGACGGCTTCCAGCTCTACCTGGACGCCCACGACGGCAAACTCGGCGGTCGACGGGTCGACCTCGTCGTCGCCGACGAGGGCAACGGCGCCCAGACCGCGGTGCCGGCGGCGACCAAGCTGCTCAAGCAGGACCGGGTGTCAGTGCTCACCGGCATCGTCGGTGGCGGCTCGGTCGCCGGGGTCACCCCGCTACTCGACGAGACCAAGGTGCCGCTCGTCGGCTCCAACGGGCGACCGGAACTCAAGGACGTCTCCCGGGTCTGGCACACCTCGTACCTCTCCGACGAGCCCGGGGCCGCGATCGCCCAGCACGTCCGCGACAACGTGCAGGGCTCCGTTTACGCGATCGGCCCCGACTACCAGGGCGGCTGGGACGAGCTGCGCGGGTTCACCGACGCGTTCGCAAAGATCGGCGGGAAGCTCGCCAACGACGACGGCAAGACCACCTTCACCCCGTTCCCGGCCACCACCAACTTCACCCCGTACTTCGCCCGCATCAAGGCCTCCGGCGCGGCGGCCGTCTACACGTTCTACGCCGGCAGCGCCGCCGTCGACTTCGTCAAGCAGTACGCGCAGTCCGAGATCAAGGACGTCCCGTTGTACGCGGCCGGGTTCCTCACCGAGGGCGGCGTGCTCAACGCGCAGGGCGAGGCCGCCCGGGACATCTTCTCGGTGCTCAACTACTCGCCCGACCTGGACAACGCGGAGAACCGCGCCTTCGTGGCGGCGTGGAAGGCCAAGCACGACGGCTCACCGACCACCTACGCGCTCGCCTCGTACGACGCGGCGGCGGTGCTGGACCGGGCGATCGGCGCCGCCGGGAGCAACCCGACTCCGGAGGCCATCAACACGGCCATCGGCCAGCTCGGCCAGATCGCCAGCCCGCGTGGCACCTGGCAGTTCTCCACCGCCACGCACTCGCCGGTGCAGAAGTGGTACCTGCGACAGGTCCGCCAGGACGGCCGGGCGCTGTCCAACACCGTCGTGGGTGACCTCGCGACCGTCGGCCGGTGACCGCGGTGGCGGCCGGCCTGAACCGGATCGACCCGTACCTGATCCCGGCGCTGGACGGGGTCGCCTACGGGCTGCTCGTGTTCGTCGCCGCGTCGGGCCTGGTCTTCTGCTTCGGCGTCGCCAACATCCTCAACCTGGCGCACGGCCTGCTCTACGCGATCGGCGGCTACACCGCCGCGGCGGTGCTCGACGGCGGCTGGGCCAGCCTGGCGTTGGCGCTGCTCGTCGGCGTGCTGGCCGCCGCCGCCGCCGGTGCGCTCCTGGCCGGCCTGCTCACCCCGGTCGCCACCGGCAACCACCTCGGTCAGGCGCTGTTGACGTTCGGGGTGGCACTGGCCGGCGGCAGCCTGCTCGTCGCCGGCTTCGGGCCCGACGATCCGCAGGTCCGGGTGCCCGCCGTCCTGGAGGGGTCGGTGGTGGTCGCCGGGCACCGCTACGCCGCGTACCGCCTGGTCTTCATCGTCGTCGCGGCGGTGCTCGCCGCCGTGCTCTACCTGGTGGTCCGGCGCACCCGGGCCGGGATGCTGGTCCGCGCGGCCGTCGACGACCCGGAGATGGTCGCCTGCCTGGGCGTGAGTCCCGCGCGGATCCGCACCGGTGTGCTCGCCGCTGCCGGCGCGCTGGCCGGCGCGGCCGGGGTCCTGGGCGCGCCGATCATCGGTCCCGGCACGGACACCGCCGACACCGTCCTGTTGCTGTCCCTGGTGGTCGTCGTCCTCGGCGGTCTCGGGTCGATGGGCGGCACCCTGCTGGCGGCGCTCGCGATCGGCGAGATCCAGACGCTGGGAGTGGCGCTGCTGCCGTCCGCCGCGCCGTTCCTGCTGTTCACCGCCATGGCGGCGGTGCTGGCCGTGCGGGCCCGAGGCCTGGCCGCCAACTGGAGGGCGGCATGAGGGACGCGGTGGTTCGGCGGGCGCGCGCCGCCGTCGCGGCGCTCGTCCTGGTCGGCCTGGTCGTGGCGCCCTGGGTGGTCGACGACTACACCACGGCGATCCTCGCCCGGACGCTGGCGTTGGCCCTGGTCGGGGTGAGTGTGGCCCTGCTCACCGGCGTCGCCGGCATGCCCACCCTCGGCCAGACCGCGCCGTACGCGGCGGGCGCCTACGCCTGCGCCGTGGTCGGCAGCCGGATCTCCGACGTCGGTGTCGTGCAGGTCGCCGTCGCGGCGGCCGCTGGCGCGGTGCTGGCCGCGCTCACCGTGCCCCTCGTCGTGCACGCCCGGGGGGTGATCGTCCTGATGATCACGCTCGCCATCGGTGAACTCGGCGTCACCGTCCTCGGCCGGTGGCGGTCGGTGACCGGTGGCACGGACGGGCTGGCCGGCATCGCGGCGGTCCGCCCGTTCTGGGGGCTCCCGCCGCTCGCCAGCGACCAGGCGCGTTACCTGTACGCGCTGGTCGTCGTGGCCACGCTCGTCGGCGCGGTGCTGGTGCTGCTGCGGACCCGCGCCGGGTTGCTGCTGCGCGCCGCGCGGGACGACGAGACCCGGCTGCGGGCCAGCGGGCACCGGGTGCCGCTCTACGTGTCCGGCGCGCACGTCGCTGCCGGGGCGCTCGCCGGTGCGGCCGGCTCGCTCCTGGTCGTCGCCCAGCAGTACATCTCCCCCGCCGACTTCGGCTTCGACACGTCCGCGCTGCTGCTGCTCGGTGTCGTCATCGGTGGCACCGCCTCGGTCGGTGGCGCCCTGGTCGGCGCGGCGCTGGTCATCGCGGTCCGGGACTGGTTGTTCGGGGTGCTGCCCGGCCACGCGCCGCTGGTGCTGGGGGTGCTGTTCGTGGCGACGGTCTACCTGCTGCCCAGCGGCGTCATCCGGGCCCGGGGCAGGCTGCGCCCGGGGGCCGCCCCGGCACCACAGCCGGACCCGTCCGTCGGCCAGGAGCAGGCCACCGTCGGGGAGCTGCGCCGATGACCGGCCTGCTCGACGCCCAGGAGGTCAGTGTGCGGTACGGCTCGCTCGCCGCGCTCGACGGCGTGGACCTGTGCGTGCACGACGGGCACCGACACGCGCTGATCGGCCCGAACGGCGCCGGTAAGACGACCCTGCTCAACGTGATCGGCGGGTCCACGAAACCGCAGCGCGGCACCGTGCGGTTCGACGGGCGGGACATCGGCCGGCTCGGCTCGGCGGCCCGGGCGCGGCGGGGCATCAACCGCATCCACCAACGCCCCGCGGTCTTCGCGACGCTCACCGCGACGGAGAACGTGGTGGTGGCCGCGCTCCCGCGGGTCATCCCACAGCGCAGGTGGTGGCCGGGTGGCCGCCGGCGCGACGCAGAACACCGGGCCGGTCCACTGCTGGACCAGATGGGCCTCGCCGACGTCGCGGCGGTGCCTGCCGGGCACCTCGCCCACGGGCAACGACGCCAGTTGGAGATCGCGATGGCCCTTGCCGGTCGTCCCCGCCTGCTGCTGCTGGACGAACCGGCGGCCGGGCTGTCCGCCGTCGAGGTCGGCCGGCTTGTCGAGCTGCTCCAGGCACTGCCCCGCGCGGTCGCCGTGTTACTTGTCGAACATCGACTCGACCTGGTGTACGCCCTGTCCGACACGGTGACCGTGCTGCGCGACGGTCGCACGTTGGCCGCCGGGACGCCGGACGAGATCCGTACCTCGCCGCTGGTGCGGCAGGCCTACGCCGACGGGGTGGCCTGATGTTGTCGGTGGATCGGCTGTGCGCCGGCTACGCCGGAGGGATGGTGCTGCACGAGGTCAGCCTGCGGGTGCGCCCGGGCAGCATCCAGGCCGTGGTGGGCCGCAACGGTGCGGGCAAGAGCACGCTCGTGCACACCATCGCCGGGCTGGTACGCGCCTCCAGCGGTCGCGTCGAGATCGGCGGCGTGCACGTCGCCGGCCGACAACCGCATCGCATCGCCCAGTCCGGCGTCGGTCTCGTCCCGCAGGGCCGACGGGTCTTCTCCCGGTTGACCGTGGCCGAGCACCTGCACCTGGCGGCCGCGCCGTGGCGGGCCGCCGCCCCCGGTGGCGAGGGCTGGACGGTGGCCCGCACCCTCGAACTGTTGCCAAGGTTGGCGGTGCGGCTGCGACACCGCGGCTGCGAACTCTCCGGCGGCGAACAGCAGATGCTGGCGATAGCCCGGGCTCTCCTCGGACAACCACGGGTGCTGCTGCTCGACGAACCGTGTGAGGGTCTCTCGCCCGATCTGGCGGCGCGGGTCCGCGAGCTCGTCAACGGTCTCGCCGCCGACGGCCTGACCGTGCTGGTCGTGGAGCAGCAACTCCGGCACGCGATCGAGCTCGCCGACCGGGTGGCGGTGCTGGAGTACGGCCGGGTGGTCTACGACCGGCCGACGGCCGAGGCCCGCGCCGACCCGACGCCGCTCGCGGCGATGTTGAGCGTCGCCGCCGCCCCGGCACCCCCACCCAACCGAGCGGCCCCTCGGCTCTGGGCCGACACCCCGTAGTCACCCGGTCCCGCTCGAGTCACCCGACCCTTCTCGCAGAGGTGGACACCGATGACAACCGCTACGAGCGATGGCGCGTACACGTTCGACAACGGCGCACCTGAGGCCGTTCCCCAGCTGCACGCGCTGGAGTCCTTCCTGGACCCGATCACGACACGTCGACTGGCCAGCCCGGTGCTGCGACCGGGCGCGACCTGCTGGGAGGTCGGGGCGGGTGGCGGCTCGATGGCCCGACGGATCGCCCGCGCGACCGGCGAAGAGGGCCACGTGCTGGCCACCGACATCGACCCCACGCACCTCACGGCGGAGGGCAACCTGCACGTACGCCGGCACGACGTGCGCACCGAACCGCCACCCGGGGACGCGTTCGACCTGATCCACGCCCGGCTGGTGCTGCTGCACCTCCCCGATCGACGACGGGTCCTGCGCACGCTCACCGGCGCGCTCGCGCCCGGCGGGTGGCTGGTGGTCGAGGAGTTCGACTGCACCGCGCCACAACGGGTGCTGACCGCGCCCAGTGACGACGCCGCGAAGCTCTTCGCGCAGGTGATGGACGCCATGATGGGTGTCCTGGAGGACCACGGCGCCGACCTGGGTTGGGCGCAGGACGTGCACACCGAGGTGGCCCTCGCCGGGCTGACCGACGTGGACACCATCACCCACTCGCAGAGCTGGGCCGGCGGGTCGACCGGCACGTCGCTCTACGAGACCAACTCCCGCCAACTGGAGCCGGATCTGCTGGCGGCGGGGCTGTCGCCCCCGCAACTGAACGCCTTCCGGCGGCTGCTGAGTGACCCCGGGTTCGCCGTCATGTCGTACCACTTCGTCTCCACGCGGGGTCGTCTGCCGAGCTGAGCAGGCGGACCACCGCGCGGAGAGCGGTCGCGTCATCCGTCGCTGTTGCGCCGCAGCACCTCCCCCCGCCGCGCTGCGGACAGCGCTACGGAGGCAGCGACCGCACCGGCCGGGCTCCCCGAGTGGGAGCCCGGCCGGCCTGTGCCGAGACCGCGGCAGCGGGCCGCCTCGGATGCGCTTGATCGACTCGGTTTCCTTGATGTCGCGGTGTCGCAGGCATCTGGATACCGCGTGTTTCGCGGAAGTCGAGTCGATCACCAGCTCACCGAGGCAGCGACTCCTGCTCGCCCAGGACAATCAGGTCGTCCGGGCGGGTCGACAGTGGCGCCGACGCCGCGTCGGGCCACACGAGGTAGCCCACCGGCGGACCGGACGACCCCCACGTGGCCCCGATGATCGTGGCCAACCCCGCGTCGTCCGGCGACCTGCGCAGGCGTACCCGGGTGCCCGGCGCGTGTCCGTCGTCGGCAACGATGAGCAGCGCGTCGAGGATCTGCCGGACACCGGCGACGGGCAGCCCCGGCACGTACGGCTCACCGGCGTACCCGACCCGCGGCGTCATCATCGTGCGGAGGAGCGCGCCCTGCCGGATCGCCTCCTGGCGGATCTGCCAGTCCGCGGTGTGCTCGGCGACGGTCACCGCCTCCTCGATGACCGACCAGAGCGCCAGGGACTCGCGATCGAGCAGCCGGCGGGCCTCGCGATCCACCTCGGCGCAGGCCGTGTCGAGAGCGGTGTCCTCGCCCAGCTCCGCGACCCAGGCGAGGTCCCCCACCTCGGGCAGCAGCCCCGGCGATTCCGCCGCGATCACCACGTACAGCATGGCGAGCAGTTCCACCCGGCCCTCGCCGTGGTAGAGCATTCCCACCCCACTGCCGGTACGCCCACGGCTGGGCGGGAAGCGCTCGGCCAGGTGCCGCGCGCGACCATGCGGCAGGACCACGGCCCGCCTGGTATCCGACACCCGCTCCTCGAACGACCGCCGATCGCGGCGTTCGACGAGCAGTTGGCGATGCGGGTCGAACCCGATCGGATAGATCGTCCGCCCGTACGTGGCGAGGGTTTCGCCGGGTCGCAGGCCCACCGACGCAAGGTGACGGGCAGCCACCGAGTAGGCGACACCGGCCTGGGCGGCGTGTTCCCGGATGGCGCGCTTGCGGGCACGGCCCGGGGTTGGGGTCCGCCGTGGTTGCTGATCAGACATGACGCCTCCGGTGCAGCCCCACGCACTCCACCGAGCAGGCGGCGTGGCTGGCACGCCGGGAGTCGACACAGCGGCGCGGAGTCGGAGACTCTTGGCCCCCAGCATGCGGTCGGGCGTGGGCCACCACATCGGGCACGGGCAGGCGCTCTGCCGCCGCCAGCATATCGCGACTTCGACAATCGGCGCTGCCGTGCAGGCGCCGGCCGGTCTGCACGGCGGACGTCGAGTCCGCACTGCGGCCGGCCGACGCCGAGCGGTCACCTCGGGACGCGGAAGCGCAGGTGCGTGACGTGTGGTGATTCGATCACCGCGGTGCGTTCGAGGTCGATGTGGTCGGTGCCGAGGTGGTCGAACAGGCGCGTGCCGGTGCCGAGGAACACCGGTACGAGTTGGAGGTGGATCTCGTCCACCAGCCCGGCCTTGACGAACTCTCGTCCGGTGGTGGGTCCACCCATGATGAGGACGTTCCGGTCGCCCGCTGCCTGTCGCGCCTGGCGCAGCGTGCTGTGGAGTCCGTCGTCGACGAACGTGAAGACGTCGCTCCTCATCCGCAACGGGTCGCGCGGCTCGCGAGTGACCACGAAGGACGGCACCGGGAACGGGGTGTCCTGCCACAGGTCCACGCCGACGTCGAACGTCCGTTTGCCGATCACCACGGCGCCGGTCGTGTCCTGACGCTCTCGTACCTGCGCGGCGTCGACCCCGACCGGGGTGACGCCGTCTGCCGCCACACCGCGATCCCCGTCAGCCTGGAACAGCCATTCGTGCAGCCGCTCGCCGCCCCTGCCCATCGGTTGTTCGCGGGTGACGTCCGGGCCGGCGGCGAAGCCGTCCAACGACACGCTCATGCTCAACACCGTGCGGCCCATCGGGCCTCCTTTACACGTCCTGCCAGCGGTAGAGGTCGCGTAGCAGGGAAATCTCGGCGCCGTGATGGATCAGTTCCCTGTTGACGTGCAGGACGATGCCCTGCATGGGAAACCGTTCGGGACCCACAGCGGGCGGGTTCTCCAGGTCAACGTCCGAGAGCTCGCGGACCCCCGCGTTCCATCTCCCGTACATCTCGTCGAGCTGTTTCAGCGCCTCCTCGGCGGTCCCCGCGTAGGCGAGAGAGTCGGCCTCCTGGCCGCCGAAGTGCCATTCGACCCGATAGCCCAGGCAGGAGACGATGATGTGCGCCAGCCGCCAGGCGATCGTGGTCACCGGCGCGGGCACCGGATCGGGGGACGCGGAGTCCATCGTCCATTCCCCCCGACCGGCCGACATCGGTGCGGCCGACGTGCCACGTGGACGAATGCTCCAGCAACCGCGCACCGGCTCCCAGAAGTACTCCCCATCAGCAAGACCGTCCAGCCGGGGCCGCAGGTTCTTCTGCCAGTGCCGGTCCAACTGGTCCGCGATTCGCTCGCTTCTCCTCACTCGCGCAACCTACGCCGTCGCGGCTCGTGGGGACAGCCTGGTCACCTCATTGACCTCACCTTGACTTGAGGTTTTAGGGTCGCGCTCAGTCGAGCACTCCCAGGAGGCACCCGTGGCAACCCAGCGCCTGTCCGATGTCGAACTCGCGACCCAGCCCGCCGCGTACTGGACCGGCGTGGCCTATGAGGCACTCATCGCCTTCACGCGGGCCCGGTACGCCGATTTCGGCTTTACCCAGCCCCAGTTCTGGTTGCTCCGCAACCTGTCGGGCAACGACATCTCACCGGACGGTCACGGCATGACCATTCCGGAGCTCGCGATGGCGATGGGCACCTACCTGAGGTCCGAGGACGATCTGGAGGCCGAGGCCGGCGTTCTGCTGGTTCGGGGTTGGCTCTCGCGCGACGACCAGCAGCGACTCTGGATCACCGAGGCGGGCGAGGCGGCTCGCCTCACCATCAAGCAGCACGCTCCGGCGATCCGTGCTCGCATCCACCAGGGGATCGACGACGCCGACTACGTGACGGCCCTGAAGGTGCTCCGCCAGATGATCCGGAACACGGACGGTCCGGCGACCTGACCTGGTCCGTGCGTACGCGCCTTGATCGACTCGGTTTTCTTGGTGTCGCGGTGTCGCGGTGTCGCGGTGTCGCGGTGCGTGTCAGCCGGTGTCGGTGGCGTGTCGGGGCGGTGTCAGCCGAACCGTGCAGGCTGGGCGCATGACAGTTGACCTGGTGATCGAGGCCGAGGGCCTCGTGAAGACGTTCGGGAAGACGAGGGCGCTTCAGGGCGTGGACCTCGCGGTTCCCCGCGGGACGGTGCTCGGGGTGCTCGGCCCCAACGGCGCCGGTAAGACCACCGCCGTACGCATCCTCTCCACCCTGCTGGCCCCGGACGGCGGAACCGCCCGGATCGGCGGTTTCGACGTGGTACGGGACGCCGAGCGCGTTCGGCAGAGCATCGGCCTCACCGGCCAGTACGCCTCGGTCGACGAGGACCTGACCGGGCGGCAGAACCTGGAGCTGTTCGGCACCCTGCTGGAACTGGGGCGCACCGGTGCCCGGCGACGGGCCGCCGAACTGCTCGACTGGTTCGACCTGACCGACGCCGCGAACCGCCCGGCCAAGACCTACTCCGGCGGCATGCGGCGGCGGCTGGACCTGGCCGCCAGCCTCGTCGGCTCCCCCGACGTGATCTTCCTGGACGAGCCGACTACCGGACTCGACCCGGCCAAGCGCGAGGACATGTGGAACGTGGTCCGCTCGCTTGTCAGCAACGGCTCGACGGTGCTGCTCACCACCCAGTACCTGGAGGAGGCCGACGCGCTCGCCGACGCGATCACGGTCATCGACCACGGCCGGGTCATCGCCCACGACACGCCGGACGGGCTCAAGCGGGTGGTCGGCGGGCAGACCCTCGAGGTCCGGCCGACCGACGCGGCGCACCTGCTCCGTACCGCGGAGATCCTGACCCAGGTCGGCTCCGGCGCGACTGCCGACGAGGTCCGCAAGGGCGTGCTCGCGGTGCCGGTCACCGACGACGCGGCGCTGACCGAGAGCGTCGCGCGGTTCGCCGCCGCCGGCATCGCGGTCACCGAACTCTCCCTGCACCTGCCGAGCCTCGACGAGGTGTTCTTCACCCTCACCGGGCGTACGGCATCCGACGACGACACCACCCGCCCCACGGAGGTCGCGGCATGAGCACTCTGATCGACACGGCACCCACGAAGAGCCGCGCACTGTCGACGACGGCCCCGAACCCGCGGCCGTTCCGGCTGGTCCGGCACTCGTTGGCGCTCGCCAAGCGCAGCCTGATCAAGACCTGGCGTACGCCCGAGGCGCTCATCGACGTCACGCTGCAACCGGTGCTGTTCCTCATCATCTTCGTGTACGTCTTCGGTGGCGCGGTCGCCGGATCGACCCACGACTACCTGCAGTTCCTGCTGCCCGGCATCCTGGCGCAGACCATCGCCACCGGTGCCATCGCGATCGGCGTCAATCTGAACACCGACATCGCCAAGGGCATCTTCGACAGGTTCCGGTCGCTGCCGATCCCCCGCTCCGCACCACTTGTCGGAGCGGTTCTCGGCGACGTCGTCCGGTACGTCATCGTCACGGTGTCGACCCTCGCGATCGGCTACGTGATGGGTTTCCGGATCGAGACCGACCTGTTTCGGGCGATCGCCGGGTGTCTGCTCGCGGTGCTGTTCGCGCTCTGCCTGAGCTGGTTGCCGGTGCTGGTGTCGATGAAGGTACGGACCGCGGGTGCCGTGCAGGGCGTGATGTTCGCGCTGATCATGCCGCTGAGCTTCGCGTCGAACGTGTTCGTCGGCGCCGACACCCTGCCCGGCTGGATGCGGGCGTTCGTGGACGTCAACCCGATGACCCACCTGGTGGCGTCGGTGCGCGGCTTGTTCCTCGGCACCCCACTCGGCAACCACGTCTGGTGGACGCTCGCCTGGTGCGCCGGCTTCGTGGCGGTGTTCATGCCGCTGGCGCTGCGCGCGTACCGCAAGAAGATCTGACCTACGCGAGCAGGTCGTCCATCAGCTCGCGGATCCGGCTGACGACCGCGGCGGGTGGCCGCTCGCGCCACGCGGCCAGCAACGGCTCACGCTGCTCCTCGTTCCCGAGGATGGCGTTGAGCCGTTCGCCGTTCTCGGACGGGAAGAACATCTCGATCTGGCTGCCGATCCGCTTCGCGAGTGCGGACAGTTCGCGGGCGGTGTCGATGTCATCCCGGTACGCCGCGAGTTCCGCGCCGCCCGACGCCCACGCCCCGATCACCGGCAGGTCCCGTGAGGTCAGCGCGTCGTCGCGGACAAGCGCCAGCATCGCGGTCGCCTGGGCGGCGGCGTCGTTCCCCGACACCCGCCGAGCCTCGGCGACCCGCAGGTAGAGGACCGCCGCCGTGGTCCGCAGCATCACGCGCGGCTGGGGCAGCGGCCCGGTCCAGCCGGCGAGGATGCGGGACACCTCGTCAGCGTGGGCGAGCACGTCCTCGTACCGCTCGCGCTGCCAGGCGAGGCGGGCCAGGCCGAGCAACGCCTGCGCGGCGTCGATCTGCTCGGACTGGCCCAGTGTGGCCGTTTCGCCCAGTCGCCGCTCCGCCTCCGCGTCGCCGGCGAGGGCGAGTTGCGCGTCCAGCCGGACCCGGATCGACCGCGCGTCCTGCGCGGCGCCGACCAACTCCATGTGCTGCACGCTGCGGGTCAGCCACTCGGCCGATCGGGCGTCCCCGCCGGGGACCAGGAACTGCCCGACGGCACCCGCCGCCATCGCCATGCCCCAGTGGTCGCCGGCGGCCTCGAAGCGGTGGTACGCCTGCTCGGCGTCGCCGATCGACGCCTCCGGCAGTCCGCCGTTCTCCCGTACCGCCGCACGCGCGAACAACCCGAGCCCCTGCACGTACGGGTCCGGGTGCGCGACCATCTCGGTCGCGCTCTTCAGGCTCTGCTCCAGATCGGACGCGTCGAAGCCGGGCAGCGCCGACGCGAGAGCGGTCAGCCGGGACGACACCTCGGCGGGACGTTCGGCCAGCAACGTCCGCAGCGCCCGCCGGGCAAGGACGGCGGGTCGCAGGTCGGCGCTGACGCCGGCGTTCACGCTGATGACCACGCACGTCCAGGCCAGCCGATCGGCGTTGGGCAGTGGTCGGCCGCTGGCCGCGCCGCGCAGGATCGCCGACCGCAGCCGTCGCTGTGGGTCGTCGATGTGCAGCAGCCCGCGCGCCCAGGACAGCACCTCCAGGTGCAGGCCCCGCACCGACCAGAGGTGAAACAGCGCGGTGGCGACGTCGACGGCGGCGGGCTCGTCGTCCGCTCCCAGTGCCCACCGCAGGCCCGCGACCAGGTTGTCCTGCTCGGCGGCGCACCGGTGCAGCGCCTCGACCTGGCCGGGGCCGATGAAGTGGCCGGCCAGTGCGACGGCCTGCTCCCGTGCCCAGCTGATCAGGCCGGCCATGGCCTGGTCCCGGTCACCGGCCGCGTCCAGTCGGGCCTCGCCGTACTCACGGACCGTTTCGAGCATCCGGTAGCGCGGCGGACCGTCCCCCTCGACCAGGGTCAGCAGGGACTGTTCGACGAGGGTCGCCAGGCCGCGCCGGACGTCCGGGGTCTGCGCGACGGCGGCGGCGAGGTCTGCGGTGAACGGCGCGGGGATGACCGCGACCCGTTGGAGCAGGTGGCGGTCGTCCGCGGCGAGCAGTTCCCTGCTCCAGTCGACCAGGGCCCACAGGCTCGCGTGCCGCTCGGGCAGGCCGCGCAGGGCGTCGTCGAGCAGCGCGAACCGGTCGGTCAGGCCGGCGAGCACGTCGTCGATCGGCATGTGCCGCAGTCGCGCGGCGGCCAACTCGAGTGCCAGCGGCAGGTTGTCGAGGCGGTGGCACAGGGCCAGCACCCGCTCGGTGTCCCAGGTCGGCACGGCGCCACCGGCCCGGGCCCGGGACTCGACAAGCGCGAGCGCGTCGCTGTCCGGCAACGCGGTCAGCCGGTGCACCACCTCGCCGACCAGGCCCAGTGGGGCGCGGCTCGTCGCGAGCACCGCGACCTCCGGTGAGGCCGCCGCGACCAGGTCCGCGACGGCGACAGCGACCGCGTCGAGCACGTGCTCGCAGTTGTCCAGCACCACCAGCCCGTCCAGGTCCGGCGCCACCGCGCGCAGCCGCTCCTCGGGGCTGAGGACCCGCCGCTCCAGACCCAGATTGCCGCCGGTCGCCGTGGTGTCCGCACCGCCGAGCGCGGCGAGCACCGTGGGCAGCACCTCGTCGGGTGAGCGCAGGCCAGCGAGTTCAATGACGCGCACCGAGCGCCCGGCCGCGGCGGCGCGTCTCGCCACCTCGGCGGCGAGCCGGGTCTTGCCCGCCCCGCCGGTCGCCACGATCGTCACGACAGGTGTCTCGGCGAGCGCGTCGGTGACAGCCTTCAGGTCCCGCTCCCGCCCGACCAGGGCGGCCATGGGACGGCGCCACGCGGTGGGCAGCGTGATCCGCGCCGGTTGCCGGGGCGGCGCCGCGACGGGCGCTGCGGTGAGTTCACCGCGCAACAACGCCAGGTGGACGCTCGTGATCACGGGCGACGGGTCGGTGCCGTACCGGTCGGCCAGCTCGGCGCGCAGCCGCTCGACCACCTTTAGCGCCTCCGCCTCCCGCCCCTGGGCGGCGAGCACCCGGACGAGCAGGGCTGCCGACGGCTCGTCCGGGGGCGTACGCGCGACGAGCCGGCCCAGGTCGACCTCGTCGAACGAACCCACACCGGCGAGTGCCGCCTGCGCGCGCAGCGCCGTGACATCCGCGAACAGGCGCGTGTCCTCGCTGGTGACCAGCTCCGGGACCTCGGGGAACAGGGCACGCGCCTGATCGGCCAGGCCGCGGGCGGACCGGGCGTCGCCACAGTGGAACACGGTCCGCGCCCGGTCGACGAGCGCGCGGGCCTCGACCGCGTCGACGCTGATCTCCTCGGCGGGCAGCCGGTATCCGCCCGGCACCGCGACCACGGGCAGCCCGAGACGACGAACCCGGGACACGAGCGCCTGGACGGCGCCTGTCGCGTCGTCGGGTGGCGTGCCGTCCCAGACGGCGTCCACGAGCAGGTTCACGGAGACCGCCCGCCCACGCGCGTCGACGAGCGCGCGAAGCACCGCCACGAGCCGTTCACCCCGAACGGGTCGGCCGTCGACGGCGAGTGGGCCGAGGGTCGCGATGTGCACGGATCCAGCATCCCTCACGCGCCCACGGGACCGACGACCACCGGTCCGCCCGGCTGTCGACGCGAGCGCGACCGGCTTGACAGGCCACCATGAGGTTAGGTTAGCCTAACCTCATGCAGAACGAGTTGGCGTCGGCCAACGGGGATCGCAGCCTGTCCGGCGTCGACCTCCGGCTGGGCTACCACGGTGTGCCGGTGGTGCACGGTGCCGTGATCAACCTTCGCGCGGGCGCCGTGACCGCACTGGTGGGGCCCAACGGCAGCGGCAAGTCCACGCTGCTTCGGGCGCTGGCCCGGCTGCACCCGATCGAGGCCGGAGTCGTGCACCTCGCCGACGGCGTCACGGCCGTCAGCCTCCCGGCCCGCGAGTTCGCTCGTCGGGTCACCCTGCTGGCCCAGAGCAGGCCGGTGCCCAGCGGTGTCACCGTCCGCGACGTCGTTGGCTACGGCCGCCACCCCTACCGGGGGCGCTGGCGGGCGGAGGACCCGCTCGGTCCCGCCGCGATCGCCCGCGCCATGGACGTCACCGGCGTCGCGACGATGGCCGATCGCCCGGTGGACGAACTCTCCGGAGGCGAGTTGCAGCGCGTGTGGCTGGCCACCTGCCTGGCCCAGGACACCCCGGTGCTGCTTCTCGACGAGCCCACCACGTTCCTCGACCTGCGTTACCAGGTGGAGATCCTCGACCTGGTCCGGGACCTCGCGAACGACCACGACGTCGCAGTCGGCGTCGTGCTGCACGACCTCAACCAGGCAGCCGCCGTGGCGGACGAGATCGTCCTGTTGCACCAGGGCCGGGTGCGCGCCACCGGCACCCCGGCCACGGTCTTCACCGAGGACGCCCTCACCGAGACCTACGGGATCCGCATCGAGGTGAGCACCGATCCGGTCAGCGGACTGGTCACCACCCGCCCGGTCGGGCGGCACCCGATCCGCGCCCTGGTCTGAACACCCCTCATCCCCAGCAGAGAAAGACCGTCATGACCCGTACCCGTTTCACCGCCCTCCTCGCCGTCGTGACCGCGCTGACGCTCGGCGCCTGCGGCACCACCGAGAAGGCTGCGGCCCCCGAGACCTCCTCATCGGCGGCCGGCGGCCCGGTCACCCTCACCGACAGCCGCGGCAAGGAGATCACCCTCAAGGCCCCGGCGACCAAGGTCGTCGGGCTGGAGTGGGGCGAGGTCGAGATGCTGGTCAGCCTCGGCGTCATGCCCGTCGGCGTCGCCGACCCGAAGGGGTACGGCACCTGGGTCACCGCCGCGAAGCTCGACCCGAGCGTCAAGGACGTCGGCACTCGCGGTGAGCCCAGCGTCGACTCGATCGTCGCCCTCCAACCCGACCTCATCGTGATGGAGGACGACCGGGGCGCCAACCTGATCAGTCAGCTGGAGAAGTACGCCCCCGTCGTGGTCGCCAAGGGCAGTGACGCCGCCGACAACCTCGGCCGGATGCGCACCGACCTCACCATGATCGCCAAGGCCGTCGGCAGGACCACCGCGGCGGAGAAGCTGCTCACCGACTTCGACGCGGCCATCGCCGACGGCAAGAAGAAGATCGCCGACGCGGGCGCCGCCGGCCGGCCGTTCGCCATCGCCGACGGCTGGAAGGAGGGCAGCACCGTCAGCATCCGGATGTTCGGCAAGGGCGCGCTCGTCTCCCAGATCGGCATCCAGCTCGGTCTCACCAACGCGTGGACCGGCAAGACCGACGAGGTGTGGGGCCTCGGCCAGACCGACGTCGAGGGCATGACGGTGCTCAAGGACCCCAACCTGCGCTTCTTCTACAGCGCATCCGACGGCGACGACGTGTTCGCCAACGGTCTCGCCGGTAACGCCATCTGGAAGGCGCTGCCCTTCGTCCGGCAGGGCAACCTGCACAAGATGCCCAACGGCATCTGGACCTTCGGCGGACCGCTGTCCGGCAAGCAGTACATCGACGAACTCGTCAAGACGTACGCGGTGTGAGCGTGCTCAGCGCACCTCCACGTCCGGAGCCGGCCACCCGGCCGGCTCCGGACGGCCGCCCGGCCGCGCCCCGCGTCGCCGTCGTCTTCGTCGCCGCGACCCTGCTGCTGCTCGTGGTCGGCGCGGTGCACCTCACCCAGGGCACCTCGAACGTCGGCGCCCTGGATCTGCTGCGGCTCGCGACCGGCGCCGACGACGAGACGGCCCGCGTCCTGATCGCCGCCCGGCTGCCCCGACTGCTCGCGGGGCTGGCCATCGGCGTCGCGCTCGGCTTCGCCGGTGCCGCGTTGCAGTCGATCGCCCGCAATCCACTCGCCTCGCCCGACACCCTCGCGGTCAACGCGGGCGCACACCTGGCGATCGTGTCGGTGGCCGCGTTTGGCGTCTCGCTGCCCGCGCTGCCCGCCGGCGGCCTCGCCTTCTGCGGAGGGTTGGCCGCCGCCGGCCTGGTGATGGCGATGTCCTCCGGCGGGCAGGCCGGCACCACCCGGCTGATCCTCGCCGGCTCGGCGACCGCCCTGGCGCTCGGGTCGGTGACCACCCTGCTGCTGCTGCTGTTCGAGCAGGCCACCATCGGCCTGTTCGCGTGGGGCAACGGCTCGCTGGTGCAGAGCGACCTGACCGCGCTGACCCAACTGGCGCCGGTGATCGTCGGCGCCATCGTCGTGCTGATGCTGCTCGGGCACCGCCTCGACATCCTCGCCCTCGGCGACGACACCGCCACCGTGCTCGGGCTCGACGTGCGGCGTACCCGGCTCACCGTCATGGTCTTCGCTGTGCTGCTGTCCGCCGCGGCCGTCACCCTCACCGGTCCGGTCGGCTTCGTCGGCCTGTGCGCCCCGGTGATCGTCCGGCTGCTCGCTCCCGTGGTGCCGGGGGTGCACCGGCACCGCATCCTGCTGCCGCTGTCCGGCATTGCCGGCGTCATCATCGTGCTCGGCTCCGACGTAGTGCTGCGCGCCGTCATGGGCGGGCAGGCCGGAGTGGACATCCCCACCGGTGTCGTCACCACCCTGTTCGGCGCGGCGATCCTCATCTGGCTGGCCCGCCGGCACCGCGACGCGGGCCCCACCCGCCGCCCACCCGGCGGGCATGCGGCCGTCCGCTCCGCCGCCTTCCACCGCGGCGTCGTCGCCGTCGCCGTCGTGGTGACCGGCTCCGCCGTGGCGGTCGGCATGCTGGCCGGTGACACCTGGGTACTGCTGGGTGACGTCGTCAACTGGGTCAACGACAGCACCGGGCCGGCGTACACCTTCGTGCTGGACCAGCGGTGGCCGCGCGTCGCCGCGGCGGTCCTGGCCGGCGCGGCGCTCGCGGTGGCCGGCACCACCGTGCAGGCGGTCTGCCGCAACCCGCTGGCCGAACCGGGCATCCTCGGCATCACCGCCGGCGCCGGCCTGGGGGCCATCTCCCTGCTCACCTTCGCGCCGCTGGCCGGGGTGTGGGCCGTCTCCGGCGTCGCCGGGCTCGGCGCGATGCTGGCGTTCGCCCTGGTCTACGGCCTGGCCTGGCGCGGCGGGCTGAGCTCCGACCGGCTGGTGCTGATCGGGTTCGGCGCCTGGCAGGGCGGGATGGCGGTCATCACCTATCTGGTCGTCGCCTTCGACCCGTGGAACACCGGCAAGGCGTTGACCTGGCTGTCCGGCTCCACCTACGGCCGGATGCCCACCCAGGTGCTGCCGGTGCTGATCGCCCTGCTGGTACTCACCCCGGCCGTGGTCGCTGCTCGTCGCGAACTCGACCTGCTGGCGCTGGACGACGACACCCCCCGGGTGCTGGGGGTCCGGCTGGAACGCACCCGGCTGGTCGCGCTCGGCGCGGCGGCGCTACTCACCTCCACCGCGGTCTCGGCCGTCGGGGTCATCGGCTTCGTCGGCCTGGTCGCCCCGCACGCCGCGCGGGCGCTCGTCGGCGGGCGGCACTCCCGGGTGCTTCCGGTGGCCGCCCTGCTCGGCGCGGCGCTGGTCAGCGTCGCCGACACCCTCGGCCGGACGGTCATCGCTCCGGCCCAGGTCCCCGCCGGCCTGGTCACCGCCATGATCGGCGCCCCGTACTTCGTCTGGCTGCTGTGGCGCTCCCGCGCCGTGGCGAACAACCCCCGGTAGATGCCGGCCCTAGCCCGGAGAGGCACCATGACCGAGACCCTGCCCATCGCGCCCTGGCGCGTGTTCACCGTCAGCGTCCGCTCGGTACGCCGACTCAGCCCGTCCTTCACCCGGGTGACCTTCACCGGGGCGGACCTCGACCGGTTCGCGGACAACGGTTACGACCAGCGGATCAAACTGGCGCTGCCGCTGCCCGGTCAGCGCCGGGCGAGCCTGCCGGACGGCGCGGACTGGTACGCCACCTGGCGGGCGCTGCCGGACCACCTGCGCAACCCGATCCGTACCTACACCGTGCGGGCGGTCCGACCGCACCTGGCCGAGGTCGACGTCGACCTGGTGCTGCACGGCGACAGTGGCCCGGCGACGCGCTGGGCTCGGCGGGCCAGCGTCGGCGACGAGATCGCCCTGGTCGGGCCGGACGCCGGCTTCGACGGAACCCACGGCGGGGTCGAGTTTCGACAGTCGACCGGCGGCGCCCTGCTGCTGGCCGGGGACGAGACCGCGGTGCCGGCGATCAGCGGCATCTGCGAGCGGCTACCCCTCGACGCCCGGGGCACTGTCGTGCTGGAGGTGCCCGACGCCGCCGACGTGTTGCCGCTGGTGACGCCCCCCGGCATCGAGGTGCGTTGGCTGGCCCGGGGCGCCGACGGGTACGGCAGCCGGTTGGTGCCCGCCGTCGTCGCCGCGGCCGGGGAGCTGCTGGCCCCCGACGCCTCGGCGGCCGCCCAGCCCGTGCCGGACGTGAACCTGGACACCGAGATCCTCTGGGAGGTGCCCGAGGAGGTGGCCTCGGCACCGCTCTACGCGTGGCTGGCCGGGGAGGCGGGCGTGATCCGTCACCTGCGCCGGCACCTGGTCGCCGAGCGGGGTCTGGACCGGCGGGCGGTGGCCTTCATGGGCTACTGGCGGCTCGGCCACGTCGACGCGGACTGACCGCGCCGCGAGGCGCACCACGCCGGGCAGCCGCCAGGTGCGTCGAATGCCGCAAGGCGCTACCGTTTCGGGTCGGACTTGGGGCGGACCGGCTGGAGCCGGCACGGGATATGGGACGAGACAGAGACGCATGACGGTGGACAACATTACCGAAAACGGTCAAGAGGGCATTGACCGAAGCCGGCTGGAGGCCTGCCTCAGCGTCTTCGAGGCGTTGGAGGAGCTGCCCTCCGACCACCCGGACGTGGTGCGGGTGCAGCGGGCCACCGCCCGGCTCTACAAGGTGATCAAGCAGCGGCGGCGGGAGGAGCGGCGCGACGCCATCCTCGCCGCCGACCGCGCGGTGACGGAGGCCACCGCCACCGGCGCCCCCGGGCGGATCGACGACGAGACCCAGGGCATCCCGCTCGCGTCCTCCGCCGCGGGCGAGACGGCGGGTTTCCTGCACAACGCCCGCGGCTGCTACGTGTGCAAGCAGCGCTACCGCGAGGTGGACGCCTTCTACCACCAGCTCTGCCCGTCCTGCGCCGCGCTCAACCGGGAGCGCCGCGACGCCCGTACCGACCTGACCGGCCGGCGCGCGCTGCTCACCGGCGGCCGGGCGAAGATCGGTATGTACATCGCGCTGCGGCTGCTGCGCGACGGCGCGCACACGACGGTGACCACCCGGTTCCCGCACGACGCGGTGCGCCGGTTCGCCGCCATGCCCGACAGCGGGGACTGGCTGCACCGTCTGCGCATCGTCGGCAT
Source organism: Micromonospora sp. NPDC005203 (assembly GCF_042872705.1). Taxonomy (NCBI): domain Bacteria; kingdom Bacillati; phylum Actinomycetota; class Actinomycetes; order Micromonosporales; family Micromonosporaceae; genus Micromonospora; species Micromonospora sp. NPDC005203. The sequence continues at coordinate 97,545 of NZ_JBIAKV010000013.1, read as the reverse complement.
CGACCTGCGCGACCCCGCCCAGGTGATCGCCCTCGCCGACGACGTCAGCAGCCAGGGTCCGCTCGACATCCTGATCAACAACGCGGCGCAGACCGTCCGGCGGTCCCCCGGGGCGTACGCGCAGCTCATCGCCGCCGAGGCCGCGGCCCTGCCGGACGGCCCGCTGCCGGAGCTGATCACGTTCGCCAAGCCGGACGGTCCGGGTGGCCCGGTGGGCAGCCTGACCGCCGGGCCACAGTCGACGGCGCTCACCCCGCACGCGCTCACCGCGCTGGCGCTCACCAGCGGCTCCGCCTCGCCGGAGCGGATCGCCGCGTCCACGGCCATCGACGCCGGGGGTCTCGTGCCCGACCTCGACTCGGTCAACAGCTGGGTCCAGCGGGTGCAGGAGGTGGACCCGGTGGAGCTGCTCGAAGTGCAGCTGTGCAACGTCACCGCGCCGTTCGTGCTGGTCAGCCGGTTGCGCCCGGTGATGGCGGCCGCGTCGGCCCGGCGCAAGTACGTGGTGAACGTGTCGGCGATGGAGGGCCAGTTCGGCCGCGGCTACAAGGGGCCGGGGCACCCGCACACCAACATGGCCAAGGCCGCACTGAACATGCTGACCCGTACCAGTGCGCAGGAGATGCTGACCGACGGCATCCTGATGACGAGCGTCGACACCGGCTGGATCACCGACGAACGCCCGCACCCGACGAAGATGCGGCTGGCCGACGAGGGCTTCCACGCCCCGTTGGACCTGGCGGACGGCGCGGCCCGGGTGTACGACCCGATCGTCCGTGGCGAGCTGGGCGAGGACCTGTACGGCTGTTTCCTGAAGGACTACGCGCCCTGCGCCTGGTGACCACCCGGTGCGACGAGAAGGAGAGTCATGACAGCCGATCATGAATCGTGGCCGACGCTCGACGAACTGCTCCGCGAGGAGGCCGAGCTGGAGCTCGCGGGTCTGTCCGAGACCGACGCGTACGAGCTGGGGCAGCTCGCCGTCGCCGCCGCCCGGGACCAGCGGTTGCCCGTCTCGGTGGGGGTGTGGCGGGCCGGTCGCCAGCTGTTCCACTGCGGCCTGCCCGGGTCGACGGCGGACAACGACGGGTGGTTGCGCCGCAAGGGTCGGGTGGTGATGCGGTTCGAGCACTCCTCGCTCTACCTGGCGCGGTTGTGTCAGGACAAGCAGGTGACGCTTACCGAGAGGTTCGGTCTGCCGGCCTCCCGGTACGCGGCGGCCGGCGGTGCGGTGCCGCTGCGCGTACGCGGCACCGGCGTGGTGGGCTGGGTCGGCGTGTCCGGGCTCCCGCAGCTGGAGGACCACCGGTTCGTCGTCGACATCCTGCGCAGGCTGCCCCGCTAGTCAGCGTGCGCGCTGGTTGGCCCGCTGGTCAGCGTGCGCGCTGGTTGGCCCGCTGGTCAGCGTGCGCGCTGGTTGGCCCGCTGGTCAGCGTGCGCGCTGGTTGGCCCGCAGGGCACCGAGGAGCACACCGGGCCGGGCCAGCGTGAGTGGGTGTAGCCGCATGGAGACGACCTCGTTGAACCGTCGCGCGATCGCCACGTCGGTGACGGTCGCGGTGATGATCTGCCGGCTGGCCCAGCTGGTGATCCGGTGTCCGCGCGGGTAGGGCCCGTCGACGTGGGGCAGCGCGAGGTCGGCCGAGGTCGACGTCGACCACGCGGCGTCGACCACGACCTTCTGCAACGCGAGGTACTCCCGGGCGGGGGCGGTCAGCTCCGGGCGACCACGCAGGTACGTCGCCAGGCAGGCCGCATGCAGGGCCGCCGCCGTCATGCCCTGCCCGTACACCGGGTTGAACGAGGCGACGGCGTCGCCCACGCTGACGAGCCCGCCCGGGAAGCGCCGCAGCGCGGCGAATTCGCGCCGTCGACTGTCGGCGTGGTGGTAGGTCTGGACGTCGCCGATCATCTCCTGGTCGGCGACGTCGCCGAACTCGGGGGGAAACTGCTCCCGCAGTCGGCGGACGAAGTCCTCAGCCGTGCTGCCGGGGCGGTTGTCACCGTAGCCGGCCATCATGGCCATCCACCGACCGTCCTCGATGGCGAAGAACGCGGCGCCGGCGACGTCCGAGGCCGTCCTCGGAGTGTTCAGCGCCAGGGCGACGGGCGGGGCCGGGGCCGTCGGCGGGCGCCGGAACAGGGCCGTCGCGTAGTTGAGGTGCACCCTCACCCGCCGGGTGGCCGGCCGCTCCCAGCCGGCCTGCTCCAGCCAGGCCGACAGCTTGCTCGACCGTCCCATGGCGTCCACCACGAGGTCACCGCTCTCCACGCCGGGCACCCCGCCGACGTCGCAACGGACCCCGGTGACCACGGTGCCGTCGAACACGAGACCCGTGGCACGGGCGGTGACCGTCTTGACGTTCGGCAGTCGCAGCACCTGCTGGCGGATCAGTCCCTCCAGGAGCGGCCGGCTGCCAGCCAGGCTGTCGGCGTCGTCGGGGACGACGACCCGCAGGCGACCGTCGAGGTAGTTGCGCCGGGACGCGGGCGGCGCCTCGACGGCCCCGCGGGCCAGAGCCTCCTCGCGGAAGCCCGGAAACAGCCGCTCGAACTGGAGCAAGCCGCCGGGCAGCAGCGCGTGCAGCTGCGTCCCCTGGGGTACGCCCGGACGCGCGCCGCTCACCTGCGGGTCGTCCCGGTCGATGATGACGACGCTGTCGGCGTAGTCGGAGAGCACGCGGGCGGCCAGCAGGCCGGCGACGCTGCCGCCGACCACGACTGCCGCGCCCAGTACCGGGGACGGCTGATCGGGAGGCCGCACCGCGTTCAGCTCGGCGAAGATCCGGGCGCGGGAGAGGGGCATCGTGCTCTCCAAGGGGATGGTCGGTCGGTGTGGCGCCCGCCGATCGTTGCACAACCACCGCACATTTACCGAACGTGTCCGCATGGTGACCATGTGTTGACCGGTGGTGAGGCGTGACCGAGGTTGGAGGGCTCGGTTGGCGCACGTCGATGTCAACTGTCACGATTCCCGGCATGCCCATCGCGCGTCGTACTCTGCTCGGGGCCGGTCTGGCCGTCGCGACCTCCGCCCTCGCCGGCTGCGGTGACGACGGCGCGCCGAAGCCCGGTCCGGGCGGTCCCGGCGGCGCGGTGACCGCGACGGACGCCGCCGGAAACCGGGTGGGCTTCGGCTCGGCCGGTGGCACCACCGCCCCGTCCGGCTCGCCGAGCGCCGCCGCGTCGCCGAGTGGCGGTGCCGTGTCAGCCGGCCAGGCCCGGTACGCGCAGGGCGTGACGGCGCTGCTCCGCAAGCACCTCCCCGCCACATCGCAGACCGTTGCGCACAAGGGCTTCCCCGGCGCGGTCGCCGTTGTCCTGGTTGATGGGAAGACGACCGTGCACACCGCCGTCGGGGAGGCGCTGCGCTACGACGCGGGCCCGAAGCTTCTTCCGGCGAGCCAGCGGGTCGTGATGCGTCCCGACTCCATCTTCGACCTCGCCTCGGTGACCAAGGTCTACACGGCCATCCTGCTGCTCCAGCAGGTCGACAAGGGCCGCGTCGACCTGGGCGCACCCGTCCGCGGCTACCTGCCGGGCTTCACCGGAGCCGGCACCGAACGCGTCACCGTCGAGATGCTGCTGACCCACACCAGCGGCCTGCCGGTCGGCGCCAAGGTCACCGGCCTTGCCGACAGTGCCGCCCGCTGGAACGCCGTGCTCACCACCGGGTTGGTCTCCGGCGCCGTGCCCGGGGACACGTTCCGCTATTCCAGCGTCGGGCTCATGGTCGCCGGCCGGATCGTCGAGAAGGTCACCGGTCAGCGGCTCGACCAGGCGCTCAAGAGCAACCTCACCGGCCCCCTGGGCCTACGCGACACCGGCTTCAACCCCAACACCTGGTTGTCGGGCACCGCGAAGGCCGGTCGGCTCGTGGCCACCGACGCCCGCTCGTCGCGGGGCCTGCTCCGGGGCACCGTCCACGACGACGTCGCCAACCACCTCGGCGGCATCGCCGGCCACGCCGGCATCTTCGCGACTGCCACCGATCTCGCGGTTATCGGCCAACTGCTCCTCAACGGGGGCACCCACCAGGGCAGGCGGATCCTCGCCGCGGCGACCGTGCGCCGGATGCTCACCAACCAGAACGCCGGGAAACCCGCCGTCGACCCGGAGCGACCCAACCGGACCGCCGCGCACGGCCTCGGCGTCGTCCTCAACCAGAGCTGGTTCATGGGCCGACTCGCCTCGGCCCGGACCTTCGGCCACACCGGCTTCGCCGGCCCCTCGCTCCTGGTCGACCCCGGCCGCAAACTCGTCCTCGCCCTGCTCACCAACCGCGCGCACCCCAACTGGAGTTGGGCCAATCCGGATCCGGTCCGGGCCGCGGTCGGCGACCTGCTCGCCAGAGAGGTCAGCTGACCACGGGCCGAAGGTATGGACCGCCGAACCCCACCCTGACACGATACTTGCGCTAACAGTGCAAATACTTCGTCTCGTAACGGTGGAGGAACGATGCACACGTCTCGCCGGAGATTGCTCGCCACGGTGGCCGGGGTCACGCTCGCCGCCAGCCTGTCCGTCGCCCCCGTCCCGCGAGCCGCCGAGGCCGCGCCCCCTCCGGCGTACCGTCCGGTGGTCTTCGTGCACGGCAGCGCCGGGTCGGCCGCGCAGTTCCAGTCCCAGGCCAAACGTCTGACCAGCAACGGCTACCCGATCGACATCATCGAGGCCCACGAGTACGACTCACCGAACATCGCCACGATCCTGCCCCAGGTGTACGCCGGTCTCGACGCACGGATCTCCCGCCTGCTGGCCGCGACCGGCGCGGATCAGGTCGACCTGCTCGCGCACTCCCTGGGCACCTTCGTCATGCAGGGCTATCTCACCAGCTCACCGGCGCGCGCCGCCCGGGTGGCGCACTACGTCAACCTGGACGGACGCACTGCGACGACCCCTCCCGGCGGGGTGCCCACCCTCGCGATCTGGGGTGAGGGCGACCCGGCCCGCGCCATCGTCGGCGCGACGAACGTGCACCTGCCCGACCAGTCGCACACCCAGACCGTGTCGTCGCCGGAGTCGTTCGACGAGATCTTCCGATTTCTGCGTGGTCGAGCGCCGCACACGACCCGGATCGTGCCGCAACTCTTCGGCACCGCCCGGGTGTCCGGTCGCGCGGTGCTCTTCCCGAGCAACGTGGGCGTCACGGACGCGACCCTGGAGGTCTACCCGGTCAGCCCGCTGACCGGCGGTCGACTGTCGCAGCGGCCCGCGCACCGGGTGCCGCTGGGCGGCGACGGCTCGTTCGGTCCCGTCCCGGTCCTCGCCACGGCCCGCTACGAGTTCGCGGTCGTGCGCCCGGGCGCGGCGACGCACCACTTCTACGTCCAGCCGTTCCGCCGCTCGGACTCGTTGCTGCGCCTGACGACAAGCGTGCCGGGCGAGGGCCTCAGCGCACTCGTCGACACCAGCGACCGGCACACCGCGCTGACGATCCAGCGCCAGAAGGAGTGGTGGGGCGACCAGGGCGACGCCGGCGACCGCCTGTGGATCAACGGCAGGGATGTCCTGAACGCGGCGAACACGCCACGCGTCAAGAGGACGATCGCCATCTTCGCCTTCGACGACCACAGCGACGGCGTGACCGACCTGACCGCTCCGCTGCCGGAGTTCTTCAGCCAGACGTTCATCACCGGCGTGGACGTGTTCATCCCGGCCGCCCCGGCGCACCTCGGCCTCGTCGGGATCACCGTGCGGCAACGCGGCGGCGGTTACGCGGTGGTCAACGTGCCCAACTGGAGGTCGAGCGCCCATCGGGTGACGGTGAACGTCGACGACTTCTGAACCGCCCGCCGCGGGTGCCCGGCCACCTCAGACGGTGGCCGGGACCCGCTCGCGGGTCCGCCGGCCGACGGCGAAGCTGACCAGCCCCAGGACCAACCCGAGGACCGCGAGGACCGCGCCCACCCGGGCGGGCGCGAGATACCCGAGCCCCGCGGCGATGGCGACGCTGCCCAGGGCGGCGCCCAGGCTGTTCGCGATGTTCATGGCCGACTGGTTGACCGCCGCACCCATCAGCTGCGCGCCCGGGGCGACGGTGATCAGGCGCGCCTGCAGGACCGGGCCGAGATAGAGGCTCGTCGCACCGACCAGGAACGCGCCCACGAACAGACCGACCGGATTTGACGCGACGAGACTGAACGCGGCGATGCTCACGATCATCGCGACGAACCCGATGACCATGCTGCGCCGCAGGTCACGGTCCGCGAACCACCCACCGAGGGCATTGCCGACGGTCATGCCGAGACCCACCGCGACAAGCGCCCACGGCACCGTCGCGGCGGAGAGCCCGGCGACGTCGGTGGTGACCGGTGCGATGTAGCTGTCCACCGCGAAGAACCCGGCGAACCCGACCGCGCCCGTGGCGGCGACCAGCCAGACCTGCGAGGTGCGCAGCGACCGCAACTCGGCGGCCGGCGAGCCGTCGGCCGCCGCGGCGACCTCCGGGACGACCGCCAGCACCGCCAGCAGGGTGAGCACGAAGACACCGGCGATGACCAGGTACGCGACGCGCCAGCTGGTCGCCTGCCCGAGCCGCGTGATGAGGGGTACGCCGACCACGTTGCTCACGGTCAGGCCGCTGAGCACGGTGGCGAAGCCCCGGGCCTCGTTACCGGGGCCCATCAGCGACGCCGCGAGCAGGCCGGCCGCGCCGAAGTACGCGCCGTGCGGAAGCGCCGCCGCGAACCGCGCCACCAGCACCAGGTCGAAGGTGGGGGCGAGCGCGGAACCGACAGTGCCCACGGCGAAGAGGACGAGCAGCCCGAGCACGAGCTTCTTGCGGGGCAGGCGTGCGCTCAGCGCGGCGATCAGGGGCGCGCCCACGACCACGCCGAGCGCGTACGCGGTGATCATCCAACCCGCTCGGGCAACCGCCCCGGACGATGACTGGGCGTACTCCCGCGAGAGCAGACCGCGCGCGATGTCGGGCAGCAGGCCCATCGCCACGAACTCGGTCAGGCCGATCGCGACGCCACCCAGTGCCAGGGCGACAAGCGCCGCCACCCGTCGACCTCTGCTCAACTCGATCACTGAGAAAATTTAGCAACAGCGTTGCGTAATAGAGTGTCGAGATGACTCGCATCACTGCGGACGTCAGGTTCCTGCGCGGCTACAACCAGGCACTGGTGCTGGGTGTGGGTCGTAGCGCTCGACGCTTCGAGCGCTCGACAGTGGTCCAGGCCACCGGCCTGACCCCCCAGGCGGTCTCCAAGGTCATCGCCCGCCTCGGCGCCGACGGCCTGATCCGTCCCACCGGTGCCCGCCGGCCGGGCGTCGGCAAGCCCGCCATCGTCTACGAACTCGTCCCCGACAGCCGGTACGCGATCGGCGCCCACGTCGCCCGGCGCACGCTGCGGCTGGTCCTGGTCGACCTTGCCGGCACCGTGCGCCACTCGGCGGTCAGCCCGCTGCCCGGCGACTTCACACCGCGGCACCTGCTCGACGCCCTGCGCTCCGGCATCGACACGATGATCGGCAGCACCGACGTCGGGAGCCGACTCACCGGCGTGGGCATCGGCATGATCGGCCCACTGGACCACGCCCACGGCCTGGTCCGCGGCGCCCACGGTTTGCGGCACTGGCACGACGTACCGCTGCGCGAGATCGCCGAGAAGCACCTGGACCTACCCGTCCACCTCGACAAGGACGTCACCGCGGGGATCACGGCCGAAGCCTGGCGACACGGCGCGACGTTCGGCGACGCGGCGCTCATCATGATCGAGTCTGGGATCGGCGGGGGCTTCTGGCTGGGCGGCGCGGCCCACCGGGGCGCGCACACCAACGCGGGAGAGTTCGGCCACACGGTCGTCGACCTAGACGGTCCTCGCTGCGTCTGCGGCCGGCACGGCTGCCTGGAGATCGTGCACCGCCACGCCACCGAGGCCGGCGACCTGGCACGTGCCGCCCGCGTCGTGGCGGTGGGCGTCGTCAACCTGCTTCAGACCCTCGACCTCGCGCACGTGGTGCTGGCGGGCGCGGATCTCCTCCGGCACGCGGAGACCTATCTCGCGGCCGTCACCGAGGCCGTCCAGGCGGACGCGCGACGTGTGGACTGGCTCCGGACCCGGGTGAGCCTGTCCAGGCTCGGCGCGGACGCCATCGCCGCGGGCGCCGCCATGCAGGTCCTCGATGAGCACTACGGCATCCCCGAGCTGGCCCAGACCTGAGCGTGCGACGGCACCCGCGTCGCGGCGGGGAACGGCTGCCGCCGGTTACTCAGTGGTGGTGACCCGTCGCGGACACGAGGGTGTCGACCTCCGTCCGGGTGCAGCCACTCGCCGGGTCCTCGCTGAGAGTGATGACCGCTTCGAGCCGGTCCCTGGCCTGCCGGAGCCGGGCGACCTGCTGATCGATGCGGTCGCGTTCGGCGCGCAGCATGGCCCGGGACTCCGGGGTGTTGACGTTCGCGTCGACGCAGGGCAGCAGATCCAGGATGGTACGGCTGGCCAGGCCGGCGGCGTACAGCGTCTGGATCAGGTGGACCCGGTCGACCGCGTGGTGCAGGTAGTGGCGTTGGCCGCCGCCGCTGCGTGCGGCCGTCAGGAGGCCCTGCTCCTCGTAGTAGCGCAGGGCTCGCACGGACACCCCGGTCTGCGCGGCCAGCTCACCGATGCGCACGGCCCCTCCCCCGGTCGGTGACACCAGCCACACAACCTTGTCTCTCGCGTCAGCGTCAGGTTTTAGCGTAGCTCGCGTACGGCTCGTCGTTGAACCTGCCAGGAGGCAACCAATCATCCAGATCACCGGTTCGATCGCGCTCGGCGCCAATGGTGGCGGCGGGATCCTCAACGTCCTGTCGGCGCTGTCCTGGTTCTCCTTTGACGGGGCCAACACCAACGCCAACGGCTACGCCGCGGCGAAGGCAGCCGAATGGAGCCTGACCAACGGAATTCGGCTGGAACTGGCGAAGCAGGCAACCCTCGTGACCGGCCTGCACCTGGGCATGGCGGACACCGACCTGACGGCCAGCTACGACGGGACGTCGTACGCGTCGCCCTGGACGGCATCGAGGCCGATCGGATCGAAGTCCTCGCCGACGAGTGGAGCGCGTACGTCAAGGCGTCCCTGGCCAACGACCCGAGCGCCTTCCACGACGCCGCCGGGCAGCCCTAGCCCGCAGCGGAGCAGCCTGCCGAGTGACAGCGGAGTCGCCGATTACAGTTTTTGAAGAAGAATCCGGGAAATGAGATCGATCCGACAGCCCGGCCGTTGCGCAAATCCGCTCGGGCAATCGCGGAACGATATTTAAGGGAGAATTAATCGTCGCGGTGGGAAGTGGTTCGGGGGTGCGCTCGTATTCTTCGTGCTCGGAAGAAAGGTGCACCCCCGTTGATTAATCTGCGACCCACCGTTGGACAGCGCCGTTCCGTCACCGCCGTGTTGCTGCTGAGCGTGGCGCTGGCCGGCGGATGCAAGGAGGCTCCGGGCACCCCCGGTGCGTCCGGTCCATCGAGCGACACCGGCATCGGCTCGTCCGGCCCGGAGGCACCGACGTCCGACGTCCCCGGCGACGCCTCCGCCACGGCGAGCGCGCCGGGCGCACCGAGCGCACCGAGCGCTTCGGCTACCCCGTCCACTTCGGCACAGCCGGTGACCCCGTCGACAAGCGCCACCCCGCCGACGGTGGCCGGTGGCTGGATCACCATCGACCCCGCCGCGCAGGCCGCCGCGACGAGCGCGTTCTTCGCGCGCAAACCCAAGCCGGTGACCGGCAACCCGGTCAAGGTGCCCGAGTTCAACGTCGGCTGCACGACCAGCCACCACAACAGCGACGACCCGATCGTGCTGCCGAAACTGGTCAACGGCTCGCACAACCACACCTTCTGGGGCAACAGGTCGACCGACGCCAACTCGACCGCCGAGTCGCTGCGGGCGTCGAAGGCGACCACCTGCAACTCGCCGGACGACCAGTCCGCCTACTGGGTGCCCACCATGTACCAGAACGGCAAGGTCGTGGACCCGACGGAGGTGACCGTCTACTACGGATCGCGTCTGAAGGACCCGAGCAGGACCCAGCCCTTCCCGTTCGGCCTGCGCATGATCACCGGTAATGCCAAGAATCAGGTCGACACCCCGGACAGGCAGGGCAATCACTTCTGGTGCGCCGGCATCGGCGGTGAGATCGGCCGCAGCGCCGACAAGACCTTCCCGGTCTGCGCCAAGACCGCGAACATCGTCCGGCAGATCACCTTCCCGGACTGCTGGGACGGCAAGCACCTGGACAGCCCCGACCACAAGGCGCACATGGCCAACGGTGACCACACCGGGGCCTGCCCGACGAGCCACCCGGTGCCGGTCCCCTCGGTGTCGTTCGTGATCTCGTACCCGTTGAGCGCGAACACGGACGGCATCACCCTCGCGTCCGGCACGTCGTTCTCCATGCACGCGGACTTCTTCAACGCCTGGAAGGACGAGGCGCTCGCCGCACGGGTGCGCAACTGCCTCGACCAGGGCGTGAAGTGCAACTCGGCAGGTAACTTCTAGCCGACGAGGCACTGATCGACTCGGCTTCCAGGAAGCCGCGGTGTCAGACCGCCCCAGACACCCCGATGTCCAGGGAACCGAGTGGATCATGCCGAAACAGCGTTGCCAGGCTGCGGCCGGTCACCTCCGGGGTTCGGGGGTGACCGGCCGTTGTCGCATCGATCAGCTAGCTAGAGCCTCGCGGCGCCAGCCTCGGTGGCCTCCCGCACCGCCGAGGTACGGCGAAGCTCAGCCCGCTCGTCACCGGCCTCCTCGCGATCCGGAACGGCCACCCGGGCCGCCCGGTTGCTGCTCGCCGCCTGGTCACCGGTCACGCCGCCGCGGATCCGGTTGTTCGCGGCCACCTGGGCCACCGGGTCGTTGCCCGTCACCGTCAACTGACCGTTGATGATGTTGTCGTCGACGGTGACACCGCCGGTGGTGCTGGTGACGCTGACGTCCGTGCCCCAGTAGCCGCCGGAGGCGCAACTGTCGAGGGTGCCGTTCGGGCCGAGCTGTACACCACCCAGGTTGCCGGCGAAGGTGGCCCGACCGCGCACCGCGCTGCCGCACACCACACTGCCGGTGGCGCTGTTCAGCACCGAGAGGGTGCCGTCGACGAACGAGTCGTGCACGTCGGTGTAGTAGGTGCCGGTGCTGCTGACGTTGCGCTGCACCTGCGTGCCCCGGTCGAGCCGGACCTCACCCGCGCCGGCGGTGACCGTCCCGACGATCGTCGACTCCTCCACGAACAGGAAGCTGTCCACGGTCGCGGTGCCCTTCGGCCGCACCGTCACGTTGCCGCTGCTGGCATCGGAGAGGAAGACGCCGTACCCGCCGGCGGCCAGGACCACCTGACCGTCGATCGTCGTCGCGGTGGCGTCGAGGTAGCCGTCCGCGGCGACGCGTACCTCACCGCTGACCCGGCCGCCGGCAACCACCAGGTTGGCGCCGGCCGCGACGGTGACGTTGCCGGTGATCGTGGTGCCGGTCAGGGCGCAGGACTCGCCGGCCGGCACGAGCAGGTCGTTGGGCACGGTCACGGCACCGCCGGTGCCGATGCAGTGGGTGACCAGGTCGGCGTGTGCGGTGGGCGCCACCGCAAGCACCGAGGCGGCGATGACGGCGCTCACGGTGGCCAGCTTGGCGATGGTACGTCCGGGCATCGTGGTACTCCCTGTCGATGAGGTTCGAGGACTCATGCGCCGACGTCCGATCGGGCCGCGGCCCGGACGATGGCGCCCTGCTGTCGCCGGTTGAGCGTGCCGCCGGTCACGAGCGCGGTGGTGACCGCTTCGACGTGCCGGACGAAGTCGGCGTGACCGGGGTAGTCGGCGTGTTCGTCGATCAGATCGTTGATGGTGCAGCCGTCGCCGGTGTCGACGTTCGCCACTCCGGTGTCGTCACCGTCGATGATCACGGTGGCCCGGGTGTCCGAGGCGGGACAGCCGTCGCTGCCGTCGGCCACCACCGTGAACGTGGTGGACTGCTCGGCGGCGGCGTTCCCCGCGGTGTCGGTCGCCCGGTACCGCAGGGTGTGCGCTCCGACGGTCCGGACGACGACCGGGCTGGCGTACGCGGCCCAGCCACCGCCGTCGAGGGCGTACTCGATCGACGCCACCCCCGAGCCGTCATCGGTGGCGGTGACGGTGACTGTCGCACCGCCGACGTACGCGCCGTCGTCGTTCCGGTCCCCGGCCACCGTGGCGGCGACCGTGGGTCCGGTGGTGTCCTCGGCCTGCGGCTCCACGACGGTGAAGTGGGCCATCTGCTCGGCCGACGTGTTCCCCGCGACGTCGGTCGCCCGGTAGTGCAGCATGTGCATGCCCACCGTGGTCACGACGAACGGGGCCGTGTACGCGGTGAAGGCGCCCCCGTCCAGCGCGTACTCGATGGTGGCGACGCCGGACCCGGCATCGGTGGCGGTCAGCGTGATGGTGGCCGTACCGAGGTAGTTGCCGTCGCCGTCCTGCTCGCCGCCCGGCGTGGCCGTGACCACCGGCGCGGTGGTGTCCTCCTCGGTCGGCTCGACGATCCGGAACGACACCGAGCCGACCGCGCTGGCGTTGCCGGCCTGGTCGGTGGCCCGGAACTGCACCGAGTGGTCGCCGACCGCGGTCACCCGCACCGGCTGCGTGTACGGCTGGAAGCTGGTGTCGTCGATCTGGTACTCGATGGTGTCCACACCGGAGTCGGCGTCGGTGGCCGTGACGGTCACCGTGGCCGCGCCGAGGTAGTTGCCGTCACCGTCACGGTCGCCCGAGACGACGGCGTCGACGGTCGGCGCCGTGGTGTCGCCGCCACCTCCGCCGTCGGTGACCACCAGTTCGCCGACCATCTGACTGTGGCCCGGGATCGAGCAGAAGTAGCGGTACCGGCCCGGGGTCAGATTCACCGTCGCCTGGTGGCGGCCGTCGTTGGCGTCGAACGGGCTGGCCAGGATGTTGAGCGTGACGTCGTGGTTGTAGCCCTCGCTGCTGGTGTCGAAGGTGAGCGTGTGCGGCATCCCGGTGGTGTTGCCGGTGGCCGCGCTGTTCTCCCAGATGATGGTTGTCGCGCCGGCGACCGCCTGGACGGGCGCGGACTTGTAGCGGGTGATGTCGTCGTCGGCGGTCCAGGTCAACACCTGGTCCGCGGCGACGCGCGGGGCGGCGCTGGCGGGCGTCGCGGCCAACGGGATCACCGTGAGCAGCAGCGCCGACAGCGCGGCCGTGAGTCGTCGGGTCATCGTTTCTCCTAGAGTTCCCGCGCGCGGATGTTGCGGAACTCGGCCAGGTCGTTGTCACCGTGGTTCTGCAGACCGATGAAGCCACGCAGGAACTGCCGCAGATCGGTCGGCGGATCGCCGGCACGGGAGGACTGCTTGCCCGGCGTGTTGTCGAACTCGTTGATCACCACGCCGTTGCGGATCATCGTGTAGTGCTGGCCGACCACGCGGATCTCGTAGTCGTTCCACACGTTCTTCGGAGTGACGCCGGCCTGAGCGAGCGGCACCGGGTCGAAGTTGTAGACCGAACCGGTCTTCTGCGGCTCACCGGTCTCCCCGTCGTAGATCTGGATCTCGTGTCCGCAGTAGATCGCCATCCAGGCCGGCGAGGTCCGGGCCGACCCGACCGTGCCGCAGCTTCCCTCCGGCCGCTGGTCGAGCGGGGTTCGCAGGTCCGGGAAGCGGATGAAGACGCCGGTGTTGGCCCGGCCGGTGCCCGGCGCGATGTCCCGGAACTGCAGCCTCAGCGAGAAGTCGCCCAGCTCCTTGGTGTGCCAGAGCATGCCCAGCCCGCCGCTGGAGCGCAGCGACCCGTCCGGCTGGATGCTGAACGATCCCGTCGGCGCCTGCTGCCAGCCGCGCAGCGACTCGGCGGTACCGTCGAAGAGCGGCTCGTACCCGGTGTGTCCGGTGCGCCCGATCTCGGACGCGGCGGCCAGCCGGGTCAACGTGCCACTCTCGCGGGCGTTGAGCAGACCGTCGTCCTGCAGCGCGCGGGTCACCGTGGTCACGTGGCGGACGAAACTGTTGTGGTCGGCCCAGGTGCTCTCGTCGTCGATCAGGTCGTTGACCGTGCAACCCTGCCCGACCGTGCGGCTTTCCACCCCGGTGTCCGTGTCGCCGAGCCACACGTTCTGCCGGTCGTCCGGCACCGCGCAGCCCACCGTGACCGTGGTCTGCACCGTCGCCGTCTCCCCGTCGGCGTACGTGACGGTGAGCTTCGCGGTGTAGGTGCCGACCTTGGCGTACGTGTGCCGGGGGTTCACCTCGGTGGACGTGGCGCCGTCGCCGAACTCCCACCGGTGGCTGACGCCGCCGGAGCGCGCGCCGTCGAAGGCGATGGTCAGGGGCTTGTTCTGCACGGCCACCGAGGTCGCCGCGGGTGCCGGGGTGGGCGCGCCGCCGGTGTAGGTGATCCGGATCAGCTTCTGGTTGGGGTGCAGGCTGAAGAAACCGCCTCCGTAGTCCAGCAGGTAGAGCGCGCCGTCCGGGCCGAACTTGGCGTCCATCCAGCTCTGCAGCCGGGTGTCGCCGTTACCGCTCGGGATGATGGCGCGCAGCGTCTCGGCGTAGACCGGTGGCGTGGCCGTCGGCACGCCGGCCTCATCGACGGTCACCGCGACCCGGTTGGCGGCGTTCGACTGGTCGCCGATGAACCACTTCTCGTCCCAGTACGCCGGCCACGCCACCGTGCTGTTCGGGTCGACCCGGTCGCGGTGGTAGGTCGGGCCGGACATGATGGCCTGCCCGCCGCCGCGCAGGTACGGCTGCGTGTAGGTGGCGTCGGCAGCGACGTAGGTGGGCAGGCCGCTGCCGTCGGTGCGCTTCGGGAAGACCGGGCCGCCGCCGTCCGGCGAATACCAGATCATGTTGTCCCGGGCCGCCGGGATGTCCACCAGGCCGGTGTTACGCGGGGAATCGTTCTTCAGGTTGTCGCAGTCGTACCAGCCGGTCAGCACACTCGCGTCGGTGCTGCTGCGGTCCCGGTACGGCTGCCGGTTGCCCATGCAGTAGGGCCAGCCCTGGTTGCCGGCCGAGGTGATGATGGTGGCGGTCTCGTACTTGGCCGGGCCGAGTGTGGGGCTGGGCGACGAGGCGTCCGGGCCGACCCAGCCGGCGGTCAGCCACTGGTGCTCCGGGTCGATCTGCAGGCGGGCGATGTTGCGCACGCCCATCACGTAGATCTCCGGGCGGGTCTTCTCGGTGCCCGGCGGGAAGAGGTTGCCCTCCGGGATGGTGTACGTGCCGTCGGCCTCCGGGTGGATCCGGATGATCTTGCCAGCGAGGTCGTTGGTGTTGCCCGAGGTACGGCGGGCGTCCTGGAAGGAGATGCTCTGGTACTCCTGGGTCCAGTTGTTGCCGGAGTAGCCCTGGGATCCCTCGGAGGAGTTGTTGTCGCCGGAGCCGACGTAGAGGTTGCCCTTCGCGTCGAACGCCATCCCGCCGCCGGCGTGGCAGCAGCTGTGGATCTGCACGGGGAACTGCAACAGATCCTTGCGGGTCGCCTGGTCGATGGTCTGCGCCTGCCGGTCGTAGGTGAACCGGGAGACGGTCCGCTGCCCGACCCGCTTGACCCGGTCGATCGACTCGTGCGGCATCCAGTAGACGTAGAGCCAGCCGTTCTCGGCGAACGCGGGGTCGGGCACGATGCCGAGCAGGCCCTCCTCGTTCTTCACCAGCTCGGAGCCGCTGCCCCGGTTGCCCATCACCTCCAGGGTGGTGAGCAGTTTGGCCTGCTTGGTCCGCGGGTCCCAGGAGTGGATGGTGCCGCAGCCCAGGCCGACCTTCGGGTCGTTCCAGTCCGCGATCGGGCCGCTCGGGCACGCCGCCTTGCCGACGTAGAAGGCCGTCCCGTCCGGCGCGATGGTGAGCCCGTGCGGCTCGCCGATCTGGTCCAGTTGCCCGGTCTGGTTGGCCGCGGTGAGTCGCTCCACCTTGTAGTTCGCGGCGATGGTGGCCTGGCAGTCGCCGCGTACGCGGCCGGTGGTCCAGTTGAGCGCCCCGGCGAGGTGGGCGCGGAACGCCTCCTCACCGTAGCTGCCCTCGGTGTGGCCCATGCCGGTGTAGAACGACCGGCCACCGTCGTAGTCCCGGCACCAGGACACCGGGTGGAAGGCGCCGTTGGCGGCCGGCCCCGGGTTGTAGTGCCGCTCCTCGACCTGGGCGAGCGTGTGCACCGTGCCGATCGGGTTCGGGTCCCAGTTCTCCCAGCGGTCGGAGCGGGTGACGGTCAACGGCAGTGACGCCGTGGCCGGGTGTTTCCGGTCCAGGATGTCGACCACCGCGCGGTTCACCGCGGGCGGCTCGGGCGTGGTGGTGCTGCCGGTGAACAGGCGCAGATCGGCGAGCTGAATCAGCGGCTCACCGCTGTTCGCGGTGATGTTCAACCGGTAGCGGCTGAACTCCTGCGGCGTGGCGATGTCGAACCGGCGGGTCTGTAACCGGTCCCCGAAGGTCTGCCCGGTGCGTCGGTCCAGATCGGACCAGCTCTGCCCGTCGGTGGAACCCTGCAGGGTCCAGTCCTTCGGGTCCCGCCCGACGAAGTCGTTGGCCGACGTCAACGCGTACCCGGTGATCCGCTTGGGCGCGGCCAGCTGGTACGCCACCCAGGCCGTCGGGGTGCGGACCAGCCACTTGGTGTTGGCGTCGCCGTCGGTCAGCTTCTCCTTGGTCTCGGTCGGCGGGTTCTCGCCGCTGGCGGTCACCGCGGCCACCGGCTCGGCGACTCCGATGGCGCCCGCCGGACGGGTGCCGATCAGGCCGGTGAACCAGGCCGAGTCGACCTGGGCGCGGGCGGCGTCGGCGATGCCGACGAACCCGCCGCCGGCCCTCAGGTAGCTCTGTAGCGCCGACTCCTGGTCGCGGTTGAGCGCGGCGCCCGTCGCGGAGAGAAAGACCACGCTGCGGTACGCCGACAGCCCGGCCGTGGTGAAGACACCGGGGTCCGTGGTGGCCGTGACATCGATGTCATTGCCGGCACCAAGCTGTTTGATGGTGTCCACCGCGCGCGCCACCGGGTCCTGCTGCGCGGCCGCCAAGCCGTGAAACACGAGGACCGCTGTCCGCTGTGCCGCCTGCGGGGCGGCTGCCGGTCGTGGCGCGGCCGCCGCTCCCGGTGCGGCTGCCGCCGTCGATGCCGGGATCAGAGCCGTGAAGGCCGCTAACGCGGCAAGGACTCGTCGTGGTTGTCTGGTCATCCCCGTCCCCACTTTCGGTTGGGTCAGCTTCCGTGCGTGTGGGTGTGGCCCTGGAACCGGTGGATCGCCTCCTCGGCGCCCGGCGGCATGCTGCCGTCGGCGTTGCGCACCAGGAAGATCCCGGCCATGCCACCGTCCGAGTGGTTCTGCACGTGGCAGTGGTACATCCACGCCCCCGGGCCGACGCCCTCCCCCGCCAGCACCTGGAAGCCGAATGAGCTGCCCGGATTGAGGTCCTTGTTGTCGATGACGAGGCTCGGGTCGCTCGGCCCCTCCAGCATTCCGGTGCGGTTGTCCGCCCAGCGGTGGGCATGCAGGTGGAAGGTGTGGAACAGGTTGCCGTGCCCGATGGCGATCCACTCCACCCGCTGGCCCAGGTTCGCCTCGAACATGGGCGTCTCCGGTGCCATCCGGTTGTTGATCGTCATGTCGTGGAACACGACGGTGAACTGCTTCTCCGGCAGGATGTCGCCCCGTCGGCGGACGATGAGCGCGCCGTACAGCCCCTTGGCCACGCCCGCGGTGCCGTGGTCGGTGCCCATGGCGTGGTCGTGGTAGTGCCAGTAGCCGGCGCTGCCCGGCATGAACCGGCGGCCCGCCGCGGCGAACATCTCCCGCGAGCGCCAGACGTACGTCCGCGTCTCGCCCGGGTTGTTGAACGAGGCGTTCAACGGGCTGCCGTCCGACTCGGTGCTGTAGTCCACCCCGTGCGGGTGGATGGAGAGCCGCTGGTTCGTGGTGTTGACCAGGGTGATCTCCAGGGTGTCACCCTCGTACATCTCCAGGAGTGGACCTGGCACGGTGGCCTGGCCGGGCGCCAGGCCGTAGCCGAACAGGCCGCCGGGCAACTGCTCGGCGTAGATGGTGACCTTCTTCGTGACGCCGGCGGCGGCCCGTGCGGGGCTGGGGCCGAACGCGGTGCCGACGGGCGCGGACGCGCCCAGCGCTCCGGCGGCGAGGGCTCCGGTGGCGATGAGGGATCTGCGGGACAGATGACGTTGGGAGCCAACGGCATGGTCGTCCATGGGTCTCCGTTCCCGACCGGGCGAAGACGCGACGAGGGCAGGGTGCAACGACCGCCGAGCACGGGGCGGCAGCACGACTGAGGTGAGGCTCGTCGCGGACTTTGCTCGGAAGACTCAGAGCTTTCGGTGGATGTCTGCAACTTATGTAGTCCATCGACGAAAGTCCAGGTCTGATTGCAAAAAGATTACCTTGACATTACGACGTCCTTCGATTGACATGATCCTGACACGCAGTTCGTCGGCCGGCCCGACCAGGTCTTCCTGGCCAGCTCACCCGGGACGCCGCCCACCCGGCGGGCACCCAAACCGACGCCGGGCCGCCTCAGCGATGAGGCGGCCCGGCGGACAGACGTACGGGAGGGATCGTCAGAGCTGACGGCGGTCGTCGGCCGGCAGGCCCGATGCCTGCGGCGGCTCCGGCGCCTGGTCGGGCTGACCGAGCTGCGCGACACGGGTCGGGTCGAGGACCCGGGCGAGGAACGCGCGGGTCCGTTCGTGCTTCGGGTTGCCGAGCACCTCCTGCGGCGACCCCTGCTCTACCACGACGCCCCCGTCCATGAACACGACCCGGTCGGCGACGTCGCGGGCGAACGCCATCTCGTGCGTCACCACCATCATCGTCATGCCGTCCTCGGCCAGCTTGCGCATGACGGTGAGCACGTCGCCGACCAGCTCCGGGTCGAGCGCGGAGGTCGGCTCGTCGAAGAGCATCAGCTTCGGTTCCATCGACAGCGACCGGGCGATCGCGGCCCGCTGCTGCTGACCGCCGGAGAGCTGTGCCGGGAACGCGTCGGCCTTGTCGGTCAACCCGACGCGCTCCAGGTTGGCCCGCGCGACGCGCTCGGCCTCGGCGCGACCGCGCCGCAGCACGCGCCGTTGGGCGATGGTGAGGTTGTTCAGCACGGTCAGGTGCGGAAACAGGTTGAACGACTGGAAGACCATGCCGATGCCCCGGCGTACCGCGTCGATTTCGACGTCCGGGTCGGTCATCTCGACCCCGTTGACCCAGATCTTGCCGGCCGTGGGCTCTTCGAGGAGGTCGACGCAGCGCAGCAGCGTCGACTTGCCGGACCCGGACGGCCCGATCACGCAGACCACCTCGCCCTGGCCCACCTCGAAGTCGATGCCCTTGAGTACCTTCAGCGGCCCGAAGGACTTGTGCAGGTCGCGGATCTCGACGGCCGGGCGGGGTGCAGTGCTCGTCATGCGGGTCACCGGGCCTTGGCGTAGCGGAGTTCGAGGCGGCGTACCACCTGGGACAGCGGCAGGGTGATGATCAGGTAGGCGAGACCGGCCACCAGCAGTGGGGTCGCGTTCACCCGGTCGTTGAGCATGTCCCGACCGAACTTCGTGATCTCGATGGTCTGCGCCGTCACGCCCAACACGTAGGCCAGCGACGAGTCCTTGGTGAGGAGGATGAGTTCGTTGGTCAGCGGCGGGATCACGATCCGGAACGCCTGCGGGATGACGATCGTGCGCATGGCGGTGAAGTGCGACATGCCGAGGGTACGGGCCGCCTCCATCTGCCCCTTGGGGACCGCCTGGATGCCGGCCCGGATGGTCTCCGCCATGTACGCCGCGGCGGTCAGGCCGAGACCGATCGCGATCGAGCCGAACACCCCGCCCGGGATCTCCCGCTCGGGAAAGGCGATCGGGATGCCGTACCCGACGAGGAAGAGCACCAGCAGCGCGGGCAGACCCCGGAAAAGCTCGATGTACGCCGTCGCCACCCAGCGGTACGGCGCGACCCGGGACAGCCGCATCAGCGCGAGGACGGTGCCGAAGACGAGGCCGAAGGCGAACGCGCCAAGCGTGTAGAGGATGGTGTTGCGCAGCGCGACGGTGATGATCGTCGGGAACATCGACTTGATGATGTCGACGCGGAAGAACGCGTCGGCCAACCTGTCCCAGTCCGCGGCGAAGAGCACCGCGGCGATGACGGCGATGAAGACCAGGTACTGGAGCCCGAGGGACAACCGCTCCCGCTGGCGGCGTCGCAGCTTCACGTTCGCTCGTTGCCTTCCCGGAGGTTTACCGACGCGCAGGGCACGCGGATCGCTTGCCCTGCTGGGGAGCTTCGATCAGGCGCTCGGCCGCTTGCCGATCCACTTCTCGTAGATCGTGCCGTAGGTGCCGTCCTGCTTGGCCTTGGCCAGTGCCTCGTTGATCTTCTTGAGCAGCTCCGGGTTGCCGTCCTTCTTCACCGAGAAGCCGTACTGCTCACCGGTGTCGAACTCGGCGGCCACCTGGAACCCGCCCGGGTTCTTCTTGAGGTACTCGCTCCAGACCGGCAGGTCGTTGATGGCCGCCTCGACCTGGCCGTTGGCGACGGCCTGCTGCTCGGCGGCGAGGTCCTCGAACTCGACGAGCTTGAGACCCTTCTCCGCCTCGAACTTCTTGGCGTAGTCCCGACCGGTGGTGGCCGCCTGGACGCCGAGCTTCTTGCCCCTGAGGTCGTCGAGCGTCTTGTAGGTCTTGCCGGTCTTCACCAGCATCGCCTGGGTGGCGTCGAAGTACGGGTCGGAGAAGTTCATCACCTTCTGCCGCTCCGCGGTGATCGTCATGCCGGCGGCCGCCGCGTCGCACTTGCCGGTGTTCAGGTCCTGACCGGACTTGATCCCCTCGAACGGGGTGTCGATGATCGTCTGCTGCACGCCCAGGTCCTTGGCCACCAGGTCCATGATCTCGACGTCGAAGCCGGTCACCGTGCCGCTGGCGTCCTTGGACTGGAACGGCGGGTACGGCAGGTGGGTGCAGACGGTCAGCTTGCCCGCCTCGACCAGCTTGACCCCGCTCGCCTGGACCTCACTGTCGTCCTTCTTGGCGCATCCCGCGGTCACGGCGAGGGCGGCGACCGCCACGACGAGTCCGGCCTGCCGAACAGCGCTCTGGAACCTCACGGCTGTGTTCCTCCGGTTCGGCTCGCCGGTCACCGGAAGCCAGGTTGGTGCTGAGACTTGAGACAGGCGACGGTACCTGATTCGGCGAGTCAGGCCCAGATCGCGCCGGTTCGTTCGGCCGGTGGGCCGGCGCCAGCCGACTGGAAACCCGACACTTGAGCAGCAACGAACCCTCAACCGCCGGTGCCCTCGGCCTCTCCGTCCGGGGTGAAGGCCGACCCTTCGGGGTCTGTGGTGAGAAACACGTGTTGATGCCCGTGGCCGGCGTCGATGCTGACCTGGTCGAGCTGGGTCGCGGCGACCGACCAGATCGTCACGGCCTCGCCCGCCTGGCGCCCGGTGAGGTCCAACAGGGCGGGACGCTGTGCCGCCGGCGCGCTGGCGGCCAGCGCGTAGGAGTCGACGGCCAGGGCCGCCTGCTGGACCGCTCCGCGCAACCCACCTCGCGCCACGTTCGTGGCGGTGGACCCCGACGGCGGGTCGGCGAACGGCTTGGCGGCTTCCCGCATGCTCTCCTGCCACCGCTTGGCCTGCTCCGGATCCGGTGCGCGGCCGGCTGACGTGTCCGTCTTGAGGGCGGTCAGGATGGGAGCTACCTGGGCGCTGACCTTGCGGGCCGTCTCCGTCAGCTCCACGATCTGCTGAGCGTCCCGCTTGGCGTCGGCCTCCTTGATGGAGGCGATGGACGCCTCGGTGGCGTCCGGACGGCCCACCTGGTAGCCGATCAGTCCACCCACCAGGGCGGTGACCAGTGCGATCGCCCCGGTGACCGCCACGACCCGGGTGGTGCGGCGACGACGCACGTCGGGGTCGTCGGACAGGTAGGAGGGCCGGCCGGTGCGGCGCGCCATCGCATCTCCTCACATCGATGAGTCAGGGGCCAAAGGGTAGCTGTCGCGCCGGACGCCCGTCGAGTGCCGAGCCATGGCCCGCACGGAGGCACCCACCGCTGCACCGACGAATCTGGCACCGAACGAGCCGGTGCCCTGGCAGGTGGGGGTTTCGGCACCGGCCGAGCAGCCCGGCACGGTGACCATCTCGCTGTCGGCGCGAGGCCCCCTCGCGGTCGATCCGGACGGACTTCAGGTCATGGCCGCCGTCTGCGCCAGGCGCTGGGTGCGGGGTGCCTGCCCTGACGGCCGGGCAGAGCAGGTTCTCGCCGACGGTCCCGCAACCAGGCTGGCAGCGCGCCCGGTCACCGTCGCCTCGATGCCCGCCGACCAGCAGCGTTGGGTACTCGTCAGCGCGAACCTGCTCGCCAACTCCACCGCCTCGGAGTCAGCGGACGTGGTCGTCACGGCGACCGGGTTCGGCGACCGGGCATCGGCGAACGGCGAGGTCGGCCCGCTCCCCCGTACCGGAGCCAACCTGCGGACACCGGTGCTCGCCGGTGCCGGCGCGCTGCTCTGCGGCCTGCTGCTCATCCTCACCACGCGACGGCACCGGACCAGGGTGACGCAGACGTGAGGCGGCTGCGGATCCCGCCTCGGTCAGTTCGGGAGCAGAGCGGCCACGGTCGGCGGCGGTGGATCGCGAGTGCCCTCGCCCTGGTGCTCGCCGGCACAGTCGTCGCGCTCCCACCGCCACCGTCGACGCTGGCCTTCTGGACCGACAGCGAGTACGGCAACGGTTCGCTCCAGGCCGGCACGGTCAACCCACCGACCAACCTGCAATGCAGCGCGGGTCTGCTCACCCCACCGACCTTCACCTGGGCCCTGCCGGTCGGCGGTCTGACCCGCAGTGGCTTCACCTGGTCCCTGACCGGCGGCTTCTCCGGCGGCGGAACGCTCGGTCCCACCGCCACCGCGATCACCATCCCGGGCGCGTTGCTGGACCTCGGCAGCGCCACCTTCCGCCTGTCCGCGAATGGCCCCGGCGGCTGGACGTCGACGGAGGTCACCGGCTCGGTCGGCATGCTGACGGCGGTGCTCTACTTCTGCAGCGTGCCGTAGCCGCAGCGCACGGCTGTGGCGCGAACGCCGACGAGCCCCGGCCGATGGCGATCGGCCGGGGCTCGTCGATGTCCGACTGTCAGGCGATGTCGAACCGGTCCAGCTCCATGACCTTGGTCCAGGCGGTCACGAAGTCGGCCACGAACCTGTCGCGCGCGTCCTGGCTGGCGTAGACCTCCGCGAGGGCCCGCAACTGCGAGTTGGAGCCGAAGATGAGGTCGACCGCGCTGGCGGTCCACTTCACCTCGTCGGTGGCCAGGTCGCGGATCTCGTACACGTGCTCGTCGGACTTCGACGCGCTCCACCGGGTGCCCGGCGAGAGCAGGTTGGCGAAGAAGTCGCCTGTGAGCACACCCGGCCGGTCGGTGAGGACACCGAGCTGGCTGCCACCGGTGTTGGCACCGAGCGACCGCAGACCGCCGACGAGGACCGTCATCTCCGGCGCGGTCAGGTTGAGCATGTAGGCACGGTCGATGAGGAGCACCTCCGGCTGGGTCTTCTCGCCCGACCGCAGGTAGTTGCGGAAGCCGTCGGCCCGGGGCTCGAGGACCCGGAACGACTCGGTGTCGGTCTGCTCCTGGGTGGCGTCGGTGCGGCCCGGCCGGAACGGCACGGTCACCTCGACACCGGCGTCCCGGGCCGCCTTCTCGACGGCTGCCGAACCGGCCAGCACGATCAGGTCGGCGAGCGAGATCTTCGCGCCGCCGGCGGCGTTGAAGTCCCGCTGGATGCCCTCCAGGGTGGTCAGGACGGTCGCGAGCTGCTCCGGCTGGTTGACCTCCCAGCTGCGCTGCGGCTCGAGACGGATCCGCGCGCCGTTGGCGCCGCCGCGCTTGTCGGTGTGGCGGAAGCTCGCGGCGGACGCCCAGGCGGTGGAGACCAGCTGAGCGGTGGTCAGACCGGAGTCCAGGACCTTCGCCTTGAGCGCGGAAACGTCGGCGTCACCCACGAGCTCGTGGTCGACGGCCGGCACCGGGTCCTGCCAGAGCTGCGGCTCGGCCACCCACGGCCCGAGGAAACGCTCGATCGGACCCATGTCGCGGTGCAACAGCTTGTACCACGCCTTGGCGAAGGCCAGCGCGAACTGGTCCGGGTTCTCCAGGAAGTGACGCGAGATCTTCTCGTACGCCGGGTCGACGCGCAGCGACAGGTCGGTCGTGAGCATCGTCGGCCGGTGCTTCCTCGCCGGGTCGAACGGATCCGGGATGATCGCCTCGGCGTCCTTGGCGACCCACTGCTTCGCGCCACCCGGGCTGGTGGTGAGCTCCCACTCGTAGCCGAACAGGATCTCGAAGAAGCGGTTGCTCCACTGCGTGGGCACGTCGGTCCACGTCACCTCGAGACCGCTGGTGATCGTGTCGGCGCCCTTGCCGCTGCCGTGGGTGCTCAGCCAGCCCAGGCCCTGCGACTCCAGCGGGGCGCCCTCGGGCTCCGGGCCGACGTGGTTGTCCGCGACGGCGGCACCGTGGGTCTTGCCGAAGGTGTGACCACCGGCGATGAGAGCGACGGTCTCCTCGTCGTTCATGGCCATCCGGCCGAAGGTCTCGCGGATGAAGTGTGCTGCCGCAAGCGGGTCGGCGTTACCGCGCGGGCCCTCCGGGTTGACGTAGATCAGACCCATCTCGGTCGAGCCGACGCCGGCCGTCATCTCCTTCTCGGAGGCGTAGCGCTCGTCGCCCAGCCAGGTGTCCTCCGGACCCCAGAAGATCTCCTCGGGCTCCCAGACGTCCTCACGACCGAAGCCGAAGCCGAAGGTCTTGAAGCCCATCGACTCCAGGGCCACGTTGCCGGCGAGTACGAGCAGGTCGGCCCAGGAGATCTGCTGGCCGTACTTCTGCTTGACCGGCCACAGCAGGCGCCGGGCCTTGTCCAGGTTGGCGTTGTCCGGCCAACTGTTCAGCGGCGCGAAACGCTGCCCACCGTCGCCGGCTCCACCGCGGCCGTCCTCGATGCGGTACGTGCCGGCGGCGTGCCAGCTCATCCGGATCATCAGGCCGCCGTAGTGGCCGAAGTCAGCCGGCCACCACTCCTGCGAGGTGGTGAGGACCTCGGTGATGTCGCGCT
Source organism: Micromonospora sp. NPDC005203 (assembly GCF_042872705.1). NCBI lineage: Bacteria > Bacillati > Actinomycetota > Actinomycetes > Micromonosporales > Micromonosporaceae > Micromonospora > Micromonospora sp. NPDC005203. The sequence continues at coordinate 72,453 of NZ_JBIAKV010000013.1, read as the reverse complement.
TGAGGGCCTCGACGTCGAGCTTGGCGAACTCCCTGGCGTAGCTGAAGTTCTCCCCCAGCGGGTTGCCCTTGGACGAGTGGGCGTGCAACACCGAGAGGTCGAGCTGGTTGGGCCACCAATCCCGGTTGGTGCGCGGACGACCGCCGGTCTTCGGAGTCGGCGAGTCGATCGCCGGGTTCTCGCTCTCGCTGCCGTGCGCGGTCACCGAGTCGTGCGCGACCGGGCAACCCGCGGCTGCCTTCTGGTCCACGCCCTGCGCACTGGTGGGGCCGTTGTCCTGGGTGTCGCTCATGTACTTCCTTCCGAGCTTGCGGATCTCTGTGGCGTGCGTTCGGTCGCGCAGTCGGGACAGATGCCCCAGTAGACGACCTCCGCCTCGTCGATCACGAAACCGTGGTCGACCGAGGCGGTGAGACAGGGGGCGTGACCGACGGCGCACTCGACGTCGGCGATCGCGCCGCAGGAGCGGCACACGACATGGTGGTGGTTGTCCGCGACCCGGGACTCGTAGCGGGCGGTCGCGCCGGCGGGCTGGATGCGCCGTACCAGACCAGCGTCGGTGAGCACGCGCAGCACGTCGTACACCGCTTGGTGGGAGACCGTGGGCTGATCCGCCCGCACCAGCGCGATCACCGCGTCCGTGCCGATGTGCGGGTGATCGCGCAACGCCGCGAGCACCGCCAGTCGGGGCCGGGTGACGCGCAGCGAGGCGGCCCGCAGTTGCGCCTCGAAGTCGACCATCACCCGGCGAACACTAGCTCACTATTCTGGAACCAATCAAGTTTCGGCCGGTTTCCGCGCCGCCGTGTCGATCGGTTCCACCCGCGCCGCGGAGCCAGGGTAAAAATAATCCGGACGGCAATGTCGAGAACCGGCGACCAGCTCCGTCCCTGGGGTGAAGCCGGCCACGAAGGGCCTACACCCGCACCAAGGAGAAGACGATGGCGAAGTACCTGCTGCTCAAGCACTACCGCGGCGCCCCGGCGGCGGTCAACGACGCACCCATGGACCAGTGGACGCCGCAGGAGATCTCGGCGCACATCGCGTACATGAACGACTTCGCGGCACGGCTCGAGCAGACCGGCGAGTTCGTCGACGGCCAGGCCCTCGCCCCCGAGGGCGCCTGGGTTCGCTACGACGGCGAGGGTCGCCCGCCGGTCACCGACGGCCCCTTCGCCGAGACCAAGGACCTCATCGCTGGCTGGATGACGATCGACGTCGACAGCTACGAACGCGCCGTCGAGCTTGCCGGGGAGCTGTCCGCCGCCCCCGGCAAGGACGGCAGGCCGATCCACGAGTGGCTCGAGCTGCGCCCGTTCCTGACCGAGCCGCCCACCATCACGGAGTGAACGAGGCACTGATCCGGAGCCTCACGCCGAGCGTGCTCGGGGTCCTCGTCCGCCGCGGAGCCGACTTCGCGGCGGCCGAGGACGCCGTCCAGGACGCGCTGGTGGAAGCGGTCCGCGTCTGGGCGGTCGACCCGCCCCGGGACCCGAAGGGCTGGTTGGTCACCGTGGCCTGGCGCCGGTTCCTCGACGCGACCCGGGCGGACGCGGCCCGCCGTCGGCGTGAGGACCTCGTCGACGAGGAGCCCCCACCCGGCCCCACCCCGGCGGTGGACGACACGCTCCAGCTCTACTTCCTGTGCGCCCACCCGTCGCTGACCCCGGCGGCCGCGGTCGCGCTCACGCTGCGCGCCGTGGGCGGGCTGACCACCCGCCAGATCGCCCAGGCCTACCTCGTGCCGGAGGCGACCATGGCGCAGCGCATCAGCCGGGCCAAACGCACCGTCTCCGGGGCGCGCTTCGACCAGCCCGGCGACGTCGCCACCGTGCTGCGCGTCCTCTACCTGGTCTTCAACGAGGGCTACTCCGGCGACGTCGACCTCGCCGCCGAGGCGATCCGGCTCACCCGGCAGCTCGCCGCCGCCATCGATCACCCCGAGGTGGCGGGGCTGCTCGCCCTCATGCTGCTGCACCACGCCCGACGCGCCGCCCGCAAGGGGCCCGACGGCAACCTGGTGCCGCTGGCCGAGCAGGACCGCGGTCGGTGGAACACCGCGTCGATCGCCGAGGGCGTCGAGATCCTTCAGGCGGCCCTCGCCCGCGACCGACTGGGCGAGTTCCAGGCCCAGGCCGCCGTCGCCGCCCTGCACGCCGACGCGCCCACCGCCGAGGAGACCGACTGGGTGCAGATCGTCGAGTGGTACGACGAACTCGCGCGGCTGACCGACAGCCCGATCGTCCGGCTCAATCGCGCGGTGGCCGTCGGTGAGGCCGACGGGCCGCGCGCCGGTCTCGCGGCGCTCGCGGCGCTGGACGACGCACTGCCCCGCTTCACGGCGGTCGCGGCGTACCTGCACGAACGCGACGGCAGTGTGGCGACGGCCGCGCGGTTGTACGCCGAGGCGGCCCGGAAGGCGTCCAACCTGCCCGAGCGCGACCACCTGACCCGCCAGGCCGCCCGGCTCAACGCCCGCCGGGGCTGACCGGGTGCCCGGACGGCTCGGCACCCGTCGACCGCCGGACCGATTGGGGTCCGGAAAGTCTCCGGAAGTTTCCGCACACGGCTTCCGGCAGCCTCTTCGGTCAGGGCCACTTAGCCTTGGAAACCAGGGCTTCTGATCAATTACTGACCTGGTTAGACATCGGTCCGCAGCAGACCTTCGGTGACCGCGAGGTTGCGGCTGTGTTTCCGAAAATTGTTGACAAGTCGACGGCCTGGTTAATACGGTCGCCATCGACGGGCCTCAATCGCCGTCAGCACAGTCACCGCGACCCACTCCTCCGGTCGTCGCGCAGGACGACCGGCCCCACCACGCGGTACGACGTAGAGGGCCGTCCCAGGCCACCGACACACCCCGCGGGCCGTACCGCACTGCTGGCCCCCGCCAGCCGTCACCAGGAGGCACAGTTACATGACCGACACCAGCCACACCACACCGAGAAGGCGCGGCCGCATGCGGCTGCTTCTCGGCGCCGCGTGCTCCGTCGTCCTGGCCGTCACCGGCACGATGACGGCCACCAACGCGTACGCCGAGGCCGACCGGACCCTCACCTCGAGCCTCACCGGCACCCACAACGGGTACTACTTCTCGTTCTGGAAGGACAGCGGCAACGCCAGCATGACGCTGCGCGCCGACGGCCGATACTCCAGCAATTGGGACCGGAGTACCAACAACTGGGTCGGCGGCAAAGGTTGGGCCACCGGCAACCGACGGACGGTCAGCTACTCGGGCACCTACAACCCGGGCAACAACAACACCTACCTCGCCCTGTACGGATGGACGCGCAACCCGCTCATCGAGTACTACGTGGTGGAGAACTTCGGCACCTACAACCCGAGCAGCGGTGCCACCCGGATGGGCACGGTCACCACTGACGGCGGCACGTACGACATCCTGCGCAGCCAGCGGGTCAACGCCCCATCGATCGACGGCAACCAGACGTTCTACCAGTTCTGGAGCGTCCGCCAGCAGAAGCGCTCGAGTGGCACCATCACCACCGCCAACCACTTCGACGCCTGGGCCCGCGCCGGCCTGAACCTCGGCACCAACCACAGCTACCAGGTCATGGCCACCGAGGGCTACCAGAGCAGCGGCAGTTCCGACATCACCGTCCGGGAGGGCGGGGGCAGCAACCCGACCTCGGGACCCACCACCGGCAACCCGGGGACCGGCAACTGCAACGCGACGATCTCCGCCGGTCAGCAGTGGGGTGACCGGTTCAACCTCAACGTCGCGGTCAGCGGCACCAACAACTGGGTCGTCAGCCTCGGCCTGGGCGGCGGCCAGAGCATCCAGAACAGCTGGAACGCCTCGGTCAGCGGCACCAGCGGCACCGTCACCGCGACACCGAACGGCAACGGCAACAACTTCGGGATAACGGTCATGGCCAACGGCAACTGGAACTGGCCGACGGTCACCTGCCGTACCAGTTGAGCCTGATCAGCGTCTGACAGCACACCACTGGCGTGGCGGCTCCGGCCGCCACGCCAGTCCGCGTCCGGGTACCCAGGTGGGGCCGGGCGGCGGGATCGATGGCCGTCGCCGGTCAGCGCTGCGGCGCCGTGGTGCCGCCGGCTGCCGACTCCCCCACCGTCGGTCCCTCGGACGGGTCCTCCCCGGCTTCCCCGGACGGGTCCTCCGTCGGCCCCTCCGCCGGCCCGCCGGTCGACTCCTCTGTTGGCTTGCCCGTCGACTCCCTCGTCGGTGCCGCCGTCGGTCCGTCCGTCGACTCCTTCGTCGGTGCCGCCGTCGGTCCGTCCGTCGGATCTGCGTCGGCGCTCTGGGACGCGGCGGGGCCGGAGGCATCCACGCCGCTGCCGGCTGACGGTGCGGACTGCCCTGCCGCCCCCTCGCTAGCGGGACGGGTGGCCGTCGGGGTCGGGGATCCGGAGGCGCGAACCGGCACGCCGACGGAACTGTGCGTGGCAGGTTGGCCACCGCCGCCACCGGGGCCGGGGTCCCCCTGCGGCGCCACCGCGGGTGGCACCGCGGGAGGCGTCGAGGGTCGCCCGGTCGGTCCGGACATCATCCCGGTGGGATCGGCGAGCACCAGTACGGCAGCCCCGGCGGCCAACGCGCCGAGCAGCACCGCGAGCGCCCGAGGTCCAGTGCCCGTCGCCCGACTCGCCGCGGCACCGGGCCGCCGCGCGGCCGGGTGCGCCACACCCGCCTGGATCGGCGTCACCTCGGTGGCGGCCCGGAGCACCTCCTCGGAGGCGCCCGCGAAGGGCTGCGCCGCGATGGCCAGGTCCGCCGCCGACGGGAATCGGCGGGAGGGCTCCTTGGCCATCGCGGTCGCCACCAACCGGCGGACCGCCGCCGGGATGCCGTCGGGCAGCGGCGCGGGTTCCTCCTCCAGGTGCCGCAGTGCCACCGCGACGGCGTTCTCACCCTGGTGCGGGGGTCGACCGGCGAGGCAGTGGTAGGCGACCGCCCCCAGCGCGTAGATGTCGATCGCCGGCGTCGTCTCGTTCTTCGAGACCTGCTCCGGTGCCATGTACAGGGCGGTGCCGACGACCTGGTTCGTGCCGGTCAGGCTCGCCGCCTCCGAGGTCACGGCAACCCCGAAATCAACGAGTACGACGTGCCCGTCCGGCTCGATGATCAGGTTGTTGGGTTTGACGTCGCGATGGACGACCCCGGCGTCATGGGCGGCTTGGAGGGCACGGGCGGTCTGCGCGACGATCGACATCGTCTCGGCCACATCCAGCCGGCCGACCTCGGCGATCCGCTCCGACAGAGGTTGCCCCTGCACACACTCCATCACGATGTAGGCGAGGACCGGCTCTCCGGACCGGGACACCTCGCCGTAGTCGTAGACCTGGGCGACACCGGGGTGACGCAGGGCCGCCATCGCGCGCGCCTCGCGGCGGAACCGCTCGCCGAAGCCGGCGTCGCTGACCAACCGGGCCTGCAGCATCTTGACCGCCACACAGCGGTCCAGGGTTTCGTCGACGGCCCGCCAGACGTCCCCCATACCGCCGCTGGCGATGCTCTCGACCAGGCGGTAACGGTCTCCGACGAGTTGCCCCATATCCGGCATGAGACCTCCGGTACCCCGGATCCGCCGATCCCAAGCACTCGATCGCCGACGCCGGCCCCGTCGCGGCGCGACGGGGCCGGGTCGCCCGGTTTCGAGCCGCTCAGCTGTTGAGCCGGCTGAGCAGCGCGGTTGCCATGCCCTGTTCACCCCGGGCGTTCGGGTGGAAGGGGGCGGCCGAGTTCTGTGGCACCAGCCCCTCGATCCACCGGGTGCCGCTGCTCTTGCACGCGTCGCGCCCGACGGACGGGGCGTAGACGTCGGCGTAGGTGGCGCCGTTGGCGGTCGCCGCGCTCGCCAGCGTCGCGTTCAGCGACTTCTCGACACCGCGCAGGTACGGCACGTCCTGGTAGGCGATCGGGACGACCGGCCAGCAGCCGTAACCGCTGTCCGGCAGAATCGCCGGGTACCCGAGGACCACGACCCGCGCGTTCGGCGCGGCCTGCCGGACCGCCTGCAACACGGTCGTCACCTTCGGCGTGGCGGCGGCGATCCGTGCCTGCAACTGGTCGACGCCGCCGGCGGTGTAGCGGTTCTTGCAGGGTGACCCGAGAGGGCTGCTGAGGCTCGCCTGCGCGCATTCGCCGATGATGCCGGAGAAGCCGATGTCGTTGCCGCCGATCTGCACCGTCACCAGGGCCGTGGTGGAGGTGACCGCGCTGAGCTGCGGTGGCAGCGTGCCGCCCAACGCGCCGCTGCCCCCGTAGAGGATGTCGTCGGTGGTGGCGCCGGAGCAGCTCACGTCGGCGAACGACGACGAGCCCGCGGCGGCGGCCACCAGAGACGGGTAGTTGCGGTTGGAGCGCAGACAGTTCAGGTCGACCTGGGTGGGGATGAGCGGACCTGAGGTGTACGAGTCGCCGAGCGCGACATACCGGCCGGCGGGGACGGCGGCGCTGGCGGGTGTGGCGACGGTGAGCAGCACGCCGGCGGCGGCCAGGGTGAGTGCGGCCAGCCGGGTGGCTACCCGCAGGCGGGGCAGGCGGGGACGGGTCATGACGCCTCCCAGAGGGATCACGGGGGTGGTGGTGCCGAGATCCTGTCGCAGCCGACGACGAACGTCAATATCGACGAACTTCGTTGATCGAGGGCTCCGCTGGCGCGGTCGGGTCCGCAGGCTGACCGCCCGCACGCCAGGCCGTGGCGAATCGCGCACCGGGCGGGCGAACTCGAGGGGCACCGATCAGTGCTTGCCCACGAAGATCCCGATTCCGGGATGGTCGGGCCGGACCGGCGCTTGACCGGACCGGCGATGATCGTCTCGACCAGCCGGTCAGACGAGGGTGAACAGCGGAGGCGGGCGACGTGAACCCGGCACCCCGCCTTGATCAACTGCGGGGCGCCGGCTCGGGGCGCCAAAAACTTTTGTGCACTTCCTACAACTGAGCGACGGTGGGTTCGGTGGTTGCGCCATAGCGCTGGCCGCCGCCAGCCGGAAGGGTGATCACTACTGGGAGCCGTCGTCTCGCGGCACCCGGTTCGAGGTCTAGCTAAGGGGTCAGTCGGGTGTTCAACCGTGTCGCCATCGTCAACCGAGGTGAAGCCGCCATGCGGCTCATCCACGCGGTCCGCGAGCTGGCTGCGGAAACCGGCAGACGGCTCGAAACCGTTGCTTTTTACACCGACGTCGACCGTACCGCTACCTTCGTCCGCGAAGCGGACATCGCCTACGATCTCGGTCCGGCATCCGCCCGCCCGTACCTCAACCTGGCGGTGCTCGAGCGCGCGCTGATCGAGACCGGGGCCGACGCCGCCTGGGTCGGCTGGGGTTTCGTCGCCGAGGATCCGGCCTTCGCGGAGCTGTGCGAGAAGATCGGTGTCACGTTCGTCGGGCCGAGCGCGGACGCGATGCGCCAGCTCGGCGACAAGATCGGCTCGAAGCTGATCGCGGAGAAGGTCGGTGTGCCGGTCGCGCCGTGGAGCCGTGGAGCCGTCGAGACCCTGGACGCCGCACGCGCCTCGGCGGCCAAGGTCGGCTACCCGCTGATGCTGAAGGCGACCGCGGGCGGCGGTGGACGCGGCATCCGCGTGATCCGCAACGAGGCCGAACTCGACGACGCGTACGAGCGCACCAGCCAGGAAGCGGCGCGGGCGTTCGGCAGCGGCATCGTGTTCCTGGAGCGCCTGGTCACCGGAGCCCGGCACGTCGAGGTCCAGGTGATCGCCGATGGGCAGGGCACGGCATGGGCGCTCGGTGTCCGCGACTGCTCGGTGCAGCGACGCAACCAGAAGGTCATCGAGGAGTCGGCCTCGCCCGTGCTCGACGCGGCACAGGCGGCCGAGCTCAAGTCATCGGCCGAGCGACTGGCCATCGCGGTCGGTTACCGGGGCGCGGCGACCGTCGAGTTCCTGTACCACCCCGGCGATCGACTGTTCGCGTTCCTCGAGGTCAACACCCGACTCCAGGTCGAGCACCCGATCACCGAGTTGACCTGCGGGTTCGACCTGGTCAAGGCGCAACTGCACGTCGCCTCCGGTGGGCGCCTCGACGGCACGCCGCCGGCCGAGCGCGGGCACGCCATCGAGGCGCGGCTGAACGCCGAGGATCCCGACCGTGACTTCGCGCCGTCGCCCGGCCGCATCGCACGGCTGGACCTGCCCAGCGGCCCGGGCATCCGGGTGGACACCGGGGTCAGCGAGGGCGACACCATCCCGGCCGACTTCGACTCGATGATCGCGAAGATCATCGCGTACGGCCGTGACCGCGACGAGGCGCTCGGCAGGCTGCGTCGGGCGATGGCGAGAACTACGGTGATCATCGAGGGCGGCGCGACGAACAAGAGCTTCGTGCTCGACCTGCTCGACCAGCCCGAGGTGATCGACGCCAGCGCGGACACCGGCTGGATCGACCGCGTCCGCGGTGAGGGCCGGCTGGTCACGCACCGCCACTCCGCGGTCGCGCTGGCGGCAGCCGCCATCGAGTCGTACGAGGAGGAGGAGCGCGTCGAGCGGCAGCGTCTGCTGTCGACGGCGTCCGGTGGGCGCCCGCAGGTGCAGCACGCGAGCGGCCGGCCGTTGGACCTCAAACTGCGTGGCGTCGGCTACCGCACGCGCGTGGCGCGGGTCGGTGCGCACCGGTTCCGGGTCGGCATCGAGGCGGGCACCGCCGTGCGCACCGCCGACGTCGAGCTGGACCGCTTCGACCGGCACACCGGTCGAATCGTCGTCAACGGCATCCGGTACCGCCTGCTCACCGGCACCCACGGGCCGACCCACCTGGTCGAGGTGGACGGTGTGACGCACCGGATCAGCCGCGACGAGGGCGGCGTCCTGCGCTCCCCGATGCCGGCGCTCGTCGTCGCCACGCCGCTGGAGGTCGGCGCCGAGGTCGAGGCGGGCGCACCGGTGCTGGTGCTGGAAGCCATGAAGATGGAGACGGTGCTGCGGGCGCCGTTCAAGGCGCGGTTGAAGGAGTGCGCCGTCTCGGTGGGCAACCAGGTGGAGGCGGGTGCGCCGCTGCTGCGCCTGGAGCCGCTCGCGGACGAGGCCGACGACACCCCGGCCGACCCGACAGGCCAGGCCGTCGAGCTGGACCTGCCCACCGCCGCCGAGGACGTTCCGGCGTCCGCGCGCAGCAGGCGCGGCCAGGAGGACCTCCGGGGCCTGCTCCTCGGCTTCGACGTCGACCCGCACGACGACCGTCGGGTGCTCGACGACTACCTGACGGCCCGCCGGGCCGCCGCCGAGGCCGGTACGCGGCCGCTGGCCGCGGAACTCGATCTCATCGAGGTGTTCGCCGACCTCGCCGAGTTGAGCCGTAACCGGCCGACGGGCGAGGACGGCGGCGCCGCGCACGTGCACAGCGCCCGGGAGTACTTCCACACCTACCTGCAGAGCCTCGACGTCGAGCGGGCCGGGCTGCCGGACGCCTTCCAGACCAGGCTCGCCAAGGCGCTCGGCCACTACGGTGTCACCGATCTGGAGCGCTCCCCCGCCCTCGAGGCCGCCGTCTTCCGGATCTTCCTCGCCCAGCAGCGGGCGTCCGCCGACGCCACGGTCGTCGCAACGCTGCTCCGCGCCTGGCTGGCGGAAACCCCGCCGAACGAGGCGCTTCGCGAGCCCGTCGGCCTCGCGCTGGAACGGCTGATCGCCGCCACCCAGGTCCGCTTCCCCGCGATCGCCGACCTCGCCCGGGGCGTGGTGTTCGCCTGGTTCGCCCAGCCGTTGCTGCGTCGCAACCGCGCCCGCGTCTACGCCGGGGTCCGGGGGCACCTGCGGCACCTGGACGCCCACCCGGACGCGCCGAACCGCGCCGAGCGCATCGCCGAGATGGTACGCAGCACCGAACCACTGGTCCGGCTGCTCGGCCAGCGGCTCGTCCGCGACCACCTCGACAACGCGGTCATGCTGGAGGTGCTGACCCGGCGGTACTACGGCAACCGGACTCTCACCAGTGTGCGTACCCAGGAGGTTGCGGGCTGCACGTTCGTGGTGGCCGAGCGCGCCGATTCGAGCGTCGTCTCCGCCGCGGTGCGCTTCGACGCGCTCGGCGGCGCGCTGCGCGGCCTGGCCGAGCTGGCCAGCGACGAGGACTCCGTCGACGCCGACATCTACCTCGGCTGGGAGAACCAGCCGGAGGACTTCGACGCGATGGCGGCCGCGCTGGCCGAGATCGTCGCCGCGCACCCGCTGCCGCCGCAGGTCCGTCGGGTGACCACCACCGTCGCGGGTCGCGGCGGGGCGGTCATGCACCACCACTTCACCTTCCGCCCGTCGGACGACGCGATGGTCGAGGACCGGTTGATCCGGGGCCTGCACCCCTACATCGCGCAGCGGATGCATCTGCAGCGGCTGCACAAGTTCGACCTGACCCGGCTGCCGTCGTCCGACGAGGAGGTCTACCTCTTCCAGTGCGTGGCGCGGGACAACCGGGCGGACGAACGCCTCGTCGCGTTCGCGCAGGTCCGTGACCTGACCGAGCTTCGCGAGCAGGACGGCCGCCTGGTGGCGCTGCCGACGGCCGAGGACGCCATCGCCGCGTGCCTCGACTCGATCCGCCGCGCCCAGTCGCTGCGACCGTCGAAGACCCGCTTCAACACCAACCGGATCGTGGTCTACGTCTGGCCGCCGAGCGAGCTGACCCGCGAGGAGATGGAGATGATCGCCGGGCGCGTCCGCCCGACGACCGTCGGCGCCGGCCTGGAGGAGATCCTGTTCGTCGCGCGGCAGCGTGACCGCCGGACCGGCGAGCTGAGCAAGATCGCCGTACGGATCTCGTTCGACGCCGCGGGCGGTGCCGAGCTGGCCGTCGGTGAGCCGCCGGTCGAGCCGATCGAGCCGATCGACGAGTACCGGCTGAAGGTGCTGCGGGCGAGCAGCCGTAACACCGTGTACCCGTACGAGTTGACCGGTCGACTCGGTGACTTCGTCGAGCACGACCTCGACGACGAGCACGTGTTGGTGCCGGTGGACCGGCCGAAGGGGCGCAACAGCGCCGCCATCGTCGCCGGGGTGGTCACCACGCCGACCGAGCGGCACCCGCAGGGCGTCACCCGGGTGGTCCTGCTCGGCGACCCGACCAAGGCGCTGGGCGCCCTGTCCGAGCCGGAGTGCCGGCGCGTGATCGCCGCACTGGACCTCGCGGAGCGGATGAACGTGCCCCTGGAGTGGTGGGCGCTGTCCGCCGGGGCGCGCATCTCGATGACCACCGGTACGGAGAACATGGACTGGGTGGCCGCGGCCCTGAAGCGGATCGTCGAGTTCACCCAGGCCGGCGGTGAGATCAACATCGTGGTCGCGGGCATCAACGTCGGCGCCCAGCCGTACTGGAACGCCGAGGCGACGATGCTCATGCACACCAAGGGCATCCTGGTGATGACGCCCGACTCGGCGATGGTGCTCACCGGCAAGCAGTCGCTCGACTTCTCCGGTGGCGTGTCCGCCGAGGACAACTTCGGCATCGGCGGCTACGACCGGGTGATGGGGCCGAACGGGCAGGCGCAGTACTGGGCGCCGAACCTGACGGCCGCGCGGGACGTGGTGATGTCGCACTACGACCACACGTACGTCGCGCCCGGTGAGGACGCGCCCCGACGGGCAGCCACCACCGACCCGACCGACCGCGACATCTCCGACTTCCCCCACGACGTGGCGGGCAGTGCCTTCCGCACCGTCGGGGAGATCTTCTCCGTCGAGCACAACCCGGACCGCAAGAAGCCGTTCGACATCCGTACGGTGATGCGCGCCCTCGCCGACCAGGACCACCCGGCGCTGGAACGGTGGGCGGGCATGGCCGACGCGGACACCGCTGTCGTGACGGACATCCACCTCGGTGGCATCCCGGTGTGCCTGCTCGGCATCGAGTCCCGGTCGGTGCCTCGGCACGGCTTCCCGCCCACCGACGGCCCGGACACCTACACGGCGGGCACGCTGTTCCCCCGCTCGTCGAAGAAGGCGGCGCGGGCGATCAACGCGGCCAGCGGCAACCGACCCCTCGTGGTGCTGGCGAACCTGTCCGGCTTCGACGGCTCACCGGAGTCGATGCGCAAGCTGCAACTGGAGTACGGCGCCGAGATCGGCCGGGCGATCGTCAACTTCCAGGGGCCGATCGTCTTCTGTGTGATCTCGCGCTACCACGGCGGCGCGTTCGTGGTGTTCTCGAAGGCACTGAACCCGAACATGACAGTGCTCGCCCTGGAGGGTTCGTTCGCGTCGGTGCTCGGTGGCGCACCCGCCGCCGCGGTGGTGTTCGCCGCCGACGTCAACGCCCGCACGGCGGCCGACCCCCGGGTGCGGGACCTGGAGGCGCGCGCCGCCGCCGTGGCCGGCACCGAACGCGCCGCGCTGACCGCGGAACTCGACGAGCTGCGCTCGTCGGTGCGCGCGGAGAAGCTCGGCGAGGTGGCCACGGAGTTCGACCGGGTGCACAACATCCAGCGCGCCGTCGAGGTCGGCTCGGTGGACGCCGTCGTCCGCGCCGCCGAACTGCGTCCGCGCATCATCGAGGCCATCGAGGCCCGTCTGGGATGACGCCACGGGTGGCGCCGACCGGGGACCGGCCTGATCAGGCTGGTCCCCGGTCGAGCACCGCGAACCCGGTGACGCGGGCGTCGTTGGCGGGGTCCTGGACGTGCAGCCCGTCGCGCGAGTCGAAGGTGACGGGACCGGACGCGCTCTCGATCCGGTAGGTGCGGCGGCCCTCGCTGTCCCGTTGGTCGGTCGCAACGAAGCGGAAGAGTTGCCCCTCCGCCTCGGGGGCACAGACGGCGACCACGAGGGTCGGCGGCCGGCCCGCGTCGCGGCGTACCCCCACGCACGAGTTGTCGGCGAAGGCGGTCCTGATCTGGTGACGGGCACCGGCCGGGACGGGGACGAAGACGCTGCGTTCGGTCAGCCGCACGTTACCGACGACCTTCCCGTCCGCCCCGACCACGAGGTACGCCGGTGGACCCGACTCCATCGCGATGGCGACCTTCCGCGTACCCGAGAAGACGCCGTCGCCCGACGGCGACGCCTCCGCCGCGGACGGTGACGCCGACGGGCTCGACGGCGACGACGGCGGCACCGTCGGGTTCGCGGCGGGCGCGCCGGGGACGTCCTGCGCCGGCGCCGCGCACGCCGATGCGCCGAGCGTGAGTGCGGTGACGGTCGTGATCAGGCCGGTACGTGACACGAGTTCCTCCGGGGCGGTCGGTGGGAATGCTCTACCTTGGACACGCCACTGTGGTCTCGCCGATTGCATCCGGGTCAGGTGCAATCGGCGGCCGGCCCCGGGTGTGTCTGTGGTGGAGGACCCGCGACCACAGGAGGTGCCGTGCGAGGCGACCAGCCGGACGACCGTGCCGCCTTCGACCGGTTCTTCCAGACCTGCTACGGCCGGATCAGCGCGCAGATCCACGCGTACCTCGGCGACCGGGCCGAGGCCGAGGACGTGAGCCAGGAGGCGTTCCTGCGGGCCTGGCAGAAGTGGCGCGACATCTCCTTGTACGACGATCCGGTGGCCTGGGTGCGCCGGGTGGCCTGGAACCTCGCCACCAACCGGCTGCGCCGGCTCACCGTCGCGGCCCGCGCGTTACGCCGCCAGCCCGTCGTGCCGCCCGTGCCGGCGGTCCAGCCGGACCACGTGGCGCTTGTCACCGCCCTGCGTACGCTGCCCGAGCGGCAGCGCCGGGTGATCGTGCTGCACTACATCGCCGACCTGCCGACCGCCGAGATTGCCGCCAGCCTCGGCGTACCGCAGGGCACGGTGGTGTCGTGGCTGCACCGCGGCCGGGCGAAACTGGCGGAGCATCTGAGCGAAACGTCGAGCGGAGAGGCGGTCACGTCGTGACACCCCCGGAGCCGGATCCCGGTCGAGACGCCGTCGCCGGTTTCATGCTGCGGTCGTACGCCGACAGCGGCCACCTGTCGTTCGCCGCGCCCTCGGCCGACGTGATCGTGCGCCGGGCCCGGCGTCGTACCAGGACGAAGGTCGCGCTGTCCTTCGCCGCGGTGGTGGCGGTCGCCGCCGGGAGCATCGCGACGATCACCCGACTCGGTCCCGATCCAGACCGGGACCCACCGATCATCGGGCCCACCCCGACACCGTCGGTGAGCGTCTCCCCCACGCCGGCGCCACCGCCCACACCGGCGACGACGTCGCCCTCGACACCACCACCCGACCGACGGACCCCGTCGCGGTCGTCATCACCGATCGGCACACCGAGCGCGACCGGCAGCGCTCCGACGCCGCTGAGCATGCGCGGCGTCGACTGGGCGAACGCCACGATCACCATGACGGCGTCGACGGGCGACGAGTGCCTGACCGGCAGGATCCGCTTCGTCGACGGCAGGGGCGGCCAGCCGGGCGACGGTCCGCACATCTCGATCTCGTCCGCATACGACGAGGGCGCCGCGACGTTCGGCGACCTGAACGGCGACGGCCGCGACGAGGCGGTCTTGTACGGGTCCTGTCTGTCCGGCGCCGGCGACGAGGACGCCTCCGGTCAGGTCCTGGTCGTCACCGGGCGCACCGGTCAGCTGGTCGGCAGTTGGGTCGGGCCGGTGGCCGAGGCGGGCAACGACGTGCGGGTCACCGGCGGTCGACTGGTCATCTCCTCGTTCAAGAAGTACGCCGAGCCCGAGGTGCCGGTGGATCGCACCTATCGCTGGACGGGCACCCGCTACGCCCAGATTTGAGCGACGGTGCCACCTGCGCCGAACAGCTCAGCCGGTTCGTTTCCCGCTGGTCTGGCCACTGTCGATCTGCCAGGCCGCGGCGAGATCCTCGCGTGCCCGCGCGACGCGGGAGCGGATGGTGCCGACCGGGCACTGGCAGACTTCTGCCGCCTCGGCGTAGGACAGGCCGAGCACCTGGGTGGCGACGAACGCCTCGCGCCGCTCCCGGCTCAGACCGGAGATCACCTGCTGGAGGGTGACACCCTCGTCGGCGCCGGCCGTGATCGCACCGGCGGCCTCGGCCGCCGCCTGCCAGTCCGGCACCGAGGCCAACCGTGGCCGGGCGACCGCCGCCCGGACGTGATCCACGGCAACGCGCCGCGCGATGGTGAACACCCAGGTACGCGCCGAGGAGCGGCCGGCGAAGCCGGGCAGGTTGCGAAATGCGCGCAGGAACGTCTCCTGGGTCAGATCGTCGGCCTCACCCGGCCCGGCCAGGTGTGACAGGAACCGCCAGACCTGGTCGTGCAGTGCCCGGACGAACGCCGTGGCGGCCTGCCGGTCGCCGCGGCCCGCCTCCTGCGCCCAGCGGGTCACCTGATCGTCGTCAGCGCCGCCGTTGCGCACAGACCACCGTCCTGGGTGCCACGGGCGCTCCTCCATGCCGAAAGCCGTCGTCGGATCGCGCCGCTGAGCCGCGCACTCTGGTGGTCGGCGGCCGGTCCCGGAAAGTTCCCGGAACTCCCCGTTCGGCTGACACCGCCGCCCCCTCCGCGGGCGGGGTCACGGCCGGCCGACGCGCGCCCCCGTCGGCCGCTCAGCCTCGGACCGGCTGGTCCCGGGTCTGCTCGGTGCTCTCCCGCCCGCGCGGCACGAGGTGGGGCATGCTCCAGGAACGCCAGAGCCGGCTGTACCCGCCCCCGGCCTGGAGCAACTCGGCGTGCGTACCCTGTTCGGCGATCCGGCCGTGGTCCAGGACGACGATGCGGTCCGCGGTGGCCGCCTGGCTGAGCCGGTGGGCGACGATGAGCGTGGTCCGGCCCTCGGTGGCCGCGACGGCGGCGCGGTCGAGGTCGCGTGCGCCCGCGCTGCCCGCCTCCGCGGTGGCCTCGTCGAGGATCGCGACGGCGGGGTCGGCGAGGACGAGGCGGGCCAATGCGAGCTGCTGGGCCTGGGCCGAGGTGAGGCGCCGTCCGCCCTCCCCCACCGCGGTGGCGAGGCTCTCCGGGAGGGCACGCAGCCAGTCGGTGACACCGACCCGGTCGAGTGCGGCGGTCAGCTCCGCGTCGGTGGCGTCCGGATCGGCCAGCCGCAGGTCGTCGGCGAGCGGCCCGGCGAAGACGTGCACCTCCTGGCTGATCAGCGCGATCTCGCGGCGAAGGCGGTGCTCACCGAGGTCCGCCAGCGGCACGCCGCGGAGGCGCACCGCACCGTAAGTCGGCGCGATGATGCCGGCAATGATGCCGGCGAGCGTGCTCTTGCCCGCCCCGCTCGCGCCGACGAGGGCGACGCGCTCACCGGGTGCCAGCCGCAGGGTGATGTCGCGCAGTACGACGGGTCCGTCGTCGTATCGGTGCTGCCCGACGACCACCTCCAGCGCTGCCGGCTCGGGTCCGGCGCGCTCGGGACGCTCGGGAGACGCGGTGGCCGGCAGGGTGGTGACGCCGACGAGGCGGGCGAGGCTCGCCCCGGCCTGCAGGACGGAGTCCGACTCGAACAGCAGCAGCCCGATGGGGTTGAAGAGGCGGTGGAAGTAGAGCGCGGCGGTGGTGGCGGCACCCACCGAGACGAGGTCGTCGCGGACCAGGAGGAACCCGGCGAGCAGCACGGCGGCGAGCCCCACGAACTCCGACCGGTTGATGCGCAGCCCGAACCGCGTGAACAGTCCGAAGATCTCCAGCGACAGGTCACGGGCCACGGCGGAGCGGCCCGCGATCCGTGCGACGTGGGCGTCCTCCATCCGGTAGGCGCGCACGGTCGCCGAGCCGCGCAGCGCCTCGGCCGTCGCCTGTGCGCGCTCGCCCGTCGCCACCCGCTCCCGGGCGTAGTACGGGATCGACCGCTTCAGGTACCAGCGCAGCGCCACCGCGTACGCCGGGGCGGCGACCAGCCCGGCGATGCCGAGTCGCCAGTCGAGGGCGAAGAGCCCCAACGCGGTCAGCACGACGGACAGCAGCGCGCCGAGGAAGGCGGGACCGCTGGTGGCGATCACGTTCGTCACGACGGCCACGTCGTCGCCGGCACGTGCCACCAGGTCCCCGGTCCCGGCCCGTTCCAGGGTGGCCGACGGCAGGTGCAGGGCACGGTCGAGCACCCGTTCCCGCAGCCGGGCCAGCACGGTCTCGCCGAGTCGGGCGGCGACCGCCGCTCCGACCGCGGTGAGGAGCCCCGCGAGCACCGCCGCGCCCGCGATCACACCCGCCCAGGCGACGATCCGCGGTGTGTCGGATCCGGCGATGACGTCGTCGACGAGGCGACCGAGCACCCAGGGGGCGACGAGCCCGGTCGCGGCGGCGGCGACCAGCAACGTGCCGGCGGTGACGCTGAGCCGCGGCAGGCGGCCCGCCTCGCTACGGAGGGCGACCCAGGTCTGCCGAGCGGTGGCCGTCGGCAGCAGTTGCCGGCTTTCGATTGACGCCTCGGTCACCGTAGGACCTCCTCGCGGTAGCGGGTGTCGGTGGCGAGCAGCCTCTCGTGCGGACCCTCGGCGACGATCCGCCCCCGGTCGAGCACCGCGACCCGGTGCGTGGCGCGCAGCAGCGCCGGACTGGTGGTGATCAGCACGGTGCCGCGGTCCGCCGCGCCGCGAGCCGCGGCCAGTCCCTCGGCGAGCAGCCCCTCGGTCACCGCGTCGACGGCCGTGGTGGGGTTGTGCAGCACCAGCACCGGCGGATCGGCGACGAGTGCCCTGGCCAGCCCGATCCGTTGCCGCTGCCCGCCGGACAGGTTCGCCCCCCGTTCGGTGAGCAGGCGGTCGAGCCCGTGCGGGTGCGCGGCGAGCACGTCCTCGGCGGCGGCGGCACGCACAGCCGACCACAGAAGCGTGTCATCGACGTGTGCCCCGGCGCTGAGGTTGGCGCGCAGCGTCCCCTCGAACAGTGCCACGTCGTGCTGCTCGACCAGGACGGCGGCGCGTACGGCGTCGATGTGCAGTTCGTCGGCGGGCACGCCGTCGACGCACAGCGAGCCCCGGTAGTCCGGGCGGGGCACACCGCCGGACAGGAGCGTGACAAGCGCCTCGGCGTCGCCCGGATCGTAGGCGAGCACGCCGAGAACCTCACCGGAGCGGACGTGCAGGCTGACGTCGTGCAGGCCGGCGTAGCGGACCCCGTCGAGGGCCAGCCGCGACGGGCTCGGGGCCGGCGGCCCGGCGCTACCCGGGCGGGTGGCCGGCGCGGCACCGAGCACCCGGGCGACCCGACCGGCGGAGGCGCGGGCCATGGCGAACAACTGCACGCAGTACCCGAGCGTCTGCACCGGTTCGGCGATGAACTGGGCCAGCCCGACGACGGCGACGAGTTCGCCGATGGTGAGCCGGCCCTGGAGCGCGAGCCAGCCCGCGACACCGGCGACCGCCGCGAGGAAGAGACCGTTGACCAAGGTGGTGAGCCCCAGGTGCAGTCCCTTGGTGGTCGCGGCACGCAGGGTGACGTCGAGCGCGTGGCGGCTGGCGCCCGCGTACCGGCGTGCGGCATGGTCCTGCGCGCCGATGCCGCGCAGCACGCGCAGGCCGGTGACGAGGTCGACGGCGAGCGCGGTGGTGGCCGCGAGGGCTTCCTGCTGCGCGGTGCTGCGCCGGGTGAGCAGCGGCGCCATCCGGTGCAGGGCGACGACCAGCAGGGGTACGCCGACGAGCACCCCGAGCCCGAGTGGGATGTCGACGACGAGCAGCGCGACGGCCGCGACCACGATGGCGGTGAACGCCGCTGCGGTGAGCCCGGCGACCCGGACGACAAGCGCGCTCAGCTCGGCATCGGAGGCCGTGACGGAGAGCAGCTCTCCGTCGCGCATGCCGGAACCGTGTCCGCGCGGGTCGAGGGCGCTGCGGACGATGTCGACCCGCGTGGCGTGCGCCTCGTGTTCGACCGCGGCGTACGCCAGCCGGGCGCCGGTGCGGTAGGCAAAGGCGAGGACGGTGAACAGGCCGGCCAGGCCGGCGAGCGAGAGCAGCAGCGCGCCGCCGTCCCCGGTGGCGACCGCACGATCGATGACGACGCCGATGGCGACCGGGACGAGGGCCTCGGCGGCCTGGTGTGTGCACAGCAGCGCGACGCCGAGAACGACCCGACGGCGCTGTCGACGGAGCGCGCGACGGAGCACCACGCCACCGGTGATCTCGGTCGCTGTCACTGGCGGCTGTCCCGCTGTCGGGTCGATGCGGTCATGGGCAACTCCGGGACGGCGGATTAGGGCAGGCTAACCTAACACGTCATCACCGTGGGCTTACCGGATGGTCCGGGCCGCTCCGGGCCACGCACTTCACCATGCGGCTGCCGGGCCTCGGCGGTTGAGGCGGCTGCTCCGCCGCCAACCGCCAAGGCCACAGCACAGAACGGGGTACGGGTCAGCGGACCACCCCGATGCCGGTGAACGACCTGTCGTACGCGGTGAACGACCGGTTGTTGTGCGGCGCGTAGATCCAGGTCCGCAGCGAGTTGGCGGCGGTGTCGATCTCGACCAGGCGGACCGGGTTGGTGCTGTTGGAGTGGAACGTCTGGAGGAACGAGTAGACCTTGTTGCCGTGGACTCCGGTGTCGACCCGGTTGCCGGCGATGCCGGTGTGACCGGAGAAGACGAACCGGATGTTGGCGTACTGCTTGACCAGGTTGTCGAAGAGATACTGCGGGCTGGTCTCGCCGTAGCCGGCGCTCTGCTCGATATTGCCGTTGCCGTCGATGTAGTCGTGGGTGACGACGATGACGTTGTGCCGGGGATTGGCGGCGACGACGCTCCTGGCCCAGTTCACGGCGGCGACCCGGGGCCACAGCTCCAGGGTCAGCACCATCCACTGCACGCCACCGGCCTCGAAGGTCGAGTACGAGTTGTCGACCTTGCCAGCCTCGAACTGTCCCCGGACCGCCCGGTACTGGCTGACCGTGAAGTACCTGTTGAACACGCTGGTGTCGCGGATGAGTTCGCGGGTGCGGGCGGGGTCGCGGGCGGAGCCGCCGGGACCGGGGGCCTGGGTGTCGTGGTTGCCCAGCGCCAGCGCGTACGGGATGGCGGCGTTCTCGATCGGCCGCATCGCGGTGCGGGCGATGACGTACTGCGAGTGGTCGGGGGTGTCCCAGTTGACCACGTCACCGGAGGAGGTCACGAAGCGGAGGTCCAGCGCGGACCGGTTCTGCACCAGCCAGTTCGTGCGGTTGAGAAAGCGGGTGTCGCCGCTGTTGAGCACCTCCTGCTGGGTGTCCGGCAGGACGGCGAAGCTGAACGTCGTGTCGGTGGCGCCGGCGGTCTCCATCCGCGCGTACGCGATGTGGACGTTGCGGTCGCAGGCGTCGTCCCGGAAGTCGTTGACGAACTGGATCTGCACGGTGTGCTGGCCGGCGCCGACCGCCGCGCCGACCGGGTACGTGCCGTAACTCGTCGCGCTGACGATTGTGGTCTGGCCGACACTGACGCCGTCGACGCTCACCCGTACGGTCGGCCAGCCCTGGCAGTTGTCACCGATGGCCCCGATCAGCACCCGCCCGGAGCCGTTGACGCTCGTGGTGGCGTAATGGGAGTTGCTCCACAGCGACGCGTGCGTTCCGGAGGCGGGCACGGGGGTGCCGGTCGCCGGTCGGATCGCACCGCCCACGACGTTGAACTGGGAGGGCTCGGCGGCGTGTGCCGTACCGCCGACGAGTGGTTCACCCGCCACGGCGAGGGCCACCGTCGCGGCCATCGCCACGAACCTTGACCTGAGTCTTCTGATACGCACCGCTGGTCCTCTCCTGCCGACATACGCCCAAAACTGGACATTCGCAGCCTAGAGAGGATCGGGACGACAGTTGTGAATGTTTGGAGACCATCCTGAGTACAGGTGCTGCACTCTGCGAGGCCGGCGCCGCCCTACCGCGACGTGCCGCCGCGACGGCCCGCGCCGGCGGTGGAGGGCCGGTGCGCGATGCGGGGAGCCCGGACCGCCGAGGAGGTGCCGGACCCCGGGCGAAAGTCCCGGGCCGCGCTGGCCACCATCTCGTCGGGATCGCGGGCGAGTGCCTGCCGGATGTGCGCCGGCACGAGCTCGCTCGTGGCCATGGCCAGGCGGACCTGGACCGAGCGGTCGTCGAGCAGCAGCGCCAGGTCCGCCTCACCCAGCTCGACCGCACGTAACAGCGCGACGCGGACGTCGACCACCGGGTCCGCGGCGAGCGCGCTGCGCTGCGCGGCGGTGGTCCGCGGGTTGCGGGCCAACCCCTTGCGTACGCGTGCGGTGCGATCGGCCAGCAGAAGGGTGATCACGTCCGGGTCGTGGGTGTGGCTGGCAAGTCGCTCCCGCACCTCGGGTGAGACGTCGTCGGCAAGCTTGGCGGCCAGCTCCGGCTCCAGGTCCCGGCGCTCCGCGAGGAGACCGCGAAGCTCCTTGTCCGATGCCTCGGACATGACCCGGCGGATCGACTCGTCACACGCGGGGTTGCCGGCGACCGCCCAGCGGATCCACCGGTCGGCGTCCTTGACCAGACGCATGAGGTTGGCGATCGAGGCCGAGGGGTTGCTCGCCACAGCCTCCCGCACCTGACGATCATGGTCCCGGGTCAGCGGCCGCAGGGCCTGTGCGGGCGCGTCGGCCCGAGCGGCGACCGCCTTACGGACCACGGCCGACGGATCGGACGCCAGGTCGATAAGCGTCATCTGTGGCGTGTTGGGGTCCTGAGCGAGGGCGAGCCGTGCGTCCGCGCTGCCACCGATCGGACGGTGGTCGGCGACGTCGGACCCGCTGTGACGGTCGGGCTCGCCGACGTCCTGCTGTTTCCCCATGGCGCAATCATGTCACGCGCCCCCGGACCCCTCAGGAGCCGACCGCGCCCGGTCCCCCGGGGGCGGGCGCGGAGGTGACCCGAGCGGGTAGTCGCAGGCCGGACATGCCGCCATCCACCGGGAGCGACGACCCGGTCACCGACCCGGTCGCCGGCGACGCGAGGTAGACGACGGCGGCGGCCACCTCGTCGGCGGTCACCAGCCGCCCCGTTGGCTGGCGGGACGCGAGGTGCCGTTTCTCCGCCGTCGGGTCGGCCGCGCCGGCGAGCAGGCGGGCCACCCAGGGCGTGTCCACGGTGCCGGGGGCGACACAGTTGACCCGGACCCCCTCGGTCACCAGGTCGGCGGCCATGGCGAGGGTGAGGGCGTGCACGGCGCCCTTCGACGCCGAGTACAGGGCGCGTTGGGGCAGGCCGACGGTCGCCGCGATCGAGGAGATGTTGACGATCGCCGCGGCCGACGACCGGCGCAGGTACGGCAGCGCGACGGCGCTCATCCGGGCCACGCCGGCGACGTTGACGTCGAGCACCCTGCTCCACAGCTCGTCGTCGTTGTCCTCCACCGTGCCCACGGCGGAGATGGCGGCGTTGTTGACCAGGATGTCGATGCCGCCGAAGGTGTCGGCGACCGAGGCGACGGCCGCATCGAGGGAGGACCGGTCGGCCACGTCCGCGCGGACGCCGTGGACGCGAGGGTCCTCGGGGAGACCCGACAGGTCCAGATCCAGTACGCCCACCCGGGCGCCGGCGGCCAGGAACGCCCGCACGCAGGCGTGGCCGATCCCCGAGCCACCTCCGGTCACCACCGCCACCAGACCGTCACACCGCATGCCGCTCTCCCCTCCCGAGTAGTCCTGCGCGTCGACAGACACCGCCATCAGGCAGCTCTCAGCGTGCTGCGCTGCCGGCCGAGGCTCTCGATCTCGACCTCCATCACGTCGCCGTCGGCCAGGTACGGGAACCGGCCGGAGAGCGCCACGCCCTGCGGGGTGCCGGTGTTGATGACGTCGCCCGGGTCCAGGACCGTGTACTGGGACAGGTGCCAGATCAGGTACGCCACGTCGAAGATCATGTCCTTCGTGCTGGAGTCCTGGCGGAGCTCACCGTTGACCCAGGAGCGCAGCCGCAACGCCTGCGGGTCGTCGATCTCGTCGGCGGTGACCAGCCACGGGCCGAGCGGTTGGAACGTCTCGCAGGACTTGCCCTTCGACCACTGACCACCCGAGACGGCGAGCTGGAAGTCCCGCTCGGAGACGTCGTTGGACAGCACGTACCCGGCGATGTGCCCGAGAGCGTCGGCCGGCGAGGCGAGGTAGCGGGCCTGCCGACCGATCACCACCGCCAACTCCACCTCCCAGTCGGTCTTCGTCGAACCACGCGGAATCAGGACGTCGTCGTGGGGGCCGACGACCGTGTTGGGCGCCTTGTAGAAGATGATCGGGTCGGTGGGTGGCTCGGCACCCGACTCGGCGGCGTGCGCGGCGTAGTTCTGGCCGACGCAGAGGACCACACCGGGACGGGCGACCGGCGCGCCGACCCGCTGACCGGAGACGTCGATCTCGGGCAGGTCGGTGGCCTCGCGGACGCGCCGGATGCCGCCGCCGCCGAGGAACTGCGCGTCGATGTCGGCGGTCAGCGACGAGAGGTCGAGGTGCCGCCCGTCGACGTACAGGACAGGGCGTTCCCGCCCGACGGGCCCGACGCGCATGAATCTCACGAACCATCCTCCGGTGCCTGGTGGCGGCAGAGCCGTTTCCGATAGGATCTTGCTCGCCAGTGTGTACTCGCTCACACCAACACAGTCAAGGCGGGTCGACACCGCCATGCGGATAGCTCTTTTCATCACCTGCGTCAACGACATCGCCTATCCCGCCACCGGCATCGCGGTCACCCGCATCCTGCGCCGGCTCGGCCACACCGTCGACTTCCCGACGGGCCAGAGCTGTTGCGGGCAGATGCACGCCAACACGGGCTACCGGGCCGAGGCGATGCCGATGGTCCGCAACTACGTCGACGTCTTCGACGCGTACGACGCCGTCGTCGTGCCGTCCGGTTCGTGCACCGCGATGATCCGCGACCAGTACCCGCGGCTGCACCCGCCCGCCACGTCGGTGGCCGCCCGCACCTACGAGCTGTCCGAGCTGCTCGTCGACGTCCTCGGCGTCACCGACGTCGGCGCCGAGTTCCCGGAGACGGTGACGTACCACCCCACCTGCCACGGCCTGCGACTGCTCCGACTGGGCGACCGGCCGCTGCGACTGCTGCGCGAGGTGCGCGGGATCCGGCTGGTCGAGCTGGCCGACGCCGAGGAGTGCTGCGGCTTCGGCGGCACCTTCGCCCTGAAGAACCCGGACGTGTCCACCGCGATGCTCACCGACAAGTGCGCCCGGGTCGGCGAGACCGGGGCACGGGTGCTCGCCGCCGCCGACAACTCCTGCCTGGCGCACATCGGCGGCGGCCTCGACCGCCACCGCTGCGGCGTACGCGCCCTGCACTACGCCGAGATCCTCGCCGCGACGGGAGCCGCCTCGTGAACAGGCCGGTCGCACCGGCCACCGGAGGCGGGCGGATCCGCACGCCGCTGCCCTTCCCCACCGCGGCGAAGCCGGCCGTCGCCGACACGCAACTGCGGGCCAACCTGCACCGGGCCACCCGCACAATCCGCGGCAAGCGCGCCCGGGTCGTCGACGAGGTGCCCGACTGGGAGGCTCTGCGCGACGCCGGCGCCGCGATCAAGGCGGACGTCCAACGGCGGTTGCCGGAGCTGCTGGAGCAGTTCGAGGCGTCCGCCACCGCCGCCGGCGCCACCGTCCACTGGGCCCGGGACGCGGCCGAGGCCTGCCGGATCGTGGTCGAGCTGACCCGGGCCACCGGGGCCGACGAGGTCGTGAAGGTCAAGTCGATGGCCACCCAGGAGATCGAACTCAACGAGGCCCTGGAGGCGGCCGGGATCGCCGCGTACGAGACCGACCTGGCGGAGCTGATCGTGCAGCTCGGCGACGACACCCCCTCGCACATCCTGGTGCCGGCGATCCACTACAACCGGACACAGATCCGGGAGATCTTCCAGCGTCGCATGCCCGACGCGCCGGTCGACCTCAGCGACGAGCCGGCCGCCCTGGCCGAGGTGGCCCGCGCCCACCTGCGACGACGGTTCCTGTCGGCCCGGGTCGCCGTGTCCGGCGCCAACTTCGCCATCGCCGACACCGGCACGCTCGTGGTGGTGGAGTCCGAGGGCAACGGGCGGATGTGCCTCACCCTCCCGGAGACACTGATCAGCGTCGTGGGCGTCGAGAAGCTGCTGCCGACCTTCACCGACCTGGAGGTCTTCCTGCAACTGCTGCCGCGGTCCTCGACCGGTGAGCGGATGAACCCGTATACCTCGATGTGGACGGGCGTCGCCCCCGGCGACGGCCCGCAGGCCGTGCACGTCGTCCTTGTCGACAATGGCCGGTCCGCGGTGCTGGCCGACCCGGTCGGGCGGCCGGCGCTGTCCTGCATCCGCTGCTCCGCGTGCCTCAACGTCTGCCCGGTGTACGAGCGGGCCGGCGGGCACGCGTACGGCTCGGTGTATCCGGGGCCGATCGGCGCGATCCTGTCGCCCCAGTTGACCGGGGTGGCCGACAACGCGTCCCTGCCGTACGCGTCGACGCTCTGCGGCGCCTGTTACGACGTGTGCCCCGTGAAGATCAACATTCCGGAGATCCTGGTCCACCTCCGCCAGCAGGCGCCGCACCCACTCGCCGAACGGGCCGCCATGCGCGTCCTGGCCTGGGTGATGCGCAACCCTCGACGCTGGGCCGCCGCCCTGCGGCTGGCCCGCACGGGCGCGGGTCCACTCGGCGCGTACCGCGAACGACGCACCGGCGCGCGGACGCTGCGCCGGCTGCCCTGGCCCGCCTCGGCGTGGACCCGTTCGCGGGACCTGCCGCTGCCCGCACCGCAGACCTTTCGGGAGTGGTGGGAGCAGCAGTGAACGCGCGCGACGAGATCCTGGCGCGGCTCCGGACGGCCCTGGCCGACAACCCGCCACCGGTACGGGTGCCCCGCCGATACCGTCGGGCCGACGACCGCCCCGACCTGGTCGAGGTTTTCGTCGACCGGCTGGAGGACTACCGGGCGACGGTCCACCGGGGCCTCGGCGCCCTGGCCGGGCTGCTGGCCGAGGTGGACCGGCTCGCCGTCCCCACCGATGTGCCCGCCGACTGGTTGGCCGGCTTTGCCGGACAGGTGCGGCGCGACGCTCCCCCACTCGCACCGGCCGAGCTTGACGCCATGGACGCGGTCCTGACCGGTTGTGCCGTGGCGGTCGCCGACACGGGCACCATCATCCTCGACGCCGGCCCGACGCAGGGGCGACGAGCGCTCACCCTGGTGCCCGACCGGCACATCTGTGTCGTCCGCGCCGACCAGGTCGTCGGCCTGCTGCCGGAGGCGCTGACCCGGCTGGACCCACGCGCGCCCCAGACCTGGATCTCCGGCCCGTCCGCGACAAGCGACATCGAGCTGAACCGGGTCGAGGGAGTGCACGGCCCGCGCCGACTGGAGGTCGTGCTGCTCGGTGTTGACGACGACCTCCCGGGGCACTGACGTCCTCGGCCGGGTCAGCATCGACGGCACCCCCGTCGACGCCGTGCCGGTCGGGCGCGGCAGTGTCAACCGACGTCGAGGGGGACCTGTCGAGCGCGGGAGTCGGGACGGCCAGCGAGGATGCCGGCGAGGATCTCCGCGCCGTCGACCACCCTCGGGCCGGGGCGGTTGAAGTAGGCAGGCCCGTCGACCACCCACACCTGCCCCTGACGAACCGCGGGCAGGTCCGCCCAGCCGGGTTGCGCGGCCGCCACCGACAGCTCGTCGAAGGTCCGCTCGGGCGTGAACCCGCACGGCCCGAACACCACCACCTCGGGAGCCAGGTCGGCGACCACCGACCACCGCTGCGGGGTGCTGTGCGCGCCCGGCCCGAGCAGCAGCGACCGCCCACCCGCATAGGCGATCTGCTCCGGCACCCAGTGCCCGCCGGGCATCAACGGGTCGAGCCACTCGACGAACAGCACCGTCGGCGCGCCGGCCACCGACCCCGGCAACGCGGCGAGGCGACGCCCGGCGTCGGCTCGGATCTCCGCCGCCCTGCCCTCGGTGTCGGTCAGCGCGGCCACGGCATCAACCGTGTCCAGGATCCCGGCGATGGTCCGCGCCTCCAGGGACACCACAGTGGTGTCGAAATCGATCAGGCGAACCGCGTCGTTGACCCGCTCATAGGAGACCGCGCAAACATCGCACAGATCCTGGGTCAGGATCAGATCCGGTTTCAGGGCCTCCAGCATGGCGACGTCGAGCTGGTACAGCGATGATCCCCGGTGCGCGTCACCGGTGATCGCCGCCGAGATCTCCCGGCTCGTCAGGGCCTCCGGCAGGGAGGTCGCCGTCACCGCCGGGACATCGGCCAGGGTCCCCGGCGGCCAGTCACACTCGTGGGTACGCCCGACCAGACGCCCGGTCAGGCCAAGCATGGCCACGATGTCCGTGGCCGCCGGCAGCAGGGAGACGATGCGCACACCCGCCTGCCTACCAGGCGCGACGAGCCACGTCCAATCCCCGCCAGCGAGACCACGGCGGCCAGCAGCGGCCACCGCCACGCCACGACCACCATGCCCGGCAGCCATCCTTGAGGCGCCGGGTGCATCTGGTTTATCGTCGTCGATCCGGGCCTATGCCTGACCGACGGCCTGAGCGATGGCGAGGGTGTGCTGGTACTCGCGCCAGTGGGCCAGTTTGCCGTCCCGGGTCCGCAGCACCCCGATGAACGGCGCCGAGGCGGTTATCCCGGTCACTGTGTGAGTGCCGACCAGTTCGTACTCGACCACGATCACCTCGGGGTCAGCGGTCTCGTGCACGACCACGTCGCGGCAGTCGTCGAACCGGACCGGGAACACCGCCTGGCTCCCTTGTGTGTACTCGAGCACCCGCTGCTTCCCCTCGGTACGCGTAGGGTGCCCGGGCGCGGCGAACGGTGTCTCGATCACCACGTCGTCGGCGAGCAGGTCGGCCTCGAAGGTGGGCTGGTTCGCGAGCCACTGGGCGCGCATGCTGTCGAAGATCGCTCTTGGTGTCACGGTCGTCCTCCCCGATAATGAGTCAGCACTCGACTTGTGCCGATAATAGTGAGTGGAGACTCATTTTGGTAGAGGGTCCGTCGTTGCGCGTCGACGCGCAGCGCAACCGCGCACGCATCCTGGACGCCGCGGAGGCGGTCTTCGCCGAGTTCGGCGCCCGAGCCTCCACCGAGGAGGTGGCCCGGCGGGCCGGCGTCGCCATCGGTACGGTCTTCCGCCACTTCCCCACCAAGGACGACCTGCTCGCCGCGATCATGAAGCGACTGCTCGCACAGCTCGTCGAAGACGCCGCCCAGCGGGACCTGTTCGCCTTCTTCGCCCACCTGGTGGCCCAGGCCGCGGCGAAGAAGACAGTCGTCGACCTGCTCGCCGGGTCCGGAGTGAACATCCGGCTGCCCGACGCGGTCGGTCACCTCGAGGAGGCGGTGGCCCGGCTGCTGGAACAGGCCCAGGCCGCCGGCACCGTCGCCGCCCCGGTACGGCTACCCGAAGTGATGGCACTCCTCGCGAGCGTTTGCCAAGGTGCCCTGCACGGCGGGTGGGACGAGCCTCTGCAGGCCCGTACGCTCGCGGTCATCTTCGCTGGCCTGAAACACAGCTGACCGTCCCGCTGATGGGATCAGCACTCGGCATGAACGTGTGGTCGGGGCCGGGCCGGCGTACGCGTCGGTCGCCTCGTGTCAGCCCACGGGCATCCCGTCCAGGATGCGCTGCATCTGATCGACCGGCAGGGCCGGGTTGGCCGCAGCGGCCTCGGCCAGTTCAGGATCATCGAGAAGCGCGACGATCCGCGGTGCCGGGAGCCGTGGGCTGCTGACCATCACCTGCCGCACGGGGGCGCTCGGGTCGGTGGTCAATCGATCGACGACTTCCGGGTCGGCGTGCGGATCGAGGGCGACGAGCCGTCGTATCGTTGGGTCGGGGGTCGTCGGAGAAACGGGCCAACCCGTTGGTGGGAAACTGCGGGAGCTCGCTCAACCGGCCCCGGCCGCAGCAGTGGTACTCGAGGAAGCAGCGCAGCAGCAGCGCGGGTGGTGCTGGTCGAGCAGGACCCGTACGCCCAGGTCGGGATCCTCGGCGAGGACGGTGACGAGTTCCCCCGGCAACTCGGCGTTACGGGCCGCTCGGCGGCGTAGCAGCGGGTTGACCGAGCGTGCCCAGCGCAGCACATCGCTGAATTCCGGCGCGGTGCCGTCGGGATAGGGATCTCGCGGCAACGCACGTCCGCGGACCCAAAGTGGCCGTCGTCCGGCACAGTGGTCACGTCGATGTCGATGCTGGCCCGCTGCGGTTCGCTGAGGCCGGGATGGGTGGATACCGCGGTTCGGACCTCGACCGCCGGGTCGGTGGAGAGCCTGACAAGCTGGTCGCCGCTCAGGTCGACGCGGCCGGCGACTCCCTGCCGGACCGACGGGTCGGGGTGGCGCAGCAGCATCTCGACCACGTCCGGTGGGACGCTCGGGTTCTCGGCCATCACCCGCAGCGCGGCCGCGTCGCCGCTGGCGAGCACCTGATCGACAAGCGCCGGGGACAGTGGACGCTGAAGCACGGACCAGAATCCGTGACAGTGCTGGTCCGGCAGATCCGCAGGCTCCATCACCTGGTGGCGGCGCGCGTCGGACGCCACGGCGGCCGCCCGCACCTCGGGCACCTCATCCTCCAGCAGTGCCCGGCGCGACCGCTCGTCCAGCCAGATCGCGGAGCCGGCCGCGAACCGGCGCACGCCCGGCCGAGGGTGCGCGGCGGCCAACCGGAACAGACGTCGGTCGTACCCCATCGCGCCGAACAACTCGTCGATCAACTCCTCGCGGCTGAACGGCACGTCGGAGGGGGGATCGTCGAGTTCGGTCAACAACCTGACCAGCACGTCGTCCGGCAGCGGTGCCTGACCGGGTCGGCCGAACGCGCGATGTCTCACCCGCCACGCCGGATCGGCCAGCAGGTGAGCACGCGCCAGGGGGTCGACCTGCGGGTGGCTGGCGAGCGCGCCGCGGATCGTGGGTGAGGGATGACGCAGCATCACGTCCCGCACCGGCGGCGGCAGCTCGCGGCGGCGCCGCAGCCCCTCGCATGCCTGTTCCGGCCACAACTCCACCAGCCGCAGCAGCACGTCGATCGGCGCTGCCGGGTTTCTCGCAAGCCCGACCAACAGCGATGAGGGAGACGAAGACCGAGCCCTCCACGCATCGCCGACCATCAACCGCACCCTACGCCCACGCCCCTCGTCGCGGCATCCGCAGTTGGACCTTCGCTGGTCGGCGTGTTCGCCGCTGCATCGGGCACGGGCTCAGGTGAAGGCTGACACTGCACCGTGTGCGCTCTCCGGGATCGCAGCCTCGGTCGCTGCCAGCCTCCAAAGGGGAGCCGGATCAGTGCACAGACTGCGGTTCGTGGGTTTGCCGCGTCGGACGGGACTCTATGAGCCGCCTTCTTGTTCAGGACTTTCTGCCTGATCGAGTAGAGCGGTCAGCGCCTGCACCGATTGTTCATCGAGGACGGTGGCGACTGCGTCGCAAAATCTGTGTTCGCCGAGTTTCCCGAGGAGGTCACGGAGTCGAGCGATATCGAAACCGGCTTGGGGAACGCCGATCTCGAGCCGTATCACGAGGGCCTGGCAGTGGAAGGCCACCGCCTCGGCGGGTTCACCTGTTTCGCTACTCAGCGCCCCGAGCTGGCTGATTGAGGTGGCCACGCCGGCACGGCTGCCCAGCTCCTCGTTGATGGTCAAGGCTTGCTGGTAGCGGCGTTCAGCCTCGACGTAGTCGCCCCGATACTGGGCGAGCATGCCGAGCTGACCGTAGCTGGTGGCCACGCCCGCCCGGTCGCCCAACTCCTCGTCGATGGTCAGGGACTGCTGGTAACGGCGTTCAGCCTCGACGTAGTCGCCCCGAAGCTCGGCGAGCATGCCGAGCTGACCGTAGCTGGTGGCCACGCCCGCCCGGTCGCCCAACTCCTCGTCGATGGTCAGGGACTGCTGGTAACGGCGTTCAGC
>NZ_JBIAKV010000013.1:0-41644 GCF_042872705.1 Micromonospora sp. NPDC005203 | reverse complement strand
AGCCTCGACGTAGTCGCCCCGAAACTGGGCGAGCATGCCGAGCTGGTGGTAGCTTTTGGACATGCTGGCCCGGTCGCCCAGCTCCTCTTTGATGGTCAGGGCTTGCTGGTAACGGCGTTCGGCCTCGACGTAGTCGCCCCGAAACTGGGCGATTATGCCGAGCTGGTGGTAGCTTTTGGACATGCTGGCCCGGTCGCCCAGCTCCTCTTTGATGGTCAGGGCTTGCTGATAGCGGCGATCAGCCTCGACGTAGTCGCCCCGAAACTGGGCGAGCATGCCGAGCTGGTGGTAGCTGCTCGACATGCCGGCCCGGTCGCCCAGCTCCTCGTCGATGGTCAGGGACTGCTGGTAGCGGCGTTCAGCCTCGGCGTAGTCGCCCCGACGCTGGGCGAGCATGCCGAGCTGGTGGTACCAGGCCGGGCGGCGGGGTGAATTCTCTGGCAGCCAGCCAAGGGTGTCGTGGATGAGGCTGATTTCTCGGTCCCATGCCCCCCACCCGTCGAGCTGGCTGCAGATAACCTCGGTGATGGCTCCGGCGGTTTCCAGATCACCGGTGGCCAGCAGGTGGTGACGGGCCTCGTCGAGGTCGTGGATGCCGTCAAACCGATCCTGCGGCCAGGTCCGGGCGCGCCACCGCCAGTAGGTTGCGGCATCGTGGTGGGCAGCGGTGACCAGCCCGGGGCGGTGGTGCGGACCGTGGTCGGTGCTCCAGTGGCGGTGCAGTTCGGTGGCGGTCCAGCGGTGCATCACCACCCGCTCGTCATCGACGATGGCGATCAGGCTGGTCGTGGCGAGTTGCCCGACCAGTTCCGTCATGCCCGGTGGTACGGCGAACGGGGGCTGAGGCGGTCGGCGTGCCTGCTCAAGAAGTCGGCCGAGACGTTCGCCGTCTGCCGGGGTCAGCGGACTGTCCTGCCCGAGCGCCTCCGTCAGCCCGTTCAGATCGAGTGCGTATCGCGACAGCAGGTCACTGATCTGCCCGACTGCCTCTGCCCTGCCCCCGGCCTGCTGTTCCAATTCGGCAGCCGGCTTTGCGACGCCGATCTGGAACAGCAGCCCGTTGACGTCGACGGGTTCGCGGTAGACGCTGATTCCGGCCAGCAGCCGGACCGCGCCCTCGATGGTGTCGAGGCGGGTCAGGTGCTCGGTGAGCAGGACATCGTCGGCGGCCAGCGTGACCGTGTCGGCCAGTGCTGCGTCCAAGGTGCGGTGTTGGGCCAACCACGCGGCGGTGCCGGCGGGACCGAGCCGCGTTTCGACGGCCTGGCGCAGGCGTCGGGTGATGTCGGTGAAGCGGCCCTGTCCCGCAGGGTCGCCGCCGCTGCTGGGCAGCAGCGCGTCGAGGTACTCCAAGGCCCTGGGGTGCCCACCGACGGTGTGCCAGATCCGCTGCTGCGCGTCGATGTCGGCGGCGTGCCGGTCCAGGCGGGGCAGCGACCACAGCAGCTTGCGGGTCTCGGCCAGGCTCAACGGCGGCACCTGATAAGGATGCAGCCGTTCGGCGGCCGGGTCGGGTAGTCCGAACCGGTAGCGGCTGGTGATCAGCAGCCGGCTACGGCCCGGGCTGGTCAACCAGGTGGCCAGCAACCCCGCCAACCCGGGATCCCCGACCGACCAACCGGCGTCAACGCCGCTGTCCCGGATCAGGTTGTCCTCGAAGTTGTCCAACACCACCAGGATCCTCATGCCGGCCAGGACCTGATCACGCAACAGCGCGAATCGGTCGGACCCGGGCAGGTCCACCCGACCGGCGGCCTGCACCGCGACCATTGGCGGGCCGCTGAACTGTTCCCGCAGCACCAACTCCCGACGGGCCGTACCGCCGACCGCGGCCAACAGCCCGTCGACGGTGACCGGCCCGGTCACGGTGACCAGACGCCAGTCCGGCGACGTGTCCAGCAGGCGGCGGACCACCTCGGCGGCCAGGGTGGTCTTCCCGACCCCGCCGATACCGTGCAGCAGCACCGCCGTGCCGGTGCCGTCAGTCAGGAGGCCGGGCAGGGTGCGCTGGGCGTGCCGGCGACCGACGAACTGCCCGACCGGCCGGGCGAGTAGGCCGCCCAGGTCCGGCACGTTCTCCGCGCGAGGTTCCGCTGGTGCGGCGCCGTCCGCGACGGTCACCGACGGCGCGGCGGCCAGCACGCTGACCACACTCCACTCGTCCATGCCCGCGACCGCCTGGGTCAGCGGGTCCGGGGCGGCGGCCAGGTCCCGTTGCACGCGACGGCGGGCCTGGGCCACCGCCGCGACCACGTCCGGCCGCGCCGAAGCCGCCAGCTCGGCGTACACGGCGGCGAACAACCGTGTGGCGTACACGTCGGTGACCGAGGTCTGCGTCGCGATCACCGCGCCCGCGCCCCGCCGGGCCAGCCTGGCGGCGAACGACCCCGCACCGTCCTCGCCGTCGGCGTCGGTGTAGCAGGCGGCAAGTGAGATCACCCGCGGCATTCGTCCCTCCGGAATCGCCTCCGCTATCAGCGTTTCCGGATCCACCGACCGGCGACCACCCTGCTCGTCCTCGAGGTGCAGGAGGCCCGGCGCACCGTGCGCGGACAGGTGCAGCACGTGGGTGGTGTCCTCGTCCAGCACCGCACGGATCGCCGCCGTCGTGGCGAACGGCAGGATCCGCACCACCGCCCGACTGCGGTGCGCCCGGTGCACCGCGTCCAGGACACTGCCCAACTCGCGCTCGTAGTCCAACAGCGGACCCCCGCCAGACTCCGGCGAGGCGATCGCCACCACGATCCGCAAGGGACCCGGCGCCGCAGCCGACCCCGAACCGGCCGCCTCCACCCTCCGATACACCGACACCAGCTCGTGCAGCGCGATCGGACGGCCGGTCACCGGCTCCGGCAACGCCTCCCACGGCAGCCACCACCAGTCCGGCGCCTGCACCCCCACCCGTACCGACACATGCTCCAGCTGCGCCCGGCGGATCACCCGGGCCAGCGCCTGCGCCACCGTGACGGGCAGAAACGATTCCGCCAACAACTCGCCGGCGCGCCGCAACGACACCACACCGGCGGTCTGGTCGCCGGCCGCGAGGTCACGCGTCACCGCACGCCGGCGGGCGCGTTCCCGACGTACGTCCTGTAACGCGTTGGCCAGGCCGGGGGACACACCACGATGCGCCGCCGTCACATCCTGCCCACCCCCCGACAGGCGCACCTGCGACTGCGACACCGTCAGCACCAGGTCCAGCAGCCCATTCGCCGGCACCGTCTCCTCGACGACGACCGACGCCACCCCGTCCAACAACGCGGACAGGTCCTCGACCCGGGACACCCACACCGCACCGGCCAACCAGCCGTCCTGTGAGTTGTAGCGGCCGGAGACCACGCCAACCACCGCCCGGTCGGACGACCGCAGCACCGGCGCACCGCTCATCCCCGGCATGACCGCGTCCGCCTGCAGACGCGACCACAACACGCCGTCGCGCAGCGCCGGGCCACGCCAGTGGCCCCCCGCGGTCAGCAGCTCGTACTCGTGCCCGTCGTCCTCGACCGTCGGGTAGCCGGCCGTCGTTACCGGCTCGTTGTCCCGCACCCCGTCGGAGGCGACCACCTGCGACACAGACCCCGACAGCGGCTGCTCGGCACGCAGGACCGCCAGGTCGTGCACCTCGTCGACGCGTTGGACCGTGGCGTCCCATCCAACACGGCCGCCGACGGGTCCGACCCGCACCACGCATCCCGCCGCTGCCGCGTTGATCTCCGCGAGAACGTGCTGGGCGGTGACCAGGACACCCGGCTCGACCTGGAAACACGTGCCGACCGGCGCCGCATCGTCAGCAGCGACCCAGCCGAGATAGTCGTATCCGGCCACCCGCACGGTCATGACGCGCCGTCCTGCGCTTCCTCGGCGTCGGCGTCGGCGTCCCCCGGTTCCACTTCGCCCGGGTCTGCTTCGCCCGGCCCTCGAAGCGCACGGTCAGCAGTCGCGCCATAAATGATCTTCACCTTGAGTGACGCCTCGCCCGAGGCGCCCGCGACGATCACGTCACCTTTGGCCGACACCTTCAGCCCGAACTCGACCTCCACCGACTCCGGGCTACCGACGCGGCGCGTGACCCGGCCGACCATCCGCGCCGTCGACACCGCGATTTCCTCCACCGCCGACTGCGCCCGCTCGAACGCACCCGCCGCATAGTCCACGACCCGATCGACGCGTTCACCTACCGACGTCTGCTGGGAACCACCCACGGGCACGACCTCGACGAGTACCTCGACCGCTCCCACCCGCACCGCAACCGTCTGCGTCACCCGGACTCCTTCGCCGAAAAATGGTAGGAACCATCTGACCAGCAAGCGGAAACACCCAGATAAAGATTAGATAGAGGCTAGCCAGCGGTCAAAACGACACCCAACGCCCCATAGGATCGAAAATATGTCAGCGATCCGACAATCAATTTCCGGTCCACGAGAGGGCCCGATTACAATTCCTACAAATTGGACAGATTGCGCCTAAGCGGGTGCGTCGAACGTCGTGGGCACTCGCACTAGGGCAGAGGTTCGGCGAGTTGGTGCAGGGTGCGGCCGTCCTTGTCGCGGTACCAGTTCTGCGCCCAGAGCTGTGCTCGTGGCGGCTGTCCGGTGGCCGCGTCGATGATCCGTCGGATGAGCTCGATCAGCCGGTAGGATTGCCCATCGACGGTCCACTCGACCGGGCCATTGACGTCGTTGCGCCACCGCACCCGAACCCGATCCGGGTCCTCGTCAAGCCATGCTCGGATCGCGTTCCGGTCTTGATCGACCAGGTCAGGGACAACGATTGTCAGCGGAGTCCCGTCCGCGATCGCGTGGTGCGCGACGAGCCGCTGCACGGCGGCGGCCTTCCGCTCCCCGGCTGCGCGGGTGGCGGCCTGAGTGCCGCTACTGGAACGGGGCCGGACCATGAATTCCTCGGCATCGGGTACGGGGATCAACTGCGCGACGGACAGCACTTTCTCCCCACCGGCGGTCCGGTAGAGCTGATAACGCACCAGCCGAATGTCGATGCCCGCCTCATACAGGTACAGCGCCGTGTTGGTCACGGTGGGACCGAAGTCGGACGCCATCAGGACGATCCGCGGCAACCCGAGCGTCTCGTCCGACAGGCCTTCCGCCCACTCCACCAGGCCAGCCAGGGCCTGCTGGCTCGTCACGGCAGGGCCGAGGTGAGCGGCGTGCACCTCGGCAAGCAGGTCGAGGGTGAATCGACTGGCCATGGCGGCGTAGTTGATGGCCTGCATGGTGATGGTGTCCGGAGCTCGGTCACGTTTGAGTTCAATCACCACCAGTCGGCCGGTCCGGTCCAGACCGAGCACGTCCAATCGGTCCGCTGTGCTGCCCGCCGTGGACGCCCAACGGCCGTACTCGAAGGTGACGACCTTGATGCCGTCGCCAATCAGCTGCGGGTGGTCGATCACCCACTGCTGCAGATGCTTGCGTTCCAGGAGACCAGCCTCGGCCAGCGTGATGGTCTGCGCGGGCACCGCGGTCGTGCCGTCGACTGTGAACAGCAGTTCTTCGGGCATGTCGCACCTCCGGACGCTGACCGTACCGGGGCCGGAGGATCAACGAGAGGGGGAGCGTTTGCGCGGTAGCTTGGCGACTTGACTCAGGTGGCGGTGAAGATCACTGAGCGGTCCGCCTTAGCGGCTCGGTCGTAGAACGCCTGCACATCAGCGACGGTGCTCCAGGCGTACTCGAAATCGTCGTCGTCCCGCGCCCCGTCGTAGTCGCTGCCGTCGATCGCGTCGAAGCGGCGGCGTAGCCAGGTTCGGTCGACAGTTCGTAGGGCCGCGGCCACATCCCGAAGCATGCCGGCGATCGTATGGGAGGGGTGCGGCGTTGACTCGGAGCCGGGAAGGCGCAACGCTGTGGAAGCGCTCCCATCGTCGAGCTCCTATGCGAAAGGAATGCTCGTGCGTCCCACCACCACCGTTCTACTCCCGGTCGTGCTCGCCACGGCCCTCGGCGGTCTGGCCCTGCCGGAGCCCGCCCTGGCCGCGGCCGGCCCGGCGCTCAGCGTCGACACCACCGCCGCCCGCCACCAGATCAGCCCGTACATCTACGGCATGAACTTCGCCGACGAGGCCCTCGCCCGCGACCTGCGCCTGCCGGTGCACCGCTACGGCGGCAACGCCACCACCCGCTACAACTTCCGTGCCGACACCACGAACCGCGCCGCGGACTGGTACTTCGAGAACATCCCCAACGACAACCCCAGTCCGGACGACCTCCCGGAGGGTTCGGAGACCGACCGGTTCGTGCAGCAGAACGAGGCCACCGGCGCGGCCACGGTCATGACCATGCCGATGCTCGGCTGGATCGCCAAGGACCGGTCGCGGGCGTGTGGCTTCAGCGTTGCCAAGTACGGCCCGCAGCAGTCCACCGACACCTGGGCACCGGACTGCGGCAACGGCATCAAGCCGGACGGCTCCCCGGTCACCGGCAACGACCCGGAGGACACCAGCGTCGCCGTCGGCGCGGAGTACGCCACCGACTTCGTCAACCATCTCAAGGGGCAGTTCGGCGCTGCCGCCGACGGCGGGGTCCAGTTCTACAACCTGGACAACGAACCGGACCTGTGGCACTCCACCCACCGCGACGTCCGCCCGACCGGGCTGGGCTACGACGAGCTACGCGACCGCACCTACGAGTACGCCGCCGCGATCAAGGCCGCCGACCCCGGCGCGAAGACACTCGGTCCGGTCGGCTGGGGCCTGAACTCGATCCTCTTCTCGGGCCTCGACCAGGACACCTGCTCGCGTACCGGCTGCTGGTCGAACCCGCCGGACAAGGCCGCGCACGGCGGCCAGGACCTCGGCCCGTGGTACCTGGACCGGATGCGTGAGTACGAGCAGCAGCACGGCACACGCATCCTCGACTACTTCGACGTCCACCTCTATCCGCAGCAGGCCGGCGTGTTGGGCGAGGCGGCCGGCGACGCCAACACCCAGGCGCTGCGGCTGCGCTCGACCCGCCAGCTCTGGGACCCGACCTACGTGGACGAGAGCTGGATCAACAGTCCGGTCCGGTACGTCCCGCGCCTGCGCGAGCTGGTCGACAAGCACTACCCGGGCACGAAGATCGCGATGACCGAGTACAACTGGGGCGCCTTCGGGTCGCTCAACGGCGCGCTCGCCCAGGCTGACGTCCTCGGCATCTTCGGCCGCGAAGGGCTCGACCTGGCCACCCTCTGGACCGCACCCACGGCCGACCAGCCGGTGGCCAACGCCTTCCGCGTCTACCGCAACTACGACGGCAAGGGCGGCGCGTTCGGCGAGACCTCCGTCCGGGCGACAAGCGCCGACCAGGGCAAGCTGGCCGTGTACGCCGCCGAGCGCAGCGCCGACAAAGCGCTCACCCTGGTCGTCGTCAACAAGACCGGCGACGACCTGACCAGCCCGGTCGCCCTCACCGGCGCCTCCGCCAGCACCGCGCAGGTCTACCGTTACAGCGCGGCGGACCTCGCCGGCGTCGTCCGGGCGGCTGACCAACCGGTGACCGCCGGCGGCTTCACGGCCACCTTTCCGGCCAACTCGATCACCCACCTGGTGCTGCCGCGCGGCACCACGCCCGGTGACACCCAGGCGCCGACCGCCCCGGGCAGGCCGACCGCCGGCACGATCACCGGCGACAGCGTCGCGCTGACCTGGACGCCGTCCACCGATGACACCGCCGTCACCGGCTACGACGTGCACCGGGTCGACACCACCGGCCCGGTGAAGGTGGGCAGCGCCACCGGCACCGCCTACACCGTGACCGGGCTGACGCCGGACACCCCGTACACCTTCGTGGTGACCGCCCGCGACGCGGCGGGCAACGTCTCGGCGGCCTCGCCCGGCCTGACCGTGCGGACCGCGCCCACCGCCCCGACCGGCGGTTGCACGGTCGGCTACACGGCGAACAGTTGGCCGGGCGGCTTCACCGCGTCCGTGACGATCAAGAACACCGGCACCACCGCGATCGACGGCTGGAAACTCGGCTTCGACTTCCCCACCACCGGCCAGAAGGTCGGTCAGGGTTGGTCGGCCACCTGGAAACAGAACGGCACGAGCGTTACCGCGGACAGCATGAGCTGGAACGGCAAACTTGCCCCCGGCGCGTCCACCAGCATTGGCTTCAACGGCACGTGGAGCGGCACCAACCCGGCGCCGACCGCCTTCACCCTCAACGGTCAACGCTGCGGGTGACCTGAGAGACCTCTCCGCCGGACCACGCCGGCGGAGCAGGCCCGGGGGGTCCGGGGTGCAGCGGCACTCCGGACCCCTCGCTCTCCGGTGCCCTTGCTCTGCTGGAGCTATCGGCAATCTCCCGCAGGCAGTGTCGTATGCGCCGATTAGCGTCGCTCATGTTGACAGGCGACGGGAGGGCGGGTCATGACGGGTTGGGATGGCGTGCAGTTGCGGAACGGCGGCGCTGAGGATGAGGTGCGGGCTCGTCTGGCGGCGGGAGCCGACCCCTGCATGCCACTCGGGATTGACTCGGCCCTGCACGTCGCGGCGGAGGACTCGTCGCCGGCAGTCGTGGCGGCGATGGCAGCGGCGGCGAGCGATGTCGACTGCCTGTCCGACGGTCGATCCGCGTTGTGGCTGGCGGTTCACTCGCGGCGGCACGACAACGCCCGGGTGCTGGCGGCCGCCGGTGCAGACCCGTGGCAGCCGATGATGGCCGGTTGGTCACCCGGTCGGCTGAGCCTCGCCGGCTCCGAGCCCGATCTGTTCGGCGCCGCGCCAGCCGGCGTCGAGCTGAGCCCGGCCGAGCGGGAAGCCGTCGAGTTGGCCGGTGAGCTGGGCGACCGTTTGCAGGTCGACCACTACGACGGGACCGGGCTTCTCTGCGTCGCGGGGATCGATGCGACCGAGGCGATCCGGCGGCTCGACGGCACCCCGATGACCGAGGACGACCTCCTCGCCCACTACGACGTCGATGTCGACGAGGATCCCGAACCAGGCGACGAGCACGACTGGGTCTGGCTTTCGGAGATCAACGATCTGCTGCTCGTCGGCGTCACCGACGTGCCCGGCGGCTGCGTGATCACCCAGCCGTGGGGATACCAGCCTCGGACACCCCTGATCGGTCGACTGCTGTCCGCCGGCACCATCGCCTACGCCCTGTACGCGAACCCGAAAAGCGGCAACCAGGGCAGCATTTACCGCGACGGGGAGACGATCGGCTGGGACCTGCACCCCGGCGGTGCCCCGTGGAGCGCAGACACCAGCCAGATGGTCCTGCTCAGCTACCTCTACAAGTCGCAGGCTCCCGCATACGCGTGCGCGTTCGTCGGCCTGCGTCCCATCGACGCCCGATGCATCACCGGCCCGGCCGACCAATGGGTTCTGCTGCCCGAGCGGGACTACTGGGCCAGCAAAACAGTGTGATGACGCCCGGAATGATGAGGCATGACGTGCCAGGCCGGCCGGCGCGGGCAGGACGCGCGGTGTCCACGCCTGCGTTAGCACCGGCCAACCGCTACCGCATCCCAAGGAAGGTTGTGCTGCACCAGCACCGTCCACGGCCTGTCTTATACCGCTGGGCGTCGCTGACGATCCAGCCACCCGTTCACCGCAGCTCAGCCATTTCGCGGTGGTCCAGCGCCGGTCGGTCCTGGCCACGGTTGCGTTGTGCCGCGAGCAGCGCGGCCGCAACGATGATCTGTACCGACAGGACGAGCGCCTGGGTGGCGGGTGCCTTGAGGGTGAGCAGCGCGATGGTGGTGTTCACGCCGAAGTGGACCGCGACCGATGCCGCGACCCCGGCGAGTTCGTAGGCGTAGCCGGTGAGCAGTGCCATCGGGAAGACGCTGAGCGTGAACAACAGGCCACTCCAGCTGACCAGGCC
Organism: Micromonospora sp. NPDC005203; assembly: GCF_042872705.1. Classification (NCBI taxonomy): domain Bacteria; kingdom Bacillati; phylum Actinomycetota; class Actinomycetes; order Micromonosporales; family Micromonosporaceae; genus Micromonospora; species Micromonospora sp. NPDC005203. The sequence continues at coordinate 31,817 of NZ_JBIAKV010000013.1, read as the reverse complement.
GAACTCGGACTGAAGTGTCCCGTTGATGAAGAACAGCGGCAGGTGCCACACCGCCCAGGCGGCGCCCAGCAGCAGACCGGCGCGCAGGCGGCTCATCGACGCACGCAGGCGTGGGTAGGCCGCGCCACGCCAACCGGGCTCCTCGGCCAACGGACCACCCACCAGCATGCTGATCAGGAACGGTACGGTTCCGCCCGCCGTCGCGATCAACTCGCGCCCTTCGGTCAGGCTCATTGCGGGGCCGCCCAGGAACTCCGCGAGCAGTGCGGCTGCCAGCACGGTCCCCGATGCCAGGGCCAGCATGGGCAGCGCCCAGAACAGCCGTGGGCGCAGCCGAAGTCGCACCGTATGGGCGGGGATCGGTTGACGACGGCGAGAGCGCCGTATCCGGACGGCGATCGCGCCGATCACCGGGCCGAATCCACCGAGGAGGTACGGAACGAGGGTGGGGGACGTCATCGCCGGTCCATCGAGTGTGATCGCAAACAGCCAGAAGGCGAAGGTCCAGGCAAACGTGACGATCCAGAAGGTGGTGAGGCCGTCATGGTGGCGAGCGGGGGTTGCGGTGGTCACGACATTTCCCTTCGCGGGGTGAGGAACAGGGGTTGTTGGGGTTGGCTCCGTGTGGGGGTGAGCCAGCGGTTACCCGACACGAACCGTTTCGGGCGCCCGGTGTAGTCGGTGGGCGAGCCAGCCAACCACCTGCGCGAGCAGGTCGGGGTCGACCGGTTGGCGGAGCAGGTGCCGGTAGGAGCGCACCGACGGACGGCCGAAGTCGCGACGCAGCACGTGGGTGAGGTCGGGAACCCGGTGGACCGTGACGTCGCCGGGCACCAGCCTGCGGATCTCGTCCAGGTCCGCCGGGTCGACCTGGACGTCCTCGCCGCCGGTGATGGCCAGGACGGGGGCCTTGATGTTCGCCAGGTCGGGGCGCGGGTCGTGGTCGAGCAACTCCCGCAGCCACCGGGCGTTGGTTGGCCTCCCGAGGACGCGCACCACGTCCGTGCTGGACGTCTTGATGCGGGCGAGTTGCCGGTTGGCCAGGGATCGCAGGATCGGTAGCAGCGGTCGTACGGGAGCGGGCAGGTCGCGGGCGATCATCGCGGCCTGCCAGCGCAGGGCGTCCTCCCCTGGGCGGGCGAACCCGGCCAGCAGCACCACCGCCGCGACCTCCGGGCGTGCCCCGAGGGACATGGCGTGAACGGCACCCTCGCTGTGCCCGAGCACGCCAACGGCCTCCGTCCGGATATCGGGTCGGGCAGCGAGGGCGCGTAGCGCGGCGGCGGCGTCGTGCCGACCGGCGGCGAATCCGGTCGCGCGCCAATCGCCGCCCGTGGCGCCGACACCGCGCCGGTCGTAACGCAACGTGGCGATCCCGGCGTCTGCCAGCCTGCTGGCCAGTGGTGGTCCGAGCTCCATCCGGAGGCGCGCGGTGTTGGAGTCGCGATCCAGTCGCCCGGAGCCGTGCAGTAGCAGGACAGCCGGGTGCGGTCCAGGGCCGACGGGCAGAGTCAGCGTGCCGACCAGGGGAAGTCCGTCGTCCGCGATAGCCGTCATGTCGACATCCGTCATGCGTGACCTCCTATTATTCTCAGCCCTGCGAACATTATCAGGCGTGGGAACATTATCGTATGTGGGAAGATGGGTCCATGGCAACCGCAGACCTTCTCCTGCACCCCGTCCGGATGCGCATCCTGCAAACGCTGTTCGACACCGACCCGCTGACCACCACACAGCTGCGCGAGCGCCTACCCGACGTCCCTCCAGCGACGATGTACCGGCACATCGCCGTGTTGGTCGAGGCGGGCGTGCTGGAGGTGGTCGACGAGCGGCGAGTACGCGGCACGGTGGAGCGCAGCTACCGGGTACGCCAAGACCAGGGCACGGTCAGCCCCGCCGCCCGGGCCGCGATGACCCTCGACGATCACCGACGCGCCTACACCACGTTCGTGGCGTCACTGCTGGGCGACTTCGACCGCTACCTCGCCCATGAACACGCCGACCCCCACCGCGACGGCGTGGTCTACCGACAGGCCGCCGTCTGGCTCACCGACGAAGAGTTCGCCACGATGGTCGCCGAGATCGAACACGCCGTCGTCAGCCGGACCGGCAACACCCGCGCCGGCCGGACCCGCCGCGTCGTCAGCCTCGTCGTCGTACCGGACACGCCATCGACGCCACCTGAGTCGGCCACAGCCACCCGGCCCTTGAGCGAGTAACTGCGGCATCGCTGGGGTCAGACGAGGCGTTGGAGGCGGACCTTCGGGCGCTCGTTCCGGAGGTGGCCGTGCTTGTGCTGGCGGACCTGCTCGTCCCAGACCTCCTGGTCGTAGTCCGGGTCCGGTGGGATCCATTTGTGCGAGCCGTCGCTGTAGTGGAACTTCTCGTCACCCGGACGCAGGATGCTCACCGCGTCCAGCCGAGGAATCGGTAGTGCAGGTGTCCGGCGGGAACGTGGGCCAGGTCCTGGGTCGCGTCGACGAGCTGAGCCGCCAGGTAGAGGGCCAGTGACACCGGGGCACAGTCGTACTCCGCTCGTAACTCTCGACGCCGGGTCTGGCATGGCCACTCCCCCGCACAGCCGCCACACGTCCAGGCCGGCCTGATCGGGTGGTGAGTGGTCACGGCGGGCCGTCCTGGCTGGGCCAGTGACCGCGGTCGATCGGAATGCGGTGGTGGCTTCGGCATGGCAGCTCGCCTCCGCAGCGACACATGCGCCGCCAGTGTCGCCAGGACCACACGGGCCGGTGACGGCGAGCGAAAGTCAGCGCCACCGCCAGCACGTACTCGTCGTACGACACTCGCTTCACCGGCTCGCCTCCCCCGCTCGCGCCAGGATCTGCCCTGCCCATGCCGAAGGGAGCACTGCTGTCTCCTTGTGCCGGAGCAATCTGGAGGCGTGGATGCCCGAAGTGGTCTACTCGTGTTGCCAACCGAGGAGAGTCACGTGCCACCGCGTTACCGCTACGAGCAAATCGCCGACGACCTCGCCGAACGCATCAAGTCCGGCGAGTTCCAGCCCGGCTCCAAGCTGCCCAGTCGGCGCGAGTTGATCGAGCACTACGGGGTCACCGAGCCGGTGATCGACCGCGCCATGCAGGTACTACGGATCAAAGGGATGACCGAGACTCTTCCCGGCGTTGGCGTCTTCGTCGCCGAGCGAATTTCTCCGTAGAACCAGCCGCCGCAGCGGCGACCTCACGCCTGCAAGTTCTGAGCGCACTGTTCGGATCGGTCCGCGGTCAACCTCCGAGGGTGCGATACCTCAGCAGGTCGTTCCTCCTTGGCGCGCTGCACCGCAAGAAGGCGGTCGAGCAGTTCCTCGGACCCGTCGTGGTTGCGGGCGACGAAGGCATCCGCTGGGTGTCCATCTGGCCCTGGCAAGAGGGCTACAACGTGTCGACCTGGACGACGAGAACCGCCGGGACCTGTCGGTGTTCCCGTCGCTGGACCCAGACGGCGAGGACGACCCGGGCCTGGCCGCTTGATCGGTCACGTTGAAGACCCGGCCGAAGCGCTGGAATTAGCACAGCGAACGACCGGGGCGTCGCCGGATCGCTGGGTCAACCACGGGGTTGCCCGGGAGGACTACGCGGACTTCGTGCGAGCCAGGAACTCCTGACTCAGATGTTGAAGCGGAACTAAGGGCCGCTACCGCGCTACCAGCGGCGATGCTATCCGACACCTGCCGAGAAGGCGTCTCAGGCTCCCATAGTTGTTCGCTGCTGACGACGTTTCGCGGTGTCTTGTGCCCCCTGTGTGCCCGCCCCACGGCCCGAGGCACCGTGTTTAGCTGCCGGCACCCGACAAGCTGACCGCGAGGCGATTGATATGGCATTGACCAAGAAGGGCGCAAGGCTCATCACGGTCGACGACATCGTCTACCGGTGGCGAGTGCGCGGGAAGCCAACCTACGCCCAAGGGCTTTGCGAGCGGCCCCTTACCCTCGCCATCGAGCAAGCCGACTGCAAGGGCGGCGTGCTGCTGGTCAGCATGCCTCAGGACCATCCGAGCAACTGGATCGGCGGCCCGCCCGTCCCTGTTCTACCGTCGACGGTCGCGGCAGTCGTCCGCAAGGCTCTGACTGAGGGATGGCGACCTAGCCAGCCATCGGCGGTCTTCCACATGGATGCGCCCGACGTATCGCCAAAGCCACGGACTCCTTGACCCCAAGGCAACCAACACGGCCCTCCGAACTGCCCTGAAGCATCGGCTGAACTCACGGTGAGGTTGCATCCTGACGGCGGTCCTCATGCTGACCCACCGTCCTGGTGGGTCACAGGCCGGTTCGCCCGTCGATGCACTCGCGCAGGAGGTCGGCGTGGCCAGCGTGCCGCGCATACTCCTCGATCACGTGGACAACCACGTCGCGCGTGGCGTGGCTGCCACCGTCGACAAGCACCTCGCGGCCCAGGTCGGCCTCGTCGAGGGCGTCGAGCCATTCGTCCGCCTTGGCGATCTCGACCTTCCAGGTTGCAAAGGCGTCCTTCACCACGGCCGGGTCGGGGAGCGCGCCCCCGAAGTCCCAATCCGGGTCGTCCTCGTGCTGGTAAAGGCACGGTGCGTCGGTTCGCCCTTGCAGCACACGCTGGAACCATTGGTTCTCCATCTGCGCCAGATGGCGGACCAGGCCGAGCAAGCTGAGGGTGCTGGGCGGTACCGCGCGTCGGCCGAGCTGCTCGGCGTCCAGTCCGTCGCACTTCATCTCTATGGTCAGGCGGTAGTTGCCGAGGTACTCCCGGTAGGTCGCCTTCTCGCCGACGGGCTGACCGAAGGTCCTGGGGTCATTTTCGGGGGCGGTCCACAGTTTGCTCACGGCGCCACCACACCGCGGGCGGATCACACCGGTCAAGTGAGTTGCGGTGGACCAACTTCGACGTCGGCGCGCATCGCTGGCGATGCTTGACACCTTCGTCCCGCAGGAACCACCGATTGAGCTGCCTTGAGGTCCACCGGAGTTCATGGACGTCCGGGCACAGTCGTCCTGGTCGTCACTCGGATCGCCGCTCAGACGAACGCCGGATCTTGCGCATGAGCATGGCCCAGACGCCGTACCCGGAGCCGACATTCCCCGTGATTGCGCCGGCAGCAGAGCCCATGAAGAGGGCGTTGGCGCAGTCAGGGCAGACCCTGCGGCCGGTGATTGTCTCTTGAAACGGCTCCTTGACCCGTCGTCTGCAGTCTGGACACTCACGGCTTGACAGGCCCATTGGCTCTCCCCGGTCGGTTATCGAGCAGGGTATCCGGCTGCCACTACCAAATCCGGCGTCAAGAGCGCCGTGACGCCTACCGGACGCCAGGGCGAGCGGCAGCAATGCGACGAGGCCGGGGTATGCCCGCGTGTGATCCGGGCATGCCCCGGCCTGCCGGCGACGGTGGAGCGGGCTCCTCGGACCAGGCCACCGCCACAACGGGCGCGTCAGCCGTCGTCGAGCAGCGCGCGCCGCAGCGCCAGCCGGTGCTTCCGGCGGATCTCCGCCTCCCGGTACCGTCGCCGGTCCCCGTCGGTCTCCGGTAGCAGCGGCGGCACCGTACGAGGCTGACCGTCGTCGTCGATGGCGACCATGACCAGGTGGGCGGTGGCCACGTCGGTGGGCGGCACCGCCCGGTCCCACCGGTCGGCGGTCACCTTGACGGCGACCTCCATCGAGCTGCGGCCGGCCCAGGTGATCCGGGCGTCGACGTGTACGACGTCACCGACCCGCACCGCGCGCAGGAACGCCGTCTCGTCGATGGCGGCGGTCACCGCCGGCCCGTCGGAGTGCCGGGCGGCGACCACACCGGCGACGGAGTCGATGAGGTTGAGGATCCGGCCGCCGTGCACCGTACCCATCAGGTTGGTGTGGTGCTGGTCCATGATCTGCGACAGGGTCAGGTGCGACGCCGACGGCGCTCGGCCGGCGATCGTGGTGGTGTCGTGCACAGCGGTAGTCCGTCCCTCGGGAAACCACACCGCCGGGTCGCGGACACGCGCTGACGAGGACCTGGCCGTGCGCCACACACACGGCCCGTCACCCGCTCAGCCCACCCGCGAGGCCGACGGCAGCGCACACGGTTGTGTACGCGGCGCCGGCAGGTCTTCGGACTCGCGGGCCTGACCGGTCGCGCCGGTCCCCTACTGGCCGTCGCTTCCCAGGCCGTTGGCCCAGTGCTGATGACGGCGGTCGTTCCCACTCACCGCTGCGGGGCAGCCCCGGATTTCCACCGGGTTCCCTCTTAGGACGCCCAGCCGGTCACGACGGGGCGAACCAGCGCCGTCGGCAGCATAGCTGGCCAGGGAATGTGTCCACCCGGGGCGTCCCGCTGCGGCGACCCGCGACCTCGTCCTCAACTTTTGTCGTTGGAGGAAGAAGATCGCCACCTCTTGAAAAAAGTCTCGCGAGGGTGAGGATATCCAGATGCGTCGTCTCCCCCAGACTTGCGGGCGGGTGGTCTCGGGCCTCCTCGCGTTCCTCCTCGCCTCGGCGGTCGCCCTGCTCGCGTCCGCTCAACCCGCCGCAGCTCACGGGACCCTCGCCGAGTCCACACCGGCGGGCGGCTCCACCGTGCGCGAGCCGTTCACGGCGGTGCGGCTCCACTTCACCGAGAAGGCCGCCGCCAACGCGTTCTTCACGGTCACCGCCCCGGACGGCACCCGGGTCGATGACGGCTGGTCGCAGGGCGAGCCGAAGCCGCTGAAGAAGCCGGTACGGGAGTACTTCCTGGTCAACGGGCAGTTTGAGCCACGGGAGTACACGACGGGGTTCCCCGCGGTGGTGACCGTCGCCCACCTGCCCGCGAAGGGCCAGTATTCGGTGAGCTACCTGTCGGTCGCCTCGGACGGCGACACCGTGCGGGGCACCCTGACCTTCCGCTACGACGGGCGGGTGGCCGCAGCGCCGAAGGGGTGGAGCCCGCCGTCGACCCAGCCGGACCCGGCGCTGGTGGCCGCCACCGAGCAGCACAACACGTCCGGGCCGGCCTCGGCGGTGCCGACCACCGCGGACGACGCGTCGACCCCGCCGGCCGCAGCGGCACCGTCGACCGGGTCGACCGGGGACAGCGGTCCCGGAGCACTGGCCTGGGCCGGCTGGGCGCTGGCGGTCGCGGCGGCCGGGGCGGTGGCCGCGTACATCGTCTGGCGTCGCCGATCGGCGTCCACCCGCAAACCCACCGGCCGGGGCCGTACCTCGCCGGCGAGCTACGCTCGACGCGGCGGTGGGGCCCGTCCCACGAACAGGGCCGGCACCGGCCCGGCCGTCGGCGGCAAGGCCGTCGGCGGCAAGACCGTCGGCGGTGGCAAGGCCAACGGTCGCAAGACCGTCGTCGCGCCGACTCCGGGCGACAAGCGGCGGGCCACCACCGTGCCGGCGGCAGGCAAGGGCAACGCGGTCGTCACGGCCCGCACGGGCGTCGCGGTCGATCCGACGCCGACCGATCAAACCGTCGCCGGTACGGACGGCGAGCCGACGGTCGAGCCCGGACCAGGACCCGACCCGGACCTCACCGCCGCGGCGCCCGGATCCCGGCTGAGCAACACCCACCTGGCCCTGCTCGTCGGCGGGCTGGTGATCGCGCTACTGGCCGGCTTCGGGCTGGCCCGCATCGGGACCGGCGACGGAAACCCGGCGAGCCGCACCGCCGGACAGCCCGCTGGCGGTCCGCCCGCCGCGGGGCAGGTGGGCTCCGCGAACGACGGGCACCAACATCCGGCGGGCACCGGGCCGCACACGCATCGGGGTGACGGCGCGACGGGCGAGACGCTGGCGACCGGGACGACGGTCAGCGCCGGCGGCTACACCCTGCAACCACTGGAGCGGTCCCAACCGCCCGGGGTACGCGCGGACTACCGGTTCCGCATCGTCGGGACCGACCGGCAACCGGCGACCCGCTTCGCGGTCGTCCACGACAAGCCGTTGCACCTGATCGTGGTCGGCCGTGACCTGTCCGGCTACCAGCACCTGCACCCGACGATGGCGGCCGACGGCACCTGGAGCGTACCCCTGACACTGGCCCGGCCCGGCGGCTACCGCGTCTACGCCGACTTCTCCGTCACCGCGACCAACGACACGCAGATTCCGCTCGTGCTGGGCGTCGACCACACCGTGCCCGGCGCGCACACCCCGACCGCGTTGCCGCCGGTACAGGCCCAGGCGAAGGCCGGGCCGTACGCGGTGTCGATGACCGGAACCCCGACGGTGGGGGTGACGGCGCCGATGCACTTCAAGGTCAGCGCCGACCCGACCGTGCCCGTGCAGCTGGAGCCGTACCTGGGCGCGTACGGGCACCTGGTCGTCGTCCGCGAGGGCGACCTCGGGTACGTGCACGTCCACCCCGAGCCGGAGCTGGTCGACGGGTCGGTCAAGTTCTGGCTGACCGCACCGAGCTCGGGCCGGTACCGGGCGTTCTTCGACTTCCAGGTCGCCGGCAAGGTGCACACCGCCGAGTACACGATCAACGTGCCCTGAGCCGGAACTTTCTCCCCGCTGCGGCCGACCATCCAGCCAGCAGCAATCATCGGAGGAAGAACACATGCGCAGCACCAACCCGCTCGGTTCACGCCGCTTGGCCACCGTCCTCGCCGCCGCCGTCCTGGCGGTGGGCGCCGCGGGTTGCGGCTCGTCCGACTCTCCGTCGGCGGCGCAGCCCACGTCGTCCGCGTCGGCCTCGGCCAACCCGGACGCCGGTGTGCTCGGCATTCGTGACCCGTGGGTGAAGGCGGCCGACAAGGGAATGACGGCGGCCTTCGGGACCCTGGTCAACGACGGCGACAGCGATGTCACGCTGACCAGCGCCACGACCGAGGTGTCGCCCATGGAGCTGCACGAGATGGCCATGAAGGACGGCAAGATGGTCATGCGGCAGAAGCAGGGCGGCATCGTGATCAAGTCCAGGGGCACGCACGCGTTGGAGCCCGGCGGCGATCACCTGATGCTGATGGACCTCACCAAGCCGGTCCGGGCCGGCGACGAGTTGACAGTCACCCTGACCTTCGCCGACGGCCGGACCCAGCAGTTCCGCGCGGTGGCCAAGCCGTTCACCGGCGCGCAGGAGAGCTACGCACCCGGGCACGGCGAGCCCATGCCCGGCCTGAGCGCTACGCCGGGGATGAGCATGAGCCCGGCATCGTGACCGAGACGTCACCCGTCCGGCCGGTGAGCAGGCGTGGCCTGCTCACCGGCGGGGCTCTCGCCGTCGGCGGTGCCGTGGCCGGCGGGACCGCGATCGCCGTGACCCGTGCCGGGCAGACCGGACCACCGCCGGCGACCATCGCCGACACGACGCTGGCGGCGAGCGTGGGCGCCCTGGTCGAGCCGTTCCACGGCGCCCGGCAGGCCGGGGTCGCCACCGAACCGCAGGCGCACGCGGCATTCGTCGCGTTCACCCTGCGACCCGGCACCGACCGGGCCGCGCTGGGGCGGATGCTGCGGCTGCTCACCGACGACGCCGCCCGGCTCACCCAGGGCCAACCCGCGCTTGCCGACACCGAGGCCGAACTCGGGCTGCTGCCGGCACGGCTGACGGTGACGTTCGGCTTCGGGCCCGGCCTGTACCGGGCCGCCGGTGTCGACGACCGGCGGCCGGCATCGGTCACCGACCTGCCCTCGTTCCGCGTCGATCGACTCCAGCCGGCCTGGTCCGGCGGCGACCTGCTGGTGCAGCTCTGCGCGGACGACGCGGTCACCGTCGCCCACGCCCAACGAGTCCTGATCAAGGACAGCCGGCCCTTCGCCGTCGTCCGCTGGGTCCAGCAGGGTTTCCGGCGCAGCCCCGGAGTCGAACCGGGCGGCCACACGCAGCGCAACCTGTTCGGCCAGCTCGACGGCACAGCCAACCCCCGGCCCGGCACTCCGCTGGACACCACGCTGTGGGTGCCGGACGGCCCGGCGTGGCTTCGCGACAGCACCACCCTTGTGCTACGGCGCATCAGCATGAACATGGAGACCTGGGACCTGCTCGGCCGCACCGACCGCGAACTCGCCATCGGACGGCGGCTCGACACCGGCGCGCCCCTCACCGGCACCGCCGAACACGACGAGCCCGACTTCGCCGCCACCGGCCCCGACGGGCTCACCGTCATCCCCGACTTCTCCCACCTCACCCGGGCCCGAGAAACCGACGACCGGCTGAAGATCCTGCGCCGGCCCTACAACTACGACGGTGTGCCGACAGCCGAGGGCCACGCCGACAGCGGGTTGATCTTCACCTCGTACCAGGCCGACATCGCCCGGCAGTACCTGCCCATCCAACGCCGACTGGCCGACCGGGACCTGCTCAACGAATGGACCACCCCGATCGGCTCCGCCGTCTTCGCCATCCCACCCGGGTGTATGCCGGACGGCTGGATCGGCGAGCAGGTGCTCGGATGACCCCGCCAACCGGAGACGTCACCAGGACCGTGCCGCCATCCCGCCCCACCGCCGTCCGGCTCGGCGCGGCGGCGCTCGCCGTCCTCGTGGCGCTGCTCATCCCGGCCACCCCGGCCTGCGCGCACAACTCGCTCAAGTCGTCGACGCCGGCTCGGGACACGACCCTGTCGAGCGCGCCGACCGAGGTCGCCCTCGAATTCATGCAGCGGCTCGACCCCACCTTCACCACGATCGTGCTAACCGACGCCGCCAAGCGGAAGCTCACCACCGGCGAGCCGGTGGTCACCGGGGCGACGAGCACGGTCCAGATCACCGACGCACTGCCCAACGGCAGGTACACGGTCGCCTACCGGGTCGTCTCCGCCGACGGGCACCCCGTTCAGGGGTCGTACCCGTTCACCGTTGCCGACCCCGCGTCCAGCGCCGCGCCGGTCGCCGAGGCCGGTACGTCGGCCGCCACCGCGTCCGCCGCCGCGAAGAACACCGCCGGCGGCCCGGGTGCCGCGGTGCTCGTCGCGGGTGCCGCGCTCGCCGTTCTCGTCGTGGTGGCGGCCGGGTTGCTGTGGCGGCGGGCCGCCCGTCGCTGACCGACCCGTTCTCGCGCGGTCGCGTCCCCATCACCTCACACCGCAAGGGCAACACGTGTCCGACACACACTCTCCGCGGCTCGCCGACGACGATCCGAGCGCCACGTCCACTGTCACCAGGACCTCGACGGCCACCGAGGCGTACGCCGGGTCGGTCCCGGCCACCGCTCGGCGCCGCGGCTCCGTGGTCAGCTGGTCCGTCCCGGTCGCCGCCGTCCTCTCCGGGGCCGTCCTGCTGGTGCTCGGCCTCCGGGTCGGGGGCGCCCTCACGACCGCGCTGCCCGGTCTCCCCGACGCGGGGCCGATCACGACCCGGGCGCTGCCGGTGGTCCGCCTGCTCTCCGACGGCCTCGCCACCGTCACCGTCGGCATGCTGGTGACGGCCGCGTTCCTGCTGCCCGGGGACGGCCGCAGCGTCGCGCCGCACGGCTACCTGCTCCTGCGGCGAGCCGGTGTCGCCGCACTCGGGTGGTCCGTGACGGCCCTGGCCCTGATGGTGCTGACGGTGTCGGACCTGCTCGGGCAACCGCTGGCGACGCTCCGGCCCGCGACTGTCGTCAGCTTCGCCACCACCATCTCGCAGGGGCAGTCGCTCACGGTGCAGGCCGGGCTGGCGCTGACCGTCGCGGTGCTGTCCCGAAGCGGCGTCTCCCGAGGGCTGGCCGCGACCGTCACAATCCTGGCCCTGGTGGCGGTGCTCCCTCCGGCCTTCACCGGCCACTCCGCCGGGGCGGGCAACCACCAGGTCGCCGTCACCAGCCTGGCCCTGCACGTCCTGGCCGCCGCGGTGTGGATCGGTGGCCTCGTCGCCCTGCTGATGGTGCGGCGCAGCCGACTGCTGCCGGACGCCGTCGCCCGGTACAGCCGCCTCGCCCTGGGCTGCTTCGTGGCCGTGTCGGTCAGTGGGCTGGCCAACGCCGCCGTCCGCCTCGGTGCTGTCGACCACCTGTGGCAGTCCCGCTACGGCTGGCTGGTCCTCGGCAAGCTCGCTGCCCTGCTGATCCTCGGCGCGCTCGGCGCGGCGCACCGCGTCCGTACGCTGCCGGCGTTGCGCGCCGGGAGGCATTGGGCGTTCGGCCGGTTGGCGGCCGGGGAGTTGACCGTGTTCGCCGCCACGGTGGGGCTGGCGGTGGCGCTGTCGCGCAGCCCCACACCCATTCCCACCGACGGCGTCGACGCCGATCCGATCACCGAGCTGCTCGGCTTTCCGATGCCCGCCGCGCCGACAGCGGAACACCTGCTCGGGCAGCCGTTGCCGGACCTGTTCTTCCTGACCCTCTGCGCCCTCGGTGTCGGCGGCTACCTGGCCGGGGTACGACGACTGCGCGTGCGAGGGGACCACTGGCCGCTCACCCGCACGGCGAGTTGGCTGGGCGGGTTGCTGCTGTTGGCGGCGGTCACCGACCTCGGTGTCGCCCGCTACGCGTACGTGCTCTTCAGCGCGCACATGGCACAGCACATGGTGTTGTCGATGCTGGTGCCGATCCTGCTGGTCAGCGGCGCACCGGTCACCCTCGCCCTGCGCGCGCTACGCCGACCGGCCGACCCACAGGTACGCGGCGCCCGGGAGTGGTTGCTGATCGCGGTGCACAGCCGCGTCAGCAGGGTGCTCACCCACCCGCTCGTCGCGCTGGGCATCTACACCGTCAGCCTGTTCGGCCTGTACTTCAGTGACCTGCTCGGTGTGCTGATGCGCTCCCACCTCGGTCACCTCGCGATGCTCACCCACTTCGTGGTCGCGGGCTGCCTGCTGTTCTGGGTGCTCATCGGCATCGACCCGGGCCGCCGGCGCCTCCCCCACCCCCTGCTGGTGCTCATTCACCTGGCGTCGATGATGGCGCACGGCTTCTTCGGCCTGGTCCTCCTGCAGACGACCACCGTCCTCGCCCCCGACTGGTACACGGCTGTCCACCCCACCTGGGCGGCGTCCCTGCTGGCCGACCAGAGGCTCGGCGCGGGCATCGCCTGGGCGTTCGGAGAGCTGCCCGCGGTGGTCGTCATGATCATCCTGATTCGCCAGTGGATCCACGCCGACAAACGTGAGCAGGGCCGCCTCAACCGGGCGGCCGACCGGGCCGACGCCACCGGAGCGGAGGACGACCTCGCCCGCTACAACGCGTTCCTCGCCGCGGCCGCCGACAGCGACAGTGACCCGCGCCGCACGGCCGGACGCTGACCTCGGCGAATCGGCCCCCACGTCGCCGGGAACCGGCGACGCCGGCCAGCCGACTACCAGACAGAGCCGACGCGACACACCACCGGGCGACCAGACCAGTACGGGAGACGCCTTCGGGTGCCTCCCGACTCTTCCGATCGGATCACCATGTCTCTTACCGAATTGTCCGGGACGGCGACGCCGGAACCCTCCGCACCCGAGAAACCCGCCCGGCCGGCCCGACGTCCGTCGCCGTTCGGCGCGCTGCTGCTGCGGTTGCACTTCTACGCCGGCATCCTCGTCGCCCCGTTCCTGGTGGTCGCCGCGTTGACCGGGCTCGCCTACACCACGACCCCGCAACTCGACTCGTTCCTCTACGGCGACCAGTTGACCGCCGCCCCGGTGGGTGACCGTCAGCTCCCGTTGGCCGAGCAGGTCGGGGCCGCGCGGAACGCGCACCCCACCGGCAGCATCACCGCCGTGCAGCCCGGCGACGGCGACCGGACCACCAGGGTGGTCTTCTCCCTGCCGGAGCTCGGCGAGAAGCAGCACACCGTCTACATCAACCCGTACACCGGCGAGTTCCAGGGTCAGCTCACCACCTGGTTCGGCTCGACGCCGGCCGCGACGTGGCTGGACGACCTGCACCGCCACCTGCACCTGGGCACGGCGGGCGAGAACTACTCCGAACTGGCCGCGAGCTGGCTGTGGGTGATGGCACTCGGCGGGGTCATCCTCTGGTGGCGTCGACGCAGCGCCGCCCGAGCCAGCGCCCGGCACCTGCTCGTGCCGGACCTGTCCACCGGCCGGGGTGTTCGCCGCACCCGAAGTTGGCACGCCACCACGGGCGTCTGGCTCACCGTCGGGCTGCTCTTCCTCTCGGCCACCGGCCTGACCTGGTCCCGCTACGCGGGCGCGAACTTCGCCTCGGGCCTCGACGCGCTCAATGCCCGTACGCCGGAGATCTCCACGAGCCTCAGCGCGGTCCCCGCCGAGCCGGGCGGCGGCCATCACCACGGTGACGCCGGGGAGGGCGCAACGGTCGAGTCGGCGGCCTTCGACCGGGTGCTGACAGTCGCCCGCGACGCGCGACTCTCCGGGCCGGTCGAGATCAATCCGGCGGCGGAGCCGGGCGTCGCCTGGACCGTCACGCAGATCGACAACACCTGGCCGGTCGCCAAGGACCGCATCGCCGTCGACCCGGCCACCAGTACGGTCACCGCGCGCAGCGACTTCGCCGACTGGCCCCTGCTGGCCCAACTGAGCGGGCTCGGCGTCCAGGCCCACATGGGCCTGCTCTTCGGCCTGGTCAACCAGATCCTGCTGGCCGCGCTCGTCCTCGGGCTGCTCTGCGTCATCGTCTGGGGCTACCGCATGTGGTGGCAACGTCGACCCACCCGCACCGACCGACGCGCCCTCGCCGGCACCCGGCCGGCCCGTGGTGTCGTACGCGGACTGCCGCTACCGGCCCTGCTGATCGGCGCAACGGTGGTCGTGGCGGTCGGCTGGGCGCTGCCCCTGTTCGGGCTCACCCTGCTCGCCTTCCTCGTCGTCGACGTCGTCGCCGGCGCGATGTTCCGACGCCGACGACCTGCCCAGGCGCCCACCTCGTCGGCACCCGCCGGGAGCTGATCAGCGAGGGCCGGCCACCGTGGTCAGATCACCACCTGTTTGGTGGTCGGCAAGGCGTCGACCATCGACTTCTGCACGTTTATCGTGTCCGCGATGATCTCGTGGGGCGTGTTGGCCATCCACTGCATCACCGAGATGTCCTCGAAGCGTGGATGCCGGAACATCTCCAGGAACACCAGCGGTTCGTCACCGGTGTTCTCGATGTAGTGCCCGTAGGCGAATGGCACGTAGCCCACGTCGCCGGCCTGGAAGTCGAACGTCCGGGCGGCGGCCTGGGACGCGAAGACGCCCATCCGACCGGTGCCGGAGATGTAGTACTGCCACTCGTCGGTGGTGGGATGCCAGTGCAGCTCGCGCATTCCCCCGGGCTCGACCTCGACGAGAGCCGCGGCGGTGGTCACGGACGCGGCGAAGTTGGTCGAGTCGGTGACCCGCACCGTCCCGCCGCGGAAGCGTTGCGGGGTCTGCGCGGTCATCCGGTGTTTGAAGCTGCGCGGGATGTCGCCGGTGGGGCTGACCACCCGGTCCTGTTGCAGGGGCGGCGGGACGTCGCCCTGGAAGATGTACTTCTCCCGCTCGGGCAGGTTCTCCATCTGTTCCATCGTCCAGCCGAAGTTCTTGGCCAGGACGTGCCGGGGAGTGTGGGCGAAGAAGTCGCTGAGCAGGAACGTGTTGTTCTCCGAGAAGGCGCCGTCGTTGAAGACGAGCAGAAACTGGGCGCCGTCGTCCAGCGCCTGGATGTTGTGCGGTACGCCCTGCGGAAAGAACCACAGGTCGCCCTCCTTCACGTCCTCGATGAAGTTGCGTCCCTCATGGTCGACAGCGCTGATCCGGCAACTGCCGCTGAGCATGTAGGCCCATTCGGACTGCTGGTGCCAGTGGATCTCGCGGTACCCGCCCGGCTCCAATCCGAACTGGACGCCGGCCAACTGGGTGGCGATCGGCAGGTCCCGGCTGGTGACCTCGCGGGTCCAGCCACCCTTCTCCACCCGGGTGTGCGCCTGGGAGAACGAGAACTTGAGGTTGGGCACCAGTCGACTGTCGGTCGTCGGCGGCACCACCAGATCCGGGTTCTGCCGCTCCAGTTCGATGTTGCGGCCCGCGAGGGGCGGTGCCCCCTGGTCGCCGCGGCGCGGCTGAGGATCGCTGTTCGCCATGATCACTATCTCCTTATGTCGGTTGGGCCGGCTCGGGCGGGGACACGGATCCGCCTCGCGGGCGTGGCCCGGACGGCAGCCCCAGCAGGGTGCGTATTGCGGGCCATCCGTACTGGACCGCGATCGTGACGGGTACGGCCACCGCGGTCGCCACCACCACCAGGCGGGTCCACGGCGGAGCGTGGCCGCCCGCGCCGGTGCTGGCGAACACGACGAGAGCCAGCAGGACGACCCGGAGCCGGTTCGCGCCGGGCAGGCTGGTCCGATCCGGGTGCTCGCCCCGGTCGTCGGCTGTCGAGGAGCAGTCGGGCCGACCCGCCGCGTTGCTCGGCAGCCAACGATCAAGGGGCGACGACGTCGTGTGGGCCATGCTTCGATGATCGGGGCCAAATCGGTGCCGTCACATCACGTAATCGCGCCATTACTTTCTGATATTTCCGGGACGTCGTGGGCCTTACGCCGCAATTCCGCCGCTTCGTCGATCTGGTCGCCCGCCTCTCCCGCCATGGATAGGCTCGGTCGCAGGACGGCCTTTAGACGCGCCGGGTAACCACCGGGGAGAACGCCATTGTCCGAATCATCCTTCAACGCCACGGCGATCCCGGCTGACGACATCGCCATCGACGCCGAGCAACGACAACGGTGGCTGTTCGCCGCGGCGGACCAGCTCCGGCTCGCCGGGCGCGGCGAGGCGGCCCTGCGCGTCCTGGCGGTCGAGATCGCCGCGAATGGCCGCGGTACGCGACACCGCGCCCTGCTGCTGAGCCGCCTGGCACAGATCGCGGCACTGGAACCACCGTCGGTCGCCCTCGCGGGCCTCCGGGAGTCGCTCAACCAGCGACTGGACGCCCCGAGCCGAGCCACGCTGCTCGCCGTCATCGCCACCGTCGCCGCCCGCACCGGACATCCGGACGCCGACGCCCTGCTGCGCGACGCGGGCACCGCGCACGCCACATCGGGTGACCGGTCATCCGCCCGCCACCTCGCCCTCGGCCGAGCCGCCCGCGCGCTGTCGCACGGAGATCTACCCGGCGCACACGCCGTCCTGACGGCACTGGATCCCGACGCCAGGACGGCCCGACGGGACGCCACCTCGGTCCGGACCGAAGCAATCCTGGTGCAACTCGGTCTGGGCCGCCACCAGGACGCCCGGACGGCGACCGGTCAGGCCTTCGACGACACGACCTCGACCGGTACGCCGCTGAGCGGCACCCTGACCGCCCTGGACTGCCTACGCATGGTCGCGGTGGGCGAGTTACCCGAGGCCGCCGCCCTCGCGGCCACCAGGCTCGGATCCGACTCGATGGACATCAGCCAGGAGACACGTGCCCTACTGGTCACGGTCCTCGCGGAGGTGCACTACCGCCGAGGCGAGCACCACAGGGCGCGCGCCGCCCTGCGCGCCTGCCTCACCCGGAGACGGTGGCCGGACAGTACGGTGTGGACGCCCGCCCTCTGCGTCGCCGTCCGCGATCCCGCCCTCAGCGAGCCGGCGAACCTCCTCGACAGCATCGTCGCCGACCTGCACCGGTCGGTGCGGTCGCTCCTGCCGGTGCCGCAGTTCGGCCCCCGTCTGGTCCGCGCGGCGGTGGCCGCTGGCGACACGCAGGCCGCTCGCCGGGTCACCGAACTTGTCGCACTGGTGGCCACCCGGACTCCGGTCCCGCTGTGGCAGGCTCTGGCGGACCAGACCAGAGGGCTGCTCGATCGCGACCCCGGCGCACTGCGGTCCGCGGTCGACGGGCTGCGCACCACCACCGCGTGGCCGGCTCTGGCCGACGCGTTGCTCGACCTCGCCGACAGCCCCCGACTTCGGCCGGCACAGGCGTGGGATGCCGCGCACGAGGCGGCGGCCCTCTACGCCCGCATCGGCGCGCCCGGCGATCAGGCGACCGCCGAGCGCCGGTGCGCCGAACTCGCGGCCACCCCGCGCCGTCGGTCGTCGATCGATGAGCCGCCGCGCACGGGCATCGAGGCGCTCACACCCGCGGAGGAGCGGGTGGCCGAGATGATCGCCGCCGGCGCCACCAAGAAGGAGGCGGCCGGGCACCTCTTCGTCTCCTTCCACACGGTGGACACCCAACTCCGGTCCATCTACCACAAGCTGGGTATCCACAACCGGATGCAGCTCGTGCGGGCCTGGGACCGACACAAGTCGATGATCAGCTGATGATCGAACCAGCCGACCTGATGCCGCTCGCCGAGGGCGTGGAGTGCGAATTCATGTACTCCTACGAGTCGCGGGCGCCTGAGCCCGCGTACACCGATCTCGGGATCACGACCACGCGCATCGGCGGCGGTGTCGCCCTCGCGATGCGCAACGACCCCTCCGGTGGGTACTGGAGCAAGGCGCTCGGGTTCGGCATCACCGAGCCGTTCGACGCGCGAACCCTGGACGACGTCCTGGACTTCTACCGGGAGCAGGGCGTCGCTCGGGCCGTCCTCCAGCTTGTGCCGTCGGCGCTGCCCGCGGGCTTCGACGAGATCGCCGCGGCGCGCGGGCTCGAAGCGGGGAGCACCTGGGTCAAGCTCGCCGCTCGGCCGGGTGACGTCGCCGCGACCCCGACCCGCCTGCGCGTCGGCCCGGTGCCGACGGCCGAGGCGGAGCGCTGGGCGAACGTGCTGCTCGCCGGTCTCGGCATGCCGGCCGGTGGGCTCACCGACGTGCTGAGGGCGACCGTGGGCGAACCGGCCTGGAGACCCCATGCCGCGTGGGACGACGCGGAGCTCGTGGCGGGCGGCAACCTGTTCCTGCACGACGAGGCCGCCTCGCTCAACGCCGCCGCGACGGCACCCGCTCACCGCGGCCTCGGCGCGCAGTCGGCGTTGATCGCCGCTCGCGCCCGAGCCGCGGCCGAGGCCGGATGCCGGTGGCTCTTCGCCGAGACCGGGAAGCCCGCACCCGGTACGCAGAACCCGTCGCTGAACAATCTGCGCCGGGCCGGGCTGGTGCCGCTCTACGAGCGTCGCAACTGGGTCTGGCGGTCAACTCCCTGACGTGGCCGTCACTTCTCGCTGTCGAGCAGGTCCATCATCGGGGCCGCGTACCGCTGACCGGAGGCGGCACCGGCCGGCACGGCGCGCTCGATCTCGTCCAGCGCCTCCCGGTCCAACACCAGGTCGGCCGCGGCCAGCGACTCGGTCAGCCGGTCTCGCCGCCGCGCGCCGACAAGCGGCACGATCTGCTCGCCCTGCGCCGCCACCCAGGCGATCGCCACCTGGCTCGTGGTGGCCCCCAGCCGCTGCGCGACCCGGCTCAGCGCGTCCACCAGCCGCAGGTTGGCGGCCAGGTGCTCGCCCTGGAAGCGAGGGCTGTTTGCCCGGAAGTCCGTGCCGGTCAGCTCGCGGTTCGCCGACCAGTGCCCGCTCAGCAGACCACGGGACAGCACCCCGTAGGCGGTCAGGCCGATGCCCAGCTCGCGCAGGGCCGGCAGGATCGCGGCCTCGGGGCCACGGGACAGCAGCGAGTACTCGATCTGGACGTCGCTGATCGGCGCGACGGCCGCCGCCCGGCGGATGGTGTCCGCGCCCACCTCGGAGAGCCCGATGTGCCGGATGTAGCCGGCCTGCCGCATCTCCAGCAGCGCGCCCACGGTCTCCTCGACCGGCACCTGCGGGTTCAGCCGGGAGGGCCGGTAGATGTCGATGTGGTCGGTGCCCAACCGGCGTAGCGAGTACGCCAACCGGTCCTTCACCGCCGCCGCCGACACGTCGTACGGTGCTGCCTGGAACGCGCCGTCCGGTGTGCGGCGCGCACCGAACTTCACGCTGAGCACGACCTCGTCCCGACGTCGCTCACGCAGCACCCGACCGATCAGCATCTCGTTGTGGCCGGAGCCGTAGAAGTCCCCGGTGTCGACCAGGTTCACGCCGGCGTCGATGGCCGCGTGCAGCGTCGCCACGCTCTCCGCCTCGTCGGACGGGCCGTACAGGTCCGACATGCCCATCGCGCCCAGCCCGATGATCGAAACCTCCGGTCCGGAGGCACCCAGCCGTCGTCGTGGTAGAGCCGTCATGGTCCTCGTCTCCTTCGATCGGCGTCGCGGCGCGTTCCGAGATCGGGCACCGCTGTGTACGCTGTGTCCATATAATCATCCAGTAGACACGCTGTCCATATAACCGGGAGGACCAGTGGCCCAGCTCACGCCGGACGCCCACACCCCGCCGCGCCGTGGTCGCGGCCGTCGCCCCGCCGATCAGGTACGCGCGGAGATCCTCACGGCAGCCGGCGCTCTCCTGCTGACCGAGGGCATGGCCGGCTTCACCATCGAGAAGGTCGCGGCCCAGGCGGGGGCCAGCCGCATGACGATCTACAAGTGGTGGCCGTCCCGGGGGGCGCTCGCCCTGGACGGCTACTTCACCGTCGTCGCTCCCACGCTGGCCTTCCCCGACACCGCCGACATCGTCGCCGACCTGACCGACCAGCTCGTCGCCTTCGTCCACCTCGTGCGGGACACCCCCGCCGGGCGGGTCATCAGCCAACTCATCGGCCAGGCGCAGACCGACCCGGAGCTGGCCGCCGCCTACCGGGAGCGCTACTCCGGCCCCCGCCGCGCGCTCGCCGTGGAGACCCTAACCAGAGCCGTGGCCCGCGGGCAGCTCCGCGCCGACATCGACCCGCAATCCGTCGTCGACCAGCTCTGGGGCGCCTGCTACCACCGGCTCCTGGTCCCCGACCAGCCGCTGACCGAGGAGTTCGCCCGCACCCTCGTCGACAACCTCGTACGCGGGCTGCGCTGAGCGGCGCACTCGCGGGCCACACTGCCGCGCCTGCGGTCACCGGGCCGGGCCGCGCCAGGGATCGGCCGGCCCCCGGGGGCGGTCGCCGCGCAGGGTGATGCGATGGACGACCCGCCGGGCGCCCCCGTAGTCACGGTTGGCGTAGTGGGCGGTGCTGCGGTTGTCCCACATCGCCACGTCGCCGGGGCGCCACCGGTGTCGCACCAGGTGCTCCGGCTTGGTGAGGTGCGCGTAGAGCAGGTCCAGGATGGCCCGGCTCTCGGCCTCCGACACTCCGACTATGTGCGAGGTGAAGCCGGGGTTGACGAAGATGCCCCGGCGTCCGGTCTCCGGATGAACGCGCACCACCGGGTGCTCCACGGGATCCAGCCGGGTGATGACCTCGCCGTCCCACACGCTGCCCCGCCCACCACGGCGTTGGGCGAGGTAGTAGCCGAACTCGCGGTTGCCGTCGTGCACGGCCACCAAGGTGTCGACCAGACGGCGCACCGGCTCGGCGAGCGAGTCGTACGCGAGCTGGCTGTCCGCCCAGGTCGTGTCGCCGCCGCTGGGCGGCAGCGTCACCGCGCGCAGGATCGAGCCGAGGGGTGGACGGGCAACGAATGTGACGTCGGTGTGCCACACGTCGGCGAAGCCGTTGTCGGCGCTGTCCAGCGCGTACACCTCGGGATGGCTCTCGTCCACCCCGCCGACCACGGGATGGGAGGCGGTCAGCTCGCCGAGCCGGCGGCCGAGGCGGACCTGACCGTCGTCGTCGAGGCGCTGATCGGCGAAGAACAGCACCTTGCGGTCGACGAGTGCGGCGCGCACCGCCGCGAGTTCACCATTCGTCGCGCCGTGCAGGTCGAGGCCACGCACCTCGGCGCCGAAGTGCGGCCCGAGTGGTTCCAGCGTCAGGTTCACGAGGGTGTCGGTCACGGCTGTGCCCTTTCGATCAGGCGGCTGCGGCACGCACGGCGTGGCCGATGGTGGCGCGCAGGGCCGCGTACTCGGGTGAGCCGCGCAACTGGTCGGGTTCGACACCACTGCGCGGAAGGTCGACGTCCACGTCGAGGGCCACCCGGCCGGGTCGGCGGGTCAGGACGATCACCCGACTGCCCAGGAAGACGGCCTCGTCCACGCTGTGCGTGACGAACACACACGTACGGCCGGTTTCGGCACTGACCCGGCGCAGGTCTTCCTGCAACCGCTCCCGCGTGAGCGCGTCGAGGGCCGCGAACGGCTCGTCGAGCAGCAGCAACGGGTTGTCCACGGCCAGCGCCCGCGCGATGGCCACCCGCTGCTGCTGGCCGCCGGAGAGCTGCCAGGTGCGACGGTGCGCGACCTGCGGCAGGCCGACCCGGTCCAGCAGCGCGGTCACCCGGGGCGACCGCTCGGAGCGTGGCACACCGGCGTAGCGCAGCGCGAGACCGACGTTGCCGCCGACCGTCTGCCACGGCAGCAGCCGCGGTTGCTGGAAGACCAGACCGGCGTTTCGGCCCGGCACCGGCGGCCGGCCGGCGGCGGTCACCGTACCGGTCGTCGGCCGTTCGAAGCCGGCGACCAGCCGCAGGAGCGTGGTCTTGCCGCACCCGGAGGCGCCCACGAGGACCAGGAAGGCGCCCGGCGGCACGCGGAGGTCCACCGGGCCGAGGGCGGTGATCGCCGCCGACCCGGTCCCGTACGTGTGGGTGACGTCGCGGACCTCGACTGCGGCGTCAGGGTTGGAGGACACTCGGCAGGCCCTTGGTGTAGATGGCCGCTTCGAACACCGACCGGTCCGGAATCGCGTCGATTTTCTTCTGCGCCTTGAGGAAGACCGCCGCGTTGTACAGGTTGTCGGCGAGCGCGCCGACCTTCTCGGGCGAGCCCAGCCACTCGGGGCTGGACAGGTCGGCGGGCTTGAGGAACACGCCCTGACTCAACTGGTGCTGGGCCGCGGCGGCGTCCAGATTCAGTTCCCGACCCACGGCGGTGGCTGCGGCGGTGGGGTCGCTGGCGATGAGGTCGAGGGCCTTCGCCTCCGCCCTGCGCCACGCGTCGACGGCCTCGGGGTGCGCGTCGGCGAACGCGCTGGAGACCACCCCGAGGTCCAGGGTTGGCTTGCCGGCGGCGGCCAGTTCGCGGCTCGTGACGAGCACCTTGCCGGACTTCTTGAGGTCGTCGAGCGAGGGCAACCAGGAGTACGCGGCGTCGAGGTCACCGCGGGTCCAGGCGGCGAGGATGTCCTGCGGCTCCAGGTCGACGAGGGTCACCTCGCTCTCCTTGACTCCGGCGCGCTCCAGTGCGGCGAGCAGGCTGAAGTGCGCGGTCGAGGCGAACGGTGTGCCGATCTTCTTGCCCCTCAGGTCGGTGATGCTGGCGACGTTGGCGCCGTTGCGGGCCACCAACGCCTCGTTGTCGCCGGCGACGTCGAGGACGAAGGCCACCCGGTAGGGCAGGTTCAGGGGCGCCGACAGACCGCGCGCGACCGGGCTGGAGCCGATCGCGGCGATGTCCACGCTGCCGGCCGCGAACGCGGTGTTGATGCTCGCGCCGGAGTCGAACTTGGTCCAGGTGATCGTGTAGTCAGGCAGCGCCGCCTCCAGCAGTCGCTGGTTCTTCACGATCAGATCGCCACTCGGGAACGCCTGATAGGCGAGCCGGATGCTCTTGCGCTGGGGGTCGCCGCCACCGCTGGCGGCGCCGTTGCCGCACCCGGCGAGGGGGACGGCGGCGGCCAGGAGCAGGGTGGCCGCGAGGAGGGTTGCGACACGTGGTCTGCGCACGGGACGTCCGTTCTGCGAGGTGGGGAGGGCGCGGGTCAGCTTCGACCGCGCCAGGGAACGAGCCGGTCCTCAGCCGTTCGCAGCAGTGCGTCGATGAGGAGGCCGGACAGGCCGATGGCGAACAGGCCGAGCACCACCACGTCGGTCTGCGAGTAGCGTTGCGCGTCGCGGACCATCCCGCCGATGCCCGGTACGCCGTTGATGGTCTCGGCGGCGACCACCGACGAGTAGGCGATGCCCACGGCCAGCCGGATGCCGGTGAAGATCTCCGGAAGCGCGTGGGGCAGCACCACGTCACGGGTGACCGCCCAGCGGCCGCCGCCCAGGGCACGGGCGGCCTCGACGAGGGTGGTGGGCGCGGCCCGGACGGCGGAGGCGGTGGCGACCGCGACCGGGGGCAGCGCGGCGATGGACAGCAGCCACAGCTTCGGGGTTTCGTCGATGCCGAACCAGATGATGAACAGGCTGAAGTACGCCAGCGGCGGCAGCGCGCGGACGAAGGTGACGACCGGCTCGGTCGCGACCCGCACCCAGGTGACCGTGCCCATCACCAGGCCGAGCACCAACCCGGCTGCCACACCCACCACCGAACCGATGAGGATGCGACGCAGACTCACACCGAGGTGCTCGATCAGCAGGTGACCGCTGTAACCCCGCACCCCGTCGTGCGTGGTCGAGGTCTGCACCAGGCGGTCCCACACGGCGCTCGGCGCCGGGATGAACGTGGGGTTGTCGGTGAGCAGCGCGAGGATCTGCCAGATCGCCAGCAGGACCACCAGGGAGACGCCGCGGAGCGCGATGCGTCGCCACCAACCGGCCCGATCGGCCACGCGCGGGGGACGCGCCGGTGGTGGGGCACCGTCCTCGGAGCCCACGGTCTGCGCTGCGGTCACAACAGTCATGGCCTCTCCCGGTCAGGATGACCCACTATTCCTACAGCTTTAGTGGGGTATCCACAAGGGAGCGCCCACTGCGTGGAATCCCGACGACGGTCGGGGCCACCGCACCGGCCATCCGGTGGCAGGTCGCCCGCCAGACGGGAAGATCATCGATCGGCCAGGTCTCACGCGTCGGCCTAGCTCACGACCAGGTACGTCAGGGCCGAGCCGGGCATCACCGACGTGAGCCCGGCAGCGAACCGCACGGCACAGTCGGAACCGTGCGACGTGAGTTGGACGACGCCGGGCGGCGTCTGGTCGAGCCGGCGAGCGCCGTCACCCGCCGGCTCAGCCCTCGGTGTCGTGGCCGGTCGCCGGCAGGTTCGCCACGGCATGGCCCAGCGCGTCTCGGAAGTCCCGGTACCGGTCGGGACCGAGCATGTCGGCGAGTTTCTGCTCGATCAGGTGCACGAAACCGTCGGAGATCTCCATCAACCGGCGACCCCGGTCCGTCGGCACGATCAGCTTTGCCCGGCGGTCCGCCGGGTCGGGCGCACGCCGGACGTAGCCCAGCCGCTCCAATTCGTCGAGGATCGCGCCCATCGTCTGCTTGTTGCGGCCGGCCAGCCGGGCCAGCTCGCCGGGTCGGGTGCCCTCGGCGTCCAGGTACGCGAGGACCGCGCCGTGGCGGGGGCGGACGTCGTCGAACCCGTGCTCCGCCGAGTGTCGGAAGATCTCCCGCTGCACCCGTGCGGAGAGCTGCACGGCCAGGATCCCGAGGTCGGGGTCCTGCTCCTTCAGTGTGCTGCGTTTCATAAAGTAGTCCAATCATTGGACGGTACATGTTTTGGACTATATCGTCGCTGGCGGCGACCGATGGCCCGACCACGGTTTCGCCCCCACCGAGAGGACGACCATGACCATTCTGCTAACCGGGGCAAACGGCACCGTGTCGAGGGAGGTGCTGCGCGAACTCGCCGGCAGCCAGCCGGTACGCGCCCTCGTCCGGGACGTCTCGCGCGCACCCCGCCTCGACGGTGTCGAGTACGTCGTCGGCGACCTGGACCGCCCCACCACGCTGACCCCGGCGTTCGAGGGCGTCACGACGCTGTGGCTGCTGACGCCGATGGGTCCCTTGGCCCCGAGCCAGAGCATGAACGCGGTGTGGGCCGCCCGCCAGGCCGGCGTGCGGCACATCGTCCGACTCTCCGCGATCGGTGCCGCACACGATGCGCCCACCCGCAACGGTCGACTGCACGCGCTCTCCGACGCCGAGGTGCAGGACTCCGGGATCCCCTGGACGATCCTGCGACCGAGCTACTTCATGCAGAATTTGCTCGGCGCCAAGGCCGGCGAGCACCTCTACGGGCTCTTCGGCGACGCGCCGGTCGGGATGATCGACACCCGGGACATCGCCGCCGCGGGGGCAGCGATCCTCGCCGCCCCGCAGCGACACGAGGGCATGATCTACACGCCGACCGGGCCGCAGAGCATCACCCTGGACCAGGCCGCCGAGGACATCGCTCGTACCCTCGGACAGCCCGTCACGTACGTACCGCAGAACCCGGAACAGACGCGCGACAGTCTGCTCCAGGCGGGCCTCGACACGTGGTCGGCCGAGGTTCTCACCGAGTACCGGGTCGCCTACGGCTCCGGGTGGGGCGACTTCACCAACGACCACGTCGCCCGGATCGTCGGCCGGCAGCCGCGGACCTTCGCCGAGTTCGCCCACGACCACCGCGCGCACTTCGCCAACGCCTGACCGGCGAGCGGTGCCCTTCGGTGCGGTCTGGCCGAAGGGCACCGCGCGGGGCTTCCGCCAGTCGGCGCCCTACAGGTCGGGGTGACCGAAGAGTCCCGGCAGTCCCCCGGTGTGCAGGAAGACGACCTTGTCGCCGTGCGGGAAGCTGCCGGCCAGCAGCCCCGCCATCGCCCGGCCGGTGTACGTCGGGTCCAGGAAGATCCCCTCCTCGCGCGCGGTCGTCTCCAGCGCCGTCCGGGCGCCGTCGGTCAGCGTGCGGTACCCGGTGCCCACCTGGGAGCCGTCGATCCGCAGCGTGTCCGGCTCGACCTCGCCGTCGAGCAGCCCGGCGACTGTCGTACGAGGGTCCGGCAGGGCACCGACATCCACGCCGATCACCCGCGCGGCACCCAACTCCCGCACCAGCCCGGCCATCGTGCCACCGGAGCCGAGCGCCACCACGACGTCGGTCCCGTCGACGTCCGGCACCTGCGCCCGCAACTCCCGGCCGCCGTTCACGTAACCCTGTACCGACGCGGGCGAGGTGCCGCCGAACGGGATCACCCAGGCGGATCGCCTCTCCGCCTCGGCCGCCATTACCTCGGCGAGCGGGCCGTCCCCGCCCCAGACGACCTCCGCGCCGGCAAGCCCGTCGAGGAGCAGGTTGCCACGCCGCTTCGCCACGGGCGGGCCGGCGAGCACCAGCACGCAGGCGAGACCGAGCCGCGCGGCGGCGGCCGCGGTGAGCCGGGCGTGGTTGCTCTGCGGCGCACCCGAGGTGATGACCGTGGTGGCACCGGCGGCGATCGCCTGGGCACAGGTGTACTCCAACTTGCGGATCTTGTTGCCGCCGCCGCCGAGGCCGTTGAGGTCGTCGCGCTTGAACCAGAGCTCGGCCAGCCCCAGCCGCGCCGCGAGCCGGGGCGCGGGCTCCAACGGTGTCGGCCACGTGCCGAGGGAAACGGGAGTGATCACCCATGCAGCTAAGCACGCCACTGCTCCGCACATGAGGAGCTTCACCTCCGTTGGGGCAGCGACGTGTCGATCTGCTGCACCGCATCGACCTCGCCAGCCGCGGGCCGCACCCCGGGGACAATCCACCCGCGAGCCAGCCCGGATCGCCGCGATCGAGGTGCCCGGCGATGGACCGCCGTCAGGCCGTACGGTGGGGTGATGGCCCGCGGTCACGGGGGAGGTCAGCCATGCGGTACCACCTGCTCGGGCCGGTCGAGGTTCGCTCCTCCGCCGGGGAGTTGCTGACGCTCGGCACGCCGATGCAGGTGCGCCTGCTGGCCGTCCTGCTGTCACAGCCGGGCAGCGCGTGGTCCATCGACCAGCTCGTCGACGAGCTGTGGCAGGGACGCCCGCCGAAGACGGCAGCAGGCAACGTGAAGACCTACGTCTGGGCGCTACGCCGGGCGCTGCGGTCCCCCGGCGCGCCGGAGCCCACCATCCTCGCCGGAGCCACCGGTTATCGTCTCGTCCTCGATGGGCAGACGCTGGACAGTGTGGCCTTCGACGACCTGGCCCAGCGCGGCTATCACGCGTTGCGACAGGACCGCTACGCGGATGCCCTGCGGGCGTTCGAGGCGGCGCTGGCGCTGTGGCGGGGCGAGCCGTTCGCGGGCCTGCCCGGCGCGGGCGTGTTGCTCTCCGTCCGGACCAGGTTCCAGGAGCAGCGGTCGAGTCTGCTGGAGGAGGTCGCGGACCTCCATCTCCGCGCCGGGCGGCACAACGAGCTGATCGAGCCGCTCCGGACCCGGATCGACGAGGATCCGCTGCGCGAGCGCCCCTGGGGGCAGCTCATGGTGGCGCTGGCCCGGGCCGGACGGCGGGCGGACGCGCTGGCGACGTACCGGCAGGTGCGTCGGGTCCTGGCCGAGGAGGTGGGGGTCGAGCCCGGCGCCGAGCTGCAACGGCTGCACACCAGCATCCTGCGGGCCGACCGGGAGGTGTCGACATCCAGAGCACGGCCGTCGGAGGGGCAGCCAGCACGGATGGTTCCCCGGCAGTTGCCCGCCCCACCGACGTTGTTCACCGGCCGGACCAGCGAGCTGGCCCAACTCACGACGCTGCTGCTCGACGACACCGAACCGGCCGGCACCGTCGTCGTCACCGGCACCGGCGGCGTCGGAAAGACCTGGCTGGCGTTGCGCTGGGCACACGACAGCCTGCACCACTATCCGGACGGGCAGCTCCACGTCGACCTGGGCGGTTTCGGCACGGCGACACGGGAGGCGGCACCGTCCGCCGTCGTCGTGCGATCGCTGCTGCCCGCCCTGGGCGTCAAACCCCTGGAGATTCCCGCCGAACCGGCGGCCCAGTTCGCCCTGTACCGGAGCCTGACCGCGGACCGACGGCTGCTCGTGCTGCTCGACAACGCGCGCGACGCCGAACAGGTCCGGCCGCTGCTTCCCGGCTCCCACCGCTGTGGCGTGATCGTGACGAGTCGCCACACGCTGCCGGGCCTGGTCGCCGCCGAGGGCGCCCACACCGTCGCACTGGATCTGCCCAGCGCCGCCGAAGCACGCCAGTTGCTCGTACGCCGGCTCGGTGCACGGGCCGCCGCCCAGCCGGCCGCGGTGGACGAGCTGGTCAGCCGTACCGCGCGGTTGCCCCTCGCGTTGTCCATCGTGGCGGCGCGGGCCGCCGCCCGACCCGCGTTCCCCCTCCAGGCCATCGCGGACGATCTGGCCGTGCCCCGGGGCGGGCTCGCGGCCCTGGCCACCGACGACGCCGCCACCGACCTGCGGACGGTGCTCTCCTGGTCGTACCGTCTGCTCAGTCCGGACGCGGCCCGACTGTTCCGGCAGATCAGCCTGCACCCGACGGCCGACCTCGGCGCGGCGGCGGCGGCCAGTCTCGCCGGGGCACCGCCGCACCAGATCCGGCCGGCGCTCGACGAGTTGACCCGGGCGAACCTGCTGACCGAGCAGTCCCCCAGCCGCTTCCGTTGTCACGACCTGCTCCGGGCCTACGGGGAGGAGCTGACGGACACCCACGACTCCGCGGCCGCCCGGAGAGCCGCCCGCGAGCGCGTGTTCGACCACTATCTGCGGACCGTCCGGGCCGCGGCGGGTCTTGTCGACGCCGGCCACCAGCCGACCGATCCGCTGCCCCCGCCCACCGACGCGTCACCGCCGACGTTCGCCGACCACCGGTCGGCGCTGGCCTGGTTCACCGTCGAGCAGGAGGTGCTGTTGGCCGCCGTCGACGAAGCCGTCGCCCACCGCTTCGACGCCCACGCCGGGCAGCTCGCCCAGGCCCTGACCCCCCTGCTCAGCCGGATGTCGCGGTGGCACGACCTGAGCGCCGTACAGGCGGTCGCGGTCGCCGTCGCCCAACGCCGCGGTGAGCCGGGGGCCGAGGCGGTGGCCCATCGGGACCTCGCGCTGGCAGACCTCCAGCTCCGCCGGTACGGTGCCGCCCGCCGCCACCTGCGCAGCTCGATGGCGCGGTACGAGACGATCGGTGACCGGCCGGGGCAGGCGAGCATCCACCTGCATCTCGCCTGGGTGTACGACATCGAGGGCAACCCGCGCGAAGCGCTGCCGCACGCCGAGGCGGCGCTGGCACTGTTCCGCGGCAGCGACGACGCGCGCGGCGCGGCGGACGCGCTCAACGCGATCGGGTGGGGTCACGCCCGCCTGGACGAGCACGTCCGGGCCATCGCCTACTGTGAGCAGGCACTGGCACTCCATGCCGAGGTCCACAACCGGGTGGGCGAGGCCCAGACCTGGGACAGTCTCGGCTTCGCCCATCAGGGTCTCGGGGCGCACCCGACCGCGGTGGACTGCTATCGACGCGCCCTCGCGCTGTATTCCGACGCTCAGGACCAGTGCGGACGGGCCGAGACACTCGTCCGGCTCGGGGACAGCCACCGCGCGGTGGGCGAGCACGACACGTCGAAGGACCTCTGGGGACAGGCGTTGGCGATCTTCGACCGGATCGGTCATCCGCTGGCCGGTGAGCTGTCCGAGCGGTTGGCGACCACGCGCTGAGCGTTCCCGGCGGGCCGCATCCGGACCGGCATGGATCCGGCATGGACCGGCCGTCGGCAGGCTGGGCGCATGCTGACCATGAAGAGACCCACTCTCCGGCGGGCCGGCGGGCTCGACCGCCGACGCCCGTCGCTCGCCCGTTACCTTCCGGCCGCCGTCGCGGTCCTCGTCGCCCTGTCACTGAACGCCCCACCGGCGCTCGCGGTCACTCCGCCGACGTCGTCCGCCGGCAGCGGCCCGGCCACCGGTTCCGTTGGAAACACCACCGGCGGATGGAACGGCCGCATCGAGTGGCGGGCGTGCGCGGACCCGGCCGACGATCCCGGTACGCGGTGCGGCACCCTGCGCCTGCCTGTCGACTGGGCTCGGCCGCGAGGGGAGACCTTCGAGCTGGCCCTGGCCCGCCGCCCCGCCGCCGACCCGGCCACCCGCATCGGCGCCCTGGTCTTCAACCCCGGTGGTCCCGGTCTGTCCGGGGTGGACGTGGCGCTGACGGCGACCAGCCAGCTCGGACCGGACGTGCTGCGCCGCTTCGACATCGTCGGCTTCGACCCCCGGGGTACGGTGCGCAGCGCACCGGTGCGCTGCTCATCAGCGTTGCTGGCCCAACACCCCTCCCTGACACCCACCACCGCGGCGGAGTTCGAGCGACTCCGCACCTACAACCGCCAGTTGCGCGAGGACTGCCGCGCGCAGAGTGGCCCCCTGTTCGACCACCTCGACAGTGTGAGCGTCGCGCGTGACACGGACGCGATCCGGGCGGCACTCGGCGAGCGGCAGCTCAGCTTCTACGAGTGGTCCTACGGCACCCTGATCGGGCAGGCCTACGCCGAGCTGTTTCCCGACCGCGTCCGCGCACTGGCCATGGACAGCGTGATGGACCACAGCCAGGGGGTCCGGGGCTACTTCCGCAGCGGGGCAGCCAGTAACGAGGCCCTGTTCCACGAGTTCGTGAGCTGGTGCGAGCGGACCCCGAGCTGTGCGCTGCACGGACGCGACGTACCGGCGCTGTACGACAGCCTGCTGCGCCGTGCCGACGCCGGCACGCTCGTCGAGGCGGGTACCGGCGAGACGCTCACCTGGTTCGAGCTGGGGTTCGCGACGTTCGTCAACTTCTTCGACGCGACCTGGGCCGACCTCGCCACCATGCTTCTCGCCGTGGAGCGGGGCGAGCCCGCCTCACTCGCGTCCCCGATGGTCCCGGTCGACAGCGGGAAGGACCTGACCGAGTACGCCCTACCCGCGTTCTGCCAGGACTGGTCGCTGCCGGTCGACGACTTCGCCGAGTGGAACCGGTATCTGAAGGTGTCCCGCGACGCGGCGCCGCACCTGCGGGCCTCCCCGCTGGCCGTCCGCTTCGCCGCGATCTGCCTGGGGTGGACGGCGGTCAACCCGCAACATCAGCTGCGGGTACGGACGAGCACCCCGGTGCTGCTGCTCAACGGTCGCCACGATCCAGCCACCCCGTACGACGGGGCGCAGCGGGTGGCGCGCCAACTCGGCACGCATGGCCGCCTCCTCACCTACGAGGGGTCGGGTCACGCCAGCTACCCACGCACGGAGTGCACCCGCGGGAACGTCGACAGGTACCTCATCGATCGAGTCCTGCCACCGGTCGGCGCGAGCTGCCCGGCCGCCCCGGCCTGACGCATCGTGTCCTCTGGGCGGGCGTCGCCGACAACGTGACACCGGGGTGGGGGGGGGGGGGGGGGGGGGGGGGGGGGGGGCGCGGGGGCGGGGGGGGGGGGGGGGGGGCGGGGGGGTGCGGTGGGGCGCGGTGGTGCGGTGGGGCGCGGTGGTGCGGTGGGGCGCGGTGGTGCGGTGGGACGG
>NZ_JBIAKV010000012.1:0-218149 GCF_042872705.1 Micromonospora sp. NPDC005203 | reverse complement strand
GGCGCCTCCGGTGAAGGCGAGGCCGGCGGCGGTCAGGGCGGTCTTACGGATCAGATCGGTACGCATGATGGCGTGCTCCTCTGCATCGGGGGTGCCCGCACCACACCCGGGGGGTGGGTGGTGGTGTGGGAGAAGTTCGTGGGGGTTCTGCCCGGCGACCCGCAGGGGTCGGCGTCGGGACAGGGTGTGACGGCTGGTGGTGGCGGGTCATTCCGCCTCCCACGGGGGTGGCGCATGCGGCCTGCCCGGGGGTTGGCCGGTGGTGGTGCTCGGCCGTGCGGGGGATGTAACCGGGGCGGCCCGCCGGATGTTCCCGGCCGGGGCCGCGCCCCGCGACCCTGACTGCTGCGGTGGGCCTGACTGTTGCGGGGGCCGGCCCGGCGCACTGGGACTCGATGGTCTCGGTGGCCGGCCACCTCGGGGGGCTGCCAGGTATAACGACCCGGGCCGGCCACCGATTCCGCCCCGGAGGTAGCCCCGGCGACCGACACTCACGACGAAACCAGACAATCGTCGCGACCGGCGAACGGACACGGCGGACGAGGCGGCGTGATCGACTCGGGTTCACAGAAATCGCGGTATCCAAGTGTCGGGGACGGCCCGACATCACGAAAGTCGAGTGGCTCACGGAGACCACTACATCCAGGATCGAGCACGATCATGCTGGGCGCGACGGTGGGTGTGGGTTGAGGCGCGACGCCGGTATTGGGCAAGGCGCGACGGCCGGTATCGGGCAGCGGGGATGGTCAGCCCGGATCGGGTCGGGCGCGTCGGGGATTCCGTGAGCCGAGGATCAGGATGTGGCGGGGTCGGTCTCTGGCACGGTGCGCTGAGTGGGGATGGCCGGGGTGCTCGGCCAGGGGACCTCGGGTGCGCGGTGGAAGGTGATCCCGGCGGCCGCCCAGCGCGCACCCTGACCGGCCAGCCGGTCACGGAAGTCGGCCCAGTCGTGGGTGGCCCGGGGTGACCAACCCAGCTCGGCGATGGCGGGGAGTCGGGGCAGGAGCAGAAACTCGATGTCGGCCAGCGAGGTGACCGACTCGGTCCAGAGCGGGGCTTCCACCCCGAGAACGGCGGTGGCGGGCACGTCGGCGACGTGTGTGCCCGGATCCCAGTCGTATGCCTTGCGCACGTCGATCAGCCCGGCCCAGTCGTGCCCGATCGGGGTGTCCGGGGCGTACTTCATGTCCAGGTAGGCGTGGTTGCCGGGGGAGACGATGAGTCGGGCGCCCCGACGGACCGCGTCGGCCGTGGTGGGGTCGTCGGCGTTCGTGCCCCACCACTGCAGCACCCGCCCGTCGAGGTGGGCGGCCGGTGCGAGCTGGTGCCAGCCGACGACCGTCTTGCCGAGGTCGGCCACGATGCGCTGGACCCGCTCGACGAAACCGGTGTAGACCTCGCCCTTGACCTTGAACGCCTCGTCGCCGCCGATGTGCAGCAACGGCCCGGGGGTGAGTGCGGCCACCTCGCCCAGCACGTCGGCGACGAAGTCGTACGTCCGTTCGTCGGCCGGGTCGACGTAGCTGAAACCGACCTCGGTGCCGGTGTACGGCGGCGGCGCGATCTTGTCTGGTGCCAGCTCCGGGTACGCGACAAGCGCCGAGTTGGTGTGCCCGGGGAGGTCGATCTCCGGAACGACGGTGATGTGGCGGGCGGCGGCGTAGGAGACGATCCGCCGGTAGTCCGCCTTCGTGTAGTGGCCCCCGGGGCCGCCGCCGACCTCGGTCGTCCCGCCCACGGAGGTCAACCTCGGCCAGGAGTCGACGGCGATCCGCCAACCCTGGTCGTCGGTGAGGTGCAGATGCAGGTGGTTGAGCTTGTAGCGGGCCAGGTGGTCCACCACGCGCAGGACGTCCTCGACGGTGAAGAAGTGCCGTGCGACGTCGAGCATCGCGCCCCGGTACGGGAAGCGGGGACTGTCGGTGATGGTCCCGCCGGGCAGCGCCCACCGTGCGGTGACCGGGGTCGGGCTCTCGATGGTCGGTGGCAGCAGGTGGCGCAGGGTCTGCACGCCGTAGAACAGGCCGGTGGCAGTGCCGGCGGTGAGGCGTACCCCGTCGCGGGCGATGTCGAGCCGGTAGCCCTCCGCGCCGAGATCGACGGACGCGTCCAGCACCAGCGCGATGCCGTCGACCCGATCCGGCGCGGCGGCGTCGGAAGCCGGCGGCGCAGGCGTGGCGGCGTCGCTGGCCGGCAGTGGACGGGAGGCGGCGTGGACGACCGGCAGCGGGTAGCCGGTGGCTGGCCGGAGCAGCTCGGCGAGTTGCGTGGCGATGGCCAGCGCGGCGGGGTCGGCGCTGGCCACGATGACCGCTTCGGCCGGGAGCACCCAGTCCTCGGTCGGGTCCGGCTGGACCTGCGCGGGGGCGGGGACGACGTCGGCCAGCCGCTGCGGGGCCGACGGGGTGAGCAGGTCGCCCGCCGCCCGTTCGGCGGCCTGGGCCAGCGTGGCCGGGTCCGGTTCCCGCGTCGGCAGCGGCACCTCGCCGGTGGCGGGGGCGGCGGTGGGGCCGGGGGAGGGGGTGGTCGACACGGCGGCGACTCCGGGGGGTGTATTCGCGTCGGTTATGGCAAAAGTGAGGTTCACCGGCTGGCGTGTCGTCAAGCGTACGACGCTCGGCCGGGATGCGTGATGGTGCGCATGGAAGCGTTCCCAAAAACCGGTACGAACACGGATAGTCGTGATGGCTGTGCCAATTGTCACCGAACGGTCCCAGGTCGCCCGATGGTCGCTTAACCTTCGCCCACCGATCGGCGTCGACCCCGGGATTGCCGGCGGTCCGTCCCGGGGCAGGAAAAAACTGAACCTTCGTTAAGTGTCCATCCGGCGCGTGTGTGGAGGCTTTGGTGGCAGCGCAAGGAACCGTCGATCACAAGTACGTCTACGACTTCTCCGAAGGCAACAAGGACCTCAAGGACCTGCTCGGCGGCAAGGGGGCGAACCTCGCCGAGATGACAAACCTCGGCCTGCCCGTCCCCCCCGGCTTCACCATCACCACCGAGGCCTGCCAGGCGTACCTCGCGACGGGACAGGAGCCGGACGGGCTCGCCGCTCAGATCGAGGCGCACCTCGAATCGCTGGAGCGCGCCATGGGCAAGCGCCTCGGCGACCCGCAGGATCCGCTGCTGGTGTCCGTCCGCTCCGGCGCCAAGTTCTCCATGCCCGGCATGATGGAGACCGTCCTCAACGTCGGCCTCAACGACCAGAGCGTGGTCGGGCTCTCCGCGCAGGCCGGCGGCACCGGCGATCAGGCCGCCTCCGGCGGCGCGGACAGGTTCGCCTGGGACTCCTACCGCCGCCTGATCCAGATGTTCGGCAAGACCGTCTGCGAGGTGCCGGGCGAGGAGTTCGAGCACGCGCTCGACCAGGTCAAGAGCGCCAAGGGTACGCACAACGACCTCGACCTGGACGCGGACGACCTGCGCGGGCTGGTCGACGCGTACAAGAAGATCTTTGTGAAGCACACCGGTCGGGAGTTCCCGCAGCAGCCGCGTGAGCAGCTCGACCTCGCGATCCGGGCGGTCTTCGAGTCGTGGAACGCCGAGCGCGCGGTGCTCTACCGCCGCCAGGAGCGCATCCCGGCCGACCTCGGCACCGCGGTCAACGTGGTGACCATGGTGTTCGGCAACCTGGGTCCCGATTCCGGCACCGGTGTCGCGTTCACCCGTGACCCGGCCAGTGGCGCGCAGGGCATCTACGGCGACTACCTGGCCAACGCCCAGGGCGAGGACGTGGTGGCCGGCATCCGCAACACCGTGCCCCTGCAGGAGTTGGCCCAGCTCGACGGGGCCTCCTACGACGAGCTGCTGGGCATCATGGCCCGGTTGGAGGAGCACTACCGGGACCTGTGCGACATCGAGTTCACCATCGAACGCGGCAAGCTGTGGATGTTGCAGACCCGGGTCGGTAAGCGCACCGCCGCCGCCGCGTTCGTCATCGCCGGGCAACTCGTCGACGAGGGCCTGATCGATGAGGACGAGGCACTGCACCGGGTCAACGGCGCGCAGTTGGCCCAGCTGATGTTCCCGCGCTTCCAACTCGACCACGAGTTCCAGCCGGTCGCCACGGGCATCGGCGCCTCGCCCGGAGCGGCGTCCGGCACTGTGGTCTTCACCTCCGCACGAGCCGTCGAGCTGGCTGCCGAGGGCAAGTCGGTGATCCTGGTCCGCCGGGAGACCAACCCGGACGACCTGAACGGCATGATCGCCGCGAAGGGCATCCTCACCTCTCGTGGCGGCAAGACCAGCCACGCCGCGGTGGTGGCCCGGGGCATGGGCAAGACCTGTGTCTCCGGTGCCGACGAGATCGAGGTGAACGTGCCGGCGAAGCGGTTCACGGTGGCCGGGCAGACCGTTGGCGAGGGCGACGTCGTCTCCATCGACGGCACCACCGGCAAGGTCTACCTCGGCGAGGTGCCGGTCATGCCGTCGGAGGTGGTGCAGTACTTCGAGGGCAGCCTCGACCCCGAGCACATCGACAACGCGCTGGTCCGGGCCGTACACCGGATCATGACGCACGCCGACGGCAAGCGGCGGCTGGCGGTCCGCACGAACGCCGACACCGGTGCGGACGCGGCGCGGGCCCGGCGCTTCGGCGCCGAGGGCATCGGGTTGTGTCGCACCGAGCACATGTTCCTCGGCGACCGGCGGGAGCTGGTCGAGCGGCTGATCCTGGCTCGGGCCGCGGGTGAGCGGGAAGCGGCGCTGGCGGCGCTGCTGCCGTTGCAGCGGGCCGACTTCGAGGAGATCTTCCGGGAGATGGATGGCCTGCCGGTCACCGTCCGGCTCATCGATCCGCCGCTGCACGAGTTCCTGCCGCCGTTGGAGCAGCTCGCGGTCGACGTGGCGGTCGCCCAGGAGCGTGGCGAGGACGTCGCCAAGGAAGAGGCGTTGCTCGCCGCCGTTCGGCGGATGCACGAGGAGAACCCGATGCTCGGGCTGCGCGGCGTCCGTCTCGGCCTGGTCATCCCCGGTCTGTTCGCGATGCAGGTCCGGGCCATCGCCGAGGCGGCCGTGAGCTGTGCCCGTGGCGGCGGTACCGCGAAGCCGGAGATCATGGTGCCGCTGGTCGGGGCCGTGCAGGAGTTGGAGACGGTCCGCGCCGAGGCCGAGAAGATCATCGCCGAGGTGGTCGGGGACAGCGGGGTCGAGGTGCTGATCGGCACGATGATCGAGGTGCCCCGGGCGGCGCTGACCGCCGGGCAGATTGCCGAGGCGGCGCAGTTCTTCTCCTTCGGCACCAACGACCTGACCCAGATGGGCTGGGGTTTCTCCCGGGACGACGTCGAGGGCGCGTTCTTCTGGCGCTACCTGGAGTTGGGCATCTTCGGCATCTCGCCGTTCGAGTCGATCGACCGCGACGGCGTCGGCCGGCTGGTGCGGATCGCCGCCGAGGAGGGGCGGGCCGCCCGCCCCGGACTGAAGCTCGGGGTGTGCGGCGAGCACGGCGGCGACCCGGATTCGGTGCACTTCTTCCACGAGGTCGGCCTGGACTACGTGTCCTGCTCGCCGTTTCGGGTGCCGGTGGCCCGGCTGGAGGCCGGTCGGGCCGTGGTGGAGACCGGCGGCTCGGACAGTCGTTGACGCGGGCCGGCGGCGGACCAGGTCACCCGGTCCGCCGCCGGCCCCGACGATCAGATCGGTGGGCGCCGCCAGGTCGGCCGGGACGAGCGGCGCAACTGGGTGGGCAGGGTCGCCATCGGGGTACGCACGGCGAGCGGCGCGTGCCCATTCGGAACGGCGGTGGCGCCGCCACCGCCGACGCGCGTGTCCAACACCGATCCGGTCCGCCGGGCCACCGCCCGAGCCTCCTGGTGCAGCGTCTCCAGATCCTCTACCGCCGACGCGGTGACCAGGGTCAGCAGGGCGGTGCGCCCCGCCGGGTAGGTCACCACGCAGCCAGCCGTCGTGCAGACCACCGACTCCCGGAACTCGCCCCGCCGGACGGTGTCGGCCACCCGGTGACCGAGTCCGAAACTGGCGGCGGCCAGCGCGGCGAGATGGGTGGCGTCGGTGTTGGGCAGATCGCTGGAGATGAGCAACCCGTCGGTGCCGGCCAGCACCGACCCGGCGACGTCGGGCCGGCGTCGACGCAGCCCGCGTAGCTCCGTACCCACCACCGTGTCTGCGTCCACGAGCTGCTCCCTTACCGGTCGGGATCTGCGTGTCGGTCGGCTCGTCACGTTCCGCGCTGGGAACGCTACCGTTGGCCACCTGCGCCCGCGAGCCTGTAACCCGGGGCGATCGGTCCACAACTCCGGGCCGATCGGCGGTTGTGGACGATTCGTCGACGCGTCGGGGGCACGTCGCGCAGTCGTGACGGGCATAATCTTGGCTCGCTCGCAAACGGCTGATTGCGTACGCCGTCGAACGGGAAAGGTGACTGAATGACAAGCGTCTGGGAGAACCTGACCGTCGACGCCCGCGATCCGGGCCGGCTGGCCCGCTGGTGGGCCGAGGCGCTCGGCTACCAGGTCATCAGGGACACTCCCGACGAGGTGGAGATCCGCCAGTCCGCGGACCGCCTCCCCGGCCTGGTCTTCGTGCCGGTGACCGAGGGCAAGGACCGCAAGAACCGGCTGCACCTCGACCTGCGCCCCGCCAACCGGGAGGCCGAGGTCGAGCGGCTCGTCGACATGGGTGCCCGGCACGTCGACATCGGCCAGGGCGACGTCGAGTGGACGGTGCTCGCCGACCCGGAGGGCAACGAGTTCTGCGTCCTGCGTGAGCGCGAGGAGTGAGCCGGTTTTGCGAGCCCCGCAGTCGCGAACATCGGCGGCTGCGTGAAAGGTGAGCCGGACGCGCGGTTGGTGCGCGAGGCGCCCAAGGACACCGGGCACCGCCGCTCACCGTACGAGCGCGACCGTGCCCGGGTGCTGCACTCCGCGGCGTTCCGGCGACTGGCCACCAAGACCCAGGTGCACACCGCCGGCACCGACGACTTCCTGCGTACGCGGCTGACGCACTCGCTGGAGGTGGCGCAGATCGCCCGGGAGATGGGTGCCCGGTTGGGCTGCGACCCGGACGTGGTCGACGTTGCCGGGCTTGCCCACGACCTCGGGCATCCGCCGTTCGGGCACAACGGCGAGTCCGCTCTGGACCTGCTGGCCACACCCTGCGGTGGCTTCGAGGGCAACGCGCAGACGTTGCGGGTGCTGACCCGGCTGGAGGCGAAGGTGCTCGCCCCGGACGGCTCGCCCGCCGGCCTCAACCTGACCCGGGCGTCGCTCGACGCGATCGGCAAGTATCCCTGGCCGCGTCGCCCCGGGCAGCGCAAGTTCGGGGTGTACGCGGACGACGCGCCGGTCTTCGGCTGGATCCGGGGCGGTGCGCCCGGCGACCGGCGCTGCCTGGAGGCGCAGGTGATGGACTGGGCCGACGACGTCGCGTACTCGGTGCACGACGTGGAGGACGGCATCCACGGCGGGTACGTCACGCTGGGTCCGCTGCTCGCGGACGCCGACGAGCGGGCCGCGCTCTGCGCCGACGTGGCCGCCGCCTACTCCGGCGAGTCCGCGGCCGACCTGGCCGAGGTGCTGGTGGAGTTGCTGGCCGACCCGCTGCTCGCCCCGCTCGCCGGGTACGACGGCAGCCACCGCGCCCAGGTGGCGCTGAAGGCCACCACCAGCGGAGTGACCGGCCGGTTCGTCTCAGCGGCGGTGGCCGCCACCGAGGAGCGCTCCGGTCCCGGCCCGCACCGCCGCTACGACGCCGATCTGGTGGTGCCGAGGCTGGTCCGGGCGCAGTGCGCGCTGCTCAAGGGCATCGCCCTGCGGTACGTGATGCGCCGTTCCGGTTTTCGGGGCCGCTACGAACGACAGCGGACGATGCTTGCCGAGGTGGTGGCCGCGCTGCTTCGGCGCGCCCCGGACGGGCTCGATCCGATCTTCGCCCCGCTGTGGCGGGCGGCCCCGGACGACACCGCCCGACTGCGGGTGGTGATCGACCAGGTCGCCTCGCTCACCGACCCGGCGGCGGTGACCTGGCACACCCGCTTGGTTGCTAGCTAGGACGGCGTGCGCTCAGGTGCTCGGCCCAGGTCCGGCACAGCCCCTCGCGATGCTCGCCACCGTTGCTTGAAACTGCCCGCAGCGCCGGCGACCGCCCGTCCAGGGGCGGGCGGTCGATCCGGTCGCGCTGTCGCCCCGGGGGGCCCGGCCGGGCACCCCGGGGCGACCTACCTCAGCCGAGATTCGCCCACGCGCTCCAGGTGCCGGAGGCCTGCTGGGTGATGGTGTAGAGGCTGCCGTTGCCGCCGACGACGAACACCTGTAGGCGTCCGTCCGCGTTACTGGCGACCGCGAGATCGGTGGTGAGGTCGTTGCCACCATGGCCGGCCCAGTCCGTGAACGGGCCGTTCGCAGTGCTCTGCCACTTGTGGTAGAGCTTGCTGTCGCCGCCGATCGCGAACACTTCGATCCGCCCGTCCTTCGTCTTGCTGGCGCTGACGGCGCTCAGGTCGGTGCCGCCGACGTTGGCCCAGGCCGACCAGGGGCCGCTGGTGGTGGTCTGCCAGGTGCTGTAGAGGGCGCCGTTGCCGCCGATGGCGAAGACCTGGAGGCGTCCGTCGGCGTTGGTGGCGACCGTCAGGTCGTTGGTCAGGTCGTTGCCGCCGAGACTGGTCCATTCGGAGAAGGGACCGTTCGCAGTGCTCTGCCACTTGTGGTAGAGCTTGCTGTCGCCGCCGATGGCGAAGAGTTCGATGCGGCCGTCGGTTTTGGTGGTGGCGGTGACGGCGTGTAGGTCGGTGCCGCCGAGGTTGGCCCAGGCCGACCAGGGGCCGCTGGCGGTGGTCTGCCAGATGCTGTAGAGGGCGCCGTTGCCGCCGACGACGAAGGCTTGCAGGCGTCCGTCGGCATTTGTGGCGATGGTGAGGTCGGTGGTGAGGTCGTCGCCGCCGAGGCTGGTCCAGTCGGAGAAGGGACCGTTCGGGGTCGTCTGCCACTTGTGGTAGAGTTTACTGTCGCCGCCGATCGCGAACAGTTCCATGCGGCCGTCCTTGGTGCGGTTGGTGGTGATGTTCCGCAGCTGAGTCCCACCGAGGTTGGCCCAGGGGCCGAAGACGCCATTGGCCGAGGTCTGCCAGGTGCTGTTCACCGTGCCACCACTGCGGACCTGGAATGCCTGCAACCGCCCGTCCGCATTCGCCCCGACCGACAGCTTGCGGAGCAGATCCGGTGCCTGCGTCGGGTTGTCGACGATCTTGCGGTAACGCCGGGCCTGGTACTCGGAGGTGGGATGCCCGGACAGGGTCGAGTCGCTGAAGGATGCACCCCTCACCAGCGCCATGGGCGTATCGCCGAAGCTGTAATACCAGAACGAGGACTTCTGGCTGTTCTCCCATCCGCCGAAGAGGATTGCGTGATAGGGGTAGCCCGATTCCGAGTCGGAGACGTCATCGAGCAGATCGCCCGGCTTCAGTTGATTGCGGCTGATGCTGTAGGTGTAGGTGCTCGACATCAGTCCGTGGGTGTTCGGGTCGGCGTCGAGATGCCACGCCATGTCCACCAGACCGCTGCAGTCCCGTCGGTACATCCGGGAATGCGGACCATCCCAGGTGGATGCGTTCATGCTGTAGGTCATGTCGGAGTCACTCCGACGGGCATACCAGTTCCCGGCCCGGGCCAATACCTCCGAGCGGGTGATCTGTCCACCGATGCTGCTGTCCGCCTGGACAACCAGAGCGGCGGGCGTGGCCAAGGCGGGCGCGGCCACCAGCGCGCCGCCGGTCAGGGCTACCGGCACACTGAGCGCCAGCGCCATCAGGCGGGTCAGGATCGACCGCCGCGATCGTTGATTCATCTCTCTACCTCCGTCAGAGCACCGACGGGACAATGTGTCCGTCGAACAGGGATGAGCCTTCGGGGCGATCCCTGTGCTGGTCTCCGACGCTAGGCAGGCGGCCTGCGGATGGTCTTGACAAAACCTGGAAGCGCAGGTCGCCCGCTCTTCAGACCAGCTGCGCGCCGGTCACGGTCCGGTCCTCCCCGGGTGTCGTGGCGCACTCGCACCACCACCGCTCGTGCCAGCCCGGCGCTTCGCGGGCCTCCCGGGTGCCGAGCCGCCGGAAGGTCGCCGCGGCGGTCTCCCACACCCGGTGCGCCGACGCGACGTCACCCAACGCGGCGTGCGCCGCGCCAAGATCGCGCAGAGTACGCGCCGCGCCGAGATCGTGGTGCAGCTCGACCCAGCCGTCATGGGCCAGCCCGAGGGCCTCCAGGGCGACCTCCGGCCGCCCGGCCGCCAGGTGCAGCTCACCGACGGTCCGCTGGACCAGCGCACTGCCGAACCGGTCGTTCAGCCGGCGGCACGTCGCCAGGCTGCGCTCCAACGGTGCCAGTGCCCGACCCACGTGCCCCTGCCGGAACCACACCTTCGCCAGCGCCTGCTCGGTGTAGCAGGCGAGCAACTCGTCACCGCTCGCCACGATCAACTCGTGGGCCTGGACGCACCAGCGCTGCGCCTCGTCCAGTTCACCCCTTGCCCGGTGCACCAGGCCGATCCCCCGGGCGGCGATGGCTTCCCCCCGGACGTGACCGAGCGCCCGGTACGCGTCCATGGCCCGGCCGATGAACAGCACCGCCTCATCGTCGTCGCCGAGTTCCCGCAGGCAGTGTCCGATCCCATAGGTGGCGTGCGCGGCTGCGTTGTCGCCGCCGATCCGGTTCAGCACGTCGGCCGCCGCGGTCAGCAACGGGACGGCCTCCCGGTGCCGGCCGACCTCGCGCAGCACGGCGCCGAGCCCGCTGCGCGCTGCCGCCGACCCGTGCTCGTGATCGGACGCCTCGAACAACTCGATGGCGCTGCGGAAACTCTGTTCGGCCTCGACGAACCGGTCCTCCTTGTAGCGCAGCAGCGCGATGCCGCAGGCGATCACCGCCTCGCCGACGGCGTTCCCGGCGGCCCGTGCCGCCGCGGACGCCGCCGCGTGGGTGCGCCCCCAGCCGACGAAGTCGTTCCGGACCGCGAAGGACGCGTAGACCAACGCGTCCGCCAGCGCGCACGCCGCCACGTCCATGCCTAGCTCGGCGGCCCGCTCCACCGCGACGATGAGTGTCGACGCCTCGACCTCCAGCCAGCCGGGCAGCTGGTGGTCCGCCGGGAGCGGGACCGCCGGCACGTCGACCGGCTGCGGCGTCTGCCGGTAGAGCGGCGGAACGGCGTACGGCTGCCGTTGGTTGAGCCGTTCCCCCAGGTCGGTGGCAGTCGCCAGGACTCGGGCCACCGCGGCGCGCAGCGCGACGTCGGCGTCCTCGTCGACGGCGCGTTCCCGGGCGAACAGCCGGACCAGGTCGTGGATGTGGTAGCGGAGCAGCCCGTGCGTCGGGTCGGGTAGGGCGGTCACCAGCCGGGCGTCGGCGAGTTGCTCCAACAGCTCCTCAGCGTCGTCCAGCGAGCCGCCGATGAGCGCCGCCACCAGCCACTCCGCGAAGCTCGGCACCCCGAGAAAGCCGAGCAGCCGGAACGCCCGTCGGGCCGCCGGATCGAGCGCCTGGTAGCCGACCCCGACGCTGACCCGCACGGCCAACCCGTCCGCGGTCATCTCGTCGAGCCGCCCGCGTTCGTCCCGCATCCGCTCGGCGAGGCGGGCGATCCGGCGGTGCGGGCGCGCCGCGATCCGCGCGCCGACGATCCGAAGGGCGAGTGGCAGCCCCGCGCACATCTCCACAAGCGCGTCGGTCGCCTCCGGTTCCGCCGCCACCCGGTCCGGCCCGATGACGCGATCCAACAGGTGGATCGAGTCGGCCTGATCGAGCAGTGGCACCTCGATGTGTTCGGCACCGGGAACGGTGGTCAGCAGTGCCCGGCTGGACACGATCAGGGCACTACCCGGACCGCCGGGTACCAGGGGCCGGACCTCCTCGGCGCTGACCGCCGAGTCGAGCACGATGAGGAAGCGTCGCCCGCTCAGCATGGCCCGGTACTGCCCGAGCTTGTCCGCCAGCGTGGGGAGCTGGTGGATGTTCGTGGCGCCGAGGGCCCGCAACACCCGGTCGACCGCCTCCCCCGGGTCACGACCGTGGCCACTGAGCGTGACGAAGATCTGACCGTCCGGGTACGCGTGCCGCAGCAGATACGCCAGTCGGATGCTGAGGGCCGTCTTCCCGACCCCACCCAGACCGGAGAGGATCAGCACGGGTGCGGCGGTGCCCCCGGCATCCCGGCCGTCGGATCGCAACACGCTCAGCGCGCGGGAGATCTCCGATTCGCACCCGACGTGGTCGGGCAGGTCGGCCGGGAGCTGACACCCGGGTCCCCCGCTGGTGGGCTGCGGTGACTCCGGTGCGGTCTGGACCGGCGTCGGCGCGACGGCCGACGGTTGCGCCGGAGGCGGCGTCGAGACTGCGGTCGCGAGCGCCGCCGGTGGCCGCAGGGTGCCGCGCAGGATCTCCCGATGCAGGTCCTGAAGGTCCGTACCCGGATCGACGCCGAGGTCGTCGACGAGCCGGGTCCGGGTCCGGGCGTACAGGTCGAGCGCCTCAGCTCGGCGTCCGTTGAGGTAGAGCGCCCGCATCAGGCTCACCACCAACGGCTCGACGAGCGGGCTGCGGTCCACGGCCACTGTGAGCCGCTCGGTGACCGGACCGGGCCGGCCATGGGTGATCTCGCTGTCGGCCCAGTCGAGCAGGACCCGGATGAGCTGCTGGCGCAGACCCTCCCGGACCCGGGACGCCCAGTCGCCGGGCAGACCGTCGAGGGGTTCCCCGCGCCACAGGTCGATCGCCTCCCGCAGCAGAGTCGGCCGGTCCGGATGCTCCACCGGCAGGCCCTGCGCCTGCTCGGCGAGGCTGCGCAGCCGGTACAGGTCCACGCGGTCCGGGTCGGCGGAGAGGAG
Source organism: Micromonospora sp. NPDC005203 (assembly GCF_042872705.1). NCBI lineage: Bacteria > Bacillati > Actinomycetota > Actinomycetes > Micromonosporales > Micromonosporaceae > Micromonospora > Micromonospora sp. NPDC005203. The sequence continues at coordinate 205,314 of NZ_JBIAKV010000012.1, read as the reverse complement.
ATAGCCGGTCTGACTGCGACCCACGGTGATCGGCACCGTCTCGGCGGACCGGGCGGTGGCCATGATCCGCCGGATGCGGGTCAGGTAGGTGTACAGGACGCCGCGTGCGTCGGCTGGCGGCGTCTCGTCCCAGACGCGATCGACGAGCGTCTCGATCGGCACGCTGCGACCCGCGTCGACGGCGAGCGCGGCAAACACCAACCGCTGCTTCGGCGGACCCAGCTCCACCGGTCGCCCGTCGGCCACAACCTGCAGGTCACCCAATATCCGTAGTTCCACGGCTTCGCCCCCGCGCCCGTAGTGCCTACACGGCCCACGATCGGGGCCGCCCACGCTGTCAAGGATCCGTTCAGGTTCGCTACCGAGTCCGGCGGCGAGGGTCTCCCCAGCCAGTCACCGCGAGCAGCACGCGACACCACTCAGCGGGGCACCACGGCTCTTGTGTCCTCATGCGAAGGGAAGGTTGCCGACCCACAACCGCACAGCAGGACCACCAGGGACCGACCACTAAGGGCGGAACCCACGGTGACGCCTGCGTCGCGGATCTTAACCGGAGGCGTCAGCTCCAGCCAAGGGTCTCGATGCATTCCGGTCCGGTCGTCACCACCCCTGACACGTGGCAGACCACCCCGAACGGGCCGTTCTCCGACCGGACCAGCTTCGGCGGAGCCGCGCCCTCGTACGCCCTGACAACTCTCGGAAAGGAACTTCTCCGATGCGTGCCTTCTCCGCACCGCACCTGCCCAACCGGATCTCCCGACGCGGCGTGCTGGCTGGTCTGGCCGCCGTCGCCGCGGGCGGCGTCACCGGGCTCGCCTTCGGATCCCCGGCGGCCGCGGCCGTCTACCGCCGCGGTGTCGACTACTCGTGGGGTCGCCCGAGCATCAGCGCCCTCAAGGCCGCCGGTTACACCTTTGCCTGCCGATACCTGAGCGACAGCTTCAATGGCAAGAACCTCACCCGCAGCGAGGCGGACGCCCTCATCGCGGGCGGCATCGACATCGTCTGCAACTGGGAGTACACCGCGAGCGAGGCGTTACAGGGGTACGCGAAGGGGGTGGAGAACGCCACCAAGGCGCAGAGCCAGGCGCTGGCCTGCGGCATGCCGGCGGGCAAACCAATCTACTTCAGCGTGGACTTCGAGGCATTGGAGTCGCACCTACCCGCCATCAACGCATACTTCGACGGGGTGGCCTCGGTGTTGGGTCCGGCCCGGGTCGGCGCCTACGGCGGCTACTTCGTGATCAAGCGGCTCTTCGACGCTGGCAAGATCCGCTGGGGCTGGCAGACGTACGCCTGGTCGTCCGGTCAGTGGGACAGCCGGGCGCAACTGCGGCAGGTGAAGAACGGCGAGACCATCGGCGGGGCCGAGGTTGATCTCAACGAGGCTTGGGCCATCGACTTCGGCCAGTGGGGCACCCGGCCGTCCGCCCGGTCCTTGGCCGTGGCGTTGAACGCCGACGGGCGGTTGCAGGCATTCCAGACCCGCGGCTCCGGTGCGGTGTACAGCACCTGGCAGACCTCCGCGAACGGCGTCTTCGGCGACTGGGCCAACCTCGGCGGCAACCACCTGCAGGCCCCCACCGCCGTGACCAAGCCGGATGGCCGGATCGAGCTGCTCGCCATCGGCGGCGACTCGAAGCTCTACGACAAGTGGCAGACCACCCCGAACGGGCCGTTCTCCGACTGGGCCGGCCTCGGCGGCAACGACCTCACCACCGACCTCACCACCGCCACGAACGCCGACGGACGCCTGCAAGCCTTCGTCGTCGGCGGCAACGGCAGCCTCTACAGCATCTGGCAGACCAGCACCAGCGGCCCCTGGTCCACCTGGGCGAACCTCGGCGGCAGCCACCTGCGCTCGCTCAGCGCCGTGAAGAAGAAGGACAGCCGGATCGAGCTGTTCGCCATCGGCGGCGACTCGAAGCTCTACCACAGGTGGCAGACCACCCCGAACGGGCCGTTCTCCGACTGGGCCGGCCTCGGCGGCAACGACCTCACCACCGACCTCACCATCGCCACAAATGCCGACGGACGCCTGCAAGCCTTCGTCGTCGGCGGCAACGGCAGCCTCTACAGCATCTGGCAGACCACCACCAGCGGCCCCTGGTCCGCCTGGACCAACCTCGACGGCACCGATCTGAGCGCCATCAAGGCCGTCACCAAGACCGACGGCCGGATCGAGCTGTTCGCCATCGGCGGCGACGCCAAGCTCTACCACAAGTGGCAGAGCACCCCGAACGGGCCGTTCTCCGCTTGGACCAGCCTCGGCGGCAACGGCCTCACCACCGACCTGGCCGTCGCCACCAACGCCGACGGACGACTCCAGGTCTTCGTCGTCGGCGGCAACGGCAGCCTCTACAGCATGTGGCAGACCACCACCAGCGGCCCCTGGTCCACCTGGGCCAACCTCGGCTGACCCAGCACCACCGCGGGGGTCACCGGCCGCGCCGGTGACCCCCACCATTGACCGGCTGGGCGGTTCCGGCCCGCAGGCCGGGTCCGCCCGGGGACCATGACCAGATGCGCAGGGTACGGACCGGAGCTACCCACGTACCGAACTGGCTGGCCAGCCGGATGGGGCTGCGTGGACTGGCCCCGCGGACCGACGAGGCCGGCCACCGGCACGCCACCTGGCTGGAGCTGTTCCTCGACCTCATCTTCGTGTACGCGCTGGCGGCGGTGGCGGCCCGGCTGGGCAACGAGCCGAGCCCGTCGCCGACGGCCGTGCTGGCCGTGATCGGGCTCTTCGTGGTGATCCAGTGGGCCTGGCTGGGGCAGGTCTACTACGACACCAGGTTCGACCCGGACGACGCGCCGCACCGACTGCTGGTGCTTGTCGCGTTGGTCGGCGCGGGCGCGATGACACTCGGGGTCGACGAGGTGCCGGAGAGCGTGCTCCTGCCGGTCGGTTACCTGATCGTGCGAGGCGTGCTGCTCCTGCTGTACCTGCGGGCCCGTCCGACCAGCCCGATGGCCCGCCTGGTGACGACCGTCTACCTGATCGGCTTCGGGTCGGGCTGGCTGATCTGGCTGGTGTCGCTGATGGCGCCCACCGAGCTGCGTCCCGTCCTGTGGATCGTCGCGATGGTCATCGAACTGGCCACGCCGTGGGTCGGGGTGCGCTGGCTCAACCGCTGGCCGGTGGACAACCGGCACCTGCCGGAACGGATCGGCCAGTTCACCATCATCGTGCTCGGCAGCGCGCTGGCCAGCCTGCTCTTCGCGGTGCCGGACCACCCTCCGCCGCACATGATCCTCACCGCCGCGATGGCCTTCCTGATCCCGGCGGCCGTCTGGTGGGTCTACACCACGTTCGTCACCACCCGACTCCTGCAGAGCCGCCTACGCGGCGGGCAGGCGTACAGCTTCCTGCACATTCCGCTCGGCGGCGCGCTGCTGCTGCTCGGCTGGTCGCTCGGCCAGGTGGTCCGGCTTGTCGACGCCAACGCGGCCCGCCTGCCGCTGGAGCTGCGGCTGCTGCTGGGCGCGTCGATGGTGATCTGGACGTTGTGCGGCCTGGCCCTGTACTGGCTGTGGACCCGACCGAGCCGCGCCCGGTTGGCGATCGCCGCCTACGGGGTGCTCTCGGTCAGCCTGATCACCGCGACGGTGCACGAGCCGAAGCTGATGCTGTCCCTGCTCGCCGCGGCGATCGTCGGGTACGCAGTGCTGCTCAGCCGACGACTCACCCGCGCCGGCGCGGCGAGCGGCACGCCCGAGGGATGAACACCTAGGCGGCGGCGGTGGCCTCCTCGGCTGCCACCTGGTTGTTCCAGTCGGCCTTGGTGGAGCGCCAGCCCTCGTCGTCCATGCCGCGTCGCCAGTAACCGGAGATGGAGAGCCGGTCGAGGGGCACGCCCCGCTCCCCGCGCAGCAGCCGGCGCAGGTCCCGGACGAAGGCCGCCTCGCCGTGCACGAACGCGTGCACCTGGCCGCTCGGGAACTCCAGCGCGCGTACCGCAGCGACTAGCGCCTCGCCCACCGGGCGGTCCCCACGGTGCAACCAGGTCAGCTCGACCGCGCCGGGGCTGAGCAGCTTCTGCTCGTCCGCCGGGTCGCCGATCTCCACGAAGACCTGGGCCGGCGCGCCCAACGGCAGCCGCTCCAACGCGGCGGCGATCGCCGGCAGGGCGCTCTCGTCGCCGACCAGCAGGTGCCAGTCCGCGTCCGGGCTCGGCGCGTACGCCCCGCCGGGGCCGACGAAGTGCACCGGGTCACCCGGACGCAGCGCGGCGGCCCACGGCCCGGCCAACCCCTCGTCGCCGTGGTGCACCACGTCCACGGTCAGCTCCTCGGCCAGCGGGTCCCACCGCCGCACGGTGTACGCGCGCAGCCGGGGCCACTGCTCCCGGGGCAGGTCCCGGCGGATCGCGGCGAGGTCCAACGGCTGCGGGTACGCGACGCCGGGCTGCGGGAACACCAGCTTGATGTAGTGGTCGGTGAACTCGCCCACCGGCAGGCCGGCCAGCTCGTCCCCACCGAGGACGAGCCGGATCAGGTGCGGGGTGGGCCGCTCGGTGCGCAGCACGTGGACCGCGGTGACGTTCCTGGGACGTTCCGTCATAGTAGTTAGGGTAACCTAAGCTCATAGCCGGCCAGTATCGGGTGGAGCGGGACTCAGATCCGCCGCGCTCGGTCGACTGCCGCCTCGGCGGCGGCCGTTGCCGGAACCGCCCGGCCGGCAGCGGTGGTCGCCACACCGGCATCCCCCGGCCGGCGTGTCGTCGGTCCGGCAGGGCAGGATGTACGCCGAGGGGGTGGCGCATGGCTGGGCGGATCCGGGACGAGGACATCGCACTGGTCCGGGAACGCACCTCGATCGGGGATGTGATCTCCGAGACCGTCACCCTGAAGTCCGCCGGCGGCGGCAACCTGAAGGGCCTGTGCCCGTTCCACGACGAGAAGAGCCCGTCGTTCAACGTGTCCCCGGCCCGCAACGTCTGGTACTGCTTCGGTTGCGGGGCCGGCGGCGACGCCATCAAGTTCCTGATGGACGCCGACCACCTCAGTTTCGTGGAGTCCGTCGAGCGGTTGGCCGGCCGCGCCGGCATCCAACTGCGCTACATCGAGGACGACAAGGGCACTCCGCGCCCCCGCCCGCAGCAGGGTCAACGGCAGCGCCTGGTCGCCGCGCACGCCGCCGCCGTCGAGTTCTACCGGGCGCAGCTCAGCACGGCGGGCGCCCGGCCGGCGCGGGAGTTCCTGGCCAAACGGGGCTTCGACCGGGCCGCCGCCGAGCGCTACGGCTGTGGCTTCGCGCCGGAGGGCTGGGACCCGCTCACCAAGCACCTGCGCCAGCAGGGTTTCACCCACCAGGAGTTGGTCACCGCCGGGCTGTCCCGGGAGTCCCGCTCCGGCACCCTGATCGACAGGTTCCGCCGTCGGCTGCTCTGGCCGATCCGCGACCTCGCCGGCGACGTGATCGGCTTCGGCGCGCGCAAGCTCTTCGACGACGACGACGGCCCGAAATACCTGAACACCCCCGAGACGCCGATCTACAAGAAGTCGCACGTCCTCTACGGCATCGACCAGGCCAAACGAGAGATCGCCAAGCAGGGCCGGGCGGTCATCGTCGAGGGTTACACCGACGTGATGGCCTGCCACCTGGCCGGGGTGAGCACGGCGGTGGCGACCTGCGGCACCGCGTTCGCCGCGGACCACATCTCCGTGCTGCGGCGGCTCCTGTTCGACAGCGACGAGGTGGCTGGCGAGATCATCTTCACCTTCGACGGTGACGCCGCCGGCCAGAAGGCCGCACTGCGGGCCTTCGAGGACGACCAGCGGTTCGTCGGGCGCACGTTCATCGCGGTCAGCCCGGACAACATGGACCCGTGCGATCTGCGGCTGGCCAAGGGTGACCTGGCCGTGCGGGATCTGGTCGCCCGCCGTGAGCCGCTTGTCGACTTCGCCCTGCGACACGTGATCAGCCGCTTCGACCTGGACACCGTCGACGGCCGGGTCGAGGCCATGCGTCACGCCGCGCCGCTGGTCGCGCGACTCAAGGACCGGGAAAAGCGCCCCGAGTACGTCCGCAAGCTCGCCATGGACCTCGGGATGGAGATCGAGCCGGTGCAGCGGGCGGTGCTCGCCGCCGCCAACACCCCGCCGCCCGGCACGCGCGACGCCGCCCTCGGCAACCGCGCCGCCGCCTCCGGCGCCCGGCCCGCCCCGGCTCGCCCCGAGCCGGCCCTGGACAGCCCGCAGTCGATGGTCGAGCGGGAGGCGCTGAAGCTCGCCCTCCAGCAGCCGGTCCTGGCGGGGCCGATGTTCGACGCGGTCGAGTCGCCCGAATACCGCCACCCGGTGCACGTCGCGGTGCGTACCGCCATCGCGACCGCCGGTGGGGCCGCGTCGGCGACCGGCGGCGCGGTCTGGATCGAGTCGGTCCGGGACGCCTGCGACGATCTGGCCGCGGCGGCTCTCGTCGGTGAGCTGGCGGTGGAGCCGCTGCGCATCGACGGCGAACCGGACCCGCGCTACGTGTCGATCACGATGGCGCGGGTGCAGTTCGGGTCGGTGACCGCCCGCGTCCGGGACCTGAAGTCGCGCATCCAGCGGATCAACCCGGTCAACAACAAGGACGAGTACTTCGCCGCCTTCGGTGAGCTGCTGTCCCTGGAGCAGCATGCCCGGGCGTTGCGTGAGCAGGCTGCGGGAGGCCTCTAGATGGGATTGTTCAGCCGCAAGCCGAAGCTGCCACCGGCCGACCGGCCGCCGCTGACCCCGGACGAACGGGTGCTGGCCTGGGCCGCCGTCGGCAACGGCGAGGGCGACGGGGTGGTGGTCGCCAGCAACCTCGGGCTGTGGCTGCCCGGTCGAGGGCACCGGCTCGGCTGGCACACCATCCTCAAGGCGGTCTGGTCCGGCCGGGAGCTGACCGTCACACCGGCCGAGACAGTCGCCGAACGCGACGGTTACACGCTGGTCGCCGACGGCCCGGCCGAGACATACTTCCTCCTCGATCCGCAGGAGCTGCCGCACCAGGTGCGGGCGCGGGTGACGCGTTCGGTCGCGTACACCGAGCACCAGCCGGTGCCCGGCGGCGCGGCGCGGGTCGCGGCCCGCCGCGTGGCGGGGGCCGACGGTCTCACCTGGACGGTCCGCCTCGATCCCGGCACCCCGGCGGACGACGAAACCCTGCTCGCCGAGACCGACCGCCTGGTCGGCGTGGCCCGCGCCGCCACGGCTCCGGGCGACCTGTGAGCGAACGCTCGCTTGCTCAACTCCCCCGGTAGTAGCGGCTGGCCCCGGGGTGCAGTGGGATCGGCTCGCTCAGCGCGGCACTGGCCCGGGTGAAGTTCGCCGCCTCGGGATGGACGGCGATCAGCTCTCTCTGGTGGTCGAAGAGCGTCCGGGTGAGGTCGTACGCCAGGCCGTCGGGCATGTCGGCGCTGACCAGGATCACGTTCGCCACGGTGATGGTGGGCGCGTCACTCGCCGTGTTGTAGACGTTGGCGGTCAGTGTCGAGGTGGTGTAGACGGGCCCGTAGCCCTTCTGTAACGGTTGGAGGAGGTTGTCCAGCGGCAGTAGCCGGAACGCCCCCGGTGAGCTGGTGAGCAGGTCCTTGATGCCGGGGGTGGGCAGACCACCGGAGAAGAACATGGCGTCCAGCCTTCCGGCCCGCATCTGTTTCACCGTCTCGGGCAGCGACAGGGTGAGCCGTCGGACGTCGCGGTCCGGATCGAGACTGGCCGCGGTGAGCAGCCGGCCGGCGATGATGTCGGTGCCGGACTTCGGCGAGCCGGTGGAGACCCGCTTGCCGCGGAGGTTGGCGACGTTCTCGATCTTGCTGTCGGCACGCACGATCAGGTGCGTGTAGTTGCTGTAGATGCGGGCCAGCGCGCGAACCGGCTGCGGCTTCCCGTCGAACGCGCCCTTCCCGGCGATGGCGTCGGCAGCGGTGTCGGCGAGACTGAACGCGATCTCCATGTCGCCGGTGGTCAGGCGGTTGATGTTCTCCACCGAGGCGCCGGTCGGTTCGGCCCTTGCCTCGTAGCCGGGCAGATGTCGATTGATCAGGTCCGCGTAACCGCCGCCGAGTTGGTAGTAGACGCCTGTGGTGTTGCCGGTGGCCAGGAAGATCCGCCCGCCGTGCCAGGCGTCCGACGGGGGCGACTCGCCACCGCAACCCGCGACGAGCACCGCCAGCAGCAGCGCCGCCACCAGCCGCCGCACTCGGGTGGTCACCGGCGTACCGCCGGCTCCAGGGCCTCGGCCACTCGCTGTACCAGGGTCGCGGTCTCGTAGCCGATCTGGCCGAGGTCACAGCCGGGTGCCGCGAGCACGCCGAGCAGCGCGCGTGAGCCGACCGCCATCACCAGCAGCACACCGCCGTCCATGTCGATGATCTGCTGGCGTACGCGGCCGGCGGACATCAGCCGGGCCGCGCCGACGGTCAGACTCGCCAGTCCGCTGATCACGGCGGCGAGTTGATCGACCTGGTCGATCGAGAGGTGTGGGGAGGCGGCCAGTCGAAGCCCGTCCTCGGAGACCGCGAGGGCGTGCGACACGTCCGGCACCTGGTCCACGAAGTTCGCGAGCAGCCAGTCCAGACCTGTTGGCGCGGGTGTGGTCATCGGATTCTCCCGTTGGGTGTCGTGTACGGGTTGGAGCGGGCGGCGCTCGCGACGCCTTCGGCGAGGGCGGTGAGGCGACGCCGGACCACCTCGGGGTCGAGCAGATCCGACTCGCTGACGGGGGACGGTGGTGGGGACAGGTGCGTGGGTAGCTGCGCGGGCAGTTGGTCACCGCGGCTCCGACGAGGCAGCCCGCCGGCGGTGAACTGCGGGGTCGGCGGGGCGGCCGGCGGCGGCGGCGCGGGAGCAGCGCTGGGAAATGGCCCGGTGGGCGGCGGCGATACCGTGGCGACGCCGCGAGCCTGCCCGCCCGCCGCGCCCTGGGCGGCGACCAGTGGCCGTGCCCCGGCGGCAGCGTTGCTGGCCGGTCGGAACCAGGCCGCCGGCCGTCCGGCCAGTGGCCGACCCGCCACGGGCTGGTGATGGGCGACCGTCTCGATCCGGGTCAACAGCTGGTCGGGGAGCTGCACCTGGGCGATGGTGCCGCTGTCGGTGCTGTAGAGCTGCACCCGAATCCCGTACCGGACGGCCAGGTGAGCCACGACGTGCAATCCCATGCTGCCGGCCGCCGCACTGCTGATCATGGCTGGCCTCGCGAGCCGGTCGTTGATCGACGCCAGTCGGGCCGGCCGGATGCCGATTCCGTGGTCGTGGACCCGCAGCAGCAGCCCGTCCACCGTCTGCCGGCCGTCGACCAGCACGGGCGTGTGCGGCGGTGAGTAGACGGTGGCGTTCTCCAGCAGTTCGGCGAGCAGGTGCACCAGGCTGCCGACCGCCGCGCCGTGCACCCCGGCCGACGGCAGGTTCAGCTCCACCCGGGGATAGTGCTCGATCTCCGAGGCCGCCGCCCGGACCACGTCCTCCAGGTGCAGCGGAGCCTCGTGCCCCCGGCTCGGCTCCCCGCCGGAGAGGACCAGCAGGTTCTCCCCGTTGCGACGCAGGCGTGCGGCGAGGTGATCCAGTGCGAAGAGGCGTTCGAGGATCTGGGGATCGGTTTCCTCGCGCTCGAAGTCGTCCAGCAGCCGTAGCTGGCGGGTGATCAGGGTGCGGATCCGCCGGGCAAGCGCCTCGGCCATCCGCGTCATGTCCAGGCGCAACTCGGCCTGCGCGCCGGCAAGGCGCAGCGTGGCCTGGCTGACCGTGGCAAAAGCCGCGGCGACCTGGGCGACCTCGTCGTGACCACGCGCTATCGCGGCGGTGGCCGCGCCGGCGGCGCTCTCGTCCGGGCGCTCCGCCCCGGCGGCGATGGCGGTGATCCGCTCCGGTAGCTCGTGGTTCGCCATGGCCAACGCCGCGGCCCGCAGGCGGCTCAACCGCCGGCTGATCCGGATCGCCAGCACCACGGCCGTGATCAGCGAGCCGAGCGCCACGGCACCGGTCACCCCACCGGTGAGCAGGGCCTTCCGCAGCGTGTCCTGGGCCAGCGCCGCCGCGTCGCGGTCGAGGTCCTCGGAGAGTTCACGGCCGAGCAGGTTGTATCGGCGCAGGGTGCCACTCTGCGCCACGAACCAGGCGTCGCCATCGGTCTTCATCGCTTCGGCGCCACCGTCGGTCTCCAGCACCGCGTCCCGCATGGTGCGGGCCGTCTCCACGTCGCCGCCGGTCATCAGCCGGGCCCAGGACCTGCTCGCCGTGTCGGTCGCGATCCGGAGAAACTCGGCCTCGCGCTGCTCCTGAGCACCGTTCAGCGAACCCAGCGAGGCAAGCTCGCCGGCGTCCAGGCGGCCCCGGACGAAGACGGCGCGCAGCAGGTCACGTTCGACGGAGGCCAGGTGCTCCTGGGTGGCGACGGCGGCGACCTCCCGGGCGGCGTTCGCCAACTCCGGGTCACGCAACTGAGCCGGCAGCGCGTCCGCGACGGCCAGCAGGGACTCGACGGTACGGGCGTACGCCGTGTCCGCCTCCGTGCCGATCAGCGCCAGGGCGCGGTTGGGGGAGAGCCCATCGAGTTGACCTCTGGCCCTGCCGAGCACCGACGTCAGCTCGGGCACGGACTCCCGGGCCTGCTCATCGGCGGAGCGGAACCGCTCGACGGCAGCGTCGACGCGGCGCCGTTGGGCGTCCACGAGTGGCCGTCCGGCGGTGCCGCCGCGTTGGCGCAGCGCCGCCGTCTCGCCGAGTTCCCGCTCCAGTTCGTGCACCAGCTGGACGGTGACGGTGGCGGTGCCGGAGAGGACACGGGCTCGGTCGGCGTCCGCGCTGGCGTCCAGCGCGGCTTTGGTCTGCGCGGCACCGAGCACGGTCAGACTGATGATCGTCACCAGGATCGGCGCGAGTAGCTGGGTGCGGATCGAGCGAAGGTTCTCGAGAACACCGCCGGTGCGATGCTGGCGTACGTGGGCGGGGAGCGGCACAGGGGCCTCCCGGGTCGGGGTGGTGCCCGGCCCGGGCGGTGAGCCCGGGCCGGGACGATCGGATCAACTTGCGGCGTTCAGCTTCGTCAGCGCCGTGTCCGCCCCACGGTGCAGCGGCACCGGGTCGGTCTTGCGCGCGTTCGTCAGGTCGATGCCCTTGGCCGCCGGGTTGGCCTGGCTGAGGGCGTCCTTCTTCTCGAACACGGTCCTCGTGATGACGCAGGCGACGTTGGCGTCGAGGTCGTCGCGGACCAGCAGCACATTCGGCACCACGATGGTCGGGACATCGGCGGGAGTCTGGTAGACGTCCTTGGCGATCGTGCCGGCCTGGTACGCGGGGTTCAGCTCTGCCATCTTCGGCAGCAGCGAGCTGATGTCAATGAACTTCACCTTGTCGGCCGCGGTGGTGAAGAGGTCGGTGACGCCGCCGGTCGGCGTGCCGCCGGACCAGAAGAAGCCGTCGATGCTGCCGTCCTTCATGCCGTCGACGGTCTTGGTCAGATCGAGTCGCTGCGCCTGGATGTCCTTTGCCGGGTCGAGGCCGGCCGCGGTGAGTAGCCGCTGCGCGATGACCTCGGTACCCGACTTGGGCGATCCGGTGGAGATCTTCTTGCCCTTCATCTCGGCGACCGAGGTGATTCCCGCGTCGGCCCGGACGACGACCTGGGTGTAGTTGTCGTAGATGCGCGCGAGCGCCTTCACCGGCTGCGGCCCCTTGAAGGTCCCCTTGCCCTGCGTCGCGTTGACCGCGGTGTCGAAGAGCGAGAAGGCGACGTCGTACTGTCCGGCGACGAGTTGCTCGATGTTCTGCACCGAGGCGCCGGTCTCGGCGGCGGTGCCGGTGAGCTTGCCGCCACTGGCCGTGGCGAGTTGCCCGGCGAGCGCGTTGCCGACGACGTAGTAGACCCCGGTGGCGTTGCCGGTGGCGATGCCGACCCGGGTGTCCTTGGTGACCTCGCAGCCGACTGCGCTGGAGGTGTCGTCGGTGGCCGCACTCTTCTGACGGCCTCCGCATCCGGCGACGCCGGCCGTGAGCAGGGTGACTGCCCCGAGACTCGCGGCGATTCGCACGTTGATCCGTCTCACCTGTTCTCCTCCTGATGGTCTATCTGGTTGACGCCCCTGCCGGCGGCGGCCGTCCGGTTGGCCGTTCCGCGACGGAGCAGAACACCCGCCACGGTGAGCGCGACCAGGGCGGCGCCGACCATGACGGGGACAGGTTCGAGCCACAGCAGAACCAGCCCGGCGAGCGCGCCGACGATCCGCTCGGGCGTTCCGGCCGGGCCGATGCCGGGCAGCCATCCACCGGCCGCCACCGCGAGCACCGCGACCCCGAGCGCGGTGGTCAGACCGGCCAGCAGGATGCGGTCCACCCCGCCGATACCGAGCAGCCCGAGCCCGGTTGGCGTGAGCACGAAGGCGATCGGGATGAGGTACGCGGGTAGCGCGTACCGCAGGGTCTGCCACATGGTCGGGACCAGTCGTCCGCCGGTGACGGCGGCGGCGGCCACCGCGGCGAGCGCGGTTGGCGGCGAGGCCTCGGAGAGCACCGCGAAGTAGAAGACGAACATCGCCGCGGCGGGTGCGGCGACGCCCAGGTTGAGCAGCGCGGGGCCGATGATCACCCAGCCGATCACGAACGAGGCGGTGACCGGCACGGCCAGGCCGAGCAGCGTGAGCGCGAGCGCGGCGAGCAGGGCGGTGAGCAGGAGCACGACGAATGGGTCGGAGCTGATCGCCTGGGCGCCGCTGAGCAGCAGCGCCGCAGCCTGCGGGCCGAGCCCGGTCTTGGTGGTGGTGGCGGTGATGATGCCGGCTGCGGCGCAGACCGCGGTGACCGCCAACACTCCGCGCACTCCGTTGCTGAGCGCCTCGATCAGGCGTGCGGCGGTGAGTCGGTGCCGCCGGTCCAAAAAGGAGAGCACGGCCGCCAACGCGGTGGCCAGCACCACGGCCCTGATCGCCGAGGCGCCGAGGGCGAGCATCACGACGATCACGATCAGCGAGAGGAAGTGGTAGCCGAAACGGGCCAGTAGCGACCAGGCCGACCCGGCGTCGATCGTGACCCGACGTACTCCGGAGCGGCGGGCGTCGATCTCGACCGCGAGCAGGATGCCCAGGTAGTAGAGCAGGGTCGGCACGGTGGCCCAGCCGAGCACCTGGAGGTACGAGACGCCGAGGTACTCGGCGATGATGAACGCCGCGGCCCCCAGCGTCGGCGGCGACAGGATCGCGCCGACGCCGGCAGCGGCGAGCATGCCGCCGGCCCGCTCCGGCGGATAGCCGGCTCGGCGCAGGATCGGCCAGGTGACCGAGCCGATGCTGACCGTGGTGGCCGCACCCGAACCCGAGACGGTTCCGAGGAGGAAGCCGGCGGCCACCGCGGTGCGTCCCGGTGCGGTGCGGGAGCGGCGGAACGCGGCGGCGGAGAGTTCCACGAAGAACCGACCGGCGCCGGAGAGGTCCAGCACCGCGCCATAGATGGTGAAGAGCACGATGTACGAGGCGGCCACGTCCAGTGGGGTCCCGTAGAAGCCGCTGTCGGAGTTGTAGAACGCGTCGATGAGCTGCCCGAAGTCGAGACCGGCGTGGGCCACCGGCCAGGACTGCGGCAGCAGCCCGCCGTAGTAGCCGAAGGCCAGGAAGAGCAGACAGACCGCCGGCAGGATCCACCCGGTGGTTCGGCGGCACGCCTCCAGCAGCAGGAGCAGCAGCACGGTGCCCAGCATCAGGTCGACCGGGTCGAGCAGCCCCTGTCGGTCGAGGAAGGCGTCGTATCCGCCGCCCCCCGTACCGACGGCCACCGGCAACACCGGGTAGAGGCAGCTCAGCAACGCGGCCACGGCGAGCACCCAGTCGACCGGGGTGGGGCGCATCCGGCTCGTCGGTCTGCTCGCCGGGTCGGTCCGCGCTGCCGGGGTGCCTCGTCGGGGCAGGCGCACTCCCGACGGATACGCCAGGAAGACCATCGGCAGGACGCCGGCGAGGAAGATGATCAGGTAGAACTTGCTGCCCTGAGCCAGCGGAAAGAAGACCTGGTAGATGGCGAGGAGCGCGACGGCAAGGGTGACGCCCGCGAAGAAGAGGCCGAGTGGCCCGGTGAACACCCGGCCCGGTTTCTCGTCCTCGAACTGTGCGGTCAGCTCGCGGTCGGCCTGCCCGCCCACGGGCACGAGAGTGGGATTGGTCCCACCGGGTTCGGCGGCTGGCCCCTTCTCGGCGGCCGGCGGCAGCGGCTGTTCGTCGATGTCGGCCGGTGCGGGCGCGTCGTCGTTTCGGGGCGAGGGGACGGAGTCCTGAACAGGGTGGGCGGATGACACGCTGGGGGACACTACGGGGGACTGCGCTGTCTGGGAATATTGTTGATCGTGATTGCTGTGGGTGACTATTGTTTGATGAGGGGAATCCCCGAGAACGTCGATTTCAGAATGGGATTCGTGTCTGCGACAGTCGCAGACACCCGGCGATTCGGCAGGTCGTGCAGGCTGCGTGGTCCCGCTCGCGGGGTCGGTGAGTGGTGAGGGTCAACGGATACGCATCCCCAACATGTCATCACTAAAAGTCACATCATTCATCCCTGCACGCCGGCTTAGCACTGCTATAACCATCTTCGTCCGGTTCGATCTCGCCCGTTGTCAGCCGAAAAAACTTGTCGGTGTGACCTTCTTGTTATCGCGTCGGCCATCCGGGTGTTGCTGAATCCCGGAGCCTCTTTGCCGCCGACAAATTGCAGGGACCCGGCACTGCTGGCGGTCCGGGTCATCCATGATGATCATGGCTCGGTCGACGCGCTATTCGGGTGGTGCTGTCTGCGGTGTCGGTTCGGGGCCGGTGGTGCCTTCGGGGCGACCACTCATTGCGGCTCGGGATTGGGCTCAACGGCAAGGTCGACGCGGTGGGGGGGGGTGGGGTCTGGCGTCGAATTTGCGTGGAGGGCTGTCGGACCCGGCGGATAGGGTCTGGCGGTGACTTCGGGGCGGCCACTGATTCAGGCGCGAGGGTTGGTGAAGCGCTTCGGTGACTTCACCGCCGTGGATGGCATCGACGTCGAGGTGCGCTCGGGTGAGGCGTTCGGTTTCCTCGGCCCCAACGGCGCGGGCAGGTCCTCCACCATGCGGATGGTCGGTTGCACGTCCCCACCCAGCGGTGGTGAGCTGCGCATCCTCGATATGGACCCGGTCGCCGACGGTCCGGCGATCCGAGCCCGGCTGGGCGTGTGCCCGCAGTTGGACAATCTCGACCCGGAGCTGACCGTCCGGGAAAATCTGACGGTCTACGCGCGCTACTTCGGCATCGGCCGCCGATCGGCCCGGGAGCGGGCCGACGAGTTGCTCGACTTCGTCCGGCTCACCGAGCGGGCCGACAGCAGGGTCGATCCGCTGTCCGGTGGGATGAAGCGCCGATTGACCATCGCCCGCGCGCTGGTCAACGATCCGGAGATCGTGCTGCTCGACGAGCCGACCACCGGGCTCGACCCGCAGGCCCGGCACCTGGTGTGGGAGCGGCTGTTCCGGCTGAAGCAGCAGGGCGTCACGTTGGTGCTCACCACGCACTACATGGACGAGGCCGAGCAGCTCTGCGACCGGCTGGTGGTGATGGACGGCGGGCGGATCGTCGCCGAGGGCTCGCCCGGGGCGCTCATCGAGCGACACTCCACCCGGGAGGTGGTCGAGCTGCGCTTCGCCGCCGAGTCGCAGGAGCCGTTCGCCCGCAAGCTCGACGGCCTGGGGGAGCGGATCGAGGTGCTGCCCGACCGGGTCCTGCTCTACGTGCCCGACGGCGACGCGGCGGTCGCCGAGGTCGCCGCGCTCGGGCTCGACCCGGCCAACGTGCTGGTGCGGCGCAGCGGCCTGGAGGACGTCTTCCTCCACCTGACCGGCCGCACCCTGGTCGACTGACCCACTCGGCTGTCCTGGAGTCGGGGTGTCGGCGTGGCGCTGACGCCCCGACTTTCCGGACGTCGAGTCGATCAACAAGCGGGGACCAGGCACGAGGTGCGCCGGGCTGAGGGCCGGCGACGGTTGACGGCGGCCGGGCCGCCGTTAGGGTGACCGGCGGCCTGTCGTACCCCGAAGGAGCTTCATGTCCGATCTGGTGACCGCCAACCGACGTCAGGCCGGGCTGACCGCCCTCTACCTGGGCATCTTCGCGATGGTCTGGTTCAGTGTGCCGGCGGCGGAACAACCGCTGCGCGCCCTGCTGGTGGTGGGCAGCATCGTCGCACTGCTCACCGCCGTACTGGGTGGCGTGCTGGCGGCCCGACTCCGAGGCGCCGGCAGCCCTCGGGACCGGGCAGCCGACCGCCCGTACCTGCTCATCGTCGTCGCCGAATTCGCCGCCGCCGGGCTGGGTGCCGCGGTGCTTGTCGCTGCCGGCTGGTCCGAGTACGTGCCGGTGCTGGTCTGCCTGGTGGTCGGCCTGCACTTCTTCCCGCTCGCCCCGCTCCTGCGGGACCCGCTGCTGCGTCCGCTCGGTGTCGCGCTGTGCCTGGTGGCAGCGGCGGGGCTGGGCACCGGCCTCGCCTCGGCGGTGTCCGCGGGTCTGGTGGTCGGCGTCGGCGCGGGAGTGCTGCTGCTCGGTTACGCCGTGCAGGCGCTGGTCCGCGCCTACCGACCGGCCTGACCGGCGGAGGCCCGCGCGGGCGACGTGGTCCGATCGTCTCCCGCGTGATCGAGCTGCCAACGATCAACGGGCTCTCGCCCAGGTGAGAAATCGGTCGCCTAGTCGATCGTCAACGGCCTGGCCGGGCAGGTCTTCGGTCGCCTCGCAGAGCAACGTGGCGAGGTAGATGAGCAGGCCGATCCGGTCCTCGCGGTATTCGCCGAGCAGCGCCAGCCGGGCCGGGGAGCACGGCCACGCCGCACCGCAGACCCGGCAGCGCCAGGAGGGGCGCGCTGCCACGTGTGGGCGGTAGCGGGGCATCAGAGGCTGTCCCGATCCCGCAACCAGTGGCTGCCGTTCGGGCGGGCGCGTCGCCGGCACCTGAGTCGCACGGGGAACCTCCGTGGGGTGGGAGGGGAGCGCCCCGGACCGTGGTCACGGGACGCTCCCGAGCAGGAGACCACCGCGCTGCGGTGGTTCGAGCCGCTCTACGTGCCGGGCCTGGTGCAGACCGAGGGGTACGCCCGCGCCATCCTGGCCGGTGCCGGGCTCTTCGCGGCGGACGAGGTCGAGCAGCAGGTGACCGCCCGGCTCGACCGGCAGGGCGTGCTCACCCGGGACCGGCCACCGCTGCTCAGCGTGGTCGTCGACGAGTACGCGCTGCGCCGCCACATCGGCGGGCCGGAGGTGATGCGCGAGCAGCTGCGGCACCTGGTGAAGCTCGGCTCGGCCCTGCCCCGGGTCCGAATCCAGGTCGTGCCGCTCTCCGCCGGTGCGTACGCTGGGCTCGATGGTCCCTTCGTGATCGCCACCACCGCCACCGGTGAGGATGTCGTCTTCCTGGACGGGCAGCGCCACGGGCAGGTGATCGACCGGGCCGAGTACGTGCGGCAGATGGTCGAGGTGTGGGAGTCGATCCGCGGTGAGGCACTATCGCAGCAGCAGTCCCTCGACCTGATCGCGGAAGTGGCGGAGACATGGAGCTGACCGGCGCCCGCTGGCGCAAGAGCACCCGCAGCAACGGCAGCGGTGGTGCCTGTGTGGAGGTTGCCGACAATCTGCCCGGGGTGGTGGCCGTCCGCGACTCCAAGGACCCGAGCGGCCCGGCGCTGTTCTTCGCGCCGGACGCGTGGCGTGCGTTCGTCGGGCTCGGCGCCCTTCGCGGGTAGCTGCGCCGGTCGCTGCGGTCGCGCCGGTGGCGCCGGTGGCGCTGCGCTCGCGCCCGGTCGCGCCCGGTCGCGCCCGGTCGCGCCCGGTCGCGCCCGGTCGCGCCGGTCGCTGCGGTCGCTGCGCTCGCGCCCGGTCGCGCCGGTGGCGCCGGTCGCTGCGGTCGCTGCGGTCGCATCGGTCGCCGGTCGCCCGTTGGCGGCGCTTCGGACCGCTAGATCCACTCGGTTTCCTGCAAACTGGGGTGTCGCAGCGCGGTGGACCCCCCGGTTTCCGTGAAACTGAGTGGATCATGGGCGCGAGCGGGCCGGGACGCCCCGGTTTTGGTGAACCCGTGCCGCTCACCAGCGTGAGCCGGGCCGGGACGCCCCGGTTTTGGTGAACCCGTGCCGCTCACCAGCCTGAGCCGGGCCGCAGACGCCCCGGTTTCCGTGAACCCGTGCCGCTCACCAGCGTGAGCCGGCCCTGGACCCCTCGGTTTCGATAAACCCGAGTGGATCATCAGCGACGAGCCGGCCGAAACCCGGGCGACACGGCGACGTGCTCGTCGTAGGGTGGCCGGCGGCCTGTCGTACCCCGGGGGTAGGAAGGTCGGGGACGGGGGGTGGTCGTGGTGCGTGTGGCGGGGCGGGCGCGGTTGCCGTGGCTGCCGGCGTGGGCGGTGTTCGAGCAATACCTGGTCGGTCTGCGCCGCACCTGGCGGGCCAGGGTGTTCTCCTCGTTCCTGCTGCCGGTGCTGACAGTTGTCGGCTTCGGGATGGGCGTCGGCGCCTACGTCGACCAGGGCGTCGACGGGGTGCGCTACCTCGACTGGCTGGTTCCCGGGCTGATCGCCTCGACCGCGTTGCAGGTGACGGTCGGTGACTCGGCCTGGCCGGTGTTCAGCAACTTCCAGTGGGTCAAGACCTACTTCGCGCAGAGCGCCTCGTCCCTGCGGGTCGGCGACATCGTGTTGGGGCACCTGGCTTTCGTGCTGTTCCGGGTGCTCACCACCATCGCGGCGTTCCTGGTGGTCACCGGGCTGTTCGGGGCGTTGCGCTCGCCGTGGGCGGTGGCCACCCTGCCGGTGGTGGCGTTGCTGGGGCTGGCCGTTGCCGCGCCGGTCTTCGCGTACGCCGCCTGGGTGTCCACCGACAACTGGCTGGCGATGCTGTTCCGGTTCGCGGTCATCCCGATGACGCTCTTCGCCGGGGTGTTCTTCCCGGTGGAGTCGCTGCCCGACGCACTGCGGTGGCTGGCGTACGCGACGCCGCTGTGGCACGCCGTCGACCTCTGCCGCGCGGCCACGCTCGGGGTCGCCCCCCAGTGGTCGATCGCCGGGCACCTGCTCTACCTGGCCGCGTGGGCCGGTGTCGGCTGGCTGTTGGCGCTGCGCGCCTTCCGCCGCAAGCTCGTCGTCTAGGGAGATCCCGTGGTCACGCTGCTCCTGCCCCGGCTGGTGGACGTCTCCGCCGCCTCCCGGCGGTCCGCGTCGGTGGTGGGGCGCAACGTCGCGGCGCTGAAGTCGGTCTACTGGCTGCTCCTGCTCTCCGGCTTCCTGGAACCGCTGCTTTATCTGCTCTCCATCGGCGTGGGCGTCGGCACGCTGATCGGCGACCTGCCGCTGCCCGACGGGCGACTGGTGTCGTACGCCGAGTTCGTGGCTCCGGCGATGCTGGCCTCCTCGGCGATGACCGGGGCGCTCTCCGAGACCACCTTCAACTTCTTCGGCAAGATGAAGTACATGAAGCTGTACGACGGGATGATCGCCACCCCGGTACGGCCGATCGAGATCGCCCTCGGTGAGCTGGGCTGGGCGATGCTGCGGGGCAGCACCTACTCGGCCGCGTTCCTCGGCGTGATGATCGCCCTGGATCTGACAAGCGTCACCCGTGCGGTGACGGCTCTCCCGGCCGCGGTGCTTGTCGGGTTCGCGTTCGGGGCCCTCGGCATGGCGGTCTCCACCCTGCTGCGCAGTTGGCAGGATTTCGACCTGGTGGGCAGCGTGCAGTTCACCCTGTTCCTCTTCTCCGGCACCTTCGTGCCGGCGCAGGCGTACCCGACCCTGCTGCACTGGCTGGTCGAGATCACCCCGCTGTACCGGTCGGTGCACCTGATCCGGGGCCTCGCGCTGGGCACCGGGGGTTGGCTCTGGCTGCTCGACGTGCTCTACCTGCTGGCGGTGCTGGCGGTCGGCCTGCTGGTGGCGTCGTGCCGGATGGGCAGGTTGCTCTACCAGTAGGGGTTATCGGCGCCCGTCGACGGGGCATGTCGGAGGTGACACCACCACCGACGATGAGGAGGGGCGATGGCCTCGGACGACTCTGCCGCCGGCCGGACGCCTGCCGACGCCAGCGGGCCGGTCGGACCCGACGCGGGACCGGACAGCCCCGCCGATCTCCCCGGCAGCGGCTGGAAGGCGGCGCTGCGGCGCACGGTCAGCGAATTCCAGGACGACAGCCTGACCGACTGGGCGGCGGCACTCACCTACTACGGGGTGCTCTCCATCTTCCCTGGCCTGTTGGTGCTGATCTCGATCCTCGGTCTGCTGGGCACGGGCGCCACCGAGGGGGTCAAGGACACCGTCGACCAGGCGGTGCCGGAGGGCAGCATCCGGCAGATCATCATCGATGCGATCACCGCGGCGGACAAGAACGGCAGCCTGGCCAGCGTCGCGGCGATCATCGGTGTGGTGGCCGCGTTCTGGTCCGCGTCCGGCTACATCGGCGCGTTCATGCGCGCCTCGAACAGCATCTACGACGTGCCGGAGGGTCGGCCGATCTGGAAGACGCTGCCGATCCGCCTCGGCGTGACCGCGGTGGTCGGAGTGCTGTTGCTGGTCAGTGCGGTGATCGTGGTCTTCACCGGCCGCCTCGCCGAGACGGTGGGGGACGTGGTCGGCCTCGGCTCGGCGGCGGTCACGGTGTGGGACGTCGCCAAGTGGCCGGTGCTGTTGATCCTGGTCAGCCTGATGTTCGCGATCCTCTACTGGGCCTCACCGAACGCCCGGCACGGCGGTTTCCGCTGGGTCAGCCCGGGTGGGGTGCTGGCCGTGGTGATCTGGCTGGTGATCTCCGGCCTGTTCGCCCTCTACGTGAGCAACTTCGGCTCGTACGACAAGACGTACGGGGCGCTGGCCGGCGTGATCATCTTCTTGGTCTGGCTGTGGCTGAGCAACATCGCGATCCTGCTGGGTGCCGAGTTCGACGCCGAGTTGGAGCGGGGTCGCGCCATCGCGGCCGGCCATGGAGTCGACGACGAGCCGTACGTCGAGCTGCGCGACGACCGCAAGCTCCGCAAGAAGCGCAACGCCGCCGGCAGCCGCTGACGGGCTCCCGCCCCGCACACCCGAAACCGCCCCGCCACCAGCCATTGGTTGGCGGGGCGGTTTCGGGTGTGTCGATGCAACTGCGGGCGATCGGACGCGGGCGGACCGTGATCCTTTTCTTGATCGACTAGTAGCTTTTGTTCTTTCGGACAAAAGTTCATCTCGGAACGGTTGAAGCTCTGGACACACGGTGCAGAGCGCTCCTACTGTGTCGGACACAACACTTCGACATTGCGTCGATGTGAACGATGCGAATGAAGAGGTGACCCCCCGGTGCGCACCGTCGACCCCCTGCACGTACGGCTGTTGCGGTTGCTCCGCGACGAGGGGGCCGTCTCCCGCGCCGAGCTGGGCGACCGACTGCAGATGCCCCGCCCGCGCATGCTGGCTGAGCTGGATCGCCTGGTCGCACTGGGTTACGTCGCCGAGGCGGGGCTCGCCGCCTCCCGGGGTGGGCGTCGCTCCACCCTGGTCGAGTTGAACCCGAAGCTGCGCTTCGCCGCGGTCGACCTGGGCGCCAGCTCGATGGACATCGAGGTGGTGAACGGCCGCCTCGAGCCGGTCGCCCAGTACGCCGAGCCGGCCGACATCCGCAACGGACCGAAGGTGACCCTGCAACGGGTCAACGAGCTGCTGCACAAGGCCCGGGTCGACGGGGCGTACGAGCGGTTGGACGCGGTGGGCATCGGCGTACCCGGTCCGGTCAGCTTCCGCGACGGCGTTCCGGTCTCGCCGCCGATCATGCCCGGCTGGGACCGGTATCCGGTGCGCGAGTTGCTCAGCCGGGAGCACGGTTGCCCGGCGGTGGTCGACAACGACGTCAACATCATGGCGATCGGTGAGCGGCACGGCGGGGTCGCCCACTCGGTGGACGACTTCCTGTTCGTCAAGATCGGCACCGGCATCGGGTGCGGCATCTACCTCGCCGGCGAGGTCTACCGGGGCACCGACGGCTGCGCCGGCGACATCGGCCACATCCAGGTCGACTCGCACGGCCCGATGTGCTCCTGCGGCAACGTCGGCTGCCTGGAGGCGCTGTTCAGCGGCGCCGCGCTGGCCAAGGACGCCGCGACCGCCGCCCGCAGCGGGACGTCGCCGGCGCTGGCCGAGCGGCTGGCCCTGCGGGGGATGGTGACCGCGCTGGACGTCGCCGAGGGCGCCGTCGAGGGCGACGTGACCTGCATCCAGCTCATCCGGGACGGCGGACGGCGGGTCGGTGGGGTGCTCGCCGGCCTGGTCAGCTTCACCAAC
This sequence comes from Micromonospora sp. NPDC005203, assembly GCF_042872705.1. Classification (NCBI taxonomy): domain Bacteria; kingdom Bacillati; phylum Actinomycetota; class Actinomycetes; order Micromonosporales; family Micromonosporaceae; genus Micromonospora; species Micromonospora sp. NPDC005203. The sequence goes on along the minus strand of NZ_JBIAKV010000012.1, from coordinate 183,054 downwards.
CCTTCGATGATCGTGATCGGCGGCGGGCTGGCCCAACTGGGGCACATCCTGCTCGCCGAGATCCGCAGTGTGGTCTACCGCCGGTCGCTGCCGCTGGCCACCGGCAACCTGCCGGTCGTGCTGTCCGAGCTGGGTGGACGTGCCGGTGTCACCGGCGCGGCGGTGCTCGCCGGCGACGTCGCCTTCGGGGAAGCATCGTGAGCGCGAGGAGTGAGCCGGGTTTGCGAGCCCCGCAGTCGCGAACAGAGGCCGGCATCGTGAGCGCGAGGAGTGAGCCGGGTTTGCGAGCCCCGCAGTCGCGAACAGAGGCCCGCACTGTGAACCCTGACCGAAATCCTGTCGTGAGCGAGGAGGAGACTGTGGCTCTGCCCGAGGATGACGCCGCCACCGCGTCGGCCGAGGCCGTCGCCGAGGCACCGCTGGTCGAGGCTCCCGCCGACACCGTCGCGGGCGAGGTGGTCCTGCGCCTCACCGATGTCGTCAAGACGTTCCCCGGCGTACGCGCACTCGACGGTGTGCAGCTCGAGGTGCGTGCTGGCGAGGTGCACTGCCTGCTCGGGCAGAACGGCGCCGGCAAGTCGACCCTGATCAAGGTGCTCTCCGGCGTGCACCAACCGGATTCCGGGCAGGTGGAGTGGCGCGGCGAGCCGGCCACGTTCACCAACCCGCAGGCCGCGATGAAGGCCGGCATCGCCACCATCTACCAGGAGCTCGACCTCGTCGAGGACCTGTCGGTGGCGGAAAATGCCTTCCTGGGGCACGAGTACCGCAGCTTCGGGTTCGTCCGACGCGGTCGGATGGCCCGGCACACCCGGCAGATCCTCAGCCGGCTCGGCCACGGCGAGATCCCGCCCGGACGGATGGTCCGGTCGCTGCCGGCCGCCGGCAAGCAGATCGTCAGCATGGCCCGAGCGCTCTCGCACGAGGCCCGACTGATCATCATGGACGAGCCGAGCGCGGTGCTGGCCCATGACGAGGTGGGCAACCTGTTCCGGATCATCCGCGAGCTGACCGCGCAGGGCATCGCCGTCATCTACATCTCCCACCGCATGGAGGAGATCCGCGAGATCGGTGACCGGGTCACCGTACTCAAGGACGGTCGGACCACGGCGGCGAACCTGCCGGCGCGCGAAACCCCGACCCGCGACCTGGTCAGTCGGATGACCGGCCGCACCATCGAGTACGTCTTCCCGGACCGGCCGGCCGAGGACCCCGCCGGCGCGGATCTGCTCCAGGTGGAGGGGTTGACCCGCACTGGCGAGTTCGCCGACGTCTCGTTGAACGTGCGCGCCGGGGAGATCGTCGGCATCGCGGGGCTGGTCGGCTCCGGCCGCTCCGAGCTGCTGGAGACCATCTACGGCGCCCGTCTCGCGGAGGCCGGCTCGGTCCGGATGAACGGCAAGGCGCTGCGTCCCGGCGTCGGCGCCGCCGTGCGGGCCGGCATGGGGATGGCCCCGGAGGAACGCAAGAGTCAGGCGCTGCTGCTCGGCGAACCGATCTACCGCAACGTCACGCTGGCCACCTTCGGCCGGTACGCGCGGCTCGGCTTCACCAACGCCGCCAAGGAGCGCGCCGAGGCGGACCGGATCGCGGAGAGCCTGGAGCTGCGGCCACGGGACGTCGACCGGCCGGTACGCACGCTGTCCGGCGGCAACCAGCAGAAGGTGGTGGTCGGGCGGTGGTTGCTCGGCGGCACCAAGCTGTTGCTGCTCGACGAGCCCACCCGGGGCGTGGACGTGGGCGCTCGGGCTGAGCTCTACCAGGTCATCCGGGGTCTGGCCGCGCAGGGCGTCGGGGTGCTGCTGGTCTCCAGCGAGGTGCCCGAGGTGCTGGGTCTGGCCGACCGCGTGCTGGTGATGCGGGAAGGGCGGGTCGTGCGTGAAGCAGCGGCCGGCGAACTTGACGAAAACACTGTGCTTGACCTCGTGATGGCGGGGTCCTTGATGGAAGGCGCACCGGCATGAGCGACGCGACTCCCACTCCCACCGCGACACCGGAGCGCCCGCAGCTTCCGGCCCAGTCGCCGCCGGTGGACCCGGCGGAGACGGCGGTGGCCAGCAACAAGGCGGGGTCCACGGGCCGACTGTCCTGGTGGCGCGGCGACGGCGGTGACGGCGCGAAGCGCAACCTCGGCCTGATCGGGGTGCTGGCCGCGCTGATCCTGGTCGGCGCGATCACCAAGCCGGACCTGTACGGCGACCCGACGTGGGTCTGGAACAACGTGCTGGCCATCCTGCAACTCGCGTCGGTCGTCGGCGTGGTCACGGTCGGGATGACCTTCGTGATCATCGGCGGTGGTATCGACCTCTCGGTCGGTGCGATCGTCGCGCTGGCCGGGGTCTGGTGCACCACGGTGGCCACCCAGAACTACGGCGCCGGCGGCATGATCTTCACCGCCCTCGTGGTCGGCATCTGCGTCGGCCTGGTCAACGGTGTGCTCATCTCGTACGGCAAGCTGGTCCCCTTCATCGCGACGCTCGCGATGCTGGTGGCGGCCCGCGGCCTCGCGGCGTCGATCTCCAACAAGCAGACCCAGGTGTCGACCAGCACCGTCATCAACGACATCGCCGCCCGCAAGATCCTCGGCATCCCGATCCTCGTCTACATCCTGGGCGCGGTGGTGGTGGCCGGCTGGATCCTGCTCAACCGCACGACCTTCGGCCGGCGGACCATCGCCGTCGGCGGTAACCCGGAGGCGGCCCGGCTGGCCGGCATCAACGTCCGGCGGCACACCATGCTGCTCTACGCGCTCTCCGGTCTCTGCTGCGGCATCGCGGCGATCATGCTCACCTCGCAGGCCACCTCGGCGCAGGCGGCGATGGCCAACCTGTACGAGTTGGACGCGATCGCCGCGGCGATCATCGGCGGGACGTTGCTCAGCGGTGGCCGGGGCACGATCGTCGGCTCGCTGCTCGGCGTCATCATCTTCGCCACGATCACCAACCTCTTCGCCATCAACGGCCTCTCCATCGAGGCGCAGAACATGGTCAAGGGCGGCATCATCGTCGCCGCCGTCCTGATCCAGCAGTTCCAGTTCAAGTCAGTCACTCGGCTCTTCGCGCGGAACAGGGTCACCACCGCAACCTGACGCACCGCACCGATGTCCTGGCCAGGTCGAGAAATTCGACACCGGCCGGGCCCCGCACACCCTTACTCACTCAAATCCCCGTTCCCAGGAGGTCGTTCATGACCCAGCACAGTCGCGACGTGTCGCGCCGCCGGTTGCTCTTCGGTGGAGCCGCAGTTGGCGCCGCCACCCTGTTGACCGCCTGCACCAGCAACGAGACCCCGGCGGCCAGCACCCAGACCAAGGCCGCCGGCAACGCCGAAGGCAACAACGCCCCGGGCAAGAAGGTCGTCATCGGCTTCTCCGCCCCGGCCGCCGACCACGGTTGGATGGGCGCGATCCACGCCAACGCCAAGGCGCAGGCCGCGGCGTACTCCGACGTGGAGTTCAAGGAGGTCGACGGCGGCTCGAACTCGGAGGCCCAGCGCTCCACGCTCGGCACGCTGATCGCCCAGAAGCCGGACATCATCGTCGTGCTGCCGCACGACGGCAAGGAGGTCAACGCCGTTGCCCTCCAGGCGATGCAGGCGGGCATCCCGATCGTCAACCTCGACCGGGCGTTCCCCGACGCGCTGGCCTCCCGGCTGGTGATCAAGGGCGACAACTACGGCATGGGCGTGTCGGCCGGGCACTACATCGGCAAGATGCTGAAGGACAAGGGCGTCACCAACCCGGTCATCGGTGAGATCGCCGGCCTGGAGATCCCGCTGACCGTCGAGCGCAGCGACGGCTTCAAGGCCGCCCTGGCGACCTACGGCTTCACGGTGAAGAACCGCCGCTCGGCCGAGTTCACCTCGGACAGCGGTCAGCGCGAGGCGGCCCAGCTGCTCCAGGCGCTGCCGAAGATCGACGCGATCTGGAACCACGACGACGACCAGGGCATCGGTGTGCTCGCGGCCATCAAGCAGGCCAACCGGTCGGAGTTCTTCATGGTCGGCGGCGCGGGCTCCAAGCTCGCGATCGAGGCGATCAAGGCCGACAACACGGTGCTGAAGGCCACGGTCACCTACAACCCGTCGATGGCGTCCTCGGCGATCTCGCTCGCGCGGCTCGTCGCGCAGGGTCGGGGCCTGGGCGACCTGACGGAGCTGCAGGTGCCCAAGGAAGTGACGCTGGCCTCGGAGACGATCACCAAGGAGAACGCGAGCAGCTACGACAAGCTCGGGTTCTGACATACGGGGGGAGACCCACCTTGTCCACGACAGACAAAGAACTGCGGGTCGGCATGGTCGGCTACGCGTTCATGGGCGCCGCGCACTCACAGGCGTGGCGCACCGTGAACCGCGTCTTCGACCTGCCGGCGCGGGCCCGGATGGCGCTGATCTGCGGTCGAGACACAACGAAGGTGGCAGAAGCCGCCGATCGTCTCGGCTGGGAGGCGTCCACCACGGACTGGCGTGACCTGATCAGCCGGGACGACATCGACGTCGTCGACATCTGCACACCGGGTGACAGTCACGCCGAGATCGCCCTCGCCGCACTGGCCGCCGGCAAGCATGTCCTGTGCGAGAAGCCGTTGGCCAACACGGTGGCGGAGGCACGGGCGATGACCGCTGCGGCGGACGCGGCCCGGGCCTCCGGAGTGCGATCGATGTGCGGGTTCAACTACCGCCGGGTCCCCGCGGTCACGATGATGCGTCAGATGGTCGCCGACGGACGGCTCGGGGTGATTCGACACGTCCGTGCGACGTACCTACAGGACTGGATCGTGGACCCGCAGTTCCCGCTGGTCTGGCGGTTGCAGAAGGACAGGGCGGGCTCCGGCGCGCTCGGTGACATCGGTGCGCACATCATCGATCTGAGCCAGTTCGTCACCGGTCAGCGGATCAGTGGGGTCAGCGCGGTCACCGAGACCTTCGTCAAGGAGCGGCCGTTGCCGGCCGAGTCGAGCGGGCTGGCGGCCAGTGTGGACGGCGGTTCGGCGCCCACCGGGCCGGTCACCGTCGACGACGCCGCGGTCTTCGTGGCCCGGCTCGACGGTGGCGCCCTGGCCACGTACGAGGCGAGCCGGTTCGCCACCGGTCGCAAGAACGCGCTGCGCGTCGAGATCAACGGCTCGCTGGGCAGCGTGATCTTCGATCTGGAGCGGCTCAACGAGCTGGAGTTCTACGACGCCACCCGGCCCAGCGTGGAACAGGGTTTCACCCGCATCCTGGTGACCGAGGGCGACCACCCGTACATGTCGGCGTGGTGGCCTCCGGGCCACATCATCGGCTACGAGCACTCGTTCACCCACGAGATGCGCGACTTCATCGAGGCGGTCGCCACCGGCGTCGACCCGACTCCCTCCTTCGCCGACGCGTTGCAGGTCCAGTTGGTGCTGGACGCGGTGACCCGCTCGGCGGAGCTCGGCTCCTCCTGGACCGAGGTGGAAACGGCGCTGGTCACAGCCGCCGCCTGACAGTTGACCATCCGCGATGGCGGTGTTCGCACCGCCATCGCCCGACCGGCTTTCCGACGCCGACCGGCGAGGGACCGACCGCGGATTGCGCCCCGCGGCCGGGACGAGGTTGGCAACGGAGAGCGTGCAGCCGGGCCGTACGGCCCGGTGGCGCACGCGCAGGACGGTCGTTCGGTGCGGCCGGACCGGGATTCCCCGGCCGCACCGGAGGACCGCCACCACCGGTGGAAATCCAGAACCTGACGGCACCGCCCGCTGCTGCCCCCACCCGTACCGCATCCGCTCGCCGGTCTTCGGCGCGCCGTGCTGCGGTCGGTCACCAGGTGGGCACGGCGGCCTGAGACGCCCGGTCGGGGCTTGCCAACGCCCCGGTCGGTCGGATGCGGGGGAGGCAGGGTCGAGACGCCGACCCGACCCTGCCTACCAGCCCCGTCTGCCCGCACCCGTACCGGGAGCCGGTCCGGCGTCGTCGCCGCCGACGCCGACGTCGGAAACCGGTGTCGTCCCGGTGCGGGGCGGGCGGGCGGGGCCCATCCAGCCACGGCCATATCTTTCCGAACAATATTCTGATATCCCTATATTTAGCGGTACCGACGATTCCTCGAGAACGGGGAAGGAGCACCATGCGAACAGGTGTCTGGCTGATAGGAGCGCGTGGTTCAGTCGCGACCACCAGCATCGTCGGAGGGCTCGCGCTGCGAGCAGGTCTGGCCGGACACACCGGCTGTGTCACCGAGCTTCCCGAGCTGCGCGGCCCGGCCCTGCCGGCCTTCGCCGATCTGGTCTTCGGCGGACACGACCTGGCCACCACCCCGTTGTGCAAGCGCGCCGAGGCGCTTGCCGACACCGGTGTCATCCCCTGGCGGTTGGTCGCCGCGCTCCGCGACGAGCTGGGCGTGGTCGAGCAGGAGCTGCGCCCCGCGCCGGTCGGCGACACCCAGGCCGACCGGGCCGATGCCGTGGTCCGCGACCTCACCAGCTTCCGCGAGCGGCACGGGCTGGACCGGGTGGTGGTCGTCAACGTCTGCGCCACCGAAGCCGCCCCGCCACCGCATCCCGGGCACGCCGACCCCGACGCGCTGCGCGCCGCGCTCACCGGCCCGGACGAGGTGCTGCCACCCAGCTCCCTCTACGCGTACGCGGCACTGCTGGCCGGCTGCTCGTACGTCGACTTCACCCCGTCCACCGGGTTGCGGCTGCCCGCGCTCGCCGCCCTGGCCGACGAGGCTCGCCTGCCGTACGCCGGACACGACGGCAAGACCGGGGAGACCCTGGTCAAGTCGGTACTCGCGCCGATGTTCGCGATGCGCAACCTGGACGTGCGCTCCTGGTCCGGGTTCAACCTGCTCGGCGGTGGCGACGGCGCCACCCTCGCCGACCCGGCCGCGAACGCCGCGAAGGTGCAGAGCAAGCAGCGGGTGCTCGGCGAGACGCTGGGCTACGTCCCGCAGGGCGGCACCCGCATCGAGTACGTCGAAGAGCTTGGCGACTTCAAGACCGCCTGGGATCTGATCACCTTCGCCGGCTTCCTCGGCACCGGCATGCGGATGGAGTTCACCTGGCACGGCTGCGACTCCGCGTTGGCCGCGCCGCTGGTGCTCGATCTGGCCCGACTCACCGCCGCCGCGCACGCCGCCGGGCACGTGGGTCCGCTGACCGAGCTGGGCTTCTTCTTCAAGGACCCGCTCGGCACGCCCAGCCACTCGCTGGGCGAGCAGTGGGCCCGGCTGACCGACTTCACGCGGCTTCTGCACGCCGGCGCGGACGGTGCCGATGACCACGCTGGCTGACCTCGCCGAGCTGGTCCGGGCACCGGCCGCGCTCTCCGTGCCCGGTGACGTGGTCGCCGGAGCGGCGGCAGCCGGTGCGTTGGGTTCGCGTACCCCCGCCCTGGCCGGCGCTTCGGTGCTGCTCTACTGGGCCGGCATGGCCGCCAACGACTGGGCCGACCGGGGCCTGGACGCCGTGGAGCGGCCCGAGCGGCCGATCCCCAGCGGGCGGGTCACCCCGGCCGCCGCGGTCGGTCTCGCGGCGGGCCTCACGGCCGCCGGCGTGGGCCTGGCCGCCGCCGTGGGCGGTCGCCGCGCCGCCGCGCTCGCCGTGCCGCTGGCCGCCACCATCTGGGGGTACGACCTGCTGGCCAAGAACACCGCCGCCGGGCCGGCCGTGATGGCCGCCTGCCGGGGGTTGGACGTGCTGCTCGGCGCGTCCGGCGGCCGGGTGACCAGGGCGTTGCCGGCGGCGGTCACCGTCGCCGCGCACACCTGGACGGTCACCGCGCTGTCCCGCCGGGAGGTCAGTGGCGCCGACGCGGCCCTGCCGATGCGCACCCTCGCGGGCACCGCGCTCGTCGCCGCCAGCGCCGCCATCCCGCAGGCCCGGCGCGCGGCTGCCCGAGCCGCCGACCACAGCGGTGCCACCGCCCAGGGTCGGGCCACCGACGAGGTCGGCGCGCGCGTGAGTCGCACCCGTTCTGCCGGGGTCGCGGCCGTGCTGCCCGCCGTGCTGGCCGGGTGGTATGCCGCCCGCTACGGCGCGGCCCAGGCCGAGGTGATCCGGGACCCGTCGGCCGGGCGGGTTCGCGCCGCGGTCGGCGCGGGGATCACCGGACTGCCCGCCCTGCAGGGAGCGCTCACCGCGCGCGGCGGCGCCGGCCTGCTCGGGTTGGCGGTCGCGGCGGCCGCGCCGCTGGGTCGACGCCTGGCCCGGAAAGTCTCCCCGACATGACCGTTCCCCACCCCCGACCCGCACCGCCGACGGCCGACGCCACGACGCTGCGCCTCGGGTACGGCACGAACGGCTTCGCCAACCACCGGCTCGACGACGCGCTCGCCGTCCTCGCCGACCTCGGGTACGACGGGGTGGCTCTCACCCTCGACCACGACCACCTGGACCCGTTCGCGCCCGGGCTCGCACGCCGGGTGGCCGTCCTCGGCCGGCGGTTGGCGGAGCTGGGTCTGGCGGTGGTGATCGAGACCGGAGCCCGGTACCTGCTCGACCCGTGGCACAAGCACGCCCCGACGTTGCTGCACGACGACCCGACCCGGCGGATCGAGTTCCTGCGCCGGGCCGTCCGGATCGGCGCCGACCTGGGCGCGGAGGCGGTCTCGTTCTGGGCCGGTGTCCGACCCGAGACGGTGTCGCCGCAGTGCGCCTGGGACCGGTTGGTCGCCGGCTGCGCCACGGTTGTCGACGCGGCCGACAGCGCCGGCGTCACCCTCGGCTTCGAGCCCGAGCCGGGGATGTTGGTGCAGGACATCGCCGACTGGCGCCGGCTGCGCGCGGCCCTCGGCGACCCGGCACGGTTCGGCATCACCCTCGACATCGGCCACTGTCGCTGCCTGGAGCCGTGGCCGGTGCCGCAGTGCGTCGCGGAGGTGGCCGGGCACCTGGTCAACGTGCAGATCGACGACATGCGCCGGGGCGTGCACGAGCACCTGGAGTTCGGCACCGGCGAGATCGACTTTCCGCCGGTGCTGACGGCCCTGGCCGAGGCCGGCTACCGCGGCCTGGTCGCCGTCGAGTTGCCCCGCGACTCGCACGCCGCACCGGACGTGGCCGCCCGGTCCATCGATTTCCTGCGCGCCGCGGCGGCCACCTCGACAGGCGGTGACCGCCGGCGACAGGAGGTGCCTGCCAAGGCCCTCAGCTCTGCATCAACGGACGCGACAGATCCGGGCACCGACCGTCGCGTGGAGTGAAGCAGAGCAAAGGACGCGGTCGGGCACCTGCGGAGCTGCACAGCAGCACGAGGGAGGAGACGGGATGACACCGGATTCACTACGGGCCGCGCTGCGAGGCGTACCGGATCCCGATTGGCTGGACACGGCGCTGCGCCGGGTCACGACCGAGCCCACCGCGATCACCCGGCTCTTCCCCGCCGCCGGACGACGCTGCGGTCGGGCCGCGCTGCCCGACGCCCCCGGCTGGACCGCCGACGACGCGGCCCGCGTGCTGCTGCTCACCAGCCTGCCCGGCGACCACGCGGCACACGCCGAAAGCCTCTACCAGCACGGTGACGCCGCCGAACGGCGAGCCGTGCTGCGGGCCCTGCCGCTGCTGCCGATCGGCGCCGCCGGAGTGCCGCTGCTGCACGACGCGATCCGCACCAACGACACCCGGCTGGTCGGTGCGGCCCTCGGCCCGTACGCCCGGCACCTCGACCCGGCCGCCTGGCGCCAGGCCGTGCTCAAGTGCGTGTTCAGCGGTGTGCCGTTGGCGGTGGTCGCCGACCTGGAGACCCGAGCCGACGGGGAGTTGGCCGCGATGCTGGCGGCGCTCGCCGCCGAGCGGCACGCCGCCGGCCGGGACCTGCCCGCCGACGCCACCGAACTGCTCGACCGGCTCACCGCCGCACTGCCCCGAGAGGCGTGACATGCGTATCTTCGACCCGCACATCCACATGACCTCGCGCACCACAGACGACTACGAACGGATGGCCGCCGCCGGCGTACGCGCCGTGGTCGAGCCGTCGTTCTGGCTGGGTCAGCCACGCACCAGCGCCGCCTCGTTCACCGACTACTTCGACTCGCTGATCGGCTGGGAGCCGTTCCGGGCCGGGCAGTTCGGGGTGCGGCACTTCGCCACCGTGGCCCTGAACCCCAAGGAGGCCAACGACCCGCGCTGCCGTCCCGTGCTCGACCTGCTGCCCCGCTACCTGGACAAGGACGCGGTGGTGGCGGTCGGCGAGATCGGGTACGACTCGATGACGCCGGAGGAGGACGAGGCGTTCGCCGCGCAGCTCGCCCTCGCGGTGGCGTACGACCTGCCGGCGCTCGTGCACACCCCGCACCGGGACAAGGCGCGCGGATGCGAACGGACCCTCGCCGTGGTCGCCGAATCCGGAATCGAGCCCGGCCGGGTGGTGGTCGACCACCTCAACGAGGTGACCGTCAAGCTGGTCCGGGACAGCGGCTGCTGGTTGGGCTTCTCCATCTACCCGGACACCAAGATGACGCCGCAGCGGATGGTCGAGCTGCTGCGCGAGTACGGCACGGACCGGATGCTGGTCAACTCGGCGGCCGACTGGGGACGCTCCGACCCGCTGCTGACCCGGGCCACCGGTGAGGCGATGCTGCTGGCCGGGTTCAGCGACGACGAGGTCGATGCGGTGCTGTGGCGCAACCCGGTGCAGTTCTACGGGCAGTCCGGCCGGCTCGACCTCAGCGACCTGGACGTCGCCGAGAAGGTGGATCCGCAGACGGGCAACTCGATCCTGCGCGGCGGCAGCTGATGCGGCTGCGACACGCTGGTGGCGACACCGTCCACCTCAGTTACTGCACGAATGTGCACCCCGCCGAGGACCTCGCCGGCATCCTCGGTCAACTGGACACCTACGCCGTGCCGGTGCGCGAGGCGCTCGGCAGTGACCTGCTCGGGCTCGGCCTGTGGCTGGCCGCCCCGGTCGCCGCCGAGTTGGCCGCCGACCCGACGCTGCGCCGCCGGCTGCGCACCGAGCTGGACGCGCGCGGGCTGGAGGTGGTCACCCTCAACGGCTTCCCGTACGCGGCCTTCCAGGCCCCGGTGGTCAAGCAGGACGTCTACCACCCGGACTGGACCACCGAGCAGCGACTGACGTACACCCTGAACCTGGCCCGGGTGCTCGCCGACCTGCTGCCCGACGACGCGGCCCGGGGCTCGATCTCCACGCTGCCACTGGCCTGGCGTCAACCCTGGGACACCGCTCGGGCCGACGCGGCCCGCGGCCGGCTGGACCAGTTGGCGGCCGGCCTGGCCGCCGTGCAGCGCGACACCGGCCGCGAGGTGCGGGTCGCCTTCGAGCCGGAGCCGGGCTGCGTGGTGGAGAGCACGGGCCAGGCCGCCGAGCTGCTGTCCGGGATGGACACCGAGCGGTTGGGCGTCTGCGTCGACCTGGCCCACCTGGCCTGCGCGTGGGAGGAACCGGCCGAGGCCCTGGAGCGTCTGCGGGCGGCGGGGCTGCCCGTGGTGAAGGTGCAGGTCTCCGCCGCCGTCGAGGCGGCCGACCCGGCCGGCGGGGCCGACGCGCTGCGCCGCTGGGTGGAGCCGCGGTTCCTGCACCAGACCCGGGGCGCCGGCTGCGCGGGCGGGGCCGACCCGGCCGACCCGGCGTACGCGGCCGACGACCTGGACGAGGCACTCGACCGGGAGCTGCCCGGCCCGTGGCGGGTGCACTACCACGTGCCCCTGCACGCCCCACCCGAGGAGCCGCTCGGCTCGACCCTGCCGGTGCTCCGCACGGCTCTGAGAGCGCTCTTCGACGCGCCGACCGCCGGCTGTGACCACCTCGACGTCGAGACGTACACCTGGGGGGTGCTGCCGGCCGCACGACGGCCCGGCACCGACGCGGAGCTGGCCGCCGGCATCGCCGCGGAGCTGACCTTCGCCCGAGACGAGTTGGTCGGCCTCGGCCTGACCGCAGAGCGAACCGTGAGCATGGGGGTGACGCGATGAGCCGCCGACTGGTGGTCCTCGACGTGGTGGGGTTGACCCCACGGTTACTGGCGCACATGCCCCGGCTGCGCGGGGTCGCCGACGGCGGCTTCCGGGCCGAGCTGGGCACCGTGCTGCCCGCCGTGACCTGCTCGGTGCAGTCCACCTTCCTCACCGGCGAGCCGCCCAGCGGGCACGGGATCGTCGGCAACGGGTGGTATTTCCGGGAGCTGGGCGAGGTGCTGCTGTGGCGGCAGCACAACGCGCTTGTCGGCGGGGAGAAGCTCTGGCAGGCGGCCCGCAAGGCTGAGCCGGGCTACACCGTGGCCAACGTCTGCTGGTGGTACGCCATGGGCGCGGACGTCAACTGGACGGTGACGCCCCGACCGGTCTACTACGCCGACGGACGCAAGGAGCCGGACTGCTACACCGACCCGCCGGAGCTGCACGACGCGCTCACCGGGCGGCTGGGCACGTTCCCCCTGTTCACCTACTGGGGGCCGACCGCCGGACTGCCGTCGTCGCGGTGGATCTGCCAGGCGGCCGAGCAGATCCTCGCCGACGTGTCGCCCGACCTCACCCTGGTCTACGTCCCGCACCTCGACTACGACCTGCAACGGTTCGGACCGTCGTCGGCCCAGGCCGCCGCCGCGGCGGCCGAGCTGGACGCGGTGCTCGGGCCGCTGCTGGACGCCGCCCGCGCCCGGGACGCCACAGTGGTGGTGCTGTCCGAGTACGGCATCACCGACGTGTCCCGGCCGGTGGACGTCAACCGGTTGCTGCGCTCCGAGGGGCTGCTGCGGGTGCACACGCAGGCCGGCATGGAGTACCTCGACCCGTGGACGTCGAAGGCGTTCGCGGTCGCCGACCACCAGATCGCGCACGTCTACGTCAAGGACCCGGCCGACGTGCCGGCGGTGGCGAAGCTCTGCGCCGGCCTGCCCGGGGTGGCCGAGGTGCTCGACGCCGACGGCAAGGCCGCGCACGGGCTGGACCATCCGCGCGCCGGTGAGCTGGTGCTGGTGGCCGAGCCGGACTCCTGGTTCACCTACTACTACTGGCTGGACGACGATCGGGCGCCGGACTTCGCCCGCCTGGTGGAGATTCACCGCAAGCCGGGTTACGACCCGGCCGAGTTGTTCTTCGACCCGGCCAACCCCGGTGCCGCGAAGGCCCGCGCCGGGGTGGCCCTGGCCCGCAAGAAGCTCGGCATGCGGTACCTGATGAGCGCGGTCGGCCTGGACGCCGGTGCGCGGGCGGTGAAGGGCTCACACGGGCGGCTGCCGGACGACCCGGCGGACGCCCCGGTCCTGCTCTGCTCCGACCCGGCGGCGGCCCGGGACAAGATCGCCGCGACCGAGGTCAAGGCGCTGCTGCTGGAACTGGCCGGGCTGCGTGACGGCGGGCCGGGGGAGGGGTCGTGACGGTGACCGTTGCGCCCGCCGACGCCAGCGGGCTGCGGGCACGCTTCGACGCCGAACTGGCCGGGTTCCTCGAACGGCAGGGTCCGGACTGGCCCGACGGCGCGCCCCGCGGGGTGTTCACCGCCCTGCAACGGTTCGTGCTGGCCGGTGGGAAGCGGATCCGCCCGCTGTTCTGCTACTGGGGCTGGCGCGGGGCGGGGGCACCCGACGGCACCCCGATCGTGGTGGCCGCCGCCGCGCTGGAGTTGTTCCACGCGTTCGCGCTGATCCACGACGACATCCTGGACGGCAGCGACCGCCGCCGGGGCGAGCCGTCGGTGCACCGGCTCTTCGCCGACCTGCACGCCCGCTCGTCGTGGCGCGGTGACCCCGAGGCGTACGGGCGCAACACCGCCCTGCTCTGCGGGGACCTCTGTGCGGCCTGGTCGGATCAGATGTTCCACGAGTGCGGGCTGAGCACCGAACAGGTGCACCGCGGGTACGGCGTGTTCGCGCTGATGCGCACCGAGGTGATCGCGGGGGAGTACCTGGACCTGGTCTCGGGTGTGGGTGACGGCTCGGTGGCCAGCGCGCTCACTGTGATCCGGATGAAGGCGGCCCGCTACACGGTGACGCGGCCGTTGCAGATCGGGGCGGCCCTGGCCGGCGCGGGGCCGGAGCTTATCGCCGCGCTGGGTGAGTTCGGTGACCCGTTGGGTGACGCCTTCCAACTCCGCGACGACGTGCTGGGCGTCTTCGGGGACCCGGCGATCACCGGCAAGTCGATCCTGGACGACCTGCGTGAGGGCAAGCCGACGGTGATGATGGCGTTGGCCCGCAGTGCGGCCGACCGGGGACAGATGGCCCGCCTCCGGGAGCTGTTCGGCAACCCGGCGTTGGACGCCGAGGGCGCTGCGGAACTGCGCGGGATCATCGAGACGACCGGCGCCCTGGAACGGATCGAGCAGATGATCCGGGTCCGGACCGAGGCCGCGCTCGGTGCCCTGAAGAGCGCCCTGGTGGTGGACGAGGCGCGCGCGGCGCTGATTGCGCTGGCCGGACAGGCGATCGACCGCCACGCGTGATCGCCGACTTTCGAACAGATCGACGAAAGTTGGCGTAGAACCACCGGAAGGTATGGACACATCGACACCCACAATTTAGTGTCGTGACCAACACCACAATGTTTCGTCGAGGTGAACCGGCGGCGCGGTAACCCATCGACCACCATCACCGCTACGGCATCCGGCGCGACGGCGCGCGCCCGCCTGGCAGTCACTCGTCAGGAAGGGGCAGCACACATGTCCATCAAGGACGCTCCACGCCATCGATCTCGACGATGGTCCTCCGCCGGATCGGCGCTGCTGCTGGCGGTCGCCGCCGGCACTGTCGCATTCGCCGCCGGCTCGGCCCCCGCACAGGCGCACACGATCGTCGCCAGCGACTTCCAGCAGGTCGAACTCGCCCGTGGCGTCACCGACATGGGCGAGCCGATGTCGCTGGCCGTGCTGCCGGACCGCTCGGTCCTGCACACCGCCCGCAACGGCACCCTGCGCCGCACCGACGCGAGCGGCACCACCTCAGTGGTCGGCACCCTGTCGGTCTACAACCACGACGAGGAGGGGTTGCAGGGCGTCGGGGTCGACCCAAACTTCGCCAGCAACCGGCAGATCTTCCTCTACTACGCGCCGCCGCTCTCCACCCCCGGCGGCGACGCGCCGGCCACCGGCACCGACTTCTCCGCCTGGCAGGGAGTGAACCGCCTCTCCCGGTTCACCCTCAACGCCGACTTCACGATCAACCAGTCGAGCAAGGTCGACGTGCTCGACGTGCCGGCCGACCGTGGGCTGTGCTGCCACGTCGGTGGGGACATCGACTTCGACGCCGCCGGCAACCTCTTCCTGTCCACGGGTGACGACACCAACCCGTTCGAGTCCGCCGGCTACTCGCCGCTGGACGAGCGCACCAACCGCAACCCGGGGTACGACGCACAGCGCAGCGCCGGCAACACCAACGACCTGCGCGGCAAGATCCTGCGGATCAAGGTGAACGCCAACGGCTCGTACTCGATCCCCTCGGGCAACCTGTTCGCGCCCGGCACGGCCAGGACCCGGCCGGAGATCTACGCGATGGGGTTCCGCAACCCGTTCCGGATCAGCGTGGACAAGGCCACCGGTGTCGTCTACGTCGGTGACTACGGGCCGGACGCCGGCACCACCAGCTCCACCCGCGGGCCGTCCGGCCAGGTGGAGTTCAACCGGGTCGCCGCGCCGGGCAACTACGGCTGGCCGTACTGCACCGGCACCAACACCTCCACCGAGACGTACAACGAGTGGGACTTCGCCAGCAACGCCAGCGGGGCGAAGTACAACTGCGCCAGCGGGCCGACGAACAACTCGTTCCGCAACACCGGCCTGACCACCCTGCCGCCGGCCCAGCCCGCCTGGATCCGGTACGCGGGCGACGCCGGCACCCCGACCGAGTTCGGCGGCGGCTCCGAGTCGCCGATGGGTGGCCCGGTCTACCGGTACAACGCCTCGTCGACCTCCACCACCAAGTTCCCGCAGTCGTTCGACGGGCAGTTCTTCGCCACCGAGTTCGGCCGGGGCTGGATCAAGCCGATCCACGTCAACTCCGACGGCTCCCGGGGCACCATCGACACCTTTCCCTGGGTCGGCAAGCAGGTGATGGACTCGGCCTTCGGCCCGGACGGCGCGTACTACGTGCTCGACTACGGCACCGGCTACTTCAACGGCGACGCCAACTCGGCGCTCTACCGCTTCGACTACGTCGGCAGCGGCAACCGGGCACCGACCGCGGTGGCCAGCGCCAACCGGACCTCCGGTGCGGCACCGCTCGCGGTGACGTTCTCCTCGGCGGGCTCGTCCGACCCCGAGGGCGGCGCGCTGACGTACTCGTGGGCCTTCGGTGACGGGACCAGCTCGACCGCCGCCAACCCGACGAAGACGTACTCCACGAACGGCACCTACACCGCCACGCTGACCGTGCGGGACCCGCAGGGCGCCACCGGCAGCAGCAGCGTGCGGATCAGTGTCGGCAACACCGCGCCCACGGTCACCATCAACAACCCCGGCAACGGCCAACTGTTCAGCTTCGGCGACACGGTGCCGTACAGCATCACGGTCACCGACCCGGAGGACGGCGCGATCGACTGCACGAAGGTCAAGATGACCTACGTGCTCGGGCACGACCAGCACGGGCACCAGATCACCTCGAAGACCGGGTGCTCCGGCTCGATCACCATCCCGGTCGACGGTGAGCACGACGACGCGGCGAACATCTTCGCGATCTTCGACGCCGAGTACACCGACGCCGGTGGCCTGACCACCCACACCCAGCACACGCTGCCGCCGCGGCACCGGCAGGCCGAGTTCTTCGGCACCTCGTCCGGGATCAACGTGTTCAGCAAGGCCACGGCCGAGGGCGGCAAGACCGTCGGCGACATCAACAACGGCGACTGGATCGCGTTCCAGCCGTACCGGCTGGGCAACGTGACCTCGTTCAACGCCCGGGTCTCCTCGGCGGGCGCCGGTGGCACCCTCCAGGTCCGGGCCGGCTCGGCCACCGGCACGGTGCTCGGCTCGGCCACGGTCCCGGTGACCGGCGGCTGGGAAACCTTCGCCACCGTGACCGGCACGATCACCAGCCCACCGACCGGTACGACCACGCTCTACCTGACCTTCGCCGGGTCGGGCACCGGGGCGCTCTACGACCTGGACGCGTTCACCTTCGTCACCGGCACGCCCCCCACCGGCGGGGCTGGCCCGATCAAGGGTCTCGGCGGCAAGTGCCTGGACGTGCGCAGTGGCGCCACCGCTGACGGCACGCAGATCCAGATCTACACCTGCAACGGCAGTGCGGCGCAGACCTGGGCGGTCACGCCGAACTCCACGATCAAGTCGTTGGGTAAGTGCCTGGACGTCGCCGGCGCCGGCACCGCCGACGGCACCAAGATCCAGCTCTACACCTGCAACGGGACCGGCGCGCAGAACTGGGCCGCCCAGGCCGACGGCACGCTACGCAACGCGGCGTCGGGCAAGTGCCTCGACGTCTCCGGCAACAGCTCCGCCGACAGCACGGCGGTCCACCTGTGGACCTGCCTCGGCGCGGCCAACCAAAAGTGGATCCTGCCCTGAGCTGAGTGGTGGGGCCCCTCGTCACCGCCTACGGTTGGGCGAGGGGCCCTTCCTAACCGCAGTTAGGAGAGCGATATGCGCAGACGCCTGCGACCCGTCCTCGGTGCGGCCCTGGCCGCACTCGCCGTCATCGCCTGCACCACCCCGGCCAGCCCGGCCAGCGCCGCCGACGCCCCGTACGACGTGCTGGTCTTCTCCAAGACCGCCGGTTTCCGGCACGACGCGATCCCGGTCGGCATCCAGACCATCCGGGACCTGGGCGCGGCGAACAACTTCACGGTCACCGCCACGGAGGACGCGAACACGTTCACCACCTCCAACCTCGCCCAGTACGAGGCCGTCGTCTTCCTCAACACCACAGGCGACGTGCTGAACGCCAGCCAGCAGACCGCCTTCGAGTCGTACATCGCCTCCGGTCGCGGTTACGTGGGCGTGCACGCGGCCTCGGACACCGAGTACGACTGGCCGTTCTACGGCAACCTGGTGGGCGCGTGGTTCGCCTCGCACCCGGCCATCCAGCAGGCCAACGTCAAGGTGGAGGACCGGGGGCACGCCGCGACCGGTCACCTGCCGCAGACCTGGACCCGCACCGACGAGTGGTACAACTACCGCACCAATGCCCGCTCGACCGCCCACGTGCTCGCCACGCTCGACGAGTCGTCGTACTCCGGCGGCGGCATGGGCGCCGACCACCCGTTGAGCTGGTGCAAGAGCTACAACGGCGGCCGGTCCTTCTACACCGGGGCCGGGCACACCCAGGCGTCGTACGCGGAGCCGGCGTTCCGGACCCACCTGCTCGGTGGCATCCGGTACGCCTCCGGTCGGAGCAAGGCCGACTGCCGGCCGGAGACCGGTTACACCCCGCTCTACAACGGCTCGACGACCGGCTGGTCGCAGGCCGGCCCGGGTAACTTCACCAACTCCGACGCCACCCTGACCTCGGTGGGCGGCATGGGGTTGTTCTGGTACAACGCCAAGCAGTTCACCAACTACTCGCTGAAGCTCGACTGGAAGATGGCCGGGGACGACAACTCCGGCATCTTCCTCGGCTTCCCGCCGTCGAGTGACCCGTACTCGGCGATCAACAACGGCTACGAGGTCCAGATCGACGCCACCGATGCGGTCGACCGCACCACCGGCTCGATCTACACCTACAAGGCCGCCGACACCGCGGCCCGCGACGCGGCGCTGAACGCGCCGGGGGAGTGGAACACCTACGAGCTGCTGGTCGAGGGCGAGCGGCTGCAGGTCCTGCTCAACGGGGTGAAGATCAACGACTTCACCAACACCGACCCGGTCCGCTCACTCGCCGGCCACATCGGCATCCAGAACCACGGCACCGGTGACGACGTCGCGTTCCGCAACATCCGGATCAAGGAGCTGGGCACCACCCCGACGCCCACCGGCACGATCCAGGCCGAGGCGTTCAGCTCGGCCAACGGCGTCTCCGCGTTCACCAAGGAGGGCGCCAACGGTGGGCAGACCCTCGGCTACATCGAGCCGGGTGACTGGGCCGCGTACAACGGGGTCAACCTGACCGGGGTCACCTCGTTCACGGCCCGGGTCGTCTCCGGCGGGGCGGGTGGCGCCATCCAGGTGCGTACCGGCTCGGCCACCGGCCCGGTGCTCGGCACTGTCGCGGTGCCCAACACCGGCAGCTGGTCCACGTACGCCAACGTCACCACCGCGCTCTCCAACGTCCCGTCCAGCACCCAGAACCTCTACCTCACCTTCACCGGTAGCGGCACGGGGCTCTTCGACCTGGACGACTTCACCCTGGTCAAGGGCGGCGGCGGCACCCCCGGCGTCGGCCCGATCAAGGGCCTGGCGGGCAAGTGCCTGGACGTGCGCGGCGGCGGTACCGCCGACGGCACCCAGATCCAGCTCTACACCTGCAACGGCGGCACGGCGCAGAACTGGACCGTGTCCGGCTCGACCATCAAGGCGCTCGGCAAGTGCCTGGACGTCAACGGTGGTGCCACCGCCAACGGCACCAAGATCCAGCTCTGGACCTGCAACGGCAGCGCCGCGCAGAACTGGGCGGCCCAGTCCTCCGACAGCAGCCTGCGCAACCCGTCGTCGGGCAAGTGCCTCGACGTCTCCGGAAACAACTCGGCGGACAGCACTGCCGTACACCTCTGGACCTGCCTCGGCGCGGCCAACCAGAAGTGGACCCTGCCCTAACCAGCTAGAACGGGTGGGGCCGACGCCCACAGGCGTCGACCCCACCCCCCCACCCCACCCCCGCGCCCCACCCCACCCCCGCGCCCCACCCCACCCCCGCGCCCCACCCCGCCCCCGCCGCGCCGATCTTGCACTTTCTGTCGGGACATATGCCCACAATGCCGACTCTTCGGCGACACAAAGTGCAAGATCGGCGCGGCGCGGCGCGGGGCGGGGCGGCGTGGGGCGGGGCGGCGCGGGGCGGGGTGGGGCGGCGCGGGGTGGGGTGGGGTGGGGTGGGGTGGGGCGCGTTCTGGCGACGCGGGGGGCCGGCGCACAGCCGACTGCCGTACCTTGACCTGCATGGGGCGGTTCGCGCAGTGGCGCGGAATGGTGCTTGAGCAGGGGCATCGGCTGCGCGGTGCGCTTCGGCGCCCGGAGGAGCTGGACGACCCGTTCGATCCGACGGGCAGTCTGAACCGCCTCGACGCGCTGGTGGAGGGCTTTGCCGCCGGTCAGCCGGTGCGGTGGAGCCTGGCCGGTCAACCCCGGCCGTTGCCGGGACCGGTCGACGCGGTGGCGTACCGGATCATCGAGGAATCGTTGACGAACGCGGGCCGGCACGCTCCCGGCGCGCCGGTCGCGGTCCGCCTGCGCTACGACGCCACGGGCATCACCATCGAGGTCCGCGACGAGGGCACCGGCGCCCTGCCGTTCAGCGGTGACAGCCAGGACGCTGGGCGGGGTCTGCTCGGGGTACGCAGGCGCGCGGAACGCCTCGGCGGCACGTTGTCCGCTGGCCCGCGCGCCGGTGGTGGCTTCACCGTGCGGGCCGCCCTGCCGGCGCCCGAGGAACTGGCCGAATGATGATCGCCCCGCAGGGCTTTCGCAATCGGGTGCCACGGAAATAGGGTGGGGGCGGCGACCGTGCTGGTGGCCGGTGACCCGGTGGGAGGCGCAACCCGCCGGGCCCAGGTGCGTCCGCACCCACCGGTGACCACTCGGTGCCGCGTACGTCCGGTCACCCTCGCCCCGGTCCGCACCTGGAATCCCCCATGACAACAGGGGAGAAGAACAATGGCGCGACCCATCACGCTCTTCACCGGCCAGTGGGCCGACCTACCTTTCGAGGAGGTCTGCCGGCTCGCCTCCGAGTGGGGCTACGACGGTCTGGAGATCGCCTGCTGGGGCGACCACTTCGAGGTCGACAAGGCGCTCGCCGACGACTCGTACGTCGAGCGCAAGCGGGAGACCCTCGCGAAGCACAACCTTGAGGTCTTCACGATCTCCAACCACCTCGTTGGTCAGGCGGTCTGTGACCACCCGATCGACGAGCGGCACCAGGACATCCTGCCGGGCCGGATCTGGGGCGACGGGGAGCCCGAGGGGGTTCGTCAGCGGGCCGCCGCGGAGATCAAGGACACCGCGCGGGCGGCGGCGAAGCTCGGAGTGAAGACCGTCGTCGGCTTCACCGGCTCGTCGATCTGGCACACCCTGGCGATGTTCCCGCCGGTGCCGCCGTCGATGATCGAGCGCGGCTACCAGGACTTCGCTGACCGGTGGAACCCGATCCTCGACGTGTTCGACGAGGTCGGGGTGCGGTTCGCGCACGAGGTCCACCCCAGCGAGATCGCGTACGACTACTGGACGACCAAGCGGACGCTCGAGGCGATCGGCAACCGGCCCGCGTTCGGGCTGAACTGGGATCCGTCGCACTTCGTCTGGCAGGAGCTGGACCCGGTGAACTTCATCTTCGACTTCGCCGACCGGATCTACCACGTGGACTGCAAGGACGCGAAGGTGCGCACCGGCGACGGCCGGCGTGGCCGGCTCGCCTCGCACCTGCCCTGGGCCGACCTGCGCCGCGGGTGGGACTTCGTCTCCACCGGGCACGGCGACGTGCCCTGGGAGGACTGCTTCCGCGCGTTGAACGCGATCGGCTACACCGGCCCGATCTCGGTCGAGTGGGAAGACGCCGGAATGGACCGGCTGGTCGGCGCCCCGGAGGCGTTGCAGTTCGTCCGTCGGCTGGCCTTCGACGCACCGAGCGCCGCCTTCGACGCGGCGTTCAGCAGCAAGGACTGACCGCACCTCGGACAGACCACGGGCCGGTCGCCCTGCGGCGACCGGCCCGTCGACGTGCGATTGGTCAGAGCGTGCTGGCGTTCGTGCCCGAGCCGGACGGCTTGGTGCGGGGGTTGTTGGTGGACGACGGCGACCCGGAGGTCGTGCCGACCGTGCTGGTGCCCGCCTTGGCGCCCACGGTGGCGGGCGTGCCGGCGAACGCGTCGTCGGCGGCGGTCAGCTCCTGCGTGCCGGTGCTGCCGTTACCGGTGCCCAGCTTCTCGCCCAGTTTGGTCTGGCCGAGCTTGTCCTTGCCCTCGCTGTAGAGCTTGTTGGCCTGGGCCTGCGCGACCCCGGCCGCCTCCTGGACGGTCGGGTGGTCGAGCACCTTGCGGCCCCGAACAACGAGCTCCTCGTACTTTTCCCGGCCGGCACGGGCGCCCAGGACGAATCCCGCAGCCAGCCCGCCAAGAAACATGATCTTTCCGCGCATGGCGGCTCCTTCCGTACCTGACGCGCCGTCGCCCCGGCGAGTTGCCCCGTCGGAAGGCGACCTGTTCGCGCCTGCGTCCTCTGTCCGTAGCTAACTACCCATCCTGCTCTCCGCTCAAGCATGCTTGTGCCGGGATGGCGAATTACCCCAATTGTCGATACGTTGCGAGGCCTGACCTGCACCCCTTGATCATCGGAAGGTGCGGCGGAACCCACTGGACCGCCACCGGGGGATGTCCTGTATTCTTTTCCCGTCGCACGGTGCCGGCGTGATCCGGAGGCGCGCGATGCACGATCCCCTGTAGCTCAATTGGCAGAGCAGCCGGCTGTTAACCGGCAGGTTATTGGTTCGAGTCCAATCGGGGGAGCCTCTCCACAAACGCCCGTCGGCCTGCTGCCGGCGGGCGTTCCCGTACCCCCACCCCACCCCCGACCCTCCCCGCCTGTGCGCAGGGGCCGGCATTCGAGGCAGCAACATCCCCGAAGTTGCGACGATCTTGGCGCGGGGCGCGGGGCGCGGGGCGCGGGGCGCGGGGCGCGGGGCGCGGGGCGCGGGGCGCGGGGCGCGGGGCGCGGGCGGAATGAGAGGTTTGGCCCGCTAAGGGCTACCCGGGCCGGCAGGATGGTCGATGTCGACCGCTGCGTCGATCCAGCCGGGGGGAGTGCCGATGTCCGGACGAGGCGGCAGGGCCACGCTGATCGCGGTGGCGGTCGTGCTGGCCTGGCTGGTAATCGGCGGCGTGGCCGGGCCGTACGCCGGGCGACTCAGCGAGGTCGCCACCAACGACAACGCCGCCTTCCTGCCCACCGACGCCGAGGCGACCCGCGCCCAGGACCTCACCGGCGACTTCGTCGACAGGCAGACCATTCCGGCGCTTGTCGTCTACGAACGGCCGACCGGGATCACCGACGCCGACCGGCAGCGGGTCAGCGCGGACGCCGCCCGGTTCGCCCAGGTGCCCGGCGTGCTCACCCCGTTGCCCCCACCCACACCGAGCGAGGACGGCCAGGCCCTCCAGGTCGTCGTGCCGGTGGACGACGCCGAGGGGGAGGAGATCGGCTCGGTCGTCGACCAGCTCCGCGACATCACCGGCGGGGACCGGGACGGGCTCACCGTGGACGTCTCCGGACCCGCCGGCCTCCTCGCCGACCTGATCAAGGTCTTCTCCGCCATCGACGGGCCACTGCTGCTGGTCACCCTGGTGGTGGTGCTGATCATCCTGTTGGTGGTCTACCGCAGCCCGGTGCTCTGGGTCTTTCCGCTGCTCGCCGCCGGCATGTCGTACGCCCTGGCCTCGGTCTTCGTCTACCTGCTCGCCGACGCCGACGTGGTGAAGCTCAACGGGCAGGCGCAGGGCATCCTCACCGTGCTGGTCTTCGGTGCCGGCACCGACTACGCGCTGCTGCTGATCGCCCGCTACCGAGAGGAGTTGCACCGCCACGCCCGACCGTGGGACGCCATGCGGACCGCGTGGAAGGGTGCCGCGCCCGCCATCATCGCCTCCGGCGGCACCGTCATCGTCAGCCTGCTCTGCCTGCTGCTGTCGAGCCTCAACTCCAACCGGGCGCTCGGCCCGGTCGCCGCCATCGGCATCGCCGCCACCCTGCTGGTGATGCTCACCTTCCTGCCCGCGCTGCTGGTGCTCGGCGGCCGGTGGGCGTTCTGGCCGCGACGACCCCGGGAGGACCAGGCCGACCCACGCGCCGAGCACGGCCTCTGGAGCCGCATCGCCGGTTTCGTGGCCCGGCACGCCCGACCGATCTGGCTGAGCACCGCCGTCGTGCTGGCCGTCCTCACGCTGGGTCTCACCCAGCTCGGCGCCACCACGCTCGGGCAGTCCGACCTGTTCACCCAGCGCACCGACTCGGTGGACGGCCAGGAGGTGATCGCCCGACACTTCCCGGCCGGCACGGGCAGCCCGGCCACCATCTTCACCACCGAGCGGACCGCCCAGCAGGTCGCCCAGGTGGCGAAGGACGTGCCCGGCATCGCCGACGTCCGTCCACTCACCGCCGGCGCGCAGATCGGGCCACCCGACCCGAGCGCCACACCCAAGGTCGTCGACGGACGGGTGCAACTGGAGGCCACCCTGGCCGACCCTCCCGACAGCGACGGGGCCGAGCGGACCATCCGGGAGCTGCGGGTGGCCGTACACCGGGTGCCCGGCGCGGACGCGGTGGTCGGCGGCTTCACGGCGATCAACGTGGACACCTCCGACGCCGCGAAGCGCGACCAGAACGTCATCATCCCGGTGGTGCTGGTGGTCATCGCGGTCATCCTGGCCCTGCTGCTGCGGGCGCTGCTCGCCCCGCTGCTGCTGATCGGCACCGTGCTGCTCAGCTTCGCGGCCACCCTCGGCCTCTGCGCGCTGCTGTTCCGGCACGTGTTCGACTTTCCCGGGGTGGACTCGTCGTTCCCGCTGTTCGCGTTCGTCTTCCTGGTCGCCCTCGGCATCGACTACAACATCTTCCTGATGAGCCGGGTCCGGGAGGAGTCGCTCAGGCGCGGCACCCGCGCCGGGGTGCTGGCCGGCCTCGCCGTCACCGGCGGCGTGATCACCTCCGCCGGCATCGTGCTCGCCGCGACCTTCTCCGCCCTCGCCGTACTGCCGCTGGTGATCCTCGTCGAGTTGGGTACGGCGGTCGCGATCGGGGTACTGATCGACACAATCATCGTCCGGTCGCTGCTGGTGCCCGCTCTCGCGTACGACATCGGGCCGAAGATCTGGTGGCCGGGCCGGTTGTCCCGGACGAACGGTGAGCGGGAGGCGCGCGATGCTGGCTGAGACGGACGTGGTCATCGTCGGCGGTGGCCTGGCCGGCCTCGCCGCCGCCCGCCGGCTGCACCGCGCCGGCGTGCCCTGGCGGCTGCTGGAGGCCAGCGGCCGACTCGGCGGCCGGGTCGCCACCGACGTCGTCGACGGCTACCTCATCGACCGTGGCTTCCAGGTGCTCAACACCGCCTACCCGCAGCTCGGCACGCTGCTCGACACCGACCGGCTGCACCTCGGGTACTTCACCTCCGGCGTGCTGGTGCGCAAGGGCGACGACCTGCTGCGGCTGGTCAACCCGTTGCGGGAGCCGACCGGCGCCCCCGGCACCGCGCTCGCCGGCATCGGCACCCTGCTCGACCGGCTGCGCTTCGCCGCGCTCGCGACCGGCTGCGCCACTCTGCCGGTGTCCCGGCTGCTCACCGCGCCGGAGACCAGCGCCGAGACGGCGCTGCGTCGGGCGGGCCTCTCCGACGCGATCATCGAGGAGCTGCTGCGGCCATTCCTGTCCGGTGTGTTCATCGACCGGGAGCTGGCCACCTCCAGCCACGTCCTCGCGGTGGTGTTGCGCTCCTTCGCCCGCGGCCGGATCGGCCTGCCCGCCGAGGGCATGGCCGCGCTGCCCCGGGCCATCGCCGATCCGCTCCCCGCCGACCTGCTCGACCTGGACACCCCGGTCGCGCAGGTCGCCCCCGGCCGGGTCCGCACCCAGGCCGGCGACATCCACTGCCGGGCCGTCGTGGTCGCCGTCGACCCGCCCGCCGCGCCCGCGCTGCTGCCGGCTCTGGCGACGGTACGCATGCACAGCTACACCACCTACTACCACAGCGCACCGGAACCGCCGCTTACCGAAGCGATCCTGCTCGTGGACGGCGACCGGCGGGAGATCGTGGCGAACACGGTGGTGCTCAGCAACGCCGCGACGACGTACGCGCCCGCCGGGCGGCACCTCGTGGCCACCTCGGTGGTCGGCCCGACCGCGCCACCCGAGCCGACCATCCGGGCCGAGTTGACCCGGCTGTACGGCCGATCCACCGCCGACTGGACGCACCTCACCACCGTGGCCGTCCCACAGGCGTTGCCCGCCGCACCGCCACCGCAGGGACGGCTGCGCAAGCCGGTGTCGTTGGGGGAGGGCCTGTTCGTGGCCGGTGACCACCGGGACAGCCCATCGATCCAGGGCGCTCTCGCCAGTGGGTGGCGCGCGGCCGGCGCGGTGTTGGACGAGCTGCGCGCCGGCTGACCGGCGTACCCGAGCACGCTGTTATATTCCTGTAGCCCATCGTGCTGGCGCAGACGTGGGCACCGGCCGGCGCGGTGCTGGCTGCTGATCGCCGAGCGGGATAAGATCCGGCGCGGTGTTTCGGGGCGGTAGCTCAGCCGGTTAGAGCAGGGGACTCATAATCCCTCGGTCGCGGGTTCGAGCCCCGCCCGCCCCACCACATGACTTGATCTCGCTCTTAGCCTGCGCTTCCGTGGTTCGCATGACCGAGACGCAGCCTCGTACCTGTCCTGGCCACCCTCGGTGTCCAATTCGGCGGTTAGATCGGCACCTGAGTCCCACCCCCGTACGAGCTGCCCTTCGACGGTGTCGAGGAACCACCACGCAGCATCCGTTCAGATCAGGGCGGCCCGCAAGCCGGCCACGCTTGGGACGACGAAGCCCTTGAAGACCTCGGGTCTCTGCCCCGAACTTCGGCCCTCCGCAGAGATCCGCCTCAGCCTCGGTGCGTCAGCCGGCGGCAGGAAACTCAAAGCCCTGCAGCGTAGGAATTTCCTCGCAGCGGCCCCAGTTCACGACCTGCGGCAGACCGTTTCTCAAGGCAGCGAGTGAGGCGGCGTCGACGTGGAGCCGGACGGTGGTGACCTCGCTGAGTCCGATGGCTTCGGCGGCGCCCGGCGCGAGGCGCAGGGTGAGTTGGCCACCGTCCAGCTCTGCCCCGAGCAGACCGCCGTAGTGCGTGCGGCCGTCGCCGGTGGTGAGGCAGTAGGTATCCATGTCGAGGCTGATGTCCTGCTCATCGGGTTCGTAGTCGGTGCGCTGGAACATCAGCGCGAACCCCGATCCGTCCGCGCCCTCGGCAAAGCCGGCCTCCACGACCTCGTCGTCTTCGTCATGCTCGAAGCCTGCGGCATGCGCGACGATCAGTGTCCGTTCGTGCAGGTGTGGTCCTCCGGGCCATACATCGCTGCGTGTGCAAGCTTCGCCGAGCCTACGGAAGAGGCGCTGCCGGGCCATCCACGGGCCAGTAGCCATCGCGCCGAGCGGTCGCGGGTGGACACGAGGCGTAGTCGTGCCGGCAACCATGAGCCGGCGTTTCGGGCATCACGACCGGTTGAGCCCGCTTTTCCACACTGACGCTCCATGCCGCCCGTCCCGCAGTCCGCATCTAGTCCGCCTGAGCTCGACTGACGGCGGCCGAGCGGTGCGAGAAGCGGTGCGGTCCGCCTGGTGGTGCCTCCGGCCACTCACGGCGCCTGAGCTGGGAAGACGCGAAACGATGTGGGCGGTACCCGAACCGCTTCCGTTACCTCCGCGTGCCACCTTTTCGGTGGAAGCGGTCGGTTCCCGCGTGGTCATCAGCGTTGTCGTCTGTGGGCCGGCGCGGTTGATCTCTCAGCTGGAGCGGGTTGCCGTGATGCCTCCGTCGACGGCGATCTCCGCGCCGTGGATGTAGCTGGCGTGGTCCGAGAGTAGCCAGGCCACCGCGTTGGCGGTGTCGTCGGGGGTTCCCGGGCGTCCGGCGGGGGTGCCGGCGGTCATCCGAGCGATGACGTCGCCGTCGGATGCGTTGATCGGGGTGCGCGTTGCCCCGGGGGAAACGGTGTTGACCCGCACGCCGCGGGGGCCGAACTCTGCGGCCCAGCTGCGGGCGAGTTGGATCTCGGCGGCCTTGGTCGCGGAGTAAAGCCCGACGAAGGGGTGCCCGACGTGGGCCATCCACGAGCCGATGACGACGATCGCGCCGTGGCCGCGCTCAGCCATTGCCGGGGCCAGCGCGGCGGTCAGGACGTGCGGGGCGCGGACGTTGACCGCGAGCGTGGCCTCCAGGTCGGTGTCGGTGAGGCTCACCGTGTCGACGGCCGGGCACAGGGCGGCGTTGTGGACCACCGCGTTCAGTCGACCACCGGCGGCCTCGGTGGCGGCGCGGGCGAAGTCCCGCAGCGCCTCGGGTGGGCTGGCCAGGTCAGAGGGCACGAACACGGCATGTCCGCCGCCGCCCTCGATGTCGGCGACGACGGCGGCGCCGCGGGTCTGATCGCGGCCGGTGACGACGACGTGCCATCCCTGCGTAGCCAGGGTCCGGGCGGTGGCGGCACCGATGCCGCTGGTGGAGCCGGTGATCAGGACGGTGCGGGTCTGCTCGGCGGAAGTCTCGGTAGAGGTCATGGTCCCCACCTCAGCGCGGACACGCGGCACGCACCAGGACGCGTGGTGCCTGGTCACGCCATGACCAGGTTCGCGTCGAGGTCTGCTCCTACAGTGGGTGTATGCCTGCTGACCGTGCTGCCCTCGGGGCGTTCCTGCGGTCTCGGCGTGACCGTCTGACCCCTGCCCAGGCCGGGATCGAGGCCTTCCCGGGCCCGCGCCGGGTGCCGGGTCTGCGCAAGGAGGAACTCGCCGTGCTCGCCGGGTTGAGCCCGGACCACTACAGCCGCCTGGAGCAGGGACGCCAGCACACCGTCACCGATGAGGTGGTGCAGGCGTTGTCGCGGGCGCTGCAATTGGACGAGATCGAACGCGCCCACCTGTGGGACCTGGCCGCCCCGACTTCGCGCCGGCGATGGGCGCGGCCGGAGGTCGCACAGCGGCCCGACCCGGGGATGCTGCGCCTGATGGAGGTGCTGAGCCACGTCCCGGTGCTGCTGCTGGGGCGCCGTACGCAGGTGCTGGCGCGAAACGGGCTGTTGGCCGCGGTGCTGGGGCCTGCTCTCGAGCCGGGGTCGTCGTTCGCGCGGTGGCTGTTCCTGGATCCCGACGCGCGGGTGCGGATCGTGAACTGGGCGGACTTCGCTGCCGCCGCGGTCGGGGCGCTGCGCTACGAGGTGGGACGCCACCCCGACGATCGGCGACTCGTCGAGCTGGTGCAGGAGGTGCGCAGCGGCGATCCCGACGTCGCGCAGTGGTGGGACGACCAGCGGGTCACCTTCCGCACCTCGGTGACCAAGCACCTGGCCCACCCGACGGCCGGACCGCTCACCTTCGGCATCGAGTCCCTCGTCGGGCCGCATGACCCCGATCAACGCCTGGTCGTCTACACCGTCGAACCCGACTCACACACGGCACAGGTTCTGCCCATGCTCGCCAGTTGGACAACCGAGCCGCAGGAGCCGAGCAGAGCGGGTGGACCAACGACCCGAACGACCACCCAGCCAGGGCATGCTGCGCTACCCGGGCGAGCCGGGTCGGGCTCATCGGGCCTCGTCCGAGGCTCGTGAGCCGGGCACAGGCAGCAGTAACGGGTTACCCGCGAATCGTGGCGTGTGGTTCGCATGGTGGTACCGCCGGCCCACCAGTGTGGCTACGTCGGGTCCGAAGATCCGCCGCGTCTGCTGTCACGTGGCCGATGCCTGATGAGGCCGAGCGCGAGGAGCACGAGCGCCAGGCCCCCAAGCGTCCACGTTGTTGCGGATCCGAACGCGCCGATGAGCTGGCCGAGGTACCCCACTGCGAGTAACAGGAAGGAGAGCCCAGCGTAGAGAAACCAGATCCCCGCATCGACCGACCGCCTCCACCGTCTCCCGGCAAAAGGCGACATGCGGCCAGTCAACAGGAGACGAACACCGTAGCCGGCAAGAACCAGACCGCCGACGCCCAACACCATTTGGAACAAGGTTCGGGGGTCCATGGATCTGCCTCTACCCGAGGGGCCTGGTCGGCAACCTGGTTGGTGCAAAGGCCGATCCGTCCCGACCGCAGCGCAGTCCGCATCCAGTCCGTGAGAGGTTGATGGGTGCTGGGGGATTGGCAGCCCGCCCGCCGGTCAGGTCTGGTACAGCACCGCCCGGTAACCCCACAACGCGGCGACGATCAGCACCGCGATCGCCGCCGCCGACGGCCACCAGCGACCACGCGGGCGGGCGAGGGCGACGACGACGGTCACCGCGTACAGCACCGCGACGACAGCCGTCCAGAGTGTTGCGGTGGACACCCGATCGGCGATCCGGCAGCCGGCAGGCGCGGGCAGGACGGTCGCGCAGACGTCAAGACGTGGTACGGCCAACCACCAGAAGCCAGCCGTGGCGATCGCCGCTATGGCGGTGGCCGCCGCGATCTTAAGCCACGAGCGGACGCGCACGGGCGTCCTCACCTCCGCAGGCTTATTCATAGGAGAAAATATATTCGTCGGCCTCGCCGTGGACCCACCTTGCCCGAAAAGCAGTCCCCCGGCACTGACGGCCATCAGCAACCGGGCGGGCTCAGGCCGAAGGAAGCCTCAGTCGGTGCCGGTTGGAGCGACAATGCCCGTACGCAGAATCGCGACCAGACGGCGGGCCTGCGCCGGGTCGGCGGTCAGGGCCGCTCCGCTGGCCAAGGTCAGCACGTCGGTGGCGGTGAGGTCGGGACGGAGTGCCGGCCGCGCGCGTCGGACAAGGCGATCGGCGATCGAGGTGATCGACGCGTGCCAGTCACGAAACAGCGTGGTACGCCTGTCGTCGGTGCCTTCCGTCGCGGCCAGGGCGAGGGGACGCTTGGTGGTCACGTGCACCACGAATTCGTCGAGCCAGGCGAACAGCGCGCTCGTCGGCTCCGCGGACCCCAACAACTGCTCGCCGCGCTGGCACAGTGCGGCGACCTCGTCGGCGTAGACGGCGACGAGCAGGTCGGCGCGCGTCGGGAAGTGGCGGTACAGGGTGGCGTTGCCGACCCCGGCGCGTCGGGCGATCACGTCGAATGCGACGTCGTTGCCCGCCTCGGCCAGTGCTTCACGGGCCGCGGCGACGAGCCGCGCACGGTTGCGGGACGCGTCGGAGCGCGGGCCACGCTTGCTATCCGGGGACATCCCCGCTTACGGTACCGGAAACCAAACGGGGAGTTCCCCAGTTAGGGTGCGGAGGGATCATGATGCTCATCACCATGGATGACCGGATCGCCATCACGGACCTGATCAACCTGCACGGCCACCTGACCGATCGCGGGGACTTCGATGGTCTGGCGACGCTGTTCACCGAGGACGTCGTCTACGACGTGTCGACTCTCGGTGGCGGCGAACTGGTCGGTCTCGCGGCAGTCCGTGAAGCCGGCCTGGCACTGGCCGACGCCAACCCGGTAGCCCACCACGTGACCAATATCGTGCTGCGCGAGACGGCGGACGGCACGGTCTCCGCCCTGTCCAAGGGATTCGGGGTCATGGCTGACGGATCGACCGGCAGCGTCACGTACGAGGACACCGTCGAACGAACGGCTGCCGGATGGCGTATCACGCACCGAATCGTGCGCGCCCGACGCAGGCCCCTGCAGCAAGACTGACTCCAACAAGATCCAGTGTCCGCTCCTCGCCTCATGGGAAACTGCCCGACGAGGAGATCCTGAATCAGCCACAGGCTCCTTCGACCTGCTGAAGCCACGCTCTGTCGTCAGCGTTCAACGTGTCGTCGTTCAGCAATGTGTGCAGCAGGGAAGCCTTTCGCAAAGAATGGCCCAGCGCTGTTCGCGTTCCGGATGATCGCTAGGCCGTGGATTCGCCGACTGTCCGGAGGGCCTGGCTGCACACATCCTCGTGGGACCACCCGAACGCACCGTCCGGCTCAGGAGGGCTTCGTCGGGGGCTGCTCGACGCCCTGCAGCGTGGCGGTGTGCCGGTCGAGGATCGCCGTGGAACGGCGGGAGAACCCGGTGAACAGACGCAGTTGTTCGTCGGAGTACTCCTCGATGAGGGCGAGGTAGTCGCGGCTGAACTCGTCGAGGGTCTGCTGCAGGCGCTCGTACGCCTCGCCGCGTACCAGCTCGATCGTCACCTTGCGCCGATCGGCGGGATCGCGCTGCCGGCGCAGGAAACCGGCCTGCTCCAGCCGGTCCAGCATCGCGGTGATGGCGCCGCCGCGGGTGAGGCCGATCTGGCGGGCGAGGCGGCCCGTGGGCATGGGACCGTCCTTGTCGAGTACGCCGAGGCAGCTGATGTCGGTCACGGTGATGCCGGCCCGCGCGGCGAGTGCGGCGTGGAACAGGACCGCGGCTTGGGCCGCCGCGCGCTCCAGGTGGTACAGGTCGGTGACAAGCGAGCCCCGTGACATCGACGTTGACACCCGGCCACCCTCCCCATAAAGTCTCGGAATTAGAGAGAATCTAAAACCGAGCAGATCGCCACGCGAGAAGCTCTGTCCCGTGCGTCTGCTCCGACCGTAGCAAAAGTCGGAGGACTGACATGATCACCGACGTCGCGCCCCAGCGGAGTGGAGCCCGCCCGTGGCTGGCCTTCGCCGTCGTCCTCACCGCCGCCTTCATGGACCTGGTCGACGGCACCATCGTCAGCATCGCCCTGCCGCGGATCCAAGCCGACCTCGGCGCCGGCTACGCCGCCGCGCAGTGGATCCTGGTCGGCTACTCGGTCACGTTCGCCCTGGCCCTGATCCCGGGCGGCCGCCTCGGCGATATCTACGGCCGGCGCCGGGTCTTCCTGATCGGCATCGCGGCGTTCACCGTAGCCTCGATCGTCTGCGGCGCCGCCACGACCGCCCCGGTCCTGGTCGTCGCACGCCTGATCCAGGGCGTCGCCGCCGGCCTGATGGTCCCGCAGGTGATGTCCGTGGTGGTCATCCTGTTCCGGAACGCCGAACGGGCCAAGGCCTTCGCCCTGTACGGCGTCACGCTCAGCCTCGCCAACGTCAGCGGCCCGCTGCTCGGGGCGCTGTTCACCGAGTACAGCGTCTTCGACCTGGGCTGGCGGGCGATCTTCTACGTCAACGTGCCGGTCGGCGTCCTCGCGCTGCTCGGCGCGCTGCGCTGGCTGCCGGAGTCGCGCTCGGAGACGCCGCTGGCTGTCGACGTCGCCGGCATCGTGCTGATCAGCCTCGCCTCGCTCGCCCTCATGTTCCCGGTGATCCAGGGCCGGGAGGCGGGCTGGCCGAACGGGATGATCGTGCTGCTGGTAGCCGCGGTCCCGCTGCTCTGGGCGTTCGCGGTGGTGCAACGGCGCCGGGACAGCCGCGACGGCTCGGCTCTGGTGCCGCCGGACCTGATGCGGCAGCGCTCGTTCGCGGTCGGCCTGATCGTGCTGCTGATCGTCTTCTCCGCGCTGGCGTCGCTGTTCCTGGTGCTCAACTACACGCTGCTGACCGGGTACGGATGGAGCCCGATGCGTACCGCCCTGACCGGCCTCGGCTTCCCCGTCGGCATCTTCCTCACCACCGGCGTGGCCCAGCGGTTCGCCACCACCCAGGGCCGCAGGCTCATCCAGATCGGGCTGACCGTCATGGCCGCCGGCATGGTCCTGCTCATTCTCACGTTCACCCGCGAGGGCATGACCGTCACCTTCTGGCAGCTCGCCGCGCCGATCCTGGTGATGGGTCTGGGCATGGGCCTGTGCGTCTCCATCGTGACCACAGTCGTGCTCGCCGACGTCCCGCCGCGCAGCGCCGGTGCTGGCTCCGGAGTGACAAACGCGGTGCTGCAACTGGGCGCGGCCGTCGGTGTCGCCATCGTCGGTGCCATTTTCTTCGCGCTGCTCGAGTCCCGCAACTTCCCGGACGCCGCAGGAACGGCGCTGTCGTACAACGCGGCAGTCATCGGCCTCGCCGTCCTGCTCACTCCGCTCCTGCCGGCGGCCGCCCGCGCCCAGCAGGCCGCGGAGGCGTAGACGCCTGTCACGGCTCTCTCCTTGATTCTCAGCGGCCGCCACCTGAAGAACAAGACTGTTTCTTCGTCCGTGACGGCGGCAGTCTTTCGTGGCATGGTCGCTGACAACCAAGCTGTAGATCTTGCTCGCCGGCTGTCTCATGTGCGCTGCTCGGCGGGGGCACCGGGTCAGGCAAGAGCACCCTCGCCCGCGCCCTGGCCGAGCGCTACGACGTGCTGATCTACGACGGCGACCGCGCGGAGCGCAGCTACGTCAGCCGGTGCACCGCGCGCGAGCAGCCGTACCTCTGGGCATTGCTGCACGCTTCGCCGGCGCAGAACTGGAACAGCCGCAGCGCCCAGGACATCTTCGAGTCGATGCCGAGCCTGCACGGGGAGACGTTCGGGTTCGTGGTCGATGACCTGCTCGCGATGCCCGCTGAGCGACCGGTCGTGGTCGACGATTTCCGTACGCTGCCCGGCGAGGTCGCTCCGCTGCTGACCTGGCCGGAGCAGGCGGCCTTCCTGCTGCCCACGCCGCGCTTTCGGGATCGGGCGCTGCGGGCAGCCCAGGGTCGTGACGCGCCTGATCGAGTCGCCCTCAGCCGAGGTGCAGCAGCAGGACCTGGTCGTCGCGGAGGTCGGAGATGCTGTCGCGCAGCAGCCTCAGCCCGTCCAGGCCGGCCGTCCCGCTCTCCTCGAACTCCATTCCCATCTCATCGAAGTGGGCGGTCAACTCCTCCGCGCGGTGCCTGCCGGGGTCGAGCTGGTCCAGGAACTGCCGGTGGGCTGGCGTGATCACCACGGTGAAGCCGAGCACGCTGTTGATGGCGTTCGACTCCGCATCGAACTCCGACTGCTGCAGGTCGACCCCGCGCTCCTCCAGATAAGTCAGGACGTACAGCATGCAGTAACCGGACCAGTCGTACTCCTGGCGCGCCGGGCTCCCGTGCTCCGCGAGGTACGAGTGGAGCGACGACGACGATGTGGCGGCCCGGTGGGCCAGTTCGGTGACGCTGTCCCTGGGGACCACGGTCAGTGACGTGATCGCGGACATCACACCCCCCGTCGTACGACTCCGCCGCTGCGACTGTCAGTCGGCTCGCCGGGCAGGCTACCGGGAGGGGGTGACACGCTTCGGACAATGTGTGGATGTCGAGTACGCCAACCTGGCCCAGCAGGAGGTTCACATGGTGTATGGCACGCGCGGTGAGTTGATCGAGCGCCTGGCTGCGGCGGTCGGGTCAGTCGTGGTCGCCCACCCGACACGGGTCGCCGTCGACGGACCACCCGCTGCCGGCAAGACCACCCTCGCCGACGAGTTGGCGGCCGCCCTGCGCAAACAGGGCCGCGACGTCATCCGCGCCACGATCGACGATTTCGTCCACCCCCGGGCACAGCGCTATCCGCGTGGCGAGTACTCGGCCGAAGGTTGCTACTACGACACCCACGACTACGACGCCCTGAACCGGGTCCTGCTGGATCCGCTCGGCCCGGGCGGAGATCGACGCTTCCAACACGCGATCTACGACCACGCCGCGGATGCTGTGCTATCTCCGCCGGTCACGACTGCCCCGGCCGCCGCCGTGCTGGTCTTCGACGGCGTCTTCCTCCTGCGCCCGGAACTGGTCGATCGCTGGGAACTGCGCCTCTTCGTGTCGACGGCACTGGAGAGGACCGTGGATCGTGCCGTGAGACGCGAGCGCCCGGTGTCACCTCGGGCGGCCGTCGAACGACGCTGGCGCGAGCGTTACATCCCCTCCCAGCAGCTCTACTTCGCTGCGGCTCGCCCGGCCGAGCACGCGAACATCGTCGTATACAACGACGATCCCGAACTGCCGGCCTGGCAGATCGCCTGACGTCCCACGAGCCCGTCGGACGGCCCGCTGGATCCATCCCCACCCTAGGGGTCGCCGGGACTCTGCTCGCGGGTGCGCCTGATGCTGGCGACCTCACCCCTGATGGGCAGCCAGTAGAAGGGGATGAACGCGGTGACCACGACGAGGCCGACGACCGGATGGAGAGCGCCCAGCGCGGTTCCGGCGGCGATCCAGACGGGCGCGGGACGGAACCGTCTGCTGATCGCCCGGGCGGTGTCGTTGTCGGTGGTGGGGGTGAGCAGGCGCCGGCCAGACCTGGCGTACTCCCAGATCACATTGAACAGGAGGGCGGCCACCTCGTAGGTGGCCCCGTAGAAGATGAGTGCCGTTCGCTTGCCCTCGCCGGACTCGAACGCGTGGGCCAGGAGGGATGAGGCGAACGGCAGGAACGCGATCACCATCAGCAGCAGGGTGTTGAGCAGGAGCAGCATGCGGTCGGCGGAGCGGATGTGATCGAACATGACGTGGTGGTTCACCCACATCTGCCCGATCAGCAGGAACGTGATCGCATAGGCCACGTAGGAGGGCCACAGCTCGATGAGGCCGCGAAGGAGGTGCGCAAAGTCCTCCGGCGGACGGATCTCCAGGACGAGCAGGGTAACGGCGATGGCAATGACCGCGTCGCTGAACGAGACGACCCGCTTCGGATCTCGCTCCGCACCGATCGGGTTGCTGGACCTGGTCGCGTCCTTCCTGGGGGCGCGGCGAGCCGCGCGGAACCAGCGCATGAGCCCCCCCAACTTTTCGGTGCCGCCGGTTTCCCGCCGCCGCGCGAAGCAAACCGCCGGGCCAGCGGCCTGCCGTCGGGGTCGGGCCGTCAAGCCGCGGTACGGCCGCCCGGGAGGCGAGTGCCCCATCGCAGCGGCACCCGTACCGCGGGGCACCAGGTGTGCCGGACGCATGGTTGTCTGGATTCCGACGTCAGAAGACACGTGGGGAGCACACCGTGACCGAGCCTTACCAAGCCCCGCAGCCGCAGCCGCAGCCGCAGCCGCAGCCGCAGTCGCCGTACCAGCCGGGCGGTCCGGTTCACCCGCCACAGCAGTACCAGCCGATCGGGCAGCAGGACCTCGGTTCGGGCCAGCCCGGCCACCTGCCAGCGCCGACGGGCGGGGGAGCAGGGCGCAAGCCGCTGCTGTTCGCCGGCGTCGCCTTCGTCGCCCTCCTGATGCTCGTGGCCGCCGGCTTCACCGTGTACGAGGGGTTCATCAAGGAGGACTCCGGGCTCGCCGCCTGCAAGCGGCTGGCTGAGGGCAAGAGCCCGGACGGCAGCACCATGGGCTCCGGGGACCTCAAGCTCACCGAAGCCGAGTATCGGCAAACGCGGGAGGTGTTCGAGGACTCCCGGTACGAGGACATTCGCAAGCACGGCACCACGCTCATCGACATCGCCTGGCGGATCTCGCAGCTGCCGAAGGGACAGGAGTCGGATGCGTTCGGGTTGCTCACCGCGGCGGGCACCGCGTCGACGGGGCTCCAGACGGCCTGCGCCGACCAGGGTGTGCTCATCAAGACGAACGTCGAGTAGCGGAGCGCTGCTCACCGCCCACCAGCGCCTCCAGCCCAGGCGGTGACGTCCTCAAGCGGCCACGCCGAGTGCTGTCACCCGACCTGCGAGGTCGCCCCGCGACTGGGCCGGTACGCCGATCGAGGACATCGCCTCCACGTACCGTCGGTACGCCTGGGCGGCTTCGCCGTGTCGGCCCGCCGCCGTCAGCGTCCGGACGAAATCGCCGTGCACGCCCTCGTCGTGCGGTTCCAGCTCCAGCGCACGACCGAGGTGCCGGAGGGTCTCGTCGGTCTCGCCGAGGGCGTGTGCCAGCGCGGCCAGCTTGCGGACCACGCGTAGGTAGACCCGACGTGCCTCCTCGCGGGTCGGTCGGGACCAGTCGTCGTACGGCTCGTCCTCCAGGAAGTCGCCGCGGTAGCGCTGCTCGGCGAGGAGGAGCGTGGCGCGTGCGCCGTCTGTCGCGCCGTGCTCGGCCAGGCGCAGGCCGTGTGCGGATTCGGTGAGGAACTCCTCGACATCCAGTTCCACGTGACCGACGTCGAGCGCCAGGCTGGGGTGCGCGGCGATGATGAAGTGGTCGGTGGACGTACGACGCTGCGGGTCGAGCACGCCGCGGAGGGTGGACAGGGCCACGGACAGCCGGTGGCTGACCCGGTCCGGGTCCTGGGCGGGCCAGAGCATCTCGCCGAGCTGCTCCCGGGGCACCGCGCGACCGCGCCGGGCGGCGAGGATGCGGAGCAGGTCCCGTGCCTTACGGGACTGCCACGCGGTGGCCTGCACCTGCGCGCCGTCCACGAACACCTCGAAGCGTCCGAGGGTGCGGACGGTGACCTGGGCGACGCAGCGGGGGCGCTGCCGGTTGAGTGCCGGCGTCGGCACGCCGGCGTTCGTCAGCCGCTCGGCGGCCAGCCGGGCATCGACCCGCTCCTGCGGGTCCGCCCCGGGCAACCGGCTGAGCAGCACCGCGATCCGGTCCGCGGCCACGGCCGACCTGATGTCGCGTAGGGTCGCCGCTGCCTCCCGCCAGGCGTGGCGGGTGTCGTCGGAGTCGACGGTGGCGGCCCCGCGAAGCTCCAACGCCTCGGCGAGCGCCGCCCGGTCACGGTGCAGCCGGGCCGCGGTGGACGCCAGCAGTGCCACCTCGGCGGCCCGTTGGTGGTCGCCGATCTCCAGGGCCACCCAGCCGAGCGCGAGTCGGGCGGTCGCCGAGTCCGGGCCGCGTTCCAGTTCGACGGCGCGCTGGGCCAGGGCGATCGCCGTGGCGCTGTCCTCGGCGGCCAGCACGCGGGCCAGGCCGGCGAGCGCCGGCACCTGGATCTGCTGGTCGTTGACGGGTTCGCTGGCGCGCAGCGCCTCCTCGTACGCCGCGCGAGCCAGGTTGGTCCGGCCCCGCAGCGCGTGGACGTCGCCGATACCCACCAACGGGTACGCCACCTTGCGGGACCCCATCCGTTGCAGCAGCGGTACGGCGCGTTCGTAACACGCGGCGGCCTCGGCAAGCTGACCGAGGTGGAAATGGGCTCCACCCTCGTTGCAGAGTGCCAGTGCGAGCATCGCGGCGTGCCCGTTGGCCTGGGCCAACTCCACCGCCGGGCGCACCTCCGCCAGCGCTTCGAGGTATCGGCCCTCGCCAACCAGGGCGGACGCGCGGTTGGCGCGGATGCGCGTCACCTGGATGGTGTCCCGGGCGGCCTCGGCGGCCCGCAGCGCCTTCTGGTGATGTTCGTCGGCTGCCGGTCGATCACCGCGCAGTTTGGCGTCGAGGGCGAGCGCGGTGTGCGCGGCGGCGAGGGCCGCTTCACTGCCGACCGCTGCCGCTGCCGCAAGGGCCCGTTGGGCGTTGCCCCGGCACGCCTCGGTGTCCCCGGTCGTCCACTGGGCCGATGCGGTCCAGGCGAGCAGTCGGGCGTTGTCGGTGGACGGGTGCTCGTCGAGCACTCCGCGTTCGAAGACCTCAAGGGCGGACTGCGGTTCGCCGCGCAGGTAGTGCACGAGGCCGTACTGCCAGGCGAGCCTGGCGGCGAGGGCGCCCTGATGATCGTCCAGCGCGGCGTAGACGGCGAGTGCCGCGTCGAAGTCGCCGCACATCTGGAGCGCCTCCCCGTGGAGCAGCCGCAGACCGTCGGAGCGGGCGTGCTCGGGGAGGGCCTGGAAGGCGTCGACCACGGCCTCGGCGCCGCCCGAGGCGAGCAGTTCCGCGCCGTGGTCGGCGAGGATCAGCGCCGTCGCGTCCAGGCCACCCGATTTCCGGTACGACCGCAGGGCCGGGACGAGGTAGCCGTGCTCCGCGTACCAGGCTGCCGCCCGCCCGTGCAGGCGTCGCGCCGCCGTCGGGTCCAACGGGAATCGGCGGCGGGCGGCGCTGGCGACGACAGGCACCATCCGGTACGCGGGCCCACCGCCCGGCACCGGGACGAGGATGCCGCCGCGAGTCAGTTGGTCCAGTCGATGGCCCCCGTGTCGGTGGCCGAGGAAACGGCTCAGCTCGGGGTGGACCAGGTCGAGGTGCGCCGCGTCCCGCAGCAGTCGGTGGACTTCGGGCGGCAGCTCCGCGAACACCTCCCGGACCAGGTAGGACTCCAGTGGTGTCCCCGGCTCGGCCGGGTTGTCCCGGTCCGTGCCGGTGGCGGCGGCCGTTGGCGCGGCACGTGTGACAAGTGCCGGCCAGCCGTCGGTCTCGGCGTGGACCCGCGTCGCGAGCGCCGGGTCGGTCAGGCCGTGGTCGGCGGCGAGCACGGATGCCACCTGCTCGGGTGAGAGCCGGAGATCCGCCGGACCGTACTCGGTGAGCTGGGCCGACTGTCGCGGGGACAAAGTCGGCGGGTGGCGGGTCACCAGGACGACCCTGAGCTGCTGCGGTAGGCGTTCCAGCGTGTCCAGCAGGGTCTGTAGCCGGCGGCGGGAGAGGCGTGGGACGTCGTCGAGGACGAGCCAGCTCGGTTCGTCGACGCACGGCGCGATCC
Organism: Micromonospora sp. NPDC005203; assembly: GCF_042872705.1. Lineage (NCBI taxonomy): Bacteria > Bacillati > Actinomycetota > Actinomycetes > Micromonosporales > Micromonosporaceae > Micromonospora > Micromonospora sp. NPDC005203. Next base: position 142,996 of record NZ_JBIAKV010000012.1, on the reverse strand, counting down.
CGGCACCGAGGGTGCGGAGCCATTCCGGCCCGGCCGTCGCCAGCGCCGCGACGTCCGGTCCGTCGCACCACCGCACCGAGCGGTCGCCCAGCCAGCGTCGCACGGCGAAGGTCTTGCCGTAGCCGGCCGCGGCGACCACGACGGTGCAGCGGCGGCTCCATCCTCGATCCGTCGTGGCGTTCATCCGCTGCCTTCCGGTCGACGCTGGTCCAGGTCCCCATTGGGCGCTCTGCGGGTGGCCGTGGGTACGCGAGCGTCGCCGTTACGACACCGAATCCCGGCGCATTTGACGCCACCTTGACGGCGCTCTGAACCCCGCCTCGAAGGATGTCCCGGGAAGGCACGCGGAGGGCGATCAGCCCGGTCCGCGTCTCGCGAATCGATCGGATGAGGAGTTGTGATGGCAAGAGTGCTGTCGGGACGCGCACTGCTCGCAGTGCTGGTCGTCCTACCGACGCTCACCGCGTGGAATGCCGCGCCGGTAAGCGCCGCCGGTGGGTCAGGGCCAGGAATGTTCGACGACGAGCCGGTGGACCGCGACGTCGAGTTGGCGCGGCTGGGCTACCGCAACGGTGTGCGGGTGGTGTTCTCCCGCGACGAGCTGTCCGGCGACTGGGGTCTTCGGCAGGACGGGGAGATGGGCCGCAACGCACCCCTGGCGTACGACGACAAGCAGAGCATGCTGCAGACGTACCTGACCATCACGCCCCGGTCCGTGCCGGTGCCGCGGGTGCTGCTGTCGGAGCCGCCGGCCGGCACGCCGACCCCACCGGAGCTTGCCTACCGGACCATCGTGGCGTCCCCGGTCGTCGCCGACGATCTCGCCGCGCCCACGTCGAGCGCGATGTCCACCACGGCGGTGCGGACCTGCTGGGACCTGTACTGGGACCCGTACAACTGGGCCGAGCTGCCCGGATATCCGAATCCGGCGTCGGTGTGGCACCCGGCGAAGACGTACTACTCGTCGGACTTCGGCGGAATGAAGATGTACTCCTACAGCTACCTCGCCAACTGCGGCGGCGACGCCCGGCACCGGATCTACTACAAGTCGGGCGGGTCCTACTACAAGCACCACGACTACGCCGTGGCATACGCCCACTGGCAGGCGGTCAAGAAGGGTTCGGTGCACCGCTACCGCAAGGTGCACTACGACGGCAATTCGGGGGACACCCGAAACGGCAAGTACGTTGGCTGACGGCGGGCTCTGTCGTCGACCGTGTCCAGTGCGCGACGAACAGAGCGAGGTCGCCGGGCCGCGGAACTAGCCTGACCCCGTGATCTCGACGGCTGGCACGGGCGTGCGGATCAGGCTGCTCGGGCCGGTGGAGGTGGTCGTCGCCGACAGTCCGCAGGCGGTGAACGGCAAACGCCGCAAGGCGATACTCGCGACGTTGGCGCTGCACGTGGGCCGGGTGGTCAGCGTCGACCGGCTCATCGACGTGGTCTGGGGGGAGCAGCTACCGGCCACCGTGGCGAACACGCTGCAACGCCACGTCTCCTACCTGCGCGGAGTGCTCGGCGAGCCTGGATCGATAGTGGCACGCCCGCCCGGTTACCTGCTCAACACCGGGCCGGAGTCCACGGACGTCCAGGCCGCCGAGCGGCTCCTCGAACTGGCCCGGCGGTCGTCGGACCGCAACGAGCAGGTGAAGCACCTGACGGCCGCCGTGGCGCTGTGGCGTGGCCCGCCGCTGGCCGACGTGGGCGGGTCGGCCTGGCTTGAGGAGCAGGCCGAACACCTCGCCCGCCTCCGGTTGGAGGCCGAACGGGCGCTCGCCGAGGCGCGGCTGTCCGTCGGCGAGCACGCGCGGCTCGTCCCCGGGTTGGAACGGCTCGTCCGGCAGCACCCCTTCGACGAGCACCTGCACGCGCAACTGATGCTCGCCCTGTACCGCGACGGCCGACAGGGCGAAGCGGTGACCACGTACCGGCGGCTGCGCGACACCCTCCGGGAAAACCTCGGCATCGACCCGAGTCCGCGGCTCCGGGATCTGGAGTGCGCCATCCTGCGCCAGGACAGCGCGATCGCCGCACCCGCCGCACCCGCCCCGGCCGCGGCGTCGGTGGCGGCGCAGCTGCCTCCTCCCGTACCGACGTTCATTGGTCGGGAGGCGGAACTCGCCGCCCTCGACGCGGTCGTCGACCGGGGCGGCGCCGTCGTGGTGTCCGGGACGGCCGGCGTCGGCAAGACGGCGCTCGCCGTGCACTGGGCGCACCGGGCGGCCGATCGCTTCCCCGACGGGCAGCTCTACGTCAACCTGCGCGGCTTCGACCCGGGGGCCACACCGACCGAGCCGGCGCGAGCGCTGCACGGGTTCCTGGAGGCGCTCGGCGTGCCGGCGGCGCGGATGCCGAGCGATCCGGACCTGATGGTGAGCCTCTACCGCACGACGGTGGCCGGCCGACGCCTGCTGGTCGTGCTCGACAACGCGTGCGACGCGGCACAGGTCCGGCCACTGCTGCCCGGCTCACCCGACTGCCTGACGATCGTCACCAGCCGCGACCGGCTCAACCCGCTTGTCGTCACCGAAAGCGCCCACCCGCTGCTGCTCGACCTGTTGAGCCCTGGCGAAGCCCGGGACATGCTGGTCCGCCGGCTCGGGGAGCGCCAGGTCGCCGCCGAACCCGCCGCGGCCGAGCACATCGTCGACAGGTGCGCGCGGCTGCCCATCGCCCTGGCCATCGTCGCGGCCAGAGCCGTCACCAACCGGCACTTCTCGTTGGCCACGGTCGCCGCCGAGCTGGGCGACCTGGACGCCTTTCACGGGGGCGACGAGGCCACCGACGTGCGGGCGGTCTTCTCCTGGTCGTGCCGGACGCTCAGCCCACCGGCGCTGCGGCTGTTCCGGCTGCTGAGCCTGCATCCGGGCCCGGACGTCGCCGTCCCGGCCGTGGCCAGCCTGGCCGGTCTCACCCCCCAGGCGAGCGGCCCTCTGCTGAGCGAGTTGACCCGGGCGAATCTCCTCACCGAACACTCGTACGGGCGCTACGCGTTCCACGACCTGCTGCGCGCGTACGCCGCCAGCCTCGCCGACGAGACCGAGCCACCGGCCGACCGCCGTGGCGCCGTCCACCGGCTGCTCGACCATTGTCTGCGCACCGCGCACGCCGCCGACCTCGTCCTGCACCCGCACTTCAGCGAGATCAGCCTCCCGCTCGCACGGTTGGGCGTGACACCGGAGAATCCCCGCAGCAGGTCGGCCGCCACGGCGTGGTTCACCGCCGAACTTCCCGTCCTGCTCGCCGCGGTACCGCTCGCTGCCCGCCTCGGATTCGAGGGACACGCCTGGCGGCTCGCCTGGAGCCTGGCCGGCTTCCTGCACCGGCAGGGGCACTGGCAGGACTGGCTCGGCACGCAACGCATCGCTCTCGCCGCCGCGTCCCGGATCGGAGATCGGAGCGGGCAGGCTCAGGCACACCGCAGCCTCGGTCTCGCCTGCTCCCGGCTGCGCCGCTACGACGAGGCCGACGACCACCTGCGGCGCGCGTTCGACCTTTTCACGGAGGTCGGCGACGACGCCGGGCGGGCACACACCTGCCTGAACCTCGGTCAGTTGGCCGAGCGGCGAGGGCAGCACCACGAGGCGCTCCACCACTCCCGCCGGGCGCTGACCCTGTTCCGGCGGGCCGGGAACCGGGCCGGTCAGGGCTACACCCTCAACGCGGTCGGCTGGCAGGAAGGGCTGCTCGGCAACTACCACCGTGCCCTCCAGTCGTGCGGCGAGGCACTGCGGATGTTGCAGGAGGTGGGCGACGTCCAGGGGCAGGCCGACACGTGGGACAGCCTCGGCCACGCCCATCACCAGCTCGGCGACGACCGGCACGCGATCGCCTGCTACGAGCACGCGCTCGACCTCTTCACGCAGGTCAACGACCGGTACGCCGAGGCGAGCACGTACGTCAACCTCGGCGGCAGCCACCGGGCACTCGCCGATCTCGGTGCCACCCGTGCCGCGTGGAGCCAGGCCCTGACCATCCTCGACGAGCTCGGCGACGCCGACGCCGACTCGATCCGCGCCGACCTGGCACAGCTCGACGCCAGTCGACTTCCCTGACGTACCCCGCTTTCCGCGCCGTTTCCGGGCCGCTTCAGCGCGGCCCGGCACTCTTCGGACACCGGTTGTGGTCTTCGAGGAACGGAGCGTTCGATGAAGCGTTTGGCACACCGCCTCGCGGTGGTGGGGGTGGTCAGCGCGACGGTGCTGGCCATGTCCACCGCAGCCGTGGCCCGGACCGACAGGCCGCCGTCAAAGGGCACCGACTGCGTGGTCCAGCAGGTCGACGAGCGCGGCGGAATCGTCAGTACCGAGACCGAGCCCGAGGGCCGGGAGCACGGCCCGTTCCGGTGCGTCGGCGGCCGGTGGACGTTCGCCTGGGACCCGTTCGGAGCGGACGACCTGATCACCGCCGACGAGATCCAGATCGACCCGGCCGGTGCCGTCTCGGTCCGGCGGTTCGCCGGTCCCGCACTCGGTAACGAGCTCACGGTGGGCGAGATCACCACCATCGCCCAGGCCGTCAGCGGCAGCCGCGAGGTGCTGATCGACCGCGCGATCGTGGCGGTCGACGACGGCAAGGAGCGCACCCCGGAGCAGGTCGAGGCGCTGCTGGCCGGCAAGGACACCACCGGCGTACGGGTGCTGGACATCATCGAGAAGCCAACCGCCGCAATGTCGACAAAGGACGTCATCGACGAGGCCGGCGGCACCCCGGAGACGACAGTTGTCTACTTCAGCCTCTGGGGCGCGATCAAGTCGGTGTTCGCGTGGATCGTGGACACGATCAGCGATGTCGGCGAATGGATCGACGACCACTGCGACTGGGGGTCCCCGAACGACGTTGGCGACGTGGTCACGTGCCGCTGGTAGCCCGCCCGACCCCGCCCACACCGATCACCGAGACGAGGACAGCATGACAGCTCTGCGGGACATCACCAGGCGCGTCACCATCATCACGACGGCCCTGATCGTCGGGCTGACCGCGTCGTACGCTCCGTCGCAGGCCGCCGAGGACGAGGCCCGCACCACGGTCACCGACCACCCCGGTGCGCCGGGGACGGTGCTGCAACGGTTCGAGGATCTGACCGGCCGGCCCGTCGGCGACCTGGACGCGGTGCTGGCCGTCGACGCCGGCGGCCGCGATCTCACCGACGACCAGCTTACGGCGCTCGTGGCCGGCGAGCGGGTGGACGGCGCCACGGTCGTGGGCACGATGCCGGGCGGCCGGGACATCCTCGGCACGACCATGGCCGACCTCGCCGACGGCGCGTACGACGGCCGGGGTGACGGCACGACGGCGACGTCGCTACTGTTCGCCTCGTCCGCGCCCGACGGCCGGGAGTGGTGCCTGACCATGTGCGTCGCCTCGGGCAAGAGCATCTGGGAGTGCATCCTGTTGCGTCGCGGCACCGACCAGATCCTCACCCTCGACCTGGCCGGTGACACCACGGTGGGCGGGACGGTGGCGGCCTTCGAGAAGGTCAACGGGGTCGCCGTCGACGGGCCGTACAGCGTGGACACGTTGGTCGGCGACGGTGATCCCACGGCGGGAGAGATCGAGATGCTTCTTGACGGCAAGGACGTCGACACGCTGCGCCGGGTGGCGACGGTGGACGCACCGGACCCCGGGTGGGCGTTGGCCGATCTCGCCGACAAGTCCGGCGTACCGTACGTGAAGAAGACGAAGCTCCACATCTTCACCCTCGGGCTTCCCGTCCTCGGGAAGATCGTCGTGGTCTGCGTCTCCCACAACAACGGCAGGACCTGGAAGTGCGAGGCCCACCGGTGGGGTGGGTTCTAGCGGGTACGCCACCGACGGGTCAGCTCTCGATCACCGTCCGGACCTGGTACGTCAGGCCCGGACGGTGGCGGGTCCGGCCGACCGTGCCGGCGGATCGTCAGGTCGTCGCGGGTCACCCGGAGACAGTGGTGCAGTGCCGCCTTCGCATCGCCCAGCAAAGGCCATGTCGGCAAGTGTTCCTTACCCGCCGGGCCAAGGTGAGGGCGCCGGCTGCACGAGCGGCACGCCTGGTGCACGGCACCGCCACGCTCACTGCCGTTGTCGCAACGGGCGGAAGTAGTGTCGGACCGCGTAGCGGGAAACCTCCGCGCCGAGTTTCGCACCCTCGACGTCGGCGGTGCGGAAGTGGACGCCACCCCAGACCCGCGCGCCGATCAGCTCGTCGAGTGCCTGCGAGAAGCTGCTGAAGTGCCGGGTCGTGCCGGAGTCGACGCTGGATCCGCTGAACGCGACGTCGTCCCGGCCGAAGAAGTACCGGTACAGCGACATCCGCGCGCCGGTGCCGCAGGCGTGGCCGGAGGGGTACTCCGGGAAGGGGGGCGTGCCGAGCAACGACTGCCAGCCCGGGTCGGCGGACGTCCGCGGGTTGCCGTCCGTGTCGGCCAGGTGGATCGCGCTGACCGGACGCCAGTAGCTCCAGAAGTCCTTCTGGTTGAAGCACGCCACCCCGGAGTCGGCCACGATGAGGTCGGTCATCGCGAAGAAGCGCGCGGTGTGCAGGGCGTCCAACCGTTGGGTGGTGGCGAGTTGTCGCTTGATCTCCCAGGAGGCGGACCGCCGGTCGTGCCACCAGATCGCGGCCTCGGTCTGGTCCTGGGTGCGCACCGTGCTCGTCGCACCGCCGACTTCCCGCACCTCGTTGAGGTCGTGGGCGTAGGCGCTGCTGGTCAGTCGAGGCGGCGCGGGGGTGCGGATCGTCGAGGCGTGCGGGAGGAGAAACGGTCGCATGTGCCCGGTCCAGGCACCCTGCGACAGGAACAGCGGCGGCGTGGGTCGCCACCGGCCGGGCACCGTCCCGGTGCGCCACTGCTGATCCCCGAACGCGCCGTCGCCCTGCCGGGCAGCCACCATCGAGGCCGCTGCTCGCGCCCCCACCGCCACGCCGCCCTGCTTCGACCGCCCGTCGGGAATCGCGACGATAGCCGCGTCGTACTGCGCCCGAAGCCGCTCCTGCTGGGCGGGAAAGAGGGCAGCGAGTACGTCGTGGGCGGCGGTGGCGACGGCGGCGTCCGCCGAGTCTGTCCCTCTTGAGGGCGGTGCGACGAGATACGGCTGGTACGGGGTGCCGGCGATTGCGTTGAGCGCGTCGTAGACGGCTCCGCTCACCATGGCGAAGCTGCGCACCTGCTCGTTCGGCTGCTGGGCCGCGACGTCCCAGATCGCCGTCTGGGCGTTGAGGTCCCAGGTGACCACCGGGTTGACCGGGCCGCTGTCGGAGAGCGCGGCTGCGGCGCTCGATGCCGGCGCGGTCAGCGTGGCGGCGACCAGCGAGCCGAGCGCGATGGCAGCGGGAATGACGCGTGACCGGATCGCCAGGCGTGCAGGGGTGCGGCTCAGCATGATCTCCCCGTCGGTAGGTCGGCGAGGCGTGCTGTCGACAGCACCCGGCGCGCGATCGGGAATCGACGGCTACCAAAATAGCATTGCCGAGCTTCGATGTGTGATCAGCTCGCCCGGTGTGCGCGGCCAGCCGGAAATCGACGAATGGGATCGTGTCCCCGTCGAGCACGCCACGAGCGTGTCGCCGTCCGGCCGTACCACCCCGAAGCGAAGGTCAGACATCCGGAACGGCTGACCGGGCACTATCGTGCTGACGTGCACATCCACTTCGACGTCCCCGCCGATCCCGCCTACCCGGGCCGGGTGGCCGCTGCGCTCAGCCGGGTACGCCTGCGCAGGTACGGCATCATCGGCGCAGTGCTGGTGGCGGTCGGGGCGATCGGCCTCGCCGTCTCGCGCGGCTCCGACCGGGCCGACCAGATCTCGCCGCTGTGCGTGACCCTGGTCGTGGCCGGCCTGCTGTCGATGCTGTACTCGCCGTGGGTGCGGTGGCGCGCCCGGCGACGCTCCAGCGGTTACGCGGTCGAGGGTGCCTACGACATCACCGACAACAACATCATGATGCGCAGTGGCTCGCAGTCCAGCGGCATCGCCTGGGATGGGGTAACCCAGGTGAAGGCCACCCCCGAGTTCTGGATCGTGTTCGTCGGGCGGATGCCGGCGACAGTCATCCCACGTCGCCTGATGTCCGCCGAGGACGACGAGACGCTGCGGGCCCACCTGGCCACACGTGATTTGCTCCAGTAACCAACCGGCACGGCCGTCGGCCCGGATCGGGTTCTGCGGGGCGTCAGGGGGTGAAGGCGCGGCGGTAGGCGGTGGGCGTGGTGGCGAAGGCTCGCCGGAAATGGGCGCGCAGGTTGGTGGCGGTGCCCAGCCCGGTTCGTCTGGCGACCTCGTCGATCGTGATGTCGTCGCCTTCCAGCAGCCCGCAGGCCGCGCGTAGGCGTTGCTCGGTCAGCCAGGCCTGCGGGCTCAGCCCGAACCGGTGTCGGAAGTTGCGGTGCAGCGTGCGGGTCGACTGAAGGCCCTGCCGGGCAAGGTCCGCGACGGTGATCGGCAGGTGCAGGTTGGCGGTCGCCCAGGTGGTGACGGCGGCCATCTCGGCGTCGTCAACGCTTGCGTGGGCGGGGACGAACTGCGCCTGACCGCCGGCCCGGTGCAACGGTGTGACCATGAGACGGGCGCGCTCGATGGCCACGTGCTGGCCGTGGTCCCGGCCCACCAGATAGAGGCACAGGTCGAGGCCCGCCGCCAGCCCGGCGCTGGTCAGCACCTGTCCCTCGTCGACGTACAGCGCATTGGCGTCGACGGTGACCTCCGGATGCTCGCGGGCCAGCGCCTCGGCGTGCATCCAGTGGGTGGTCGCCCGCCGGCCGTCGAGCAGGCCGGACTGGGCCAGTGCGAACGCGCCGGTGCAGATCGAGGCGATGCGGGCGCCACGCCGGTACGCGTCGCGCAGGGCGTCGAGGGCCTGAGCCGGCGCGGGTCCTCGGCGGAAACCGGGAACGATCACGGTGTCGGCGTCGGTGAGGGCGTCGATCGTGGCATCGACGGTCAGGCCCAGCCCGCCGGTGGTGGTGGGGACCGTGCCGCCGTCCGGCGAGCAGACGGTGGTCGCGTACCGGCCCTGGCCTTCGTGGCCGAAGACGTGTGTCGCGATGGTCAGGTCGAAGGCGACGACGGGTGGCAGGGCCAGTACGGCGACCCGGTGCGTGGCCGATTGCTTGTGCACAGTGGCGAGGATGCCACTCGTAGTCCACCGTGGCAGACGGGATTCTCGTCGGATGCGGATAGAGATCGTGGTGTTCGACGGGTTCGACGAGTTGGACGTGTTCGGCCCCTTCGAGGTGCTGGCGATCGCCGGGTTCGCGGTCGAGCTGGTCGCGGTCGAGCGGCCCGGCCCGGTGGTCAGCATGCGGGGCGTCCACCTGCAGGTGCCCGCGGTGCTGGGGCGGCCCGACGGTGTGATCGTGCCGGGCGGAGGGTGGCTGAACCGGGCCGCCGCTGGTGCCTGGGCGCAGGCGCAGCACGGCGTACTCCCCGCCCGCCTGGCCGCGCTGGCTCCCTCGACCCGCTGGATGGCGTCGGTCTGCACCGGCGGTCTGTTGCTGGCGGCCGCCGGCCTGCTGGGCCAGCGGCAGGCGACCACCAACCGCAACGCGTACGAGGAGTTGCGCTCCTACGGCGTCGACGTCGTCGACGAGCGGGTCGTCGACGACGGGGACCGCATCACCGCGGGTGCGCTCGCGGCGGGGCTGGACCTGGCCCTGTGGATCACGGAACGAGAGCTCGACGCGGGCACCGCTGACCGCGTCGCGGCCACCATCGAGTACGCGCGTCCGGCTCCCACCTGGCTCGCGCCCGCGAGGTAGACGGAGTGAGGTAGCCGCCGCCTCCGTCAGGCGTGCCGGCTCGGATCTTCGTCCGCCGCAGACGCGTGGCGGGGTGGTGCCGCAGGCGGCTCCCGGTGCGTGCCGGTGATCCCGGCCGCCTGTTCGCGCGCCCGGTTGAGGATGGCCTCCGCCTCCCGTCGGGCGTCGGTCACGACGCCCTCTGCTTCGCGCCGCGCCTCGGTCCGGTGGTCGTGGGCCTGCCGCTCGGCGAGTCTGAGGATCTGCTCGACCCGGTCGCCCAGGCCGCTGAGGGTTGGTCGCCGCTGGAGGTCCAGCAGTAGCTGGTCCGTGACGACCGGAGTCCCGGTGCCCGTCTCGGCGGCAACCTCGTCGCGGTCGACCAGGCCGTCCTCGACGAGATCGGACTCCGTGGTGCCCACGAGGGACAGCACGACGCCGAGCCCGGCGACCACGATGCCGGACCACGTGGCGGCCGGCCCGAGGGACGGGCCGACCGCAACGCCGACACCGAGCCCGAAGAGGGCGGCGGCGGTCCTGGCTGGCTTACGCACGAGTCCTCCTCGGATGTCACGGGTGTGGGCTCCGCTTCCAGCATGACGAAAGAGTCAAGTAGGCCGATGCGCGCCAGACCTGGATCGAGGACGGGAGGTGGAACTGTCGCGACGTCGGTCGATCGGCTCCGCAGTCGCGGTGGCGACCGGAACCATTCCGGGAGCGCGGGTCGGGTGTTCCGGACAGCCTCGGACAAGGCCGTGAGCAGCCCGGACAGGTACGTGGGTGTCCGGGACAGTCATCGGCGTAGCGGCCACCCCGGTAGGGCCAATACGCTGCGTTTCGATCAGCCAGGACGCCGGCCGATCGAGATTGGGTGACGAGTTCCGCCCACCGGTGGGCACCTCAAGCAGGTCCGACGATCAGTGCACGCTGTCGCCAGTCGCACCGGCGGCACAAACGGCTCAAAGGGAGAGTTCATGCGAATCCGTCGTGTCTTCTACGCAGTGGCGATCGGAGCCGCGCTGGCAGTCAGCGGGGTGGCCGCGCCAGCTCAGGCCAGCGAGAAGCCGGTCGTCTCGGAGTCCATCCTGCAGACCCTCGGTTGGGGCCACGGCTAGCCGCGTCGTGGCACCGCCCCCGACCAGCACGGGGGCGCATTAGGCCAGTCCCGAACAGGCGATTGAGACCCCCGGTGACCGACCCGAGTTGGTCACCGGGGGGCCGTGCGGTACGCGCCGCCGTTGCGAGTCCGGCGGTGGGGCCGCAGTGGCAGGCGGGAGTTGGCCGTCGCGCCGCCCTCACGTGTTTGTGTCAGAATCGGTGCCCGCACTGCCAGGCGGCGGGTGATACGACGGTGGTCGCGCACATCGCCCGGCACTGACTCCGGACGACCTTGCGGGGGCAAGCAATGTCCGACCACCCGGAACCCGATCCGGCTACCGCGGGCAGCCACGCCGAATACGTGGCGCTGCTCCGGCAATTTCGCGAACAATCCGAGCTGACCTACCGGCAGCTACAGCGGCGCGCCGAATCGAACGGTCGCTCCCTGCCGTCCAGCACTCTGCACGACATGCTCGGCCGCGACACGTTGCCCCGACAGGAGTTGGTGGTGGCGCTGTTGGCCGCGGCCGGCGCCGATGATCGGGAGATTTCCCGCTGGGTCGACGCCCGGCGGGCTCTGCTGCTCGGCCAACAGCCCAGCGGCGGGCGAGCGGGGTCCGCGGTGGAAACCGGTGCCGCCCCGAGTGGGAACGACGAGGCAGCGTCGCCGAATCCCCGCCGACCGCGCCGGTGGTTGCTGAGCGTCGGCCTCGTCACGGTCGCTGCCGCTGTCACCATCGTGGTCAGCCTCAACGCTGCCCACCTGAGCGGCCGGGACGACGCGTCGCCGCCACGGCCGCCGCAGGTGGAGTCGTCGAGCGGCGTCGGATCGAAACCACCGGACAACGGCTTCTACCGGATCCGTGCCGCGCACTCCGGTCACTGTCTCTCCGAACGCCCCGACCGGGAGGACGGTGCCGTCTATCAGGTTGATTGCGGCCAGGTTTTCGTCGACCGGGCCCTGGACCGGACCGACGGGGGGTACCTGATCCGGACCTTCCACCCGCGGGAGGGTCCCGGTTGCATGGGTGTCCAGGATGCCAGCATGGCGATCGGTGGTGTCGTCTCCGACGACTTCTGCACTGAGCCCGATGCCAAGGAGTTCACCCTGGAGCCGGTCAGCGCGCCGCTGTCCGGATTCCGGATCCGGCCCACCCACTCCGGTCTCTGTCTCGGCGTGCTGGGAGCGTCCACCCGCAGGTGGGCGCCGATCCGGCAGGAGGCGTGCGACCGCAACGGCTCCGGTCAGGTCTTCCGCTTCGAGCCGGCCCTGCCCGCGGCGCCCGACGGCTGATCAGCGCCTCGGGCTCATGCTCATGGTCGCGAGGGTCTCCGGTCGGGTCGCGAGGATGCGGTGGCGGCGCACCGGGTACAGGATGGGGCGGGAGATGCTCCAGGCCGCGCCCGCGCAGACGACCTCCTTGTAGCGGGCCGCCAGGCTGCCCTTGAGCAGGGCGGGCCGCGCCCGGTCGTCGGCGGTCACGTACTGGATGATGCCGTCGCGGCGGCCGAGGCTGATGCACTGGTTGAAGTAGCGCAGCGGGGCCTTCGGGATCTTCGTCCGACCGGTCAGGCGGGTGGCGATGGCGTCGGCGGCCTGCCAGGCCATCGGGATTCCCGAGGCGCAGGACATCCGCAGTGGTTTCCCGCCCGGTCCCTCGGCGACGGCGGCGTCGCCGACGGCGTACACGTCGGGGTGGGAGACCGACCGCATCGTGGCGTCGACGACGATCTGCCCGGTGTCCTCGACCGTCAGGGTCGTGGCGGCGGCGATGGCGTGGACGGCGAAGCCGGCCGTCCACACGGTCACCTGGGCCGGGAGCACCCGGCCGGCGCCGGTGACCGCGCTGGTGGCGTCGACCCGGGCGATGTCGGTGTGCTCGTGAACGGTGATGCCGAGCCGGTCGCAGACCCCGCGCAGGTGCTGCCGCGCCTTCGCGGTGAGCCAGTCACCGAGAGCGCCTCGGGCGGCGAGCGCGACGTCGAGGTCCGGGCGGGCCTCCGCGATCTCGGTGACCGCTTCCAGGCCGGTGAGGCCGCCGCCGACGACGAGCACTGTCGCGCCGGCCGGGAGTTGGGCCAGGCGGTCGCGCATACGCGCCGCCGACGGCCTGCCGGCGAGGTCGTACGCGTGCTCGGCGACACCGGGGACGCCGTGGTCCGCGCTGGTGCTGCCGAGGGCGTAGACGAGCGTGTCGTACGCGATCTCGTCGGTGCCGTGCTCGGCGCCGAGCGCGACGGTCCTGCGGTCGACGTCGACGGCGGTGACCCGGGCCACCCGGACCTCGACGCCGGTGCCCGCGTAGATGTCGGTCAGCGGTCGGCGCCTGAGGTGCTGACCGGTGGCGAGTTGGTGCATACGGACCCGCTCGACGAAGTCGTCGTCGGCGTTGACGATGGTGATCTGCGTGTCGTCGCGGTGCAGCCGCCGGGCGAGACGCCCGGCCGCGATGGCTCCGGCGTATCCAGCCCCGAGGACGACGATCCGGTGCTTCATGGTGTCACTCCTGTCTCGGTGAGGGTCGCTTCCTGAACCGGACAGCGTCCCGATTCCTGACAGGAGTCGGCTGAGAGCTGGGTCACCAGACGTGCAGCAGGGGCTCCCCGTGCGCGGAGGTGGACCAGTGGCGGGTGGCGCGTACGAGCTTGTCGGGGTTGACCTGGACGTGCAGGGCCGCGACGCCGTCGGGCGTCACCCGCACCGACATGACCCCGACGACCTGTTCGTCGAGCACGACGACCAGCGCCGGACCGCCGTTGACGACCTCGGCGTAGAGGGCGGGGCTGCCGCCCACGATGTCCCGCTTGGCGGTGCTGGGCGCGAACAGCCCACGCAGGAACCTGGCCACCGCCAGCGCGCCGACGACGGGTGTGGTCCGGGCCGGGATCTTGCCGCCGCCGTCGCCGATGCTCGTCGCGTCGTCGGTGAGGAGCGTGACCAACCGCTGGGTCTCGCCGTTGGCGGCCGCCGCGAGGAACTCCTCGACGATTCGGCGCGCGGTGGCAAGGTCGACCTCGGCGCGGGCGCGGTCGCCGGTGACGTGCTGCTTGGCCCGCCGGTAGATCTGCTGGCAGTTCGACTCGCTGACGCCGAGCATGTCGGCGATCTCCGCGTGTGCGTAGCCGAAGGCCTCGCGGAGCACGTACACCGCGCGCTCCTTGGCCGACAGCCGCTCCAGCAGGGTGAGCACCGCCATGGAGACCGACTCGCGCTGCTCGGCGGTGTCGAGTGGGCCGAGCATCCGGTCCCCAGCCAGGACCGGTTCGGGCAGCCAGGTGCCCACGTACGTCTCGCGTCGGGCCCGCGCCGAGGTGAGTTGGTTGAGGCACACGTTGGTGAGCGCCTTCGTCAGCCAGGCCTCGGGCGTCTCGACGCGCTGCCGGTCGGCGGCCTGCCAGCGCAGGAACGTGTCCTGCACCGCGTCCTCGGCGTCACTTGCCGAGCCCAGCAGCCGATAGGCGATCGCCCCCAGGCGAGCCCTGGCGCGTTCGAAGAGCTCGACCTCGTCCAGACTGAGCGGCATGGCTCGATAGTTAACCACGTCCGGTTGCCCGGCCAGTCCTGGTCGGCGGACGGGCGAGCGTGACGGCCACCGCCGTCAGGCAGATCACGGCAGCGGCGACGAGCGGTGGGCGACCGCCGACGTGGACGGCCGCCGACCCGAGGGGGATGGCCAGCACGAGTGGGCCGAACATCGCGGTGTTCGCCGTTGCGGACACCCGGCCCAGCAGCTCCGACGGCGTGTGTGTCTGCACGGCCGTCACCGCCGCGACCAGGGTCCAGGGCAGGCCGACGCCGGCGACCACCGCGCCGGCGACCGTGACCGGCCACCACGGCAGGCCACGCGCCAGGCAACCGACGGCGAACAGCACGGTCCCGGCCAGGCCGACCGCACCCGGACCCCGGCCGGCCAGGAGCCTGCCGACGATCAGGCCGCCGATGACGGAACCGCCGCCCTGCGCGCTTGTCAGCACCCCCAGGAACGTCGTCGGGAGACGGAGGTCGGTGGTCACGATCGTGTAGATCGCCGCGGTCGTGAAGCCGGACATGGCGATCGACACGGCGGCGAGCACGATTGGCACGGCCGTCGCCCGCTGTCCGAACAGGGCCGACAATCCGGTACGCAGGCCCGGACGCCGCCGCCTCGGCTGGACCGGTGGCCTCCGGTTGAGGCGCACCGCCGGGTACAGGATGGCGACCAGGACCGGCGCGCACGCGCTGAGGACGACGACCGCGTGGCCACCGTGCCAGGCGTAGAGGCCCGCCCCGGCCAGGGGAGCGACGAGTTTTATGCCCTCCCCCGCGCTGGAGCGCCACCCGTTGACGTCGCCGAGTTCGGTGGGTGACAGCGCGGACGGCAGCAGCGCCGTCTCGCCCGCGTCGATGAGCACGTAGCTGACGCCGTAGACGGCGGAGACGGCGAAGATCAGCCACGTCTGCCCCGGCCCGCGTACCGCGAACAGGGCCAGCAGGGCGCTAGCCAACACGAGGTTGACCGCGATGACCAGCGGCCGTCGGGGTGCGGTGTCGAGCAGGCCGCCCAGCCACGGGCCGGCGAGCACCGGGGCGTACACGCACAGCCCGGTCAGGGCCGCGAGGCCGGTGGAGCCGGTCAGGTCCAGGGTCCAGATGCCGGACACCAGGGACATGGCGCTGCTGCCGAAGCCGGACAGCAGTGAGATCGCCACGAACAGTCCGGCGTTGCGCCGCATGAGCCCCCCAGGTTGAGTCGGGATGACTCATCCTTTGGCCTTGAGGCTTGTCGGCGCAACGTTGACGTCGTACGTCAACGTGGCATTGACAACGCCGCGTCGAGCGCCGCCGCCGCGGCTCGGGCGGGTACCGGCAGCCGGTCGCCTGCTTCGGCGAGGTCGGCGACGAGGGGCGGGGCCAGCGCGTACAGCGACCCCGGGGCGGCGTCCAGGGCGGCGTCCACCGTGCTGCGCACGAGCGCCGCTCGACGGAATCGGGCGTTCCACCGTCGGTCCGCCGCGATCCATCGCTCAAGCTCGGCCACGGCGGCGCGCAGTGCCGCGATCTGTGCCGGGTAGCCGAGGTCGCGGTGCTTCTGCCGCGACCTCCGCGCCACCACCAGGCGCTGCCGGCGCTGCTCTGCGGCCTGCCGGCTGCCGAGGCCCAACGCCTGCGCCACCTGCGCCCACGTCGCGCCGTCGTGCCGCGCCCGGTCGATCAGGTCCAGCTCCCGCTCGTCCAGGTGGGCGCGGGCGACCTGGACGTCCGCCAACTGCGCCAACTCCGACGTCATCTGTCAACGTTACATTGACAGCAGAGGTGGCGGCGCGCGCACCATGAACACATCCACCCGGTCCTCGGCCGTCAGCGTGAATCCGTGCCGCTCGTAGAGCCGCCGGGCCGGACTGCCCCGCAACACGTTCAGCCGGACCAGGGTGCCGTCGCGGTCGCACCGGTCCAGCACTTCGCGCAACACGGCCGTGCCGAGGCCGCTGCCCTGCACGCGCGGGGACAGGTAGAAGTGCTCCAACCAGTGGGCGTCGTCCGCCGGGCGCAGCGCCACGCAGCCGGCGAACGCCCCACCCACCTCGACAACCCAGGTGTACGCCGGAACGAAGCCGTCCCGCAGGCGCTGCCGTACGCGCTGTTCGTCGTAGCGCCCGAGCCGCTCCAGATCCGCCCGCAGCACCACGGCACGCAGCTCGGCCACGGCGTCGACGTCCGCCAGCGAGGCCGGTCGCAGTTCCCACTCCACCATGATCACCACGCTATCGCTGCCCGCGGGTGCGATCATCGCCCCCGCAGCATGGACCACCTGCACTCTCAGCTCGCCACCGCGGTCACCGTGCCTCGGCCGCCGTGCCCGACGCGATCGTGGCGCCCGGCGTCGACCTCGCCGCACACGGGCAGTCCGACACCCCGCCCGCCCTGCTCGACGCAGCTCGGCGACGTCGCTGCGTCGAGCAGGGCACGGTGCCGCTGGTCAATTAGGATGAGGCTCATGAGCGCTGAGGCCGTCGGCATGCACATGCCCGCCATCGTGACGCTCGACGACCTGGCGGCGATGAACGCCGCCGACCCGAACGGCCACCGCTACGAGACCAGCCCCGAGGGGGTTCTGTCGGTCATGCCGCCCCCCGACTCGGACCACGCCATGATCGCCAGTCGCCTCTTCGCCTGGCTGATCATGGCTGGCTGGCCCGCCGAGCAGGTCCTCCAGGCGGCCGGTCTGCGCATCTCCGGGCCGGACGGCCACGGCGGTCGCATCCCCGACCTCAGCGTGTGGCGCACGCCGCCGACCCGCAGCGTCTGGGCCGCGGTCGACGACGTCGTACTCGTGGTGGAGATCGTTCCGCCGGGATCGGAGGCGATGGCCTCGGTGACGAAGGTCCGCGAGTACGCGTCAGCGGGGATCCCGCGGTACTGGGTGGTGGACCGGGACGGCGCGCAGACTGTCGCCCTGCATCGGATGGGCGGAGACGGCAGCTACGAGGAGCGGGCCCGGATGCCGTTGGCGTGGCTGCTGCAGACGGCTCCCGCCGACCATCTCGACTGAAGATCGCCGCCGGGTGGCAGCGCCCGTCGTATCGTTCCGGGATGACGCACCCGGTGTGGGCGGACGGTGACGCGTACGAGGCGTACGTCGGCGCGGCGCCGGGGTACCTCACGACGTTGGCCGAGCCGGCGCGGGACGCTCTGCGGGAGGCGCTGGCGGCCCGCCCTCCGGTCGAGCCAGACGGCTCGGTCCACCTCGGCGCGCGGGCCTGGGCCGTTCCGGGTGTCGCGGCCAACTAGCAACCGCGACTCACGTTTCCGCAGCTCAGTGGGGGTCCCTGTCGTGCACCGGACAAGACGGTAGGGCCTTTTGCGGAGCACTGTTGGGGCAGGTGCCGACTCCGCTGGGGGCGCCCTCAGCGGGTTCGTCCTCACCGGGACAAGGACGTCATCACCGCCGACACCGCCGCATGGCCGCGTCGCCTGGGCCGGTGCTCCGCCTTCCCTTTCCGCACCTGTGTGCGTCCCGTCGGTCCGGCGTCGCCCAGCGCGCCCGGACCTGACGATCTATCTCAGAGAGGCACCTCCATGGCCGCTCCCACCGCAACCGCGAGCCTGAACGCGTCGACCTACCCGCCCGGCGCCCAGATGCTGCTGACCGTCACCTACTCCGACGCTGACACCAAGCCGCTGACCGTCACCATCGTGGTGACCGACGCGCAGGGCAACAGCAGCGCGCCCGTCAAGGTCACCGCGGTCATCGACCCGCTCACCCTGACCGTCACCGACAACTCCGGGCGGACCTGGACCCGGGTCTCCGACAACGGCGCGGTCGCCGTCTACCGGGCGGTGGCGTGATGCCCCGCGTCACCGTGCAGGTGCGCGACGCCGCCGGCAACACCGCGACGGCCAGCGCCGACTACACAGTGGGTGGCCAGCCGGTCCTCGGCGGCTACTACCTCTCCGGGGGCGCCGACCCGACCGCGGACATGGCCGGCGGCAACTTCCGCTCGCTGACCCAGTACCGCAGCTTCGCCGACGGCTACACCTTCCCCGGCTACAACCGGCCCTGGCTGATCACGCTGGGCCGGGAGGGGATCCAGATGAACATGGTCCTGGAGCTGAAGCACTACGGCGCCCCGGACACCGGCCCGCAGACCTTCACCGTGGACGGCACCACCTACACCGTGCCCGCGCCGTCGATGACCATCCAGCAGCGCCCCGGCACGACCTGGCCGAAGGCGTACGGGTACGGCCAGGTGGTCAGCGGTCAGTGTGACGGGTTGTTCGCCCGCGCGCTGGCGCAGTATCGGACGCTCGGCTTCGGCGTGAACATCCAACTCGCGTCCGAGTTGGACACCGACCACGAGTTCGGCACCACCGAGGGCGGTGTCGGGTACACCTGGGCGCAGTCCGACGCCCGCGCGGTGCAGGCGATCAACTACATCCTCACCTGGTTCAAGGCGCGCACGCTGCCCGGCGGCACGACCTTCTCGGTCGGGATCGCCGGCTTCGACCGAGCCTGCTTCCAGCGCGTCCACCCCGAGTCGTTGATGACCCGGCTGGACTTCCTCCAGTGGAACGTCTACGGCACCAACGCCAGCCACACCGCGCTGGCCCGGTTCCGCCGTACCAAGGACTGGGCGGTCGCCGACCTCGGTCCGGTGGCGCTGTCCCGCCCGGTGCTCATCGCCGAGTGGGGGGTGCGGGTGGCTGAGATCCCCAACCAGGCCGCCTGGATCGCCACCGTGCCAGCAGCCGTCGCCCAGCTCAACGCCGAGCGTGGGCCGTTGATCGCCCGCACCAACTACTTCAACTCCGGGTGGGGCACGCTGACGCCGAAGGCGACCGGGCTGGCCGCCCTGGCGGCGGCCTACGCCACCCCGCCGTACGTCTGAGTCAGCGGCTGACGACCCGGTCGGTGCGACCACCGACCGGGTCCGAGTGGGGGACCTATGCTCGGATCATGGAACTGCGGATCTTCACCGAACCCCAGCAGGGCGCCAGCTACGACCAACTGCTCGCTGTCGCCCGCTGCGCCGAGGACGCCGGCTACGGCGCGTTCTTCCGGTCCGACCACTACCTGAGGATGGGTGACGGGACCGGGGATCCTGGCCCCACCGACGCGTGGACCACGCTGGCCGGCCTGGCCCGGGACACCAGTCGGATCCGGCTCGGCACGTTGATGACCGCCGCCACCTTCCGGCTGCCCGGCCCGCTGGCGATCACCGTGGCGCAGGTCGACCAGATGAGCGGCGGCCGCGTGGAGTTGGGCATCGGCACCGGCTGGTACGCCGAGGAGCACACCGCGTACGGCATTCCGTTTCCGCCACTGGCCGAGCGGTTCGACCGGCTGGAGGAGCAGCTCGCGGTGATCACCGGGCTGTGGTCCACACCGCCGGGGGAGCGGTACGAGTACGCCGGCAGGTACTACCCGGTCCGGGACTCACCCGCACTGCCGAAGCCCGTGCAGCAGCCGCGCCCACCGATCCTGCTCGGCGGCACGGGCCCGAAGCGCACCCCCGCGCTGGCCGCCCGCTACGCCGACGAGTTCAACCTGCCGTTCGCCTCGGTGCCGGACACGGCGGCACAGTTCGACCGGGTCCGCGCGGCGTGCGCGGAGATCGGCCGGGACCCGGCCGAGCTGGTCTGGTCCAACGCGCTGGTGCTCTGCTGCGGGCGCGACGACGCCGAGGTGGCGCGTCGGGCCGCCGCGATCGGCCGCGAACCGGACGAGCTGCGGGCCAACGGCCTGGCCGGCACGCCCAGCGAGGTGCTGGACACCATCGGCCGGTACGCGGAGATCGGCAGCGAGCGGCTCTACCTCCAGGTGCTGGACCTTGGCGACCTGGCGCACCTCGAACTCGTCGCCAACGAGGTGATGGCGAAGCTCTGAGCCAACGGGTCACCGTGGGGATGCTGCTCGCGGTTCAGGCGCGGCGATGGGCGCCCACGCCCGTCCCGGACATGTTCGCGTCCCTCAGCACGGTGTCCAGCCGTCCGTCCCGGTCACTGTCCACATAGGTGATGTCGGGAATCCCGTCGCCGTCCACATCGATCTGGACGACATCGGCGACGCCGTCGCCGTCCAGGTCGGTGACCACCTCCACCGAGCCGTCCAGGTGCCGGGTCACGATCGACTGTGGCCCGGCACCGGGCGCGCGCGGCGCCGGGCCGGGTGCCGGCACCGGCGTCGGGGCCGGCGCGGGCGCCGGGGTGGGCCGGGGACCGGGCGTGGGCGCCGGATGGCTGGGCAACCCGCTGGCCGACGGCGCGCTGGCCTGCTCGACGCCGCTGCCGGTCGGGTCCAGCTCCTCCTCGGAGGGATACACATCGCCCCGTGGGGCCGGATCACGGTAGCTGCTCATGGGCGTAGGGTTCCCCGGCGATGACGAGAACAACCGTGCCCGATCGACCGGTGTCCCCGGTGGGCGGTTTGGCGGAAGATGCTGGAACCGACGCCACGGTCATGAACGGGGGTCCGAGCGTGGAACTGCGCCGGAATCGGGGGGCCCGTGCGCTCGCTCTGGTGTGCGTACTCGGTGGGGTGCTGCTCTTGGTCTATCCCAGCCACGGCGCCCTGCTACGGACGATCATCGCGGGTGGTGCCGTCGCGCTCGGCGTCGTGGCGCTGGCCAGCGCGCTGCGGCCGTTCCGATTCGGGATCGGCCCCGACGGGCTCAGCATCCGACGACCCGGCCTGCGCCGGGACATCCCGTGGGCCGAGGTCGACACGTTGGTGCTCGACGAGCCGCCCCGCCGCGACGGCTACCGGAAAGCGCCGCGACTGCTGCTGGTGCCCGTGCCAGGGGTGCCGCTGGAGCCGGTGACCGCCCGCCACCCACTCGACGGCCGCCCCGCCATCGAGCTGCTCGTCCTCGACCAGGTCCGCGAGCAGCCCGACCAGGTGGCCGGCGCGCTCCGGCAATACGCGGGCGACCGTTTCGTCGACCTGCTGGCGCTGCGCCGGGCCGCCTTCGCCGACCCGGACCTCCCGGTGGGCCTGCGGGGCTACCAGATGGACCGGGTCGACCGGTTGATCCGACGCGGCCAGGACGCCCTGGTGTCCGGGGACGCGCCGACCCGGCAGGCGGCCCGGGGTGAGATCGAACGCGCCGGCGCGGCCGGGCTGCCGATCGCCCAGCGTGGCTACCACACGTTCCAGACGGATACGGTTCTGGTCGCCCTCGTCGCCGCGTTGGCCGACCACCCGTCCACCGATCGGGAGACCGCTACATGATCGCGCACGGACAGCACGCCACTGCGAGCACCGCGGCCGACGTTCCGCGCCGCAACTGGGCCGGCAACGTGCGGTACGCCGCGCGGGCGTTCCACCGACCGACCTCCACCGACGAGTTGCGCCGACTGGTCGCCGGCAGCACCCGGATCCGGGCGGTGGGCAGCGGGCACTCCTTCAACCGCCTCGGCGACACCGACGGTGACCTGGTCACCCTCGCCGGGCTGCCCCCGGTCGTCGAGGTGGACCGCGAGCGCGGGCAGGTCACGGTGAGCGGGGCGATGCGCTACGGCGACCTCGCCCGACACCTGCACACCCAGGGGTACGCGCTGGCCAACCTCGCCTCGTTGCCACACATCTCGGTGGCCGGTGCGGTGGCCACCGCCACCCACGGTTCCGGTCAGGCGCACGGCAACCTGGCCACCGCGGTCGCCGGCCTGGAGTTGGTCACCGCCGACGGCGACCTGCTGCGGGTCGACCGCGAGACCGACCCGGACACGTTCGCCGGCATGGTGGTCGGTCTCGGCGCGCTCGGCCTGGTCACCAGGGTCACCCTGGACGTGGTGCCGGCCTTCGAGCTGCGCCAGTACGTGTCGCTCGACCTCGACCGGGAGGCGTTGGACGAGGCGCTCGGCTCGGCGTACAGCGTGAGTGTCTTCACCGACTGGCGGGCACCCCGACTGCGTGAGGTGTGGCGCAAGCAGGTGGCCGACCAGCCGCCGCCCCCGGCGGACTGGCTCGGCACGACAGCCGCCACCGAGCCACGACACCCGGTGCTCGGCATGCCAGCGGAGAACTGCACCCCGCAGCTCGGCGAACCGGGTCCGTGGCACGAGCGGCTGCCGCACTTCAAGCTCGGCTTCACCCCGAGTAGCGGCGACGAGTTGCAGTCCGAGTACCACGTGCCGCGTCCGGCGGCGGCCGACGCGCTCGCCGCGCTGGACGAGGTGGCGCACCTGATCGCACCGGTGCTGCTGGTCTGCGAACTGCGGACCGTGGCGGCGGACGAGCTGTGGCTCAGCCCGAACCACCAGCGGGACAGCTTCGTCGTGCACTTCACCTGGATTGACGACACCGCGGCCGTACTGCCGGTGGTGGCCGCGGTGGAGGAGCGCCTGGCACCGTTCGCGCCGCGCCCACACTGGGGCAAGGTCTTCGTCACCGACCCGGCCGAGCTGGCCGACCGCTACCCGCGCCATGCCGACTTCGCCGCCCTGCTGCCCCACCTGGACCCAACCGGCAAGTTCCGCACGGCCCTCCTAGACCGCCACTTTCCCCGCTGACCCTGCCCCCGCCCGACCCCCGCAGACCCCCGCCCGACCCCTCCGCCGACCCCCGTTGATCATGGGGTTATTGCCGCCCTGCCCGTGTCGTGACAACAACTCCATGATCAACGGGGTTGGTCGGGGGTCGGGGTGGCCGGGGTGCGCAGGGTGCTGCGTTGGACGGCTCGGCTGATGTCGCTGGGGGAGACGATTCCGGTTAGGTGACCGTCTTCGCTCACCACCAGGGCGCGGCCGTCGGCGCACTCGCTGAGCCGGGGGAGCAGGTCGTTGAGCTGCTCGCCGGGCTGCGCGAGGACCAACTGGTCGGCCCGGCAGGCCACCTCGGCAAGCGTGGTCGCCCCCCGCCGCTCGGCCGGCACGCCGCGTACCCGGTCGACGGTGACCAGGCCGATCGGCCGGCCCTCCTCGGTGAGGGGCAGCGCCGAATGCCGGTACGCGAACAGGTAGTGGTCGACGAAGTCGGCGACCGTCATCTCCGCCGAGGCGGTCTGCGGGTGCGGCGTCATGACGTCACCCACCCGGACCCCGCGTAGGGCGCTGCCGGTGCGGGCCTGCCGTTCCTCGGTCCCGGCGGCCCCGATCAGGAACCAACCGATCAGGGCCAGCCAGAGCCCGCCGAAGCCGACTCCGGACAGGAACTGCCACAGCCCCAGGCCGATCAACAGGACGCCCAGCACCCAGCCCGCCCGCGCGGCGACCACCGACGCTCTGGTCCGGTCACCGGTGGCCTTCCACACCGCGGCGCGCAACAGCCGGCCGCCGTCCAGGGGCGCGGCCGGCAGCACATTGAAGATGGCCAGCAGCACGTTGATGCCGGCCAGCCACGCCACCGCCCCGAAGAGCAGCCCGTCCTGCCCGGCCAGCGCGAGCAGCGCGGCGATCGCGCCGAAGAATGCCCCGAGCAGCAGGCTGACCAGGGGGCCGACCCCCGCGATGCGCAGCTCCGCGCCCGGGTCGCGCGGCTCGCCCCGCAGCTCGGCCACGCCGCCGAACAGCCACAGCGTGATGCCGTCGACGGTCAGCCCGTTGCGCTTGGCCACCACCGCGTGCGACACCTCGTGGGCGAGCAGGCCGACGAAGAAGACCACCGCCGCGGCCAGCCCGGCGAGGGTGTACGCCACGGACGAGCGATCGGGGTACGAGCGGGGAAACTGATTGGCGGCCAGACCCCACGCGATCAACGCGAAGATGACCAGAACGCTCCAGTTGACTCCGACCGGCACTCCCGCGATCCGACCAAGTCGGAAACTGGCCCTCATCCCACCGAGATACCCCAGGTGGACCCACCCATGCCAGCCCCGGCTGAGCCGGGACAGGCGACGCTGTCGTAGTCCCTGCCTGAGTATGCAACGGGTAGGGTGAGAGTATGACTCGCCGCATCACCATCAGCCTGCCCGATGACGTGGCCGCGTACGTGGAGCGCACGCAGGGCAACACGTCAGGCTTCATCACCGGGATCCTGCGCCGGAAAATGCGTGCCGACAGTCTTCGCGCCCGTTGGGCGCAGCTCGGCTACGTGGTGACCGACGAGGACATCGAACGGACCCGGTCGCACCTTGCCGCACGAGCGCCGATCACCGACGAACAGCACGCCCGCAACGCCGAATGGCTGCGCCAGTTCGACCAGGACGGGACTGCCGCCGCGTGAACGGCCTTGTCCTGGACACGTCCGCCCTCCTCGCCTACGCCTCGGGCACGAGCATCGAGCCGGGAGCGATCCTGACCCTCGCGGAGGAGGACCCGGACCAGGTGGTCTGGATTCCCGCGCTCTGCCTGGGCCAGGCTCAATTGGAGGTGGCTGGGACGCCAGCGGTCCACCTGCTCGACCTGCTGCTCAGTGAGGAGCGGGACATCAACGTCGCGGTCTACGACGCGCCGACCAGTCGGCGGGTGGCCCGGATCGCCGCGCGGTTCGATGTGCCGCTGGACGTCGCCCACGCCGTGGCGACCGCCGTCCTGTACCGCTGCTACCTGGTCACCCGCGACCCAAAGAGGGTGGCCCCCGCGGCGCCGCCCGATCTGGAGATCCTCGACATCTCGCTGGGCTGGGGCTGAAGCGCCACCGACCTGGCGTCTTGCCCGGACTGCCCCTGTTGGGCGGTTCAGCGGCGGGGTGCTTCGCTGGCGATGGTCGCCTCCCGGGGCAGGGCCGCAGCCCGAAGCGCCCAGTCCAGCGCGTAGTCGGCGACCTGCTCCCAGCCGTCCTGCCCGACGGTGAAGTGTGATCGGCCGGGAAACTCCTGGTAGGCGGTGAGCGCGCGGGACTTCTGGTAGAGCGCCGCGTTGGCCCGGACCACTGACGCCGGCACCACGTGGTCGGCCCCGCCGGCCAGCAACAGCAGGGGAGCGCGGTCGTCGCGGGTGGTGTCGACCCGGGCCGGCGAGCGCGGGTCGACGTTGGCGAAGGCGCCCTCGAAGAACACCCGGCCGGCACCGGGCACGGCATAGCGCTGATACGCCCGGTCGGAGTCCTCGCGGCTCAGCACGTTGCCGAAGGTGTAGGCGAAGTCGTCCGGGGTGAACGGGACGGCCCTGCTCCGGTTGGCCGGGCTGCGCAGGATCGGGAAGCCGGAGCGCAGTTGGCTCAGCGGCACCTTGAGCACCCCCTTCACCGCCGCCGGGTGCACCCCCACCACCGCCGAGCCGAGCCCTCGGTCGGCGAGGACCTGGGCGAACAGGCCGCCGAACGAGTGGCCCATGATGATCGGCGGTCGGGGCAGCGCTCGGATGATCTTGTCGTAGTGCGCGACGATCGTGGCCATGCTCTGCTCGGCGATCGGGCTGGGATCGTCGCGCAACTGCTCCACGGATCGGTCCATCCCCGGCCAGGCCGGGGCGATGACGTGCATGCCGCGCCTGGTGTACCGCTCGATCCACCTCTGCCAGCTACGGGGGGTCATCCAGAGTCCGTGGATCAGCACGATCGTGTCGACCTGGCCCTGCGGCATGGCACCCATCGCATCCTCCCGGTGTCGCGGCGTCCGGCCCGGCGGTTACCCGCTCCCACACGTGGAATTCCTCCGAGAACGCGATGGGGTCGCGCCGGGGATGCCCCCTGACAAATGTCACGGTCGGAACGTGACGACCGCTCCGGGCCTCGGGGTCCGCGCCGCCGGAGCATGAGTGCCATGACCAGTACGCATCCGGCCGTCGAGTTGAACGGCCTCACCAAGAGCTTCGGCGCGGTCACCGCGGTCGACGGGCTGAGCCTGCGGGTGCACCCCGGCGAGGTGGTGGCGTTCCTCGGCCCCAACGGGGCGGGCAAGACCACCACCATCGACATGCTGCTCGGTCTGGCCCGCCCGGACGAGGGCACCGTCCGGATCCTCGGCGGCACCCCGGACGACGCGGTGGCCCGGGGCCGGGTCGCCGCCGTGCTCCAGACCGGCGGGCTGCTCAAGGACCTCACCGTCAGCGAGACGGTCGAGATGAGCGCGCACTTCTACCGGCACACCCGCCCCACGGCCGAGGTGCTGGAGCGGGCCGGTATCGCCGACATCGCCGGGCGGGTCGTCGGACGGTGCTCCGGCGGCCAGCAGCAGCGGTTGCGTTTCGCGCTGGCACTGTTGCCCGACCCGGATCT
Source organism: Micromonospora sp. NPDC005203 (assembly GCF_042872705.1). Taxonomy (NCBI): domain Bacteria; kingdom Bacillati; phylum Actinomycetota; class Actinomycetes; order Micromonosporales; family Micromonosporaceae; genus Micromonospora; species Micromonospora sp. NPDC005203. The sequence goes on along the minus strand of NZ_JBIAKV010000012.1, from coordinate 116,610 downwards.
GATGGTGCTCGACGAGCCGACCACCGGGATGGACGTCGAGGGCCGGCGGGACTTCTGGCAGGCCCTTCGCCGCGACGCGCGGGCCGGTCGGACCGTCATCTTCGCCACCCACTACCTGGACGAGGCCGACGCGTACGCCGACCGGATCGTGCTGGTCCGACAGGGGCGCATCGTGGCCGACGGCACCACCGCGGAGATCAAGAACCTGGCCGCCGGCCGCACGGTCCGGGCCACCCTGCCCGGTGCCGACCAGGCCGCGCTGGCCGCGCTGCCGGGCGTGGACGCCGTGGAGGTACGCGGCGACAGCGTGCTGGTGCGCACCGGCGACTCGGACGCTATCGCCCGGCACCTGCTTACCCGAACCGACGCCCGGGACGTGGAGATCACCTCCCGCAACCTCGAGGACGCGTTCCTCGCCCTGACCACCGCGCATCCCGGAGCCTGAGATGACCACACTCACCCCCACCCGTGCCGTCGAGCCGGACCGTCGGCTGCCCGCCCTGGGCGGTTTCGCCCCGGGCGTCCTGCGCATCGAGCTGCGCCGGGTGCTGCGTAACCGCCGCACCCTCGCCTTCACGCTGATCATGCCGGGCGTCTTCTTCCTCATCTTCGGCCTGCCGCAGGGCGGGCAGTCGCTGGACAACGGCCGCCCGGTCACGGCGTACGTCATGATCAGCCTGGCCGTGTACGCGGCCATGGTGGCGACCACCAGCGCGGGCGGCGCGGTCGCCACCGAGCGGGCACTGGGCTGGAGCCGTCAGCTGCGGCTCACCCCGTTGCGCCCGACCGCGTACGTGGCGACGAAACTGGTCACCGCGATGACCCTCGGCCTGCTGGCCGTGGCCGTCGAGTTCCTGGTGGGCGCGGCGGCCGGTGTGCGCATCCCGGTGTACATCTGGCTGCTGTCCGGGCTCGCCGCCTGGCTCGGCTCGCTGGTCTTCGCCGCGTTCGGCCTGTTCATCGGCTACCTGGTGCCGGCCGAGAACGTCATGCAGTTCATCGGCCCGATCCTGGCCGTGCTGGCCATGTTCGGCGGGCTGTTCGTCCCGGTCGAGGTGCTGCCGGAGGTGCTCCAGCAGGTCGCGAAGTTCACCCCGGTGTACGGCATGGGTGTGCTGGCCCGTGCCCCGCTGACCGGCGACGGGGTGAGCGTGGCGGCGGTGGTCAACCTCGTCGGCTGGGCGCTGGTCTTCGGTGTCGGTGCGGCCCGGCTGTTCCGCCGGGACACCGCGCGGGTCTGATCACCGCGACGGTCAGCGCCTGCTTCGTCCGAACTGGCCCGCCTCGGCTCGACCGCCCTGATGAGGCAGGCGCTAGCGTGGAGCCGATGGACCTCTCGACCGGGCAGCCCTGGCCGGTGGGCCGCCACTGGCGGTTCACCGGCTGGCTGCTGGCGGCCGTGTGGCTGTTCTTCCTCAACGTGCCGCTCGCCACCGCGTTGCACCAGCCGGAGCTGTGGCGGCGGGCCGTCGGGGTGGTGGCCCTGGTCGCCTTCGGCGTCGGTTACGTGCTGCTGTTCCAGTGGGCCCGCAAGCAGCGCCAGACCCTGCGGCCGATCCCGGTGGGTCGGGCGCGGGTGGGGCTGGTCCTGCTGCTCGCGGTGGGCCTGGCCAGCATGCCGGGCGCCGGTGGCGACTGGTTGGCGACCCTGGTCTACGTGGCGGCGGCGAGCGTGTTCCTGCTGCCGCCGCGAGAGGCGTTGGCCACGGTGGTGCTCTGCGCGGTGACCCCCGTGCTGACGTCCTGGCTGGTGCCGGGCTGGCAGGCGGAGAGCGGCATCGTCTTCGCGGTGCTGCTCGCCTCGTTCGCGATGTTCGGGGTGTCCCAGCTGGCCCAGCGCAACAGTGAACTCCGGGCTGCCCAGCAGGAGATCGGCCGGCTCGCGGTCGCCGAGGAGCGGGCCCGTGCCGCCCGCGACCTGCACGACATCCTCGGGCACTCGTTGACCGTGGTGGCGATCAAGGCGGAGTTGGCGGGCCGGCTCATCCAGGTGGACCGCGACCGCGCCGCCACCGAGATCGCCGAGGTGGAGGCGCTGGCCCGCGCGGCGCTGTCCGACGTGCGGCAGACCGTCGGGGCGTACCGCGAGGTCACCCTCGCCGCGGAGCTGGCTGGTGCCCGCTCCGCGCTGGCCGCGGCGGGCATCGCGGCGGATCTGCCGGCCGAGGTGCCGGCGCTGCCGGACGGGTGGGACCGGTTGTTCGGGTGGGCGGTACGGGAAGGGGTGACGAACGTGGTCCGGCACAGCGGGGCGCGGTGCTGCACGGTCCGCGTACACCCGGATGCGGTCGAGGTGAGCGACGACGGTCGGGGCCCGTCCACTCCGGACGCCAACGGGCACGGGCTCGTCGGCCTGCGTGAGCGGGCGCGCGAGTTGGACGCCGTGGTGAGCGTCGGCCGCCGGCCCGACGGGAGTGGCTTCCTGCTGCGGGTGCACGCCCCGGCGGAGGCCCGGTGACTGCGTCCGGCCCGGGCCGGTCCAACCCGATCCGGCTGCTGCTCGCCGACGACCAGGCGCTGGTGCGCGGCGCGCTGGCCGCGCTGCTCTCGCTGGAAGAGGACCTGAGCGTGGTGGCCGAGGTCGGCCGGGGCGACGAGGTGGTGCCGACGGCCCGCCGCAGCAACCCCGACGTCGCCCTGCTGGACGTGGAGATGCCCGGCCTGGACGGGATCGCGGCCGCCGCCGCGTTACGGACCGCGCTGCCGACCTGCCGGGTGCTGGTGGTGACCACCTTCGGTCGGCCCGGCTACCTGCGTCGGGCGATGGAGGCCGGCGCGAGCGGGTTCGTCGTCAAGGACACCCCGGCCCGGCAACTCGCCGACGCGGTCCGTCGGGTGCACGCCGGCCTGCGGGTGGTCGACCCCACGCTGGCCGCCGAGACCCTGGCCGCCGGGGTGAGCCCGCTGACCGACCGGGAGACCGAGGTGCTGCGGACCGCCCGTGGGGGTGGCACGGTCGCCGATCTGGCCGGGGCGCTGCACCTGTCCGAGGGGACGGTACGCAACCACCTCTCGGCGGCGATCGGCAAGACCGGGGCCCGCAACCGGGCCGAGGCGATCCGGGTCGCCGAGCAGAACGGTTGGCTGCTCGGCGAGTGACGCCAGCCGGTCAGGCGGTCGGGGGCGGGGTGGGTAGCTTGTCGACAACCACCACACTGCTGCCGGGGCGGACCTCGGCGAGCAGCTCCCGCTGACCACTGCGGGTCAGCCGGATACAGCCGTTCGTGGTGTTCTCGCCCAACTCGTCGTCGTTGTGCCAGGTGTGCACCCCGATGTGGGCACCCCGCAGCCCGGCCGGCACCGACTCGGGGTCGTCGGGCACCGAGCCGAGGGCGTAGATGTCCACCCCGCCGTAGACCTCCTCGGGCGGCGGGGTCCGGCCCAGGACGAAGGTCCGCCCGAGCGGAGTGTCCTGCCCCGGCTGGCCGAGGCTGATCTTCCAGGAGCGCACCGCCGTGCCGGCCCGGTACCAGGTGAGCCGATGGACCTTGCGTTCCACCACGATCTGGTCGCGCAACGCCACGGTGTCGAACCCGCCGGGAGGCAGCCAGGCGAGCCGCCGATTGGCGGAGGGCAGCAGGACGGCAATCCAGCCGGAGCGCCGGTCGGCGATCGGCATGGTGAGGTCGACGCCGCTGATCGTTGGTTCGAGGAAGGCTCGTGGACGGCCGCCGGGCGCGTCGTACGCGGCGATCCGCCTGGTCGGGTGCGCAGCCTCGGTCAGCGGCGTGGTGTCCATGGTGGCCGGATCCGTGGGGAAGCCCCCTGGCGCGGGGTCGTAGTCGACCACCGGCAGCCCCGCCGGGGCGGGCGCGGCCGAGGGAATCGGCTCCTCGGCGCTCTGCTCGACGGTGCTCGGCGTCGGGTCGGCCGCGATCCGTCGGTCGGGTGCTGTCGTGCCGGGGGTCAGGGCCTGACCCACCAGCAGCGCGGCCACCAGCAGGGCCGGCACGGCGATGGCGGCGGCCACCCAGGAGGCACGGCGGCGGTACGGGGACTTTCCGTCAAACAGCACTAAACCACTCTAAGGTGGCGGACGGTTCGAGGCCCCCGATTCGGTGATACCCGCCGACCGAAGGTCCCGACCCCGCTCCGAGAAGGACGGAAACGCACGTCGACACCCGTCGGTTCGATCTCGGCCCAGAAAATTTTCCGCACGGATGATCCGCGCGCCCCGCCGGTCCGTACTGGATGGGGGAGCAGGGGTCGGCCGGTGGTACGCCGCCGCGAGACGATCGAGGAGCACATGGCCCGGGCACAGCAGAACCAGAAGGCGGCCACCGTCCGGACCAGCGCCAGCAGTCGGGGGGTACGCGCACCGTCCAGGTCGGCGGCCACCATGCTGATCGCGTCGGTGCTCGCCGCCCTGTGGGCGGCGGTCATGCTGACGGGCGCCGGACAGAAGGCGTACGCGTACGGCTTCTTCTTCACCGAGTTCTTCGCCGGGGTGATCTCCCTGGTGACGTTGAGCCTCACCGTGATGCTCGGGCTGCTCGCCACCGACCGGCTGGTGCTGCGCATCTCGCACCGGGTACTGATGCAGTCGGCGCACCGGGCCACCGGCGTACTGGGCGTGGCCGGGCTCGGTTTCCACGTCCTCACCAAGATCGCCACTGGGCGGGCCGCCGCGACCGACGCGCTGGTGCCGTTCGTCGGCGGCCGAGGGCTCTACGTCGGGCTCGGCACCGTGGCCGCCCTGCTGATGGTCAGCGTGATCTGGACCGGCATCATCCGGGCCCGCTTCGCCGGCGTCGGTCCCAAGTGGCTGTGGCGCACGCTGCACTCCACCGCGTACCTGGCCTGGCCGTTCGCCGTGTTGCACGGCCTCAACGCCGGTCGGGCCGCGAGCTCCTGGGTGGTGCTCAGCTACCTGGGCTGCATCCTGCTGGTGGTGCTGGCCCTGCTGGTCCGGCTCTCGGTCACCATCGGTCGGCGCAGCCGCGAACAGCACCAGGCCGCGGTGCGTAACGCCGTGCTGGCGGGTCGGGCCGGCGAGGCGGACCGGGGTCGATCGCTGCTGGCCGGGCTGACCCGCCGCAAGAACGCCGACGCGGACAAGCGTCCGGGCTGGGCGGATACCACCACCGCCACCTGGGCCGCGCCGGCCGCGCGTCGCGACCCGGACCGGTTCACCGTCCCGGTGGTGCCCGAACCTGGTTCCCTCGTCGAGTCGACCCGGCCCAGCCGCCGGCGGCGGGTGGACGAGCCGGCGGCCGGCCGCGACACCGAACGGCCCTCGCGCGGCCGGCGGGACGAGGTGGAGCCCGCGACCCGCCGGTCGCGGCGCAGCGTCGAGGAGACCGTCACCCGTGGGCGCGACGACGAGGAGGTCGAGCCGGTGACCCGGCGGCGCGGCTCGCGGACCCGGGACGAGGCGGTGCCGACCGGACGGCGACGCGTCGAGGAGCCGGCCGCCGAACGGTCCAGCCGCCGGTCCCGCGACGAGGACGACGGCACCCGGTACTCGGCACCGCCACGGCCGACAGTCGAGCCGGAGGAGCCGTGGGACAGCCCGCGCCGGTGGCAGGCCGCCGAGCCGATCTCTGCCTCCCCGGTCTCCGTCGAGCCGATTTCCGCCGGCCCGATCTCGGCCAGCCCCATCTCGGCGACGCCGCGCAGCGGCAGCGGCCGACACAGCGTCGAGGACGACGTGCCGGAGGAGCCGGACTACTGGCGTCCGCCGGCCCGGTACGTGCCGGACGAGGTCGCACCGCCCGTCGACGACACCCCGACCCTTGTCGACCTGGCGTCCCGGCGCGCTCGGCGGGCAGCCGGCGAGGGCCGGTCCGCCAAGCGCCGCAAGGCCAGCGCGGACGCGGTGGACGGGGCGTACTGGGCCGGGCTGCGGGGTGAGGCGAAGTGATGCGCACCGCGGTGCCACCGGTCGCCTGCGTGGGCGAGCCCCGGCTCACCGCCGGCTTCGCCGAGTACGGCCGGCTCGACCTGGCCGCGCACGAGGAGGTGCACGGGCCGGTCGGCCCGATGGAACCGGCGCAACTGCTCCGGCTCGCCGAGGGCATGCAGCTCAACGGCAAGGGCGGGGCCGGTTTCCCGTTCGCCCGCAAGCTGCGCGCCGTCCTGGAGTCCTGCGAACGGCAGGACCTCGCCGCCGTCGTGGTCGTCAACGCCAGCGAGGGGGAGCCGGCCAGCTGGAAGGACAAGGTGCTGCTCACCCGCGCCCCGCACCTGATCCTGGACGGCGCGGCGCTCGCCGCGTACGCGCTGGACGCCGACGAGATCGTGATCGGTGTCGCCGACGACGGGGTCGGTCGGGACTCGCTGATGGAGGCCCTCGAAGAGCGCCGGATGCCGGTGCTGACCACGATCGTCACCGTGCCGCACCGGTTCATCTCCGGCGAGGGCGGCGCGCTCGTCAACGGGATCAACGGGCTGCCGCACATCCCGCCCGGCACCAAGAAGCGATCCAGCGACTCCGGGGTCAGCGGCCTGCCCACCCTGCTGTCCAACGCCGAGACGTACGCGCAGCTGGCCGTCGGCGCCCGCCTCGGCCCCTACGAGTACGCGGCCCTCGGCACCGACGACGAGCCGGGGACCGTGCTGCTCACCGTGACCGGCGCGGCGGGCCGACCGGCCGTGGTGGAGTGCACCGCCGGCATGCCGCTGCGCGACGTTCTCGACCTGTGCGAGGTGCCGGAGATTCAGGGCATCCTGATGGGCGGCTACCACGGCAAGTGGATCACGCCGGAGGCGGCGGACACGGCCGAGGTGTCCCGCAAGGGGCTGGCGGCGGTCGGCGGCACGCTCGGCGCGGGCATCATCATCCCGCTCGGCGTCGACACCTGCCCACTCGGTGAGACCGCCCAGGTGGTGCGCTACCTCGCCGGGGAGTCCGCCGGCCAGTGCGGACCGTGCCGGATGGGCCTGCCGGACCTGGCCCGCGCAGTGGACCTGGCGGTGGCCGGCAGTCAGCCGGCCGAGGTGGTGCGGGCCGCCGCCGGCGAGGTGAAGGGTCGGGGCGCGTGCAGTCACCCGGACGGCACCGCCCGGTTCGCGCTCTCCGCGATCGAGGTCTTCGCCGAGGACCTGCGGCTGCACAGCACCGGTGACGGCTGTGGCCGGCGCGTCAAGGGTGTCATGGGGCTGCCCGGCGCACCCGACGCGAACCCGCAGAAGCTCACCCTGGACTGGTCGCGCTGCGACGGGCACGGCCTGTGCGCGCACGTCGTACCGGACTTCATCCGGCTCGACGCGAACGGATATCCCGCCTTCCCGCCCACCCCCGTGCCGACCTGGCTGCGGGAGGGCGCGTTGAAGGCGGTCAAGGTGTGCCCCGAGCTGGCTCTCCGCCTCGCCAAGGCCGAGTAGGAGAGGGCACCTCCCGGACAACTGTCGAACGGAGACACGGATGCGCAGCTGGCACGCTCGGGGGCGACGGTGCCGGGTTGGTGTGGCCCGGGGGGCCGGCGCCGCCGTGGCGCTGGCCGCCGCACTGCTCGGCGTGGCCTCCTGCACCGGTACGGCCGCCCCGCCCGCCGCGGTCGCCGCGCCGGCCACCACCGCCACCGCGCCGGGAGCCACCACGCCGGGAGCCACCGCGCCGGGAGCCGCCGGCACCGCCACCCCCGGCGGATCGCCGAGTACGGCCCCGGCAGCGGTCCCGGACATCCTGCGCTTCACCGGGACCACCCTCACCGGCGCGGCGTTCGACGCGGCGCAGCTCGCCGGTCGGCCCGTGGTGTTGTGGTTCTGGGCGCCGTGGTGCGCCACCTGCGCCAGCCAGGCCTGGACGGTCGCCGAGATCGCGCCCCGCTACCGGGAAACCGTGCCGATCGTCGGCGTCGCCGGCCTCGGCGAGCAACGCGCGATGAAGGAGTTCGTCACCGAGTTCGACCTCGCCGGGACGCCGCAGATCGAGGACCGCAAGGGCGCGCTCTGGAAGCGGTTCAGGGTGACCGAGCAGAGCATCTTCGTGATCATCAACCGGAACGGCCGGGTCGTCCACCAGGGCTTCCTGGACGGTGAGGCGCTCGCCGCCCGGGTCGCGGCCCTGGCCGGGGCGTGACCGCGGCACTGCTGCTCGCGCTGACCGCCGGCATGCTCGGCGCGGTCAACCCGTGCGGCTTCGCGTTGCTGCCCGCGTACCTCTCGCTGTTGGTCGCCGGGGCGTCGGACGCCCGCGGCGCGGTCGGCCGCGCGCTCACCGCGGCGGCCGGGCTGACCCTGGGGTACGTGCTGGTGTTCGGGGCGTTCGGCCTGGCGCTCGCGCCGCTGGCCGGCTGGCTGCGGCCCCGGCTGCCGTGGCTGACCGTGGTGCTCGGCGTGCTGCTGGTGACGGCCGGCTGCTGGCTGCTCGCCGGCCGCCGGCTGCCCGCCCCCGGCTGGTCGGCCCGGGCGCCCCGGCTCACCCGCACGTGGCCGTCGATGGCGCTGTTCGGCGCGGCGTACGCGCTGGCGTCGCTCGGCTGCGCCATCGCGCCGTTCCTGGCCATCGTGGTGACCAGCCTCCAGGCCGGCTCGACCGGTCAGGGGTTGGCGCTGTTCGGCGCGTACGCCCTCGGGATGGGCCTGGTGGTCGCGGTCGCCGCGCTCGCTGTGGCGCTGCTGCGCGACGGGCTGGTGGCCCGGCTGCGCGTCGCCGGCGCGCTGGTGCCCCGCCTCAGCGGGCTGGTGCTGCTGCTCGCCGGCGGGTACGTCGCCTGGTACGGCTGGTACGAGCTACGTCTGTCCGCCGGCCGCCGCGACGCCCTGCGGGACCCGGTGATCCGGGTGGCCGCCGAGGTCCAGCGCACCCTGGCCGATGCACTTGACGCCGTCGGCCCAGCGCCGCTGCTGGCCACCCTGGCCACGCTCCTGCTGCTGGCCACCCTGGCCCGCCGCCCCCACCCCCGCCGCCCCCACCCCCGCCCCCGCCGCCCCCACCCCCGCGATCTTGCGGTTTCTGTCGCGACAAAAACCGCGGAACACCACGTTTCGGCGACAGAAACTGCAAGATCGGCGAGGTGAGCGGGGTCCGGGCGGGGGGTGGGGTTGGGGTTAGCTCGGGGTTAGGCGGTCGGTGCCCAGGCGGTCTTGGAGGACCTTGGGGATCAGGACGCTGCCGTCGGGCTGCTGGTTCTGCTCCAGGATGGCCGGGAAGAGCCGGCTCGTGGCCAGGGCCGAGCCGTTGAGGGTGTGCACGAAGCGCGTCTGCTTGCCGCCCGGCTCGCGGTAGCGGATGGCCGCCCGCCGAGCCTGGTAGTCACCGGCCCAGGAGACCGACGACACCTCCTTGTACTTGCCGGTGCTCGGCATCCACACCTCGATGTCGAGGGTCTTCTTCATCGACGCGCTGGCGTCGCCGGCCGAGAGCAGCGTGCGCTGGTAGTGCAGGCCCAAGCCCTCGACCAGGCTCTCCGCGTGGGCGAGCATCTCCTCCAGGGCCGCGTCGGCCTGCTCCGGCAGGGTGAACTGGAAGATCTCCACCTTGTTGAACTGGTGCCCGCGCACCGTGCCGCGCTCGTCGGAGTGCGAGCCGGCCGACTCCCGCCGGTAGCACGGGGTGTACGCGAAGGCCTTCAGCGGCAGCTTCGGGGTCTCCAGGATCTCGTCCTGGTACGCGCCGAGGATCGCCGTCTCCGAGGTGGGCAGCAGGAACTGCCCGCGCGGGGCGGACTCGGCGTCGAGGTGGTAGACGTCGTCGTAGAACTTCGGGAACTGCCCGGCGGCGAAGCCGGCCGAGTCGAGCAGCAGGTGCGGCGGGAGTAGGAACTCGTAGCCGGCCCGGACGTGCTGGTCGATGAAGTAGTTGAGCAGCGCCCACTCCAGCCGGGCGCCGATGCCCGTGTAGATCCAGAAGCCGGAGCCGCCGAGCTTGACCCCACGCTCGTAGTCGACCAGGCCCAGCGCGCGGCTCAACTCGACGTGGTCGCGGACCTTGTCGATCACCGGCGGCTCGCCGAAGGTCTTCACGACCTGGTTGGCTTCCTTGCCACCGGCCACCACGTCGTCGGCCGGCAGGTTGGGCAGCTCACTCATCGTCGTACGCAGCCGCGACTGCACCTCGTCCAGCTGGGACTCCAGCTCGGAGAGCTGTCGACGCTCGGCCTCCGGCGCGGCGGCCTGCGGCTCCTCGCCGGCCCGCTTCGCCTGCGCGTACGCCCGGGCCTCCGCCTTGCGGCGTTGCCGCTCGGCATCGATCTCCGTGATCAGAGCGCGGCGTTCCTGGTCGAGCCGCTGGATCTCGTCCAGCGCCCGAGTGACCTCGGCGGGATCCAGACGCTTCGCCAGCGCGGTCGCCACCGCCTCGCGATCCTTCCGGATCAACTCCATGTCGAGCATGCTGCTCCGTACGCCTCCGTCCGGGGTTCACAGGTGAACCACCAGATGCTACCGTCGCGGGCTTTTCCTCCCGGAACGGGGAGTGCGGGCCACCGACTCAGAGCCGGATCGGCATCAACACCGAATAGGTGTCCGCGTCGTCCGTGCGGCGCACGGCCAGCGGGGCGATCGGTCCGTCCAGCTCCAGCACGAGTTGCGCCGCTCCGGCCGCGGTCAACGCGTCCAGCAGGTAGCCGCCGTCCACCCCCACCCGCAGCGCGTCGGTGCCCAGCTCGGCCGCGGGCAGCAGCCGCAGCGCGCCCTGGTCGTCGACGCCGAGCACGGTGACCGCCCGGGTCGTGCCGTCGTGGTCGCGGGCGACCGTGGGGGCCGCCGGGTCGGCCAGCGCGGCGCGCAACGCCGCCACGTCCACCGGGACCCGGCGCGCGGTGGGCCGGTCGCCGACGGCCTTGCGCAGCAGCCTGCGGTAGTCCGGGAAGTCGTACGGCAGGGCGGTGCCGGTCAACGTCCGTCCGGCCACCAGCACCCGCAGCTCCGCGCTGGCCACGGTCAGCCACACCGGTCCGCCGCCGGTGGCGTCGAGCAGCGGCCGGAGCTCATCGACGAGGGCCACCGGGACGAACACCCGCGCCGGGGGGCCGTCGACGTCGGCCGTGGCGCGGGCGAGCGCGAGCCGGTACCGGTCGGTGGCGACGAGCCGGACGCCGTCGGGCTCCACGTCCAGCAGGACGCCGGAGAGCATCGGCAGCTCCGGGTCGACGCCGACGGCGAAGCGCACCGCGTCGAGCGCGGCGGCCAGGTCGGTGGGAGAGAGCAGCAGCGTGGTGGTGGCCGGCTGGGCCGGGTCGACAAGCGCGCGGAGTCGGGCGGCCTCACGGCGGGCGTCGGTGAGCCCGTCGGCCAGCCGGCGCAGGTGCGTGTCGAGCAGCTGGTGCACGGCCGCCGGCTCGGCGCGGACCGCGGCGGCGATCTCCGGGACCGGCATGCCGATCCGGCGCAGCCCGGCCACCAACCGGGCCGGCCTGATCTGCTCGTCGGTGTACCAGCGGTAGCCGGTCACCGGGTCCACCAGAGCCGGCTCCAGCACCCCCGCCGAGTCGTAGAAGCGCAGCGCGCTGACGGTCAGGCCGCTGGCCCGGGCCAGCTCGCCGATGCTGTGCAGGTCACTCACGTCGGGCATCCTGCCCCCTCGACCCGGTCGAGGGTCAAGCCGAGGGCTTCAGCACCCGGAAGGTGAGCCCGGCCCGGATCAGCCGCTCCAGCAGCGCGTCACCCATCGCGGCGACCGGGGTGAGCTGGCCGGCGGTCGGCGGCAGCTCGTCGAGCGCCAGGCAGAGCGCCGACTCGGCGAGCATCTTCGCCGTCTCGTCGTATCCCGGGTCGCCGCCGGCCACCTCGGTGACCACCCGCTGCCCGCCGCCGGTGCCGACGAACCGGACCCGGAACCAGGACGCCGCCCGTTGCTCGGGCGTGGGTCCCTGCCCGGAGGCGAGCCGGCCGAGCAGCCACCGTCGGCTGGGCGGCAGCTTCACCAGCCCGACCAGGGCGCCGAGCCCGACCGCGCCGGCCAGCACGGTGGGCAGCCGCTTCACGGCGGCGAAGTGCCGGTACCGGAAGTCCGGGCCGTATTCCGGTCGGGCCGCCGCCGACCGGCGGACCACCTGCGGGTCGATGGTCGGCAGCGGCACGGTCCAGATGCCCAGCTCGGCGGAGCGGGCCAGCCGGCCGGGCACCGCGCGGACCCGGCGGTCGGTGGGGTGCGGCTCGACCGCCCGGCGCTCCCGGGCGGCCTGGCCGGCCTGCCCGGTACGGGAGAACGCGGTGAGCGCCGAATGGTAGGTGCCGGCGGAGAACCGGCCACCGGCGCGGACGTAACCGTCCACGGTGATGGGAGCGTCGGCGGGCAGTTGCTTGAGCGTGAACCAGACGCCCAGGTCGTGCGGGATGGAGTCGAACCCGCAGGCGTGCACCAACCGCGCGCCGGTGCGGGTCGCCTCGGCGTGGTGGCGCACGTACATCAGGTCGACGAACTCCGACTCGCCGGTGATGTCCAGGTAGTCGGTGCCGGCCGCCGCGCACGCCGCGACCAGCGGCTCGCCGTGGTGGACGTACGGGCCGACCGTGCTGGCCACCACCCGGGCACTCTCCGCCACGGCCCGCAGCGAGTCGGCGTCGGTCACGTCGGCCGTGAGCAGCGGCAGGTCGGCCAGGTTCGGGTCGACCGCGGCGAGCCGGTCCCGCACGGCGGCGAGGCGGTCCGGGTTGCGGCCGGCCAGCGCCCAGCGCAGTCCGGCCGGGGCGTGTCGGGCCAGGTAGTCGGCGGTCAGGCCACCGGTGAACCCGGTCGCCCCGAACAACACCACGTCGTACGTCCGCTCCCCAGCCATGCCCAGAGTGTGCCATTCGCCGTCCCCGACGGCAGCGCACGAGGAGGGCGTCAGGGTGTGAACACGGCTCGTACACAGCCGTCGGCCCGGTCCCGGAACAGCGCGTACCCCTCGGGGCCGTGCGCCAACGGCAACCGGTGGGTGGCCAGGTGTTCGGTGCGCAGCTCGCCGCGGGCCATCCGGTCCAGCAGCATCGGCACGTCCCGCAGGTCCGGCCGACCGGCCCCGCGCAGCGTCAGCCGTCGCTCGGTCACCGCGCCCAGGCCGAACGCGTCGAGGAACCCGTCCGTCCCGCCCAGCAGCACCACCACACCGCCCTTGCGGCACGCGCGCACGGCCTCGCGTGTCGCGTCCGGCCGGTCGGCATGGCCACCGAGCCGCCCGGGCGGCGGCGTGCCGACGGCCACCACGCAGACGTCCGGCCCCCGCCCACCGCTGCGCTCGCGCAACTCCGCCGCGACGTCGGTGCGACGGTAGTCAAGCGGCTCCGCGCCGACGTGCCGCTCGGCCATCCGTAACCGCTCCTCGTGCCGGTCGACGACCAGCACCCGGGCGGCCCCGCGCAGCACCGCCGCCCGAGCGGTCAACTGGCCCACCGCTCCGGCACCCCAGATCGCCACCACGTCACCGGGACGCACGGCGCCCAACTCGGCGGCCAGCCACCCGGTCGGCGCCGCGTCGGCGGCGAACACCGCCCGGTCGTCGTCGACCGCGTCCGGCACCCGGAAGGCGCCCACGTCGGCGTACGGCACCCGCACGTACTCGGCGTGACCGCCCGCGAATCCGCCCGCCGCCCGGGGACGGCCGAAGCAGCCGGCGTCCGCGCGTTCCCAGCCGGGGTCGGCGCTCGCCGGGTCGGCATGGGCGTTGTCGCAGCAGGAGTGCAGGCCGTGGCGGCAGTACCAGCAGCCGCCGCAGGCGACGCTCGCGCCGACGACCACCCGATCGCCGCTGCGGTGCCGGCGCACGCCGGGACCGACCTCGACCACCTCGCCCAGGAACTCCGCCCCGAGCACGTCACCGGGCCGCAGCAGCGGGTTCCGGCCGGCCAGCAGCGGCAGGTCCCCGCCGGAGGTGGCGCTGCGGCGGACCCGGACGATGACGTCCCGCTCGTTGCGCAGCTCCGGGTCGGGCACCTCGCGTACCGCCACCTCACCGGTGCCCACCCAGCACAGCGCCCTCACCCGCGGACCTCGGGGCGGTCGAGCGCGGACCGGTCGGCGCGCAGCACCTCGCCGGTCTCCACCCGCTGCTTGATCTGGCGAAGGACCCGGCGGACCAGCAGATGTGGGTCGTCGCCGACCAGGTGCGCGGCCAGCCCGACCGGCGGGCTGGCACCGGCCACCGGTCGGGCGGCCAGCTCGGTGCCCCGATCGCCGGGCGCGGGGCGCACCCGCACCTCGACCGCGCCGTCCAGGCGGCGCAAGGGCTCCGGCCACCGACCGGCCGGAAGCACCTGCTCGGGCGGCCGGTCGACGGTCACCACCTCCCACCGGAGCGAGGTGACCGGGTCGCGGTCCGCGCCGATCCGGCGGCCCCACCGGGGTACGCGCAGCCGGCGCAGCGCCACGCCACCGAGGCCCGCCCGCACCAGCCGTCCCATCGCTCCCACCGGTTCCACGTCCTCCCCGTCCACGTCCCCCGATCGTCGGTCGCGCTCGGGTGAAGCGTGCTCGCCCGGAAGGGGTGAACCGCCCCGCGCCGGGTAACCGCTCGCCGACCGGGGGCGGAGCGCGTGGTGGGGGTGGAGCAGGGTGCCAGAACAGCAGAGTCGCTTACGCATCGACACCGCCGCGGAGCCACCGCTGTTGGCCTCCCGGCTGACCCCGGCCGTGCCACCGGAGCCGGTGCTGGCCCGGCCTCGGCTGCTGCGCCGGCTGGACGAGGGCGCTGCCGGACCCGTCACCGTCGTCGCCGCACCCGCCGGCTGGGGCAAGACCACACTGCTCGCCACCTGGGCGCGGCTCGACGGTGGGATGCCCGACGTCGAGCCGGGCGCGGTCGTACCCGACTCTGGTGACCTCTCGCTGTCGCCCGAGGACAGCCCGGTCTCGGCCTGGGTGTCGGTGGAGGTCGGCGACGACGCCGATCGGCTCTGGGCGTACCTCGCGGCGGCGTTGCGGACCGCGACCGGCTCGGCGGAGGACGGTCCGGTGCCCGACCGGCCGCCCCGCCCCGACCAACTGGAACTGTTGGCCGCCACCCTCGCCGCCGCGGACCGGCCGGTGCTGCTGATCCTGGACGACCTGCACCGGGTCGCCGACCCGGCAGCGCTGCGCGGCGTGGAGTTCCTGCTGCGGCACGCCGGGCAGCGGCTGCGCCTGGTGATCGGGGCACGGGCCGGGCTGCACCTGCCCCTGCACCGGCTCCGCCTCGCGGGCGAGCTGACCGAGATCGGCCCGGACGAGCTGGCGTTCACCGACGACGAGGTGGCCGACCTGCTCACCGCGCACGGCGCGACCCTGCCGGCGGCCGACGTGCGCCAGTTGCGCGAACGCACCGGGGGCTGGCCGGCCGCGCTGCGCATCGCCGCCCTGGCGGTACGCGGGCAGCCCGACCCGGGGCGCTGGGTGGGGCAGTTCGGGGGCGACCAAACGGAGATCGCCGGCTACCTGCGTGAGGAGGTGCTGGCGACGCTCGACGCGGCCGAGGAGGATCTGCTGCGCCGGACCGCCGTCGTCGAGAGCGTCTGCGCCGACCTGGCCGCGGCGCTGACCGGCCGCGCCGACGCCGGGCAGGCGCTTGCCGACCTGGCCGGGACGGGTGGCCTGCTGCACCGGGAGGACACCCGACCGCCCTGGTACCGCTGCGATCCGCTGCTCGCCGACCTGCTCCGCGCCGATCTGGCCCGGCTGCCCGGCCCGGAGTTGCGCGATCTGCACGTGCGGGCGGCCGACTGGTATGCGGGCGACGGGCGGCCAGCCGACGCGCTGCGGCACGCGCTGACGGCCGGCCGGTGGGACCTGGCCGGCGACCTGTTCGTCGCGCACTGGCCGGAGCTGACCCGGTACGACAGTGAACCGGTGCACGCTCCGGCGCCGGGCGCCCCGCCGGTGGAGGTGATCCGGGCCGACCCGGAGGTGGCCCTCGCCTACGCCGCCGAACGCGCGTACGCCGGCGACCTCCCGGCCGCCACCGGTCACCTGCGTGCCGCCGCCGGGCACGCCCCGGACCTGCCGGTGCCTCGCCGGCAACGGTTCCTGCGGCTGGTCACCGCGCTGGAGTTGACGGTGGCCCGGCTCGCCGACGACCCGGTGGAGGTGCGGGCCGCCGCCGCCCGGCTGCTGCGGACCCGCCCGCCGGGCGCCACACCGACCCGCCTGCCGGACCCCGCGCCGACGGGCGGTGCCGCGCCGACGGGCGGTGCCGCGCCGACGGGCGGTGCCGCGCCGACGGGCGGTGCCGCGCCGACGGGCGGTGCCGGGTCGCCAGGCGGTTCCGGGTTGGCGGGCGACGCCGGGTCGCCAGGCGGTTCCGGGTTGGCGGGCGGCGCGACGTTGACGGCCGGCGGAAGCGGCGCCGCCGACGACGCCGACCTGCGGGCGTTCACCGGCACTGCCCTGGGGCTGGTCGAGCTGGCCGGCGGTGGGCTGCCGACCGCCCGGTTCGTCCGGGCCCGGGCGGCCGCTCGGGAGGCGGGACGGCCACGCACCGAGCTGGTCGGTGCCAGTCGTGCCGCGCTGCTGCTCGCCGTACGCGGTGAACTGCGGGCGGCCGAGCGGGCGGCCCGGGAAGCGCTGGGCATGCCGCCCTGTCGGGGCTGGTCCTGTCGACTCGACTGCGCCTACGCGTATCTGGCGTTGGCCCAGGTGGCGCTGCTGCGCGACCAGCCCGACGAGGCCACCGCGAACCTCAATCTCGCCGGCCCGGCGCTCGGCGTCGCCGGCGGCCTGGTCGACGGCTGCGCGGGGGACGCGGGCGGCGGCCGGCTCGCCGCCGTCCGTGGCGAGCCCGTGGCCACGGCGGTGGCCGCGCTGTGCCGGGCGCACCTGCGCCGCGACTCCGGCGACCCGGCGGCCGGCCAGCGACTGCTCGTCCAGGCCCGGGAGGCGCTCGTCGACCAGCCGTCCGCGGCCGAGTTGACCAGCCTGCTGCGGGCCGCCGAGGCCGAACTGCGCGCCGAGCGGGGCGACCTGGACGCCGCCCGCGACCTGCTGGTCGGCGCGGACACCGACCCGGTGCTCGCGGTGGCGTCGGCGAAGGTGGAACTGCTGGCCGGCGACGCCGCTGCCGCCGGCCGCGGGCTGCCGGCCTGGCAGGCGCCGGCGGCCACCGCCTGGCCTCTGCCGGTACGCCTGGACGCGGGCCTGCTGGACGCGGTGCTGGCCGGTCGCGCCGGGGACGGGCGTCGGGCCGGTCGGCTCCTGGAGCAGGTGCTCGACCTGGCCGGGCCGCAGGGTTGTCGCCGCGTCTTCACTCAGGCCGGACCGCCGGTGCGCGACCTGCTGGCCGCGCACCTGGACGCGGGGACCGCCCACTTCACCCTGGTCGGTGACCTGGTACGCGGGGCCGGGCCGAGCGCCGCCCGGCCGGCCGCCGAGCCGAGGGGCACGCTCGACGAGCCGCTCACCGAGCGGGAGCTGACCATCCTGCGCTACCTGCAGAGCATCCTGTCCAACGTGGAGATCGCCAGCGAGTTGTCCCTGTCGGTCAACACGGTGAAGACCCACGTTCGCAACATCTACCGCAAACTCGACGCGACCCGCCGGCGCGAGGCGGTCCGGCGGGCGCGCGAGTTGCGGCTGATCTGAGCGGGCCGACAGGTCAGGCGTCGCCCGCCGCGTCCACGGCCGCCAGCAGATCGGGCAGGTCGTACCCGCCCTCGTGGCGGACGCCGTTGACGAACAGGGTGGGGGTGCCGTTCACCCCGCTGCGGATGCCGCCCACGAAGTCCCGGCGCACCCGGTCCGCGTGCGCCCGGTTCTCCACCTCGGCGTTCAGCTCGTCCGGCGGCAGTCCGACCTGCTCCACACCGAGCGAGAGGTGCACCGGGTCGAGTTGGTCCTGGTGCTCGTAGAGCCAGTCGTGCATCTCCCAGAACCGGCCCCGGACCGCGGCGGCCTCGGCCGTCTCGGCGGCGCGTTCGGCGTACGGGTGCACGTTGGCGATGGGGAAGTAGCGGTAGACCAGCCGGACGGTGTCGGCCCGCTGCCGCAGCAACTCGTGCAGGTTCGGGTAGGCCGCACCGCAGAACTGGCACTGGAAGTCGCCGTACTCGACGATGGTCACCGCCGCGTCGGCCGGCCCCCGGATGTGGTCCTCGGTGGTGACCGGGTCCCGGAGTCGGGCGGTCACCTGAAGTGGCGTGGTCATCCGGTCGTCACCTTCCGATCGGCGGCGAGTTGGTCGAGCGCGTCGAAGATGCCGTCGGCGCCCGGGTTGACGTCGGGCGGCGAGACGAAGCTCCAGGTCACCTGCCCGGCCGGGTCGAGCACCACGAGTGCGCGGTCCGCCTCACCCTGCGAGTTGTACGCGCCGTAGCGGCCGGCCACCTCGCCCTTCGGCTCGAAGTCGGCAAGCAGCGGGAACTCGATGCCCCGGCTCTCGGCGAACGCCCGGTGTGACCAGATGCTGTCGACCGAGATGCCGAGCACCACCGCCCGGTACTGCGCGAAGACGGGTGCCGCCGACTGGTAGAGCGACATCTGGTCGCCGCACACCGGGCTCCAGTCGGCCGGATAGAAGGCGAGCACGACCGGTCGTCCGCGGAACTGCTCGGGCCCGGTCAGGGCACCGTCCGGGGTGGCCGGCAGGGTGAAACCGGGCGCGGAACGCCCCGGCTGGATCAGCCCGTTCGGATCACTCATGCCCCCAGCCTGCTCCCGGGGTGGGTGAGTCCGGCTCACCCACCCCGGGTGGTTTCGCGCTCGCTCAGTGCCAGCCGGGCGCTCGCCCGCGCTCGCTCAGTGCCAGCCGGGCGCTCGCCCGCGCTCGCTCAGTGCCAGCCGGGCGCTCGCCCGCGCTCGCTCAGTGCAGCACCGGGGCGACCGCGATGTGGTTCTGCACCTCCCGGATGCCCGGGGCGGACCAGGCCACCTGCTCGACCTCGGCCCGTTCGGGCATGGAGTGCACCAACCCGGCGAGCACCGCGGTGTCGCCGTGCACCCGTACGCTGATCCGTTCGGCCTCGGTCGCTCCGGCTCGGGCGAGGGCGTCGACGATCCGATCGGCGAGCTGTCGGCCGTCCGGTGCGGCGGCGGGCCGTACGGTGATGCCGTTGCTCAGCCCTCGTACGCCGGTGAGGCGTCCCACCGCCCGCTCTGCGGCGCGGCGCTGGTATTCCCACTCGACGTCGCCGTGCAGCGTCACCCAGCCGGCCGAGACGGTGACCTGGAGCTTCTCGACGGGTACGAACGCGTCCCATTCCAGCGCGTGGCTGGCCGCGGCGGCCAGGTCGGGGTCGGTGCGTTCGGCGGCGTCGGCCAGCTGCACGGCCAGGTCGTTGGCGACCGCCCGGACCCGGGCGACCCGGTGGGTGGCCCGTTCGGCGGCCCACTTCTTGGCGTAGCTGTCCACCCGGCCGGTCAGCGTGACGACGCCCTCGGCGACGGTCACACCGATCTCGTGCGGCTGCACCCTTGGTTCCCAGGTCAGCTCGTCGAGTACGGCGGACTGGATGTCCTGGTCGGTGCGGTCGATCTCCGCGATCGCCATCTGGGCCTCCTCCCTGCGTGGGTGGCGGACCGGTGGCGGCTGCGGCCGGAGGTCCGCCTGGGTCCGAGCCTGCCGCCGGCCCGGGTGAACCGTCCTCACCCAGGGTGGGTGAGGAGTCGCAGCTCCGGGTGCCACCGGGCGTTCAAAGGCAGATGTTTGGGAGCGCTTCCAAAGCGAGCGCCTTTCGGTTACCGTAATCGCAGTCCTCGATCGCGGGAGCCGTCGCGTCGGGTGGTGGAAGTCAGGGCAACTCCACCTCGTCCCCGTCGTCGTGCTCGTCCCCCGGGCCACGACGTCCCCAGCGGATCGACTCCGTCCCCCGGTCTCGATCCGCGAGCAAGCCACCGATACCCGCACGTCTCGCGGGCCTGGTCCGCTCCGTGCTGGCCACCGCCGTCGTGGTGGGTCCGCACCCGCCGGCCCGCGCCCGAACACCGGTCCGCCGGGCTGCCTGAGGGGTCCGGCGCCCGGCGGGCCGGCCCACAACTTCAGATCGGGTACGGCACCGGCCGGCGGCACGACGACGGACCCCGCCCGACCAGGGGTGAGCGGGGTCCGTGCTGGTGCTGCTGGACCTGTCGGTCAGACCGCCGGTGAGTTGGGTCGGTCCACGTCGACGAACTCCACGTCGTCCACCGCGTGGGCGTCCCGGCTGCCGGCGGCCCGCGCGGCGGAGCCGACGGCCCAGCCGACGGCGGCGCCGACAAGCGCGGCGCCGATCAGCAACGTCCACGGCAGAGCCGGCTGTCGACCGGCGAGCGCGTCGAAGGCCAGCGAGGCCCGGCGTCGCGCCTCCTCGGCGGCGGAGCCCACCAGGTCACCCGCACCGTCGGCGATGTCGCCGCTGTTGCGACGGGCCGAGCGGGCGCTGTCCCGCACGCTGTCTCCGGCCGAATTCACGGCGGAAAGCAGCTGCTCCCAGGCATGGTCCGCAATCCGCTCCGGCTTGCTGCGGCGGTCCAGCACGTTGGTTCCGAACATCGTGGTTACCTCCTCGGGTGCCGAAGCCGCCGGCCACTTCGGACTTCGGCGTCTGTTCAGCGCGTCACGGTTCGCCTACCCCGCCAGTGCCCAGGGTCGCCCGAGCGCAAACCCGGCCGGCTCCGGCCCGCCGCCGCGACTCAGCGCACCACCACCACGGCGACGCCACGGGCGAAGTCGTCGTCATCGTCGTCATCGTCGCCTCCACCGCCGAAACCGCAGGCCAGTACGAGAGCGAGCAGAACGCCGACGCCGGCCAGACCGGCAAGTCGTTTGATCATCGAAGGTCCTCTCCGTATGGGGGGTGTCCCGGCCCGATGCTAGGTGGCGTCGGCAACTGGTGGACCCGGGTCGGGCGGGTGTCCGCGCGCGACACGCCGGTGGCACGGGGCGGGCCGTCGGTCGGGGGTCGGTTGTCGGGCGCGTCGGGTCCGGCCGGCTACCGTGGTCCGCGGCGCATCGGTCGCGACCGGTCGTCGGAGGTCAAATAACCAAAAGTCTTGAGCAATCAGATACTCAAAAGTGCGGATATGGGTGCCTTTGTGGGGCCGGATCCGTGAATTGCTCATCCCGAGGGGTGGCGACCGAGGCTGTCAGAGGAATACTCTCGGTCGCGGCCCGCGTACTGATGAGGCGCCCGGGGGACGGGCGGGTGGAGGTGCTCGCGTGAGCCTGTCGATCGTGAAGTCGGTTCTGTCCGGTGGAGTCGTGGAGATCGCCCCGCGGGGTGAGATCGACGTCGACACAGCGTACGAGGTGCGCGAGGCGATCGCGGAGGTGCTGGCCAAGGGTCGGCCGCTCCGCATTGAGCTGAACATGAGGCTTGTCACCTTCATCGACTCCGTCGGCATCAGCGCCATGGTTGCCGGCTTCCAGACGGCCGAGGTCAGCAACGTCAAGCTGGTGGTCACCGAGCCGAGCCGGTTCGTGCACCGGCAGCTCTGGGTGACCGGTCTGCTCGGCCTGTTCGGTGCCCCAGAGCCCTACTTCGCCGGTGCCGCCACCCGCGAGGTGCTGCCCGGCGCCTGAGCGCCACCAGACAGCACAGTCAGGGGTGGTCGTCCAGTCCGGTCAGGTCGATGTCAGTCGCCTCGGTGACTGCTCGGATGGCCGTCACCGACGCGTACCCGGCGGCCAGCAACGCCACATCAGTGCCGGGCTGCGCGGCCTGCCCCGGCTCCTCCAGTGAGGTACGCACGAAGCCGTGGCCGGATTCGGCCACTGTCATCTGCACCTGACCGAAGCTGGCCAGCGTGCCGCGTCGCACCCCGCGCAGCCGCCCGTGCGGCAGATCCGGGGCGTTCACGTTCAGCACGCTCTCCATCGGCCCGGAGGTCAACCGGGGGAGCAGGTCCAGGGCGACCCGCGCGGCGGTGCTCCAGTGCCGCTCGGCGTCGCGTACCCGGGCGGCGGCGTCCACCGCGGCACCACCGCTGGCTGCCGTCGCCTCGCCCGCGGACAGCACGTCGAGGGAGACCGCCATCGCCCGGCAACCGTTCGTGGCGGCGGTGAAGGCGGCTCCCACCGTTCCGGAGTGCAGCACCGCCCGCCCCGCGTTGGCACCCCGGTTGATCCCGGAGAGCACCACCGACGGCGGTGGGCCGAATGCGCCGTGCAGCGCGATCAGGGTGATGAAGCCGGGGGAGCCACCCACCCCGTACGCCGGCACGCTGGCCAGGTCCGGCAGCGGATGGTCGTTCACGACGACCCTCCCGTCGCGCTCCACGGCGCTCATCGCGGCGCTGGTCCCGCTCGCCTCCTCCAACGGCGCGGCGACCACCACGTCCAGGCCCCGCTGTGCCGCCGCCCAGGCCAGTGCCTGAATGCCGGGCGCGGCAATTCCGTCGTCGTTGGTGATCAGCACCCGCAGCGTCATCGTTCGACCACCCGGCCGGCAAACTCGTCCGGGGTGGTCCGCTCCTGGGGTCGGCTGTCCGCCGGCACCAGCCGGACCCGGTCGACCAGGCCGGTGATCGAGTCCAGTCGTCCGGTGCCCAGACCGTGCCGGGTCACGTTCATCGCGCCGGCGGCGGCGCCGGTGCGGATGGCGGTCCGGATGTCCCCTCCCCGGGCCACGACGGCGGCCACCCCGGCGGTCATCGAGTCGCCCGCACCGCGCGGATCGGCGGCCTCCAACCGGGGCATCTCGACCTCGAACAACTCCCCGTCGATGAGCGCCAACGCCGGCTGGTCGGCCCGGCTCACCACCACCGTCTCGGCGCCGGCGGCGTGCAGTTCGTAGATGGCCCGGGTCAGCTCCAGGCTGTCGTCGCTGCGGGCGCGGCCGTCGCGGATCAACTCCTCGTGACTCACCTTCAGGAAGAACACGCCGCTCTCCAACACCGCGCCGAGGTGGTCGCCGGAGAGGTCGACCACCACCCGGCCGCCGTTGGCGGCGAGGTCGGCGGCGAAGCGCCGGTACAGATCGGCCGGGACCAGCCACGGCTCGTTCGGCCCGCTGAGGACGCTCACCGCGGCCCGCAGGCCCTCGCCGAGGGCCAGGTTGTACAGCTCGTCCAACTCGTGTCGGCTCAACGGCTGCCCCGGTATGTCGGCGATCTCCTGCCGCGAGCCGTCCCGGCGGTCGTGCACGTACCCGCCGCTGCCGGAGTCACGGACCACCACCTTCAGGTCCACGCCCTCACTGACCAGGAGCGGCTCCAGCACCTGACCGATCTCGCCGCCGAGGGCGGCGCAGAGCACCACGTCGACACCGAGCGACATGGCCATCCGCGCCTGCCAGACGCCCTGCCCGCCGGGGTGCAGATGCAGCTCGGGGTGGTCGTTCGGCTGGTCCACGGTGACCGTGAGCTGCGGGGTGGGCGCGAAGACCATCACGTGCCCGCTCATCCGTCGTCGCCACTCATGATGCCGCCCTCCTGCACGGTTGGGTGATTCCTCATCAACCGACCCTAATGCGACACCTGGCGGCGGGGCGTCCCATCGGCGCGGTTCGTCCGGGCACCGGCGGCCGGCGGGCGTTGCCAGGCAGACATCGGTACGGGACGATCGTGCGACACACGACGGTGGGAGACGAGTGCTCAGCAGCGATACCTTCAGCTACACCGTCCAGGCCCGGTGCGCACTGGCCGACGCGGCGGCGATGCTCAGCGACCTGACCCGACAGGGCGAGCTGCATCCGCTGATCGTCCAGGTCCGCCAACTGCCGCCCCGACCCGGCGCCCAGGCCAGCTACACGATCAACGACAGGCTGGTGGCTGGCCCACTACGCTTCCGCACGACGTACCACGCGGACGTGCTGATCAGCGAGCACGACGAGATCGTCATGGTGGCCCGGCAGTGGCCCGCCACCACGGTGCGTAACCACACTCGACTGCACGCCGAGCCGGAGGGTCTGGTCCGGATCGACGTCGAGATCACCCTGACCGCGCCGACGCCGCTGTTCCGGTACGCGTTCCGGCAGGCGCGCGCCGCTCACCTCGCCCTCGCCGCCCGCCTCGGCCCGGCCCTCGACCGCGCCGGTGACCCACCACCCCCACCCTGACCCCCCACGCTCCGCCTCATGATCGTGCACGCGATCTTGCATTTCCTGCCTCGACATTAGAGGGCATTACCGCCTAAATCGGCGACAGAATGTACAAGATCGGCGCGATTTTCCTGCTCGTGGTGGCGCGGTCACGGGTTGCGACCGTGGCCTGCCAGGGCGGGTCGGGCGGCGGGACGTCGGCCCCACGGCTTGTACGTGGACAGCACCGTCGCGATGATCATCAAGGTCGTCGACACCGCCGGCGCGATGACCAGGTCGACGCGGTCGCGGGCGGGGAGGGCGGCGCCCACCGCACCGGCATGCCGCAGATTCGGCGTGAGCAGGAACAACACCAGCCCGACCATCACCGTGGTGAGCACGAGCTTGGCCAGCACCCAGCGATAACGCCACAGCCCCCACGGGGTGAGTAGCGCGCTGGCGACCCCGATCAGCCAGACCAGGACGCTCAGCGGCGCGAACAGCGCCGTGCCGACCAGCGCCGTGACCGGGTAGACCATCGCCGGGTCGGCGCCCCGCTGCACGGCGATGCCGAGGGTGAGGAGCACCAGGTCGGCGCCGAGCCAGCCGAGCGAGGTGACCAGGTGCAGGGTGAGGAGCCCTTTCCGGGCGGTGGGTGGGATCCGACGCATACCGCGATGCTGCCCGCCGACCCGCGCCGGGTCGTCCGACCGCCGACGACATCCGGGGTACGCCCGGCGACGTACCCCGGGCCGGCGACACCATCACCCACGATCATTTGACGGAGTCGGGCCGGGTGGTCGATCACTCCTCGGGCCGGACTTCTCCGTAGTCGCAAACAGACTCTCTCTGTAGTCGAGGCATGACTGCGGTCACTGCCCGCGAACCTGCTCCACACCGACGAGGCGACACCTGCTGCGTCGCGGCCGGAACCGGTGTGGTTCGGGCGAGGCGGTATTCCTGCGCGTCCCGGACCAGGGCGGTACGAGGCGTCGGTCCGGACAACCACAACAACGACCCTGCCGGTAGGACTACGCGTCGGGACACCGGAGTCGATTCACCGGAGGGGTTGGGGTTTCGGACCTGGGGCTCGTTTCTGGTCGTTGATCGGGGTTTGTGGGCCGGCAGGTCAGTTGCTGCTGGATGTGCCGGTAGCGGCGACGCGGGGTGCGCCAGAGTTGGCCCGGCCGCGCAGGAGAGCGATGGCCACGGCGAATTGCCAGATGACGATGGTGTAGACGGAGCCGCGTTCGATCGCACCCGAGGGCAGGCCGGCATCGAAGGTGAGGAAGAGAGCGACTACGGAGACCAGGCCGAATGCTCCGAGGACGACGCTGACGAGGCCGATCAGCCGCGTCTCGGGGGCCTTTCGCCAGTGGATGCCCAGGACGAGGGCAAGCACGTTCCCGCCGACGATCGCCAGCGTTGCTCCGGTGAAGTGCAGGGGAAGCGTGCCGTTCTGCTGCGCCTGCAGGGAACCGTGGAAGGTTCCGACAAGGATGTAGCCGATCATGGTCACGACCCCCGTCACGGCGGTGAAACGGGACCGCCCGCTGATCGTCCGGGAGAGCAGCACCGTGGCGATCCCGAAGAGGAGGCCCTGGACGATGAATCCGGTGTTCATGACGACGTGCAGCGGCGAGTTGAGTTCGCGGCCTTGGAACACCCCGGCCGTTGCGGATCCGAGGTCGCTGATCCAGTTGTCGGCGTAGCTGTAGCTAGGCGATTCCCATGCCGCGGCCGCGATTGCTTCGGCGGCGAGATAGATCGCCGGGCCCAGGAGGAAGGTGGCAGCGGCGAAGGGGCGGATCTTGTTCATGAAATGCTCCATGTCCGTCTCGGCGACCGATTGGCGGTCACCTCTGAAGGGAGGGGTGTGTTCGGAGGGCGAGTAACGGCGGTTTTGGCGGTGGCGGATGCCGCGGGTGAGGGCGTGTGCCCACGACCCGACGAGCCGACCCGCCCATGATCGGGTTGCGCCGGTACGGGCAGTTCAGGCGTGACGGCTGGTTCATTGGAAGGGTTCATGAGCCGCCCGCGCGGTCGGGCGCTTCATCGGTGGGAGAGGTCTGGATCGGCGTCAGTCGTCGTTCAAACCAGAGGTGGGCGAGCACTATCAAAGCCAGGTAGACCACGAGCACTCGGCCACTGACGGCGGTGGCGAGCAGGCCAAGCAGGAGCGGTGCCGCGATGCCTGTGGTGACCCGTGAGATCGTCCTCGGCAGGTCGGAGCTGTGGCTGGCGACGCCGGTGACCACGCCGAGGGTGAAGTAGGCCGCAACCGCGCCGCACAGCAGCCAGCGACCTTGGTCAGGCAGCGGGTCGGAGCCGTGCCTGACTACCAGAGAGAGCGGTACGGCGATGGTGGCGACGACGCCGGTGACCAGGCAGTGCAGGCCGAGGGCGGCCCGGGTGGGGATCCGGCCGGCGCGTAGGTGCGGCAGGCCGGCGTATCCGAAGACGACGGACAGGCCGAACATGCCGGCCAGCAGAGTGAAGGACGCGATTGCGGTGGCCAGCAGGCCGAGGTCGTACCTCGTCTCGCTTGCGGCGGCGACGACCTGCACCACCGATTCGCCCAGCACGATGATCACGAAGAGGCCCAGCCGCTCGGCGAGGTGGGCCGGATCGACCGACACCCCGTGGATGGCCGATCCCGTGCCGTCGGGGCGGACTCCTGATCGTGGCCGACGCCGAGTACGTTCTGGCGCGGTGAGGTACGACTGGACCCGCTGAAGGATCCTGCTGCCGGACAGGACCACGATCAACAGCAGGTCGAGGCCGACTCCGGCGGCCCAGAGCACGAGCTTCCAAGGTTCGTCGACCCAGAGCGACGCGAACCAGGGCAGCAGTCCTGCCGAATACTGCACCACCGGGAAGTCCAGCAGTACTGCGCCGCGTTGCCACGACTTGGACCCGTAGACACGCGTGGCGATGTATGCGACCGCGAAGACGTTGAGCGGACGGAGGTCGCCCCCGTGCCCGAGCACAGTGTGCGCCACGCCTGGCACGGACGCGGCCATGGTCCCGAGGCCGAACATGCCGACCATCAGCCGCAGCACGCGAGTCTGGCCGGCGGCGACGTTGCCGTACAGCATGAACGTCGTCCAGGCCAGCCACAGCGCCAGGAACAGCAGGGCGTAGAGACCGAGCGCCGCGGCGTCCAGTTCAGGCCCGAGCACGTGTGCCAGCGCGGCCACACCGGCCACCGCCACGAGGTCGAAGAACAGCTCGGCCCAGCTCGCGTGCCGCTCGATCCTGGTGTCTTTGGGCTCTGCGTCGATGTTCACCATCAGTGGCCACCGCGTGGTGGGGTCGCGGAGATCGTGGATGCCCGGGTGATGCTGATGTCGGTCCTCCGGGATGAGGTGGTCGGATCGGGTCGTCGACGATCCGTCAGCTGGCAGGGGCGCTGCTCGTAGTGATGTCGCGCAGACCGCGGTCGAGAAAATCGATCATCCAGGTGAAGCTGTCGTCGACAGATGCGTCGATCTGGAACCCGCCGGCTGCTTCCAGGGTCGAGAACCCGTGCAGGGCGCTGCGGAGCATCCGCAGGGCGTGAATCTCCTGGCTGGAGTCCAGGTGGTAGCCGCGCAGCATGGCCGCCCAGGAGGCGACGACCCGCTCGACGGCGGGGATGATCGGGTCGTCGGGCCCGGTCCGGCGGGAAGCAGCATCGCCGGCCGCGTACCGGCCGGGGTGTTCCCGCACGTAGGTCCGCATCGCCTGGGCGCCAGCGGCGAGGGCGTCGCTGCCGGCCCGGCCCTGGATGGCGTCGCGAATGGCGTCAGCGAACTCGGCCATGGCCACGATGGCGATGCGGTGGGCCAGATCGGCCTGGCTGGTGACGTGTTTGTAGAGCGCGGGGGTCTTGACTCCGAGCCGTTCCGCGAGCAGGCCCATGCTGAGGTTCTCGAAGCCGATCTCGTCGACCAGGGCGGCGCCGGCCTCAGTGACCGACTGCGGGTTGAGCCGGGCCTTAGGCATTCGCCAGCGTCTTGTCGAGGAAAGGCCGGGCCAGCGCGAGGACCTGATCCGGTGTCTGCACGTGCGGGTAGTGACCGGCACCCTCAATGATGGCGAGTTCGCCGAGGCCCCTGGGCAGATCAGCGATGATTCTCTCGCCCTCGGCGCGGGGGTCAGCCCAGTCGGGGTCGAGGCTGCCCTCGATGACCAGGACCGGGCAGGTGACATTGGCCAACTGCGCGCCGGCGTCGGTCGGGCTGGTCTTGCACATGGCCTGCAGGACCTTCATCCGGCCGGGTTCGGTCAGCTTCGCCTCGATCCGCTTCAGTTCGGCGGCCCAGTCGGTGGGCTTGACCGGGTACGCCGCGTCGAGGTATTTCTTCCAGCTCGCCAGACTGCCCAGGACCATGACCTGCGCCATCTGGCGGTAACCGGTCCGGAAGCGCTTCACCCGCATCAGCCCGCCGAGATCGAAGGGTTGTACCCGGGTGAACGGCGCCAGCTCGATGACGCCGTTGATCAGACCAGGCGCGGTAGCTGCCGCGATGGTCGCCGCACCGCCGCTGATCGACTGGCCGATGATCACGGCTGGGCCGCCGAGGTGGCGCACGACGGCGACGAGGTCACCCGCGATGTCGGTGCGGCTGTAGCCGTCCCAGCCCAGGCTGGAGTCGCCGCAGCCGCGGATGTCGACGTTGGCGACCCGGTACCCGGCGTCGGCCAGGGCCGGAGCGAGGAAACGGTAGGAGTGCCGACTGTCGCCGATACCGTGCGCCAGGACGACGAGGGGGCCTCGCCCGGACACCTCATAGCCGAGGGTGTTGCCGGCGATGCTCAAGTACTCGGTCATGACGACCTCCACAGGGCTGGTTAACGGCGCTTCCTGGAGGTTAATGACGTTAACTTAATGCGTCAAGCGATCTTCCCCGACGGTTCCTCCCCCGGCCGACCGGCACGGCACTCGCGAACGTGCCCCTCGACCGGATCGACGTGCCGAACCACATCCCGATCCGGAAGCACGAGATGTGTAGCACCTGCAACATCGACCAGCCGAGGGGCCGCGACGACACCCTTCATCAAGAGAGCGATGCATTCCTCTGATCGGGGCATACTGAGTGGAGACTCAGGTGAGCCACCGACCAGGACCGTCCCGGTGGGGTCAGTAGACCGACAGGTGTACGTGGTTGGTGTGGTCGGTGGACGGGGTCCCGCTCGCGCCGCTGTACGACTTCCACCCGCTGCTGGGCAGCCAGATCTGCCGATACCAGATCACGTACAGCACGGCGAGCCGGTCGGCGTTGCGGATGAAGTACGCGGCCAGGTTGTTGCCGTACGTCTTGTCGCCGCCGGTGGCGTTGCCGCCGAAGCCGCTCGCCTGGGCGGCGAAGTCGCAGGCCCGGCCCTTCGGGTGTTCACCGGAGCCGCTGGGGCGGTGACAGGAGACGTACCGGGTGAAGCCGGCGGCCTTGGCCTGGTTGAGCGCGTGCAGGGTGCGCGGGGTGATGCAGCCGGTGGCGGGGGTGGGGTCGTTGACGCTGCACGACTCGGACGGCCAGGAGCCGTCGGAGTTGCGGGGTGCCGCCTTCGCGTTGGCGGTGGAGGTGCCCCGGTTGGAGCCGCTGTCGGCGGTGGGCTGCGGCTTGGGGGTGTTGGCCACGGTCAGGGCCCGTTCGGCCTGGTCCTTGCGCTTGGCCATCACCGCGACCTGCTTGCGCTGTTCGGTGATCTCGCCGTTCAGGGCGGCCCGGGTGCGGTTGGCCTGGTCCTTGGTGGCGAGCAGATCGCGCAGCACCCGGTCCTCGTTGGCAGCCACCGCCTCCAGGGCGGCGGCCCGGTCCATGAAGCCCTCCGGGCTGCTGCTGTCGAGCAGCGCCGACACCGCGCCGAGCCGGCCGGTGCGGTACGCCACGCCGACGATCTGACCGACCTTGCCGTCGCGCTGGGCCAGCTCGACCTCAATGGTCTTCAGTTGGGTGGCGAGTTGCTGTTGCCGCTGCACGGAGGTGTCCAGAGCGCGCTTCGCGTCCAGGTAGCCCTTGCTGGCGGCCTCGAGTTGGGCGCGCAGCGTTGGGGTGCCGCCCTCCTCGTCGGAGTCGGGTGCGGCGGCGGCCCGCTGGCTTGTCGGGGGAGCGGCCGAGGCGGTGCCGGCCGGGATCGCGACGCCGAGGGCGAACATCGCGACGATCAGGGCCGCCAGTCGGGCGGCGGGTGGTCGTGCTGGTGCCACTGCGCATGTCCTTCCGTCAG
Source organism: Micromonospora sp. NPDC005203 (assembly GCF_042872705.1). NCBI lineage: Bacteria > Bacillati > Actinomycetota > Actinomycetes > Micromonosporales > Micromonosporaceae > Micromonospora > Micromonospora sp. NPDC005203. The sequence continues at coordinate 86,631 of NZ_JBIAKV010000012.1, read as the reverse complement.
CCGCCGACCGGGTTAGCTGACGGGTTCGGGACGGAAGATCCCTACCGCTGACGCGGATACACCCCAGGAACATGGTTCCCCGGTTCGCCCGGATGGGCGATTAGGCGGCGACCGCCACCGGCGCCTGGAGGGCGCCGCCTGGTGGAGGCCGGGACCGAGCCTACCGGTGCGGGTGGGGCCGCTGCAGCTGATGTGACGGACGGTGCGCACGCCGTCACGAGAAAAGTGTCACCACTCGATCGAGCCGCAGGCTCCGGAGGTGGCGCCGGGCTCGATCTGCAACGTCGCGTGTTCGATCCGGAAGTCGTCGTGCAGGGCGGTACGCGCTGCGGTGAGCACCGCGCCGACCTCCGCGCCGGGTGCCATGGTCAGGTGCGCGGAGGCCACGTCCATGCCGGAGGTGAGCGTCCAGACGTGCAGGTCGTGCACCTCGACCACCCCGGGGACCGCAGCCAGCCGGTCGTGCACGGCGGTCACCTGGAGGTGTTCCGGGGCGGCCTGCACGAGGATGCGGACGGCCGCCCGTGCCAGCCGCCAGGTGCGCGGCAGGATGAACACGCCGATGGCGACGGCGACCAGTGGGTCGGCCCACCACCAGTCGGTGACGGAGATGAGGAGCGCCGCGCCGATCACGCCGAGTGAGCCCAGCAGGTCGCCGAGCACCTCCAGGTAGGCGCCCTGGATGTTGATGCTCTCCCGGGCTCCGGCGCGGAGCAGGGCGAAGGCGGCGATGTTGGCAAGCAGGCCGAGCACGGCCACCACGAGCATCGGGCCGGCGACGACCTCGTGCGGGTCGCCGAAGCGGCGGATCGCGGTGATCACCACGTAGATCGCGACGCCGGAGAGCAGAACGGCGTTGGCCAGTGCGGCGAGGACCTCGAGTCGGTAGAGGCCGAAGGTGCGCTGCGGGTCGGCGGTGGCCCGCCGGGTCGCGGTGATCGCGGCGAGCGCCATCCCGATGCCGAGCACGTCGGTGAACATGTGCCCGGCGTCGGAGAGCAGGGCGAGTGAGCCGGTGTGCAGGGCGGCCACCGCCTCGACCACCATCAGGGTGGCGAGCAGCCCGAACGCCGCCCAGAGTCGGCCCCTGTGCTGGTGTGCGGCATTGGCGACCGACCCATGGTGGTGGTCATGACCTGCGCCCACGAGATCCACCTTCCGCCGCCGGTTGGGGCCCGGTCAAATGTATGCTCACATCGCTATGTATGCAAGTGTGACGCGGACCGCTGGTCCGCCCCGCGAGGCGCGCCGAATCAGCCGGTTGGATCGATCGTGGTGAGCCGTTGCGTGGCCCGGGAAAGGGCCACGTACAGGGTGCGTACCCCCGCACCCGGATCCGCCCGGATCTCGCTCGGAGCGACGAGCACGACCCCGTCGTACTCCATGCCCTTGGCCTCCAGGCTCGTCACCACCTGTAGGCGCGGCGCGTCGAGCGCGGCGAGCCAACCGGCGACCTCGTCGCGGCGGGGGACCGGCGTGATCACCCCGACCGTGCCCTCCACCTCGGCCAGCAGCCCGGCGGCCGCCTTCACGACGGCGGTCTCCAACCCGCTTGCGGGCACCACCAACTCGACCGGATCGACCCCGGTGGAGCGCACGGCGGTCGGCAGCGGTAGGTCGGGGTAGAGCCGGCGGATCTCCGCCGCCGCCACCGCGAAGATCTCCGAGGAGTTGCGGTAGTTGGTGGTGAGCGTGAAATCGTGCCGCTTACGCCGGCCCAGCGCCTGGTCCCGGGCTCGGGTCAGCTCCTCCGGATCGCCGGTCCAGGCGGTCTGCGCGGGGTCACCCACCACCGTCCAGGAGGCCAGGCTGCCGCGCCGTCCGACCATCCGCCACTGCATCGGCGAGACGTCCTGTGCCTCGTCCACCACCACGTGCGCGTAGTCCCGGTAGTCCTCCGGACGCTCCCGGGCCGCCGCGCGGGCCGCCCGCTGCCGCTCGCTCGCGGTGGTCAGCTCGCGTACGCCGCCAGCGAGCTGGAACGGGTCGCGGCGGGCCTTGGCCGGCTGCGCCGGCTTGCCGAGCAGGGCGTCCAACTCGTCGAGCAGCGCGATGTCGGCGATGGTCAACCCGTCGGATTCCAGGCTCCGGTACGCCGCGCCGAGCAGCCGGACCTCCGCGGAGGAGAGGATCCCGCCCGCGTACCGGCGCAGCCGCTCCGGCCGGGCCAGCCAGCCGAGCACGTGCCGCGGGTGCAGCCGGGGCCACCACGCCTTGAGAAACTCGCGGAACTCGGCCCGGTCGGCGATCTCCGCCTCGAAGGTCCGCTGGTCCGGCAGGCGGACGCCCACCTCGCGGGCCTGTGCCCAGAGCGCGGCGAACACCCCGTCGAAGCCGGCCCGGCGCACCTCGTTGCGGCGGGCGCCACGGTGCAGCGCGCGGTCCCGGATCCGGTCCAGCTCGGCCCGATCCAGCCGCAGCAGCGTGCCCCGGTAGAGCAGCCGCAGCTCACCCGGGCCGCCCGGCACCGCGTCCCGGACCGCGCGTTCCAGCACCCGGCGCATCCGCAGCGAGCCCTTCACCGCCGCCACCTCGGGCGGGTCGGTGCGGGTGGCGGTCATCCCCGGAAACAGCGTGCCCAGCGAGTGCAGGGTGGCGGTGTCCTCACCGAGCGAGGGCAGCACCGAGGCGATGTACTCGACGAAGACCCCCGACGGGCCGACCACCAGGATTCCGCCCCCGGCGTAGCGGCTGCGCTCGGAATAGAGCAGGAACGCCGCCCGGTGCAGGGCGACCGCGGTCTTACCGGTGCCCGGGCCGCCCGCGACGATCGTCACCCCGGAGCCGGGCGAGCGGATCGCCTCGTCCTGCTCCCGCTGGATTGTCGCCACGATGTCCCGCATGCCCCGGCCGGTCGCCTTGGTCAGGGTGGCCAGCAGGGCGCCGTCGCCGACGACAGTCATCCCCTCCGGGGCGGCGGTCGGGTCCAGCAGGTCGTCCTCGATCCGGGTGACCCGTTCGGCACGGGACTGGATCGTGCGGCGACGCACCACGTCCAGCGGCTGCGCCGGCGTGGCCTGGTAGAAGGCGGCGGCGGCGGGTGCCCGCCAGTCGACGACGAGCGTGGTGGTGTCCTCGTCGCGGATGCCGAGTCGCCCCACGTGCAGCACCTGCCGGTCCCGCAGGTCCAGCCGGCCGAAGACCAACCCCTCGTACTCGGCGTCCAGGACATGCCGTCGCTGCGCCGCGTGGAAGACCATCGCGTCGCGCTCCACCAACGCGCCGAACGTGCCCACCCGGGCGATCCGGTAGCCGTCACGTTCGGCGCGGACCGCCGAGCGCCGCAGTTCGGCCAGTCGGGCGTACACCCGGTCGAGGTGTCGTTGCTCGACGGCGATCTCCTGCTCCAGGCCGGTCTGGTCGGTCAACGCACGCTCCTTCGAAGGTCGCCGGCAGGCGGCGGAAACCGCGCAAGCCAACCGCAGAAGGGTACGGCCCCGTGCCGTGCCCGCCGCGCCCGAGGTGCGGGAACGCGTTCAGACGCCCGTCCCGGCGGCGGTCGCGGCGGCGATCGGGGGCGTCGGCCCGGCGAACACCCGACGCAGGACGCCGGTGAGCGCGGCGTTGACCTCGTCCGGGCGCTCCATCATCAACATGTGCCCGGCGCCCGGGCAGACGGTCAGCTCGGTGGCCGGTAGGGCCGCCGCGATCGACTCGGCGCAGGGCGGCGGGGTCAGCCGGTCCCGGTCGCCGACCAGGGCGGCGGCCGGCAGGTGCGCCAACGCGCCGAGGGTGTCCAGTCGGTGCTGGGTGCCGATGGAGGCACGGAACCCGCCGATCGAGCGCAGCGAGGCACGAGCCACCGCCGACGTCACCAGCCGGATGTCGGCCGGCTCGCAGCGGTCCCCGAACAGCATCCACCTGATGCTCGGTTGCAGCGCGTTCAGCAGTGCCCGGGGCGCTCGCCACGAGCCACACCGGGCCAGCACGCCGGCGCCTGTCGTCTCGGCCAGCCGGATCAGTCGGGCGATCCGCGGCGAGAGCCCGTAGACGGTGTGGGTGTGCCCCTCGGCGGTGGTGGACACGAAGACCAGACCGGCGGTGCGGGCGGCGAAGTGCGTGGGGTGGCGGTGGGCGTACTCCATGATCGTCATGCCGCCCATCGAGTGCCCGACCAGCACCACCCGGCCGCTCGGCGCCACCGTGTCGAGCACCGCGGCCAGGTCGTCGCCGAGTTGGGCCAGGGTGGCCGAGGGCAACGCCATGCAGCTGGACCGGCCGTGGCCCCGCGCGTCGTAGGTGACCACCCGCACCGACCCGCCGACCGACGCCGCGGTGAGCGCGTCTACCTGCCGGTGCCAGGCGCGCCCGTCCAACGTCCAGCCGTGCAACAGGACGGCGGTGACCTGGGCGTCCGTCGGCCCCGTCGCCTCGACGTTGAGCCGTACACCGTCGGGCATTGCGACCTCTAAGCGCTCCGGCATCGTCACCTCCCCAGGGCCACCCGGCACCACCAGTCCCGCCAGTATCCGGCTACCCGCCAGGACACCGCGCCAATCGCGCTGCGGCTGACATTCCCCGACCCCGCCCGTGGGGCCCGACGGCGGGCCAAGCTGGACGACATGGGGTCGTCGGGAGCGCCCATGGGCGAGGCGTCGGGGCAGCGGCGGCAGGCCGGCGGCACTCCTCGCGCCGCGCTGGCCGACCTGCTCGCCGGTAACCGGCGGTTCGTCAGCGGGCAGCCGATCCACGGGCACGACGTCACGGCCGCTGCGGCCGCCGCCTCGGGCGACCAGCAGCCGTACGCCGTGGTGCTCGGCTGCATCGACTCGCGGGTGCCACTGGAGGCGATCTTCGACCAGACCTTCGGCGCGATCTGCGTGATCCGCACCGGTGGGCACGTCCTCGACCGGGCGGTGTGCGGGTCGATCGAGTACGTGGTCGGTCAGCTCGGCGTACCGCTGGTGCTGGTCCTCGGGCACGAGCGGTGCGGCGCGGTGGAGGCCACGGTGGCGGCGGTGCGCGCTGGTGAGCGCCCCGGTGGCTCGCTGGCGTACCTGGTGGACGAGATCGCCCCGGCGGTGACCGGGGTGGGGATGGGCGACCCGGCGGTGCTGCCGCTCGCGATCCGCCGGCACGTCCGCCGGACGGTGCGCACCCTGCGCGAGGACGACCTGCTGGCCGGGCCGGTCGCCGCCGGTCGGGTGGCCGTGGTCGGCGGCCTCTACGACCTGGCCACCGGCGAGGTCGCCCTGCTCGATCCGGGCTGAACCCGCCCCGACGCCGCCGGACCGACCCCCGCGCTGAGCGCGTGATCGACTCGGGTTTCGTGAGGTCGGGGTGTCCGGCCTGCCGGGACACTCCGGTTTCAGGAAGCCGGGGTGGATCTCGCCCCGGACACGCGAAACCGCCCGCCGGGAACTCCCGACGGGCGGTTTCGATGATGCGGTGGGGGAGGGCTCAGCCCTCGAAGACACCGGCCGCGACCAGGCGCTTCTCGGTGGCCTCCCAGCCGTCACCCGGGTGGGTGACAGCCAGGTTGTTGATCTCGGCCCGGATCTTGGTGGCGTGGCCGGCGGCGGCCAGCACGCGGATCTCCTCGACGAAGGCGTCGGAGTCCGTGCGCAGGTGCGCGGTCTTGCCGTTGGTCAGGTTCCGCACGTAGGCGTGCTTGCCGCCGTTGAGCGGGATGAGGTACTTGAACTCGCCCAGCACGCTGAGGGCGCCACCCTGGCCAGCCTGGCCGGCCCGGACGGACGCGCGCGCGGTCTTAGAGGTGTTGCTCGCCACGGAGGTACTCCTTGCAAGACGTACGGGAGGACTGGACGTCCGGGGGCTGTGTGCGGGCCACACTGCGCTCGGCCCGCGAAGATGGAACGCGGCATAAGCCGCCGGTGGAACTGTACAGGACCACGACATCATGCTGGTCGTCGCGGTGTCCTGAGAGGTAACCGCAGCCACCCGTCCGGCTATTCCAGCCGGCGTTTTTTCCGATTCCCTGGCGCACCACGCGTCACAGGAGTCATCATGTGTTGCAGCAGCCACCTGGGTGGACGAGGTCGTAGGGGAAGACGCACCTCGCTCTCCCGGGAGGTCACCGTGCCAACGCGTGGCGTCGTATACGTCCACTCGACCCCGCTCGCCGTGTGCTCACACGTCGAGTGGGCGATCGCGCGCGTCCTAGCCGCGCCGGTCAACCTGCAGTGGACGGCTCAGCCCGTCGACCCCGGCGCACGCCGGGCCGAGTGCGGGTGGACCGGTCGTCCGGGGACGGGCGCCGAGCTGGCTGTTGCCCTCCGGCAGTGGCCCATGATCCGTTTCGAGGTCACCGAGGAGCCGAGTCCCGGTGTCGACGGCGAGCGGTTCATGTACGTGCCCGCGCGGGGTCTGTTCCGGGCCACCGTCGGCGTGGCCGGAGACATCCAGCTCGGCGAGGACCGGCTCCGCGCCCTGATGGTCGCCTCCCGGGCGCCCGAGGCGCTGGCACACGCTCTGGACAAGGCGCTCGGCACCGCGTGGGACGCCGACCTGGAGCCCTACCGGTACGCCGGCGACGGCGCCCCGGTGACCTTGCTCACCCGCGTGGGCTGACCCGGTCGCCCGTCCGCTGGCCGTAGGCGTCGGGCCGGCCGCGACCGGTAAGGTCAAGTTGCCCCGATAAGGGAGAAGCTGGTGGGATGGGCGGCGTGTCGAATCGCCCCTGGCGCGCCACCGTCGCAGTCGCCGCCCTGACCGCCCTGCTCGTCTCCGGCTGCTCGGGCAGCGCCGAGCGCCCCACGCCGACGGCCAGCCCGGTCGGCGCGTCCGCCGCCCCGAGCGCCCCCGCAGCGACGCCGGCCAGCGACCCCGCCGCCCGTGCCGCGGCACTTGTCGCCACGCTGTCCGACGAAGATCTTGTCGGTCAGGTGCTGATGCCGTACGCCTACGGCAACTCGGCCACGAAGGTCTCCGCCGGCTCGGCCGCCGGCAACCAGGCCCTCGCCGGGGTCGACACCCCCGCCGACATGATCACCAAGTACCGGCTGGGCGGCCTGATCCTGGTCGGCTTCAGCGCCGACGACCCGACCAAGGGCAACCAGGAGACCACGAACGTCGACAACCCGAAGCAGGTGCACGAACTCACCAGCGGGCTGCGTGCCGCCGCCGGTCGGCTCGCCGCCGGCCCCGCGCCACTCCTGGTCGGCACCGACCAGGAGTACGGCGTCGTCACCCGGGTGACCGAAGGGGTCACCGTGCTGCCCAGCGCCCTCGCGGCGGGCGCGGCTGGCGACCCGAAACTGACCGAGGCCGCCTGGCGGGCCGCCGGTGCCGAGCTGGCGGCGATGGGGATCAACGTCGACTTCGCCCCGGTGGCCGACGTGCTGGCCACCCGCAGCACCGTGATCGGCTCCCGTTCCTTCGGCGCCGACCCGAAGCAGGCCGCGGCGCAGGTGGGTGGCGCCGTCCGCGGCCTCCAGGCGGAAGGTGTCGCGGCCACCCTGAAGCACTTCCCCGGGCACGGCCACAGCGCCGACGACTCGCACCAGGATCTGCCGGTGCTCACCCAGTCGGCCGCGGCGTTGCAGAGCGGCGCCTGGCCGCCGTTCACCGCCGGCATCGACGCCGGGGCGATGGCGGTGATGTCCGGGCACCTGGACGCGCGCGCGATCGACCCGGGGACCCCGGCGACGTTCTCCCACAAGCTGCTCACCGACGTGTTGCGCGGTCAGCTCGGCTTCAAGGGCGTGGTGATCACCGACGGGATGAACATGCCGCCCGCGAAGCGCTGGGCTCCCGGCGAGGCGGCGGTCCGGGCGCTCAACGCCGGCAACGACCTCATCCTGATGACCCCGAACGTTCCTCAGGCGTACGACGGGCTGCTCGCCGCCCTGCGCGGCGGGTCGCTGCCCCGGACCCGGCTGGTCGAGGCGGTCACCCGGGTGCTGACCATGAAGTTCCGGCTTGCGGAAACCCCCGCCGCGCAGATGTCCACGCTCAACGCCCCGGCTCACCGCGCCGCGGCCGACGCGCTGGCCGCCGCCGCCGTCACCGTGCTGCGCGGCACCTGCGGCGCCCCGGTACGCGGGCCGGTCACCGTCACCTCCTCCGGCGGTCGGGACGGCACCCGCGCCGCGCTCACCGCCGCGCTGACCGCCGCCGGGGTGCAGGTCAAGCCCAGCGGCGGCACGATCGTGCACCTGGTGGGCTACGGGGACGGCGCCAAGGACCTGCGCGCCGATGCGGCGGTCACGGTCGCCATGGACACCCCGTACGTGCTCAGTGGTGCGACGTCACCGACGCTGCTGGCCACCTACTCCTCCAGCCGGGCGTCCATGACCGGGCTGGCCGCCGTGCTGGCCGGCAAGGCCCGGCCGGGCGGACGGTCCCCGGTGACCGTCCCCGGACTGCCTGCCACGACCTGTCGCACCTGACCGTTCGGCGCCCACCTCACTCGCTCTTCGCGAGCCCTCGCACCGCGAGCCGGTACGCCGGCAGCACGTCGGTCCGTTCGGCGATCAGCCCCTCGCTGACCTCGAAGACCAGCGTCTGACCCGCCGACTGGACGGCCAGCGCCCAGTTCCGCGACTCCTCCTCGGCCAGCGCGTCGGTGGCGAGCCAGGTCATCTCGGTGCCGTCGAAGCCGCCGGCGCGCAGGTCGCGGAACTGCTGGCCGGCAACTTTCTCGCCGCCCCCGGTGGCGTAACTCTCCAGCGCGGCGCGCGGGGTGACCGTCGGTGAGTCCGCCGCCCAGATCCGCAGGAACCCGTCACCGGCCTTCCGGCCGTCCACCTCGCAGCGCACGGTGGTGCCGCCGCGCTTGGTGAGCGCCTCGCCGACCAGTTCGGCCAGCTCACCCTTGGGCGGCTCGATCGCCGTGGCCGTCCACCCGTCAGCCAGCGGAAACGACACAGGTACCGGGCAGGGGGAACCCTGGCCGCCGGCGGTGCCGCTGGGCGCTGCCGGAGCCACCTCGTCGTACCAGGGCTCGCCCGTGGCCTGCGGGGCCGGGCCGCCGGCCGCGGGCCGGGCGGGAGTGGCGGCGTCGTCGCCGCAACCGGCCAGCAGGCCGAGGGCGAGCGCCGCCGACACGGCGACGCGGGTACGAGTGTGCATGGTGGTGATCCCCGTCAATCGATCTACAGTCGGCCCATCCAATCCGTGCGGTGTTTCCATGTCAACAGGGGATCATGTGCCCGCGCGACGGAAATCGGGTCGCCGCCGCCCCGCTCGGTCTGACAACCTCACCGCATGGGAGAGGCAGCGGGATTCCGGCACACGCAACGGGCGGACGGCACTGTGGTGATCACCCACCACGGACGGGTCGCCGGCACATTGCGCGGCGCTCGGGCCGCGGAGTTCCTCGCCGAGGTCGACGACGACCCGCAGCTGGTGATGGCCCGCTGGACCGGCAACTACCGCCACGGCAACGAGCGCACCGCGAAACAGCACCCCCGCAACCGCGGCTGAACGACACAGGGCCCCTCCTCGACGAGGAGAGGCCCTGCGCGCAGCGTCTCAGGGACGGGCGAAGACGAGCGCCACGTTGTGGCCGCCGAAGCCGAACGCGTTGTTCAACGCGGCCGGGATCTCCATGTGGCGGGCCTTGTGCGCCGCGACATCAAGCGTGAGACCGGGCTCCGGGTCGTCGAGATTGATCGTCGGAGGCACGACGCTGTCACGGATCGCCAGGATGGTGGCGATCGACTCCAGCGCGCCGGCCGCACCGAGCAGGTGACCGGTCATCGACTTCGTCGCGGACAGCACCGGGTGGTCGCCGAGCGCCTTGTGCAGCCCGCCGATCTCCAGCATGTCACCGATCGGCGTCGAGGTGGCGTGCGCGTTGACGTGCACGATGTCCCGCTTGGCCACGTCCGCGTCCGCGATCGCCTTGGCGATGGCCCGGATGGCGCCCTCGCCCTCGGCGTGTGGCTGCACGATGTCGTACGCGTCGGAGGTGATGCCGGCCCCGGCGAGGCGCGCGTACACCCGGGCGCCCCGGGCCGCGGCGTGCTCGGCCCGCTCCAGCACCAGGATGCCGGCACCCTCACCGAGGACGAAGCCGTCGCGGCCCCGGTCCCACGGGCGGGAGGCGCGCTCCGGGTCGTCGTTGCGGGTCGACATGGCCCGCATCGAGCTGAAACCGGCGATCGGCAGCGGGTGGATGACCGCCTCGGTACCGCCGGCCACCACCACGTCGGCCCGGCCGGAACGGATGATGTCCAGGCCGAGCGCGATCGCCTCGGCGCCGGTGGCGCAGGCGCTGGCCACCGCGTGCACACCGGCCTTGGCGCCCAACTCCAGCCCGACCCAGGCGGCCGGACCGTTCGGCATCAGCATCGGGATGGTGTGCGGGGACACCCGCCGCGGCCCGGACGCTTCGAGGATGTCGTCCTGGGCGAGCAGGGTGGTGGCACCGCCGATGCCGGAGCCGACGCTGACGGCCAACCGCTCCCCGTCGAGGTCGGACCCGGCGAGTCCGGCGTCCGCCCAGGCCTGTTGCGCCGCGATGATCGCGATCGCCTCGGAGCGGTCCAGTCGGCGCAGTCGGACCCGGTCCAGCACCTCGGACGGGTCCACGGCCAACTGGGCGGCGATCCGGACCGGCAGTTGCGCGGCCCACTCCTGGGTGAGGGCACTCACCCCGGAGCGGCCGGCGAGCATGGCGTCCCAGGTCGACGCGACGTCCCCGCCGAGCGGGGTCGTCGCGCCGAGCCCGGTGACGACGACGTCAGGACGACTCATGATCAGGACTGGGCCGCGATGTAGCTGACGGCGTCACCGACGGTCTTGAGGTTCTGCACCTCGTTGTCCGGGATCTTGACGCCGAACTTCTCCTCGGCGGCCACCACGACCTCGACCATGGAGAGCGAGTCGACGTCGAGGTCGTCGGTGAAGGACTTCCCCTCGGCCACGTCGTCCGGGTTCACTCCGGCAACCTCTTCGAGGATCTCGGCGAGGCCGGTGGTGATCTCGTCACGGGTCATTGCGGTTGGTTCCTTTCATCGGGGTTGTCCGACGGACGGCGTCGCCGACCGCCACTCCTCGACGCGTACGCGTCGAAGGGGGTCTTCAGGGGCAGCGGACGACCTGACCGGCGTAGGTCAGGCCGCCGCCGAAGCCGAACAGCAGCACCGGTGCGCCCGAGGGCACCTCCCGGCGCTCGACCAGCTTGGACAGGGCCAGCGGCACGCTCGCGGCGGAGGTGTTGCCGGACTCGACGATGTCCTTCGCGATGATCGCGTTGGGGATGTTGAGCCGCTTGGCGATGCCGTCGATGATCCGGGAGTTGGCCTGGTGCGGCACGAACGCGGCCAGCTCCGACGGGTCGACCCCGGCCCGCTCGCAGGCCTGCAGGGCGAGCGGCGCCAGCTCGGTGGTGGCCCAGCGGAACACCGCCTGCCCCTCCTGCTGGACGTACGGGCGCCAGCCCTCGATGCGGACCGCGTCGCTCTTCTCCGGCACCGAACCCCAGACCACCGGCCCGATCCCGGACGGCTCGTCGTCGGCGGTGGCCGTGACCACCGCCGCACCGGCGCCGTCGGCGAAGATGATGCAGGTGGAGCGGTCGGTCCAGTCGGTGAAGTCGGACAGCTTCTCCGCCCCGATGACGATCGCGTTGCGCGACGCGCCGGCCCGGATGGCGTGGTCGACGGTGCCCAGCGCGTACGCGAAGCCCGAGCAGGCGGTGTTCAGGTCGTACGCGCCCGGGGCGGTGATGCCCAGCTTGGCGGCGACCCGGCAGGCCACGTTGGGGCTGCGGTCGATCGACGTGCAGGTGGCGACCACGACCAGGTCGATGTCGGCGGCGCTCAGACCCGAGTTGGCCAGCGCCTTGCCGGCGGCGGCGGCGGCCATGTCGGCCACCGTCTCGGTGTCGGCGATCCGCCGGCTGACGATGCCGACGCGGTCGCGGATCCACTCGTCGTTGGTGTCGACGAGCTGGGCGATGTCGTCGTTGGTCACCACCCGGGACGGCTGGTAGTGCCCCATCGAGACGATGCGACTGCCAGTCATGAACGACCTCCGATGCGGGCGATCAGGTCCCGTGCGGCCGGCAGGTCGTCCGGGGTGTTCAGGGTGACGATCTCCGGCGCGCACTCGCCCTTGAGGTCTCGCTTGACCAGCCCGGCGAGAGTGCCGGCCGGTGGTAGTTCGATCACGCCGGTGACCCCGAGGTCGGCCAGCGTACGCATGCACAGATCCCAGCGCACCGGCGCGGTGACCTGGCGGACCAGGCGCCGCACCAGCTCGGGCCCGTTGTCGACGGCGGTGCCGTCGAGGTTCGACAGCAGGATCCGGACCGGGTCGGCGGGGGTGATCTCGGCGGCGACGGCGGCGAGCGCGGTCTCGGCCGGGGCCATGTACGGGGTGTGGAACGCGCCGGCCACCTTGAGTCGGATGACCCGGGTACGGGCGGGCGGCTCGGCGGCGAGCTTGTCGAGGCCGTCCAGCGCGCCCGCGGCGACGGTCTGCCCGGCGCCGTTGCGGTTGGCCGGGTACAGCCCGTGCGTCGTGATCGCGGTGAGCACCTCGTCCGGGTCGCCGCCCAGCACGGCGGCCATTCCGGTCGGCTCCAGCGCGCAGGCGGCGGCCATCTCCCGGCCCCGTACGCCGGCGAGGGTGATCGCGGCTTCCGGGGTCAGCACGCCGGCGACGGCGGCGGCACCCAACTCGCCGACGCTGTGCCCGGCGGTGAGTCCGACGCCGTCCAGGGGCAGGTGTTCGGCCGCGAGCAACGCCGCGGCGACCAGCAGCGGCTGGGTGCGGGCGGTGTCCATGATCTCGTCCGCGTCGGCGGTGGTGCCCAGGTGCACCAGGTCGACCCCGGCCAACGCCGACCACTCGCGCAGGCGCGCCTCGGTGCCGGTCAGGTCGAGCCAGGGGGTCAGGAAGCCGGGTTTCTGAGAACCCTGGCCGGGACTAAGTACGGCGAGCACGCCTAAGACTCTCCCGGATTCGGGCGGGTATCGCTGTGCCGCCTTCGACCAAACCGCACTAGAACCTTTGGAGGTTTCCTACAAAAATCGGCGAGGATCATCCTCGTTCTGTGCCGTTTTTCGGTTAGCCGGGGTCATTGTCTGGGTCGGTACGGTGGAGGAGAGCGGGACGACCGGATCCAACCGCCCCACGGTCAGCGCGACCTGAAGCGCGAACGCGTCCCGGGGCGACAGCGGCGAGAAGCCGGTCACCTCGGCGATCCGCCGCAGCCGGTAACGCACCGTGTTCGGATGGACGAACAACGCGCGGGCGGCGCTCTCCAGCGTGCCACCGGCGGCCAGGAAGGCGTCGAGCGTCGCCAGCAACTCGCCGCCGGCGCGCACCAGCGTCGCGTACACGTCGTGGCGCAACCGTCGACGAGCCTCCGCGTCGCCGGCCAGGGCCCGCTCCGGCAGCAGATCCGCGGCCGGCACCGGGCGGGGAGCACCGGGCCAGGCCGGCGCGGCCCGGAAGCCGGACAACGCGGCCCGCGCCGACTCGGTGGCCTCGTCCAGACTGGGTACGGCCGGACCGACCACCACCGGCCCGTCACCGAACGCGCTGAGCAGCTTGGCGGTGGCGGTCAACGGGTCCGCCGCCCCGCCCAACACGATGACCAACCGGTCGCCGTGCACCCCGCCGATCACCTCCACACCGATCCGGCGGGCCTGCCGATAGACCACGTGCAGCACCGCGGAGACCTCCCCGCCGGGGGAGCGACCGACCGCCACCGCCACCGGCGGCGCGTCCGCCCAGCCGAGCGCGGCGGCCCGACTGGCCAGCACATCGGGTGAGTCACCGCGCAACAGCGCGTCGACGAGCAGGGCCTGCAACCGGGCGTCCCACGCGCCGCGCGACTCGGCCGCCCGCGCGTACACCCGGGCGGCGGCGAACGCGATCTCCCGGGAGAAGCGCAGCACCGCTTCGCGTAGCTGCTGCTCCTCACCCTCGGCGGCCAGGTGCGACACCTGCTCCTCGACCACGTCGATGGTCACCTTGATCAACGCGACGGTCTGCTGGAGGGTGATCGACCGGGCCAGCGCCTGCGGGGCGGCGGCGAAGACCTCGTCCGAGACCTCCTGGGTGCTGTCCGCGGTGCCGCCACCCTCGCTCAACCACTGCACCAGCGACCGGGCGCCCGCCTGGGCCACCAGCATCACCCAGGAACGCTGGTCGGCCGGAAGCGCCCGGAACCACGGCAGCGTCTCTTCCATCCGGGCCACGCTGGAGGTGGCCAACGCCCCCGCCGAACGCTCGATCCGGCGCAGCGTGGCCGCCAGCTCTCCACCCCCGGGCGTACTCACCGCCCTAGCCTGACATGTCGTGACCAGGCCAACCACGTCGGCACCGGTCAGCGGGCCGCCACGGGTGGGTCACGGTGGCGGCAGGCCCAGCTCCTGGGCCAGGATCGCGGCCTGCACCCGGCTGCGCAGCCCCAGCTTCGTCAGGATCCGGCTCACGTGCGTCTTGGTGGTGCTCTCCGCCGTCGCCAGCCGGTCGGCGATCTGCTGGTTGGACAGGCCCAGGCCGAGGCAGGCCAACACGTCACGTTCCCGCGGGGTGAGGGTGCCCAGGGCGGCCCGGGTGTCCGCCGACGCGCCCGGTGCGGTGGCCGCGAAGGCGGCGATCAACCGGCGGGTCACCGCAGGGGCGATGAATCCGTCGCCGCTCGCCACCGTCCGCACCGCGGCCACCAGGCCCTCGGCGTCGGTGTCCTTGAGCAGGAACCCGGCCGCGCCGGCGCGCAGCGCGCCGAAGACGTACTCGTCGAGGTCGAAGGTGGTGAGCACCAGCACGTCGGCGAGCAGTTCGGCGACGATCGCCCGGGTCGCGGAGATCCCGTCCCGGCGGGGCATGCGAACGTCCAGCACGGCCACGTCCGGGCGCAACTCCCGGCACAGCCGGACCGCCTCGTCGCCGTCGGCCGCCTCGCCGACCACCGTCAGGCCGGGGGCGGCGCCCAGGATCAGGGCCAGGCCGGCGCGTACCGCCGGCTGGTCGTCGGCAAGCACCACCCGCACAGTCGCGTCGGCCGCCGGCCCGGTCACCCGACCTCCCCGGTGGGCAGGGCGGCCCGGACCTGCCAGCGCCCGTCCTGCGGCCCGGCGGTGAACCGCCCGGCCAGCAGCGTGGCCCGCTCCCGCATCCCGATCAGCCCGGCTCCGGCGCCCGGCAACCCGGCACCGGGCGAACGCACCGGATTCTCGACCGTCACCACCACCTCCGACGGCTGGTACGCGATGGTCAGCTCCGCCTCACCCGTGCCGTGCTTGAGCGCGTTGGTCAGCGACTCCTGCACGATCCGGTACGCGGCGAGGTCCACCCCCACCGGCAGCGGGCCGGGGGTGCCGGCGGTGCGCACCCGCACGGCGAGGCCGGCGGCCCGGATCCGCTCGACCAACCCGTCCGTCTCGGCGAGCCGCGCGGTGACCACCTCCGGCAGCGCCGGGCCGTCGCCCGCGGAATCCGTCCCGTCGCCGGTGGTCGGCTCCCGCAGCACCTCGATCATCTGACGCATCTCGGCCAGGCCCTGCACGCTGCTCTCCCGGATCACCCGTAACGCCGAGGAGATCTGACCGCGATCCAGGCCGGGTACGGACAGCACGGCGGTGGCGTGGATGGCGACCGCGCTGAGGTGGTTGGCGACGACGTCGTGCAGCTCCCGGGCCATCCGGGCCCGTTCGGCGCTGACCGCCTGCTGGCGGTCCAGTTCGGCCAGCCGGGCGGTCTGCTCGGCCCGCGCCCGTTCGGCGGCGGCCTGGTCGCGGTACTGACGCACGCTGATCCCGGTCAGGACCGGCAGCAGCCCAGCGAGCACCACCAGCACCCCGATGGTGACGCCGCGCCAGTTGTCGAGGGAGATTACGCCGACGACGGCACCGAACAGGCTCAGTCCGATGGTCACCCGCAGCAGCCAACGCCACAGCCGGGGCGGGCCGTACACGCAGGCGTCGTAGAGCACCTGCGTGTAGACCAGGACCGCGCCCAGCGAGTTGCCGAGCGCGGTGTCCACCACCAACGCCCCGGTGCCCACGGCCAGGCTGGCGCGTGGGGCCACCCGACGCATGCCCACGGCGGCGCACATCACCAGCAGCGGCGGCAGGAACAGCGCCGACGGCACGCCCGTGTGCGGACGGACCTGCGGCTGCCAACCCAGGGCGTAGAGGACCAGGCCGCCGGCCAGCGACGCGGCGGCGAGCGCGAGGTCGCGGCCGAGGGTGCCGGAGCCGAGCCACGGTGGCGGTCGCATGCCCCCGATCCCACCACAGCCCCCGACGCTTCGACACCGCCCGGAGAAGGAGCCCGACGGCACCGACATGCGCCGAAAGGCGTACGCCGAGCACGGCCCGACCGGGTTGCGGCCGCCGCGTGAACGGCACGAAAAGAAGGTGTGAACTGCGCGACCGGGTTCCGCGCTCGCCGTCGGCTGCGTGAGCTGGCCGATGCCGACCCCGGGTACGCTGCGCGCGGCCCGTCGGTCCCGGCCAGTACGGTGACAGGGGCACGTCGGGGGAGCACCCGCGGGTGAGGCGAGCGTGAGGAGACCGGGAATGGCGCACGGGGAGGCCGAGCACGGCTGCGCCCAGGGCGAGTCCTGCCGGCCTGGGCACCACGACCCGCTGGTGAGTGGCAAGCACCGTCGGCCGACCGCCGGCGCGCCGTCGCACCCGGTCGAGCCGTTCGGCGACGACGAGTCCACCCTCCCGCGTCAGCGCTCCGCCGAGCCGCCCGCTCGGAGCGAGCCCGACGCGGACGTCCCCGCTGGTTGCCTCAGCGACCTTGCCGGCTGGGCCGGGGCCCATCGGCACGGTCCGGTCCGGCCGCGCCGACGCGCCACCCGCCGGGAGCGGCCACCGCGCCGCTGGTGCTGAGCCCCCGGCGCCTCGGCGACGGCGGCCCGGAGCTAACGGGTACGACGGCGGATCAGCAGGGCGATCCCGGCGAGGCCGACTGTGATCGTCAGCATCACTCCGACGTTGAGCAGCAGCAGGCGCTGCAGATCGCCGAGCGCGTCGTCGAGGTCCTTCGCCGGGTCGAGCGTGTCCTCCGGGAGCACCCGCTCGCCACCGCCCGCGCCGCCACTGACCGTGTCGAACTGCCGCTCCAGCGGCACGCCGGCGGTGCGCAGGGTCTCGGACATGCTGAGCCGACCCAGGAACCAGCCAGCACTGATCTTGCGTGCGTCCGGCTGCTTCGCCGGTCGGTAGACCCGCGGGCCACCGACCGCCTTGGGATAGAGATCGTACGTCTGCTGCGCCGTCTCACCGGCGAACACCACGACCGTGTACTTCGGACCGAGGTCGGCCGGCTTCGGCCCGGTCCGCATGCCGGTCTGCCCGAGGAAGTTGACCTGGTCGATGACCGCGCCGACATGGGCGGGCTGCGTGTCCGCGCGCAAGCGCAGCGGCGCGTCGAGGCCCACACCGGTGATGTCCACCCCGGCTGGTGCCGGGTTCGGCGCCGCCGAGGCCGGGCCGGGGGTGCCGAACGACAGCAGCGCCGTCGCCAGCGCGCCCACCACCACGGTGGCCAACCGCCTCATGTGTCGGACCATCCCGCCTCCTCGCCCCGTTCGATGGATGGCTTCGGTGTGACGCCTGGAGCGGTCTGCCGATGCGACGCCGACCAGAGGGTCGGTCCTACACCTACAGACTCCGCAGAACGTCGATGCGTTGCAGCTTGTGGAACAGTAATTGGAACTATCTGCGATCTCTGCTCGACTAATGAGGAGCCGTTTGATCAGCGGGCGGATCGTACCCTTACGGAGGGGTTCATGGGGGGCAGGGTTACACGTATGGCGCGGGTCGTGCCAGTGGTGCTCGGCGTGGCGTTCGGTGTGTCGTTTCTGGTGCCGGCCACTCCGGCCGCCGCGCACAACTCGCTGACCGGCAGCGACCCGCGCGATGGTGCCCGAGTGGCGACGGCGCCCGCCCGGATCGAGCTGCGGTTCCTCGCCACGCCCGCACCGGCTACGACGAAGATCACAATAACGGGACCGGACAATGTGGTCGCTGGCGGCCCGCCCGTCTTCGCCGGCAAGCGGGTGCGAGTGCCGTTCACGCCGGCGGCCGCGGGGCTCTACATCGTCGGCTACCAGCTCGCGTCCAGCGACGGGCACCCGGTGAAGGGCGAGGTGCGCTTCACCCTCACCACCGGGACGGCCGCGAGCCCGTCCGCCCTGCCGCCGACGGGTGATGGCACTGCCGTGACGCCTGGTGCTGTGGTCGGCTCGCCGTCGGCCGGGCCGGCGTCGGCAGCACCGGACGTCACCCCGACGGCGGTCGTGCCACGGGCGCAGGAGCGCGCCGATTCCGCCCAGCGTCTGTGGCTCTGGGCGCTCGGCACGCTGGTGCTGCTCGCGGCCCTGGTGGGCGGCCTGCTGATTCGCCGGCGGGCCTCCCGCGGCTGAGCCCGACCCAAGGACTGCGCCACCCTCGGACACCCGGTTGTCACCTTTGCTCTGCTTCAACACACGCGACACTCGGCGCAGGTTTCTGGTGCGCCGGTTGGAGCAGAGCAAAGGCGACGAGGCAGGTAGGGCCGGCTACCCCGGCGCACCGGGCGTGATTGCGGCTGTCAGACCAGGCGGAGTCGGGCGGCGCGCATCCGGGTCAGGGTGCGCTCGCGACCGAGCACCTCCAGCGACTCGAACAGCGGCAGGCCCACGGTGCGGCCGGTGACCGCGACGCGTACCGGCGCCTGTGTCTTGCCGAGCTTGAGGCCACGCTCGGCGCCGACCGCCTCCAGCGTCGACTTCAGCGCGTCGGCGTCCCACGACTCCAACGCCTCGAACGCCGCGATGGCCTCGTCCAGCAGTTCCGCCGAGCCGTCCTTCATCGTCTTGGCCCAGGCGGCCTCGTCGATCAGCGGGGAGGCGAGGAACAGGAAGTCGACGTTCGGCACGATCTCGCTGAGCACCGCGAGCCGGGTCTGGGCCAGCGGAGCGACCGCGGCGAACGCGTCGGCGTCGTACTCCTCCGGCCGCCACGGCGGCGGCGCGATGGTCCCGGTGCCGGTCAGCCACGGCTGGCAGGCATCGATGAAGTCGGACACGGGCAGCGCGCGAATGTACTCGCCGTTGAACGCGCGCAGCTTTTTCTCGTCGAAGAACGCGGGGGAGGGGTTGACCTCCTCCAGCCGGAACTCGTCCTCGATGACCGACCAGGGGACGATCTCCCGGTCGCCGGAGGGTGCCCAGCCGAGCAGCATCAGGTAGTTGCGCATCGCGCCGGCGAGGTAGCCCTCGTCGCGGTACGCCTCCAGGGCGACCTTGTCCCGGCGCTTGGAGAGTTTCTGCCGCTTCTCGTTGACCACCACCGGCACGTGCGCCCAGATCGGCGGCTTGACCCCGAGGGCGTCCCAGAGCAACTGCTGCTTGGGCGTGTTGGGCAGGTGCTCCTCGGCCCGGATCACGTGGGTGATGCCCATGCTCATGTCGTCGACGACGTTGGCCAGCAGGAAGACCGGCGAGCCGTCGCCGCGGGCGATGACGAAGTCCTCGATGAGCTTGTTCTCGAAGGTGGGCTCACCGCGGATCAGGTCGACCACCACTGTCGTGCCCTCGTCGGGGGTCCGGAAGCGCAGTGCGTGCCCCGGACCCGGGCCGAGGCCACGGTCGCGGTGGTAGCCGTCGTAGCCCTGGTACTGGGAGCCGGTGCGGGCCTGCACGTCCTCGCGGGTGCAGTCGCAGTAGTAGGCGCGGCCCGAGTCGTAGAGGCGAGCGGCGGCGGCCCGGTGCTCGCCGGCGTTCTCCGACTGGAAGTACGGACCCTCGTAGCTGCCCCGGGAGATGCCGATCCAGTCCAGCGCGGAGAGGATGCCCTCGGTCCACTCGGGCTTGTTGCGCGCCGCGTCGGTGTCCTCGACGCGCAGCACGAACACCCCGCCCTGCTGCTTGGCGTAGATCCAGTTCTGCAGCGCCGAGCGGGCACCGCCGACGTGGAACATACCGGTCGGGGAGGGGGCGAAGCGCACACGTACCGTCACGTCCCCCAGCCTACGGCGGCCCGCGACCGCATTCCGCCAGGGGCCTCGACTCACGGCACCGAGCGGATCTTCACCACCAGGGCGCTGCCGACCAGAGTGACCACGGCGGTGACCGCGTAGAGCGTGGGGTAACCGCCCAGGTACACCACGAGCGGGGCGGACAGGGCTGGGCCGAGCACCTGCGGCGCCGAGTTCGCGATGTTGATCACGCCCAGGTCCTTGGCCCGGTCGGTGGCCCGGGGCAGCACCTGGGTGATCAACGCGGCGTCCACCGCGAGGTAGACGCCGTAGCCGGCGCCGAGCAGCAGCGCGGCGACGATCGCCATCGGCCAGACCGGCGCGACCGCGAGCAGCAGCGCCGCCACCGCCATGATCAGCCCGGACACGATGACGTAGATCTTGCGGCGCCCGGAGCGGTCCGAGAGCCGGCCGGCGACCACCGCGGTCAGCATCATGCCGAGCGTGTAGAGCAGGATCAGCACCAGCAGCCCACCCTCGGGATCGGGGTGGCGCACCCCGTCGGTGAGGAAGTACAGCAGGTAGAGGGTGCCCAACGCGTTGCCGAGCTGGACCAGGAACCGCGTGATCCAGGCCCAGGCGAAGTCCGGGTGTCGACGCGGGCTGATCCACATCGAGGCCAGCAGCGCCCGCGTGCGTACCACGGGCCGATGCGTACGCGGCAGCGGTTCGTCGGGAGTGAACAGCGCGAACGGCAGCGACAGCACCAGCATGGCCACCGCGATGGCCAGGTAGCCGGCCGCGTTGCCGGTGACCACGGCCGTGACCAGCACCGCGCCGAGCACCAGCCCGAGCGCCTGCGGGATGCCCACCCACCCCGAGACGCCGCCGCGTTGGGTGACCGGCACCCGGTCCGGGATGGCCGCGCTGAGGCTGGCCAGCATCGCGTTGAAGCAGACCTGCGCCGCCACCCAGCCGAGGGCCACCCCGAGGATGGTCCGCTGCTGGGCCAGCAGCACCAGGGCCACCGCGCCGAGCAGCGCCCCGCCCGCGGTCCAGACGTGCCGGCGGCCGAACTCCCGGCCGGCGATCCGCAGGCAGGTCCGGTCGGAGTACGCCCCCGCGAGAGGGTTGGCGAGCACCGCGGCCAGGGCGCCGAGACCGGTGACCACCGCCAGCATGTTCTCCTTGTCGCCGGGCGCGATCTGCTCGATCTGTTGCGGTAGCAGCACCTGGATGGGCGTGAAGAACGCCATCCACACCCCGAGGTTGGCCGCGAAGATCAGACCGATCCAGCCGCGCCGCACCGGCACGCTCGGCTCGGCGAGTGCGGCCGGCAGCGACGCCGGCGTCGGGTCGAGGGTGGTCACCGCGCCGACCCGTCCCGGGAGGCCGCGATCACGTCCCGCAACCAGGTGTACGACGACTTCGGCGTACGTGTCTGGGTGGCGTAGTCGACGTGCACCAGACCGAAGCGCTTGGTGAACCCCTCGGCCCACTCCCAGTTGTCCAGCAGCGACCAGACGAAGTACCCGCGGACGTCCACCCCGTCGTCGATGGCGGCCCGGACCGCCCGCAGGTGCCCGTCCAGGTACGCGATCCGCTCCGGGTCGGCCACCTGCCCGTCGGCGTCCGGTGCGTCGTCGTACGCGCAGCCGCTCTCGGTGATCTCGATGGGCGGCAGGGCGTCGCCGTAGGTGTCGCGGAGCCAGCCGAGCAGCTCGCGCAGCCCGTCGGGGGCCACCGGCCAGCCGAAGGCGGTGCGTGGGTAGCCGTCCAGCGGCACCAGGTCGAACGGCAGTGGCGAACCCTGCTCGGCGGCCCGTACGCCGGTGGGGTTGTAGTAGTTGACCCCCAGCACGTCGATCGGCGCGGCGATGGTGTCGAGGTCGCCGGGGTGGATGACGCTCGGGTCGAGGCCGGGCAGCTCCGGGTAGCCGCGGCCGAGCAGCGGGTCGGTGAAGAGCCGGTTGTGCAGCGCCTCGTACGCCGCCCCGGCGGCCCGGTCGACGTCGCTGTCGCCGAGCACCCGCACCGGCGAGTAGTTGTTGGCGATCGCCACCGGGCTGCTGGTGTGGGCACGCAGCGCGGCGACCGCGAGCCCGTGTCCGAGCAGTTGGTGGTGGGCGGCCGGGAAGGCGTCGAAGAGCAGCGCCCGGCCGGGGGCGTGCTCGCCCATGCCGTACCCGAGGCTCATGTGGATGAACGGCTCGTTCAGGGTGATCCAGAGCCGGACCCGGTCGCCGAGCCGGGCGGCGGTCTCCTCGGCGTACTCGGCGAACCTGGCGGCGGTGTCGCGGTGCAGCCAGCCGCCGGCGTCCTCGAGTGGTTGCGGCAGGTCCCAGTGGTAGAGGGTCGCCACCGGGTCGACGCCGGCGGTCAGCAACTCGTCCACCAGGCGGTCGTAGAAGTCCAGGCCGCCCGGGTTGGTCGGGCCGGTGCCGGTGGGCCGCACCCGGGGCCAGGCGATGGAGAACCGGTACGCGCCGACGCCGAGGCCGGACATCAGCGCGACGTCCTCGGCGTACCGGTGGTAGTGGTCGCAGGCGACCTCGCCGCTGCTGCGGTCGCTGATCCGTCCGGGGGAGTGGGCGAACGTGTCCCAGATGGACGGTCCGCGACCGCCGGCCGTGGCGGCGCCCTCGATCTGGTGGGCCGAGGTGGATACGCCCCAACGGAAGCCGGCGGGGAACCCCGGCATCGGTGCGGTCGACATGCGCCCTCCCGGTCAACGTGAAACGTGCTCGGGACTTTAGGGCGCTCTCCATCAATGCGCCATAGGCCGGCCTGGCGCAATCCGCAATGGTTGATCGGCGTGTCTTTTTCCGAACCCGTCCAGGTAAGTCCGATTTAGCGCATAGAGTGCCGATATCGTGGGATGTCCTCACCGGAGGAAAGACGGAAATGATCCTCGTTGAACGCAGTGCGCACGTGGCGGCGCCAATTGAAGTGGTCTGGGATGTCGTCCAGCGGGCCGAGCAGTTGCCGGCCTGGCTGGCGGGCGTCCGCGCGGCCGAGGTGCTCTCGGGAGAGGGCTTCGGCCGGCGACAACTGGTCCAGGCAGGGCGCGGCTCGGCGCACGAGGCCGAGGTGATCGCCTACCAGGAACCGACGCTGATCGGCTGGCGGGAACGGGCCAAGGGCGCGGGCTCTCGGGCGGAGGCGCGCACCGAGATCTACGTCCAGCTCACCACCGACGAGGAGGAGGGCGGGACCATCGTGCGGCTCATCGTGGTCCGCTGGCCGGCCGGCCCGGTCAAGGCTGCCCTGCTGCGCCTCGGACTGCGTCGGGTCGGCGCCGACCTGGAGGACTCGCTGGCCCGGCTCACCGACCTGGCCGCCGTCGGCTGACGAGCGCCCATCCTCCCGGCGTCACCCGCGACGGCGGTGGTCCGGATCCCCGCCAGGGACCCCGGACCGCCGCCGCTTCCGGCTCCCGGACCGCACGGGCTTCGGCCCCCACCGCACCTCGCTGGTCGACGCCAGTGGGGTCGTACCGAAAAGGACCCGGCGCGTGTGCGCCGGGCCCTTCCTCGATGGTGCTGGATCAGCTGTCGCCGCCGGTCTCGCCGACCGGGGCGGCGTTGACGTCGTCGATCGCGTACTTCTTGGCGGCCTCGGCCGGCACGCTGGCCGCCACCGCACCGCTGCGGGCAAGCTGCCGCAGCGTGGCCACCACGATGGACTCCGCGTCGACGTGGAAGTGCCGGCGCAGCGCGTGCCGGGTGTCCGACATGCCGAAGCCGTCGGTGCCGAGCGACGTGTAGTCGCCGGGCACCCAGCGGGCGATCAGATCCGGCACCGCCCGCATCCAGTCGCTGACCGCGACCTTCGGCCCGTCCGCGTCGGCGAGCTTCTGCTGGATGTACGGCACCTTCGCCTCGGCGCCCGGGTTGAGGAGGTTGTACTCCTCGGTCTCCACCGCGTCGCGACGCAGCTCGGTCCAGGAGGTCACCGACCAGACATCGGCGGCCACCCCCCAGTCCTGGGCGAGCAACTGCTGGGCCTTGAGCGCCCACTGCATGCCGGTGCCGGAGGCGAGCACGTTGGCCTTCGGGCCGTCGACCGCCGGCGCCGGGGAGTAGCGGTAGATGCCCTTGAGCAGGCCCTCCACGTCCACCCCGGCCGGCTCGGCCGGCTGCAGGATCGGCTCGTTGTAGACCGTCAGGTAGAAGAAGACGTTCTCCTGCGCGTCCCCGTACATCCGGTGCAGGCCGTGCTCCATGATGTGCGCGATCTCGAACGAGAACGCCGGGTCGTACGCGACCACGGCCGGGTTGGTGGCCGCGATCAGCAGCGAGTGCCCGTCCTCGTGCTGGAGGCCCTCACCGTTGAGCGTGGTCCGACCGGCGGTGGCGCCGAGCAGGAAGCCTCGCGCCATCTGGTCGGCTGCCGCCCAGAGTCCGTCGGCGGTCCGCTGGAACCCGAACATCGAGTAGAAGATGTACATCGGGATCATCGGCTCGTCGTGCGTGGCGTACGCCGAACCCGCGGCGGTGAACGAGGCGACCGAGCCGGCCTCGTTGATCCCCTCGTGCAGGATCTGCCCGGTGGTCGACTCCTTGTACGACAGGAACAGCTCCCTGTCGACAGAGGTGTAGCGCTGGCCGTGCGGCGAGTAGATCTTCGCGGTGGGGAAAATCGAGTCGAGACCGAAGGTACGGGCCTCGTCCGGGATGATCGGCACCCAGCGCTTGCCGAACTCCTTGTCCTTCATGATGTCCTTGAGCAGGCGGACGAAGGCCATCGTCGTGGCCACCTTCTGCTTGCCCGAGCCGCGCTTGACGTCGGCGAACCGCTCCGGACCGGGGATGGTCAGCCGCTTGGTGCTGGTCCGCCGGGACGGCAGGTACCCGCCGAGCTGCTCGCGCCGCTCCTTCAGGTACTGGATCTCCTCGGACTTCTCACCCGGGTTGTAGTACGGCGGCAGGTAGGGGTTGTCCTCCAGCGCCTTGTCCGGGATGTCCAGGTAGAGCCGGTCGCGGAAGGTCTTCAGGTCCTCCAGCGTCAGCTTCTTCATCTGGTGGGTCGCGTTGCGGCCCTCGAAGTGCGAGCCGAGCGTCCAGCCCTTGATCGTCTTCGCCAGGATCACGGTGGGCTGACCGGTGTGCTCGGTGGCCGCCTTGTACGCCGCGTAGAGCTTGCGGTAGTCGTGCCCACCCCGCTTGAGGTTCCAGATCTCGTCGTCGCTGAGCGGGTCGACCATCTTGCGGGTCCGCGCGTCGCGGCCGAAGAAGTGCTCCCGCACGTACGCGCCCGACTCCGCCTTGTAGGTCTGGTAGTCGCCGTCGGTCGTGGTGTTCATGAGGTTGACAAGCGCGCCGTCGGTGTCCGCGGCGAGCAACGGGTCCCACTCCCGGCCCCAGACGACCTTGATGACGTTCCAGCCGGCACCCCGGAAGAACGACTCCAGCTCCTGCATGACCTTGCCGTTGCCGCGGACCGGGCCGTCCAGCCGCTGGAGGTTGCAGTTGATCACGAAGGTGAGGTTGTCCAGCTCCTCGCGGGCGGCCACGCCGATGGCGCCCAGCGTCTCCGGCTCGTCCATCTCACCGTCGCCGAGGAACGCCCAGACGTGCTGCTGCGAGGTGTCCTTGATGCCGCGGTGCTGCAGGTAGCGGTTGAACCGGGCCTGGTAGATCGCGTTCAGGCCGCCGAGACCCATCGAGACGGTGGGGAACTCCCAGAAGTCCGGCATCAGCCGCGGGTGCGGGTACGACGGCAGCCCACCGCCGGGGTGCGACAACTCCTGGCGGAACCCGTCGAGCTGGTGCTCGCTGAGCCGCCCCTCCAGGAACGCCCGCGCGTACATGCCGGGGGAGGCATGGCCCTGGTAGAAGATGTGGTCGCCGCCGCCCGGGTGGTTCTTGCCCCGGAAGAAGTGGTTGAAGCCCACCTCGTAGAGCGACGCCGAACTGGCGAAGGTCGAGATGTGCCCGCCGACGCCGATCTCCGGGCGCTGCGCCCGGTGCACCAGCATCGCGGCGTTCCACCGGACGTACGCCCGGATCCGCCGCTCGACGTGCTCGTCACCCGGGAACCACGGTTCGCGTTCCGACGGGATGGTGTTGATGTAGTCGGTGGTGGTCAGGGGCGGAACCCCGACCTGGCGCTCACGGGCCCGCTCCAGCAAGCGCAGCATGACGTAGCGGGCGCGTTTGGCACCGCGTTCGTCGATGACACCGTCAAGCGACTCGACCCATTCGCTTGTCTCTTCAGGGTCGATGTCCGGAAGCTGGCTCGGTAGGCCGTCGCTGATCACCGGGCGCTTGCGTTCCGTAGCCACAGGCGTTCCCTCGGTTGTGTGTGGGATAGGTCTCTAGCGCCATCCTGCCCTCTGGTGGCACCCCTCGTCACGTCTAGGTCCCCCGGACGCGATGCTGAACACAGGTACCCACCGGTAACTTAGTGCTACGGAATGCCCTCGACCCCTTGTCTGGGCCTTTTATCGTGACGCCATGAACGGACGACGAGTGGCTGCGGGCGGTGCGCTTCTGGCGGTCGGGACCCTCGCGGCGATTCCCGGAACGTTGGTGCTGCTGTCGGGTGACCCCGCCGTACTCCCGGTCGTGATCTTCGGTCTGGCCGCCGTGGTGTTCGGCGCGGTCCAGGCGCGCAGCGGCCTGGGTGCCCCCGCGAGGGCGCTGCCGGTGCCGGCTCAGCGCCGCAGGCACGACGACACCTACACCCCATATACCTATTACGGGAGCGGCACGAGCGACTACGGGAGCGGCACCGGCGTCGAGGGCTGGTCCGACGGCGGTGGCGGGTCCGACGGTGGTGGCGGGTCGGACGGTGGTGGCTGGTCGGACGGTGGTGGCTGGTCCGGTGGCGGTGGCGGGTCGGACGGCGGTGGCGGGTCGGACGGTGGTGGCTGGTCCGGTGGCGGTGGCGGGTCGGACGGTGGTGGCTGGTCCGGTGGCGGTGGCGGGTCGGACGGTGGTGGCTGGTCCGGAGGCGGTTCCGGTGGTGGCGGTGGCGGCGACTCGGGTGGCGGTGGCGGCGGATCCTGACTCGTGCCTGCGGCAGAATGCGACGTATGCGCAGCGACGTCATCACCGTCCAGACCGGGTCACGCCCGACCGTCCGCGATATCACCGCCGAGGCCCAGCAGTTCGTCTCCGGCGAGGACGACGGCCTGTTGCACGTCTTCGTGCCGCACGCCACCGCCGGTGTGGCGATCATCGAGACCGGGTCGGGCTCCGACGACGACCTGCTGAGCGCGCTGGACGACCTGCTGCCCACCACGGATCGTTGGCGGCACCGGCACGGATCGCCCGGCCACGGCCGTGACCACGTGCTGCCGGCGCTCGTCCCCCCGTACGCCACGCTGCCGGTGCTCGGCGGCCGGCTCGCGCTCGGCACCTGGCAGTCGATCTGTCTCGTCGACACCAACGGCGACAACCCGACCCGCCAGGTCCGCTTCTCGTTCCTCCCCGGCTGATCTGCCCTAGGCCTGGGGCCCCGGTCTCGGGTCTCGCGCGCCGGGTCTCGCGCGCCGGGTCTCGGGTCTCGCTGGTCGCGCGCCGGGCCTCGGGTCTCGCGCGCCGGGTCTCGCGCGTCGGGCGTCGGGCGTCGGGTCAAGATCGTGCTCGATCCTGGATGTAGTGGTCTCGGGCGGGCGGGAGGCCACTAAATCCATGATTGTGCGCAGAGCAGAGGGGAATTCGGCCCCTCTGCCGGCTGATCGCCGCCGGGCGCTCTCAAGATCCGCGCAACTTCCCCGATAGTGCTGCCTCGACGCTGGCTGAAGCAGCACTAACCCTGATGTTGCACAGATCTTGAGGCTCCGGTCGGGTTGTCGGCGAAGGGTTCGCCTGCATGGTCGGCCAGGCCGGGCCAGTCCGTTCCGCCCGCATCCCCGCCGGGAGTGCGGTGCCCGCCCGGGGGTGCGGTGCCCGCCCGGGGGTGCGGTGCCCGCCCGGGGGTGCGGTGCCCGCCCGGGGGTGCGGTGCCCGCCCGGGGGTGCGGTGCCCGCCGGGGGTGCGGTGCCCGCCGGGGGTGCGGTGCCCGCCGCGGGCCGCTGCTCGTCGGGGTTCGGTGCCTGCCGGGGTCGGTCCGTGCCGGGCGGCAGTCTCCACCCGGGTTCAGCCGTCGCCGAGTAGTCGGCGTAGTTCGCCGGGTGGGTGGTCGAAGCGGCGGGCGGCGTGCGGGTCAGGTGGGCCGTCGCCGCCGTGGGCGGCGTGCGCGGGCCTGATCGCTGACCTCCGGGATCGGGCGTCGTGCGTGCGTACGATGTGGCCGTGACGCAGGAGGTGGGTTCCGCAGCAGGTGGACCGGTGGATCGGGCTGATCTCGCGGCCGACGTGCTGCGCCGGATGGCCCACGTGAGTGACGCTCTGCGTCACCGGCAGGGCTCCGCGTTCGCCGAGTTGGGGCTCACGCCGGCGGCGGCCCGGGCGTTGCGTGAACTGGACCCGGACCACCCGCTGCCCGCCCGTGACCTTGCCGGTCGACTGGGCTGCGACAGGTCGAACGTGACGATGCTGGTCGACAAGCTGGAGCAGGCCGGGTTGGTCGAGCGCCGCACCGACCCCGCGGACCGTCGGCAGAAGACGTTGGTGGTGACCGAGAGGGGACGCGTCGAACGGGACCGGGTGACCGAGGTGATGTCCGACTCCCGACTCCTGTCCGGGCTGACCGACCGGGAGCTGAGCACCCTTCGTGACCTGGTCCGGAAGGTGTCCTCCGGTGACCGTCTGGAGCCCTGCGGGCCGGAGTGAGTCGACACGCGCCGGCCGTGTCCCACTGGGCGACCAGGGCCCTCGTCGGTAATGCTGTCCCACGTGACAACCCCGCAAGATCTCGACGACCGGTTCCGGGAGACCCTGGCGGCTCTGCCCGCCGCGGGGCGGCGGCGTGATCCCGCCGACCCGCTCAGCGAGGATGCCCCACTGACCGGCGCGCAGGTGCTGGACCTGTTCGACGCGCAGGTGACCAGCCGGCAGCTCGACCTGGCCGGCCGTTGGCTGCGAAGCTTCGGGGAGGGTTTCTACACCATCGGCTCGGCCGGGCACGAGGGCAACGCCGCGGTCGCCGCCGCGCTGCGCCCCACCGATCCGGCGCTGCTGCACTACCGCTCCGGCGCCTTTTACTGCGTCCGCGCCGCGCAGGTCGCCGCCGACTCAGCATCGACCGCCGACCCGAAGCCGTCCGGGTCCGTGCCGCCCGGGTCCGTGCCGCCCGGGTCCGTGCCGCCCGGGTCCGTGCCGCCCGGGTCCGTGCCGCCCGGGTCCGTGCCGCCCGGGTCCGTGCCGCCCGGAGCTGAGCGGTTGGCCGACACCGAGCGCCCGACCGAGCGCCCGACCGAGCGCCCGACCGAGCGCCTGACCGAGCAGTCGACCGACCCTGAACCGCTGATCGATCCCGAGCAGCTGACCCACTCCGAGCCGACCGAGGCCCAGCCCATCGGGTCCGACTCGCCCACCGGCGGGTTCGCGCCGTACGTGGACGCGGCCCGGGACGTGCTGCGCGGGATGGTCGCCTCCAGCCAGGAACCGGTCGCCGGCGGCCGGCACAAGGTGTTCGGCCGGGCCGATCTGGCCATCGTGCCGACCACCTCCACCATCGCCTCGCACCTGCCCCGCGCGGTCGGGATGGGGCTGGCCGTGCAGCGGCTGCGCCGGCTGGACAACGCCGGGCGACGTACCGGGGTCGGCAGTGGCGCGGCCCCGGCGGCCGCACCGTGGCCCCCGGACGCGATCGTGGTGTGTTCCTTCGGCGACGCCTCGGTCAACCACGCCAGTGCCACCGCGGCGTTCAACACCGCCGGGTGGTACGACCACGCCAAGCTGCGCATCCCGGTGCTCTTCGTCTGCGAGGACAACGGGCTGGGCATCAGCGTCCGGTCACCGGAGGGCTGGGTCGAGGCCACCCTGCGGGCCAGGCCGGGCATCCGTTACTTCAGCGCGGACGGGGCGGACCCGGTGCAGACGTACGCGGTGGCGGCGGAGGCCGCGGCCTGGGTACGCCGTACCCGGCGGCCGGCCGTGCTGCACCTGCGAACGGTACGGCTGATGGGGCACGCCGGGGCGGACGCGGAGTCGGCGTACCGGAGCGCGGCCGAGCTGGCCGAGGACCTGGACCGGGACCCGGTGGTCGCCACCGCGCGGCTGCTCGTCGACGCCGGCGTGGCCAGCGGCGAGGAGTTGCTGGCCCGGTACGACGAGACCGGCTGGCAGGTGCGCCGGCTGGCCGAGGAGGTGCTGGGCGAGCCGAAGCTGGCCTCCGCGGCCGACGTGGTGTCGGCGTTGGCGCCCCGCCGTCCGGTGCGGGTCGCGCGAACGGTGGGCGACGCCGCGGCGCGGGCCAGTGGGCCGGGCGCCGGCGCTCGGGCGGAGGCGTTCGGGGGCAAGCCACCGGAGCTGGCCGGCCCGATGACCCTGGCGCAGAGCATCAACGCGGCGCTCGCGGACGGGATGCTCGACCACCCGCAGATGGCGATCTTCGGCGAGGACGTGGCCGCCAAGGGCGGCGTGTACGGGGTGACGAAGGGGCTGCGTGACCGTTTCGGGGCGGCCCGGGTCTTCGACACGTTGCTCGACGAGACGTCGGTCCTCGGGTTGGGCCTCGGCGCCGGGTTGGCCGGGATGCTGCCGGTGCCGGAGATCCAGTACCTGGCGTACCTGCACAACGCGGAGGACCAACTGCGCGGCGAGGCGGCCACCATGCAGTTCTTCTCGCGGGGGGCGTTCCGCAACCCGATGGTGGTCCGGGTGGCCGGGCTGGCGTACCAGGAGGGGTTCGGCGGGCACTTCCACAACGACAATTCGGTGGCCGTACTCCGGGATGTGCCCGGTCTGGTGGTCGCGGTGCCGGCGCGGCCGGACGACGCGGCACCGATGCTGCGGACCTGCCTGGCCAGCGCGGCGGTGGACGGCAGTGTCTGCGTGTTCGTGGAGCCGATCGCGCTCTACCACACGCGCGATCTGTACGCCGAGGGCGACGGGGAGTGGCTGGCCGGCTATCCGGAGCCGGGCGCGTGGGTGTCCGGGCACGTGCCGATCGGCCGGGCCCGGGTCTACCGGGTCGGCTCGGCCGACGACCTGACCATCATCACCTTCGGTAACGGGGTGCGGATGTCGCTGCGGGCCGCGGCGGTCCTCGCCGAGGAGGGGGTGGGCACCCGGGTGGTGGATCTGCGCTGGCTGGCGCCGCTGCCGGTGGCCGACATCATCCGGGAGTCGTCGGCGACCGGCCGGGTGCTGGTGGTGGACGAGACGCGCCGATCCGGCGGGGTGGGCGAGGGGGTCATCGCCGCCCTGGTCGACGCCGGATATGTCGGTGCCGCACGTCGAGTGGCGGGAGTTGACTCGTTTGTACCATTAGGTCCGGCAGCGCGTCACGTACTGGTCTCCGCGGAAGCCATTACCGACGGTGCCCGTACGCTGCTGGCACGGTAAATTCCGTTCCACCCGGTGCGCCACTTGCGCGCGGACCGACAACTGTGTGGACTTTGCCTGACGGCCGTCGCACCGACGCCGCGAGCAGGGACGAGATGAGGAGGCACGCGACAGTGAGCGCGACCGCTGGTCAGGCCGCCGACGGGGTACGCAGCCTGGCGGACCGGTTCGGAATCGAACCGGGGATGGTCGTCATGGAGATGGGGTACGACGACGACGTCGACCAGGATCTCCGAGACGCCCTGACCGACCGCACTGGAGATCTGGTCGACGAGGACACCGACGAGGTGGTCGACGCCGTGCTGGTGTGGTACCGCGACGGTGACGGTGACCTCTTCGAGCTTCTCGTCGACGCCCTCGGCCCGCTGGCCGACAACGGGGTCGTGTGGCTCCTCACCCCGAAGGCGGGGCGTGACGGGCACGTCGAGCCGAGCGAGGTCGCGGAGTCCGCGCCCACCGCCGGCCTGCAGCAGACCTCGACCGTCAACGCCGGCCGGGACTGGAGCGGCGCACGTCTCGTGCTGCGCCGAGGGGCCAAGGCCAAGAAGTAGCCCGCGTCGCTTCGCAGCCCGGCGGTCCACACCGTCGGGTGGCCGGCTGGCGCCATAACCCGACTCGACCCCCGAGGAGAGTACGCATGCCCATCGAGGTTGGTGCCGAGGCGCCGGACTTCGTCCTGAAGGACCAGAACAACCAGGAGGTCCGACTGTCGGACTTCCGGGGCAGGCGCTCGGTCCTGCTGGTCTTCTACCCGCTCGCCTTCACGGGCACCTGCCAGGGTGAGTTGTGCGAGGTGCGGGACAACCTCGACGCGTACGCGAACGACGACGTCCAGGTGTTGACGGTCAGTGTCGACTCGGTCTACAGCCACAAGATCTGGGCCGACCGTGAGGGCTACCAGTTCCCCATGCTTGCCGACTTCTGGCCGCACGGCGCCGTCGCCCAGGCGTACGGGGTCTTCAACGACGTCGCCGGCATCGCCAACCGGGGCACCTTCGTCATCGACAAGGCCGGCGTGGTCCGCTTCGCGGAGATGAACGGCCCGGGCGAGGCCCGCGACCAGCAGGGCTGGCGCAAGGCCCTGGCCGAAGTGACCGGCTGACCGGAGTACGCCGTGCGCCGGGGCCGGCGGCGAGCAGGTAAGCTTGCCAGCCACCGGCCCGCCGCACGGGCGATCCGGGCGCGTAGCTCAGTGGGAGAGCACCCGCCTTACAAGCGGGGGGTCGCAGGTTCGAAACCTGCCGCGCCCACACTTCGACAGGCACGTGACGAGGGCCGCCGGATCGCCGGTGGCCCTCGTCGTCTGATGACCCGGCCCACTACGCGCGCCTCTGCTCATGGCCCCGTGGCTCCCGCTCGCTGTCCACCCCCGGGGCACTCCTGCGGCGGGGCGTAGGCACGAATGGTGCCGTTGTGCCGGGCGACGTCCCCCTCAGCGGTGAGGGGTACGACGCGTTTACAGACGGGGCACCGGCCCCGCTGGTGCCGCGAGCGCTGCGTCACCGCGCCTCCCCAGGGCGGTCGTCGCACGTCTTCGGTTTCCTCAGCCGGGCCATGTCGCCCATCGTTGCCGACCAACGCTCGGCAGCGGACTGGCCACGGAAGGTTCCAGATCCGCGCCCACACAGATGATCACCCGCTGGGTCGTAGCAGCCTGATCAGGACGGTACGCAGCGCGTCGGCGGCCTCGGCCCGGGACATCCGGCCGGCGTCGACCTCCTCGCCCAGGGCGTGGCCGATCTTGATGGTGATCGCGGTGAGCCACCCGGCCGGGAGTCCACTGTCGAACTCGCCGCTCGCCTGTCCGCGCCGGATCACCCGGTTGATCCGATCGGCGACCGGCGCGTGGCGTTCCTCGTCGACCTGCGGGCTGGCCGGCAGTGACGCCATCTGCTGGATCAGGACCGGATAGCGTCCGGCGGTCTGTGCGCCGGCTTCGAGGACGCGGAGTAGCGCGTCCGTGGCGGATCCGCGGTCCGGCTCGGCGGCGTCCATCGCGGCGACGGCCTCGTCGGTGACCCGTCGGACGACGGCCACCATCAGGTGCTCGCGAGACGGGAAGTGGGCGTAGACGGTCTGCCGGGTGACGCCGGCGGCGCCGGCGATGGCATCGAGGC
The DNA here is from genome assembly GCF_042872705.1 of Micromonospora sp. NPDC005203. Taxonomy (NCBI): domain Bacteria; kingdom Bacillati; phylum Actinomycetota; class Actinomycetes; order Micromonosporales; family Micromonosporaceae; genus Micromonospora; species Micromonospora sp. NPDC005203. The sequence goes on along the minus strand of NZ_JBIAKV010000012.1, from coordinate 53,270 downwards.
TGGCGTCGGGCTGCGCGTCGAGCAGTCGGACCGCCGCGTCGAGGATCGCACTGCTGTTGCGGCGGGCGTCGGCACGTTGCTTCTGGTCCGCTGAACCACTCATCTCTTACACCTTGCCAAAGTTTTGAGGATCGATATTTTACAAGCCGTAAAGATTCGCCGGATCGCGAGCGATGGTGGTGACATGGGTGGTCTCGATGGCATCAGTCCGAAGGAGTTCATCGCCAACTTCTTCACCTCTTTCATGCACGATCTGGCCTGTGGCGACGAGGATCCGGCGACGGTCGTGGACCGCTATCACACGCCCGACATTGTGCAGGTCGCCGACGGCCACCTGATGGACCGCGCAAAGCTCGTCGCGCACACCCGCCCGGCCCGCAGGCACCAGACCGGCGCGCGGTGGGAGGTGCACGAGGCGATCGCCGACGGGGGCCGGATCGCCGCCCGCTACACCCTGCACTTCCAGACCTCCAAACGGGAGGGCAGCGTGGACGTGTACTTCTTCGGGCAGTTCGCCGCCGACGGGCGGATGCGCCAGGCGCACATGCTCACCCGTCCCGTGCCCGTCCGAGCCACCGACGAGGGACAGCCGTCGGCATGACCGTCAGCAGCTATCACGTGATCGGTATGGCCTGCGGGCACTGCGCGGGCTTTGTCACCGAGCAGATCGAACAGATTCCCGGTGTCACCGACGTGGCAGTGGACGTCGAAGGCGACACCGCCACGGTGACGAGCGACCGACCTCTCGACATCGCCGAGGTGCGTGCCGCCGTCGAGGAAGCCGGCTACGAACTGCCCTGACGTCTGCCCCCGGGGACGGACCATGCGCGTCAGTGTGCGGGATCCGCCAGGTCCCGGGTGACGATCGCGAAGCGATGCGAGAACTCGACGGCTGCGTCGAGGTGGAGGCCGGTGACGGGCGAATCCAGCAGCGGTGGGGTGTCGCGGCGAACCACGAAGCGGGTCCGCACCAGCGAGTCGTCCGGGCCCTCCTCGTCGATGTCCACCAGGTCGGGCGGCGTGCCCGGACGACCGCTGCCCGAGGCGGTCCAGTGGTACCGCAGCTCCAACACGCCGTCCTCGGGGCAATTCCAGCTCAACTGGCTCACCGAAGCGCCACCAGCGGCGTTGGCCCACGCGCTCCAGCCGGTGCCGTCACTACGAAGGCACACCCAACTGGACTCCAATGCCCCGTAGTCGTACGGGCCGCTGTCCCACAGCCCGACGAGGATTTCGTCAGGCATCAGGAGTTGCTGCCCAGGTTGAGCCGTAGGGCGTGCATCGCCACCACCTCGAACGACATGTGGCTTCACCCACGGAATTCTATTCGGTCCACGCGGGATGGACCGGCCCCGATCGGCCCGTTAGCCTCGTCCACCATGACCAACGCGGACGAGCACGGTCACCCCGAGCCACCCGTCGCGGGCGACGAGACCGCCACCCTGTTGGGTTCCCTGGACCGCCAGCGCGCGACTTTCGCGTGGAAGACCGGTGGGCTCGACGCCGACGGTCTGCGGGCGACGCTCGGCCCGTCGTCGATCACCCTGGGCGGGCTGCTCAAGCATCTGGCCTTCGTCGAGGATCTCTATTTCTCGCTGAAGCTGGCCGGGCGCTCACCGGGAGCACCGTGGGAGACGGTCGACTGGGCCGCGAACCCCGGCTGGGACTGGCGCTCCGCCGCCGAGGACACCCCGGAGCAGCTCTACACGCTCTGGCGGGAGGCGGTGGCCCGTTCCCGTGCCACCGTCGCCGAGCTGCTGGCCGACGCCGGGCCGGAGCAGTTGGCCCGCGGCGCGTGGCCGGACGGCCGGGTGCCGAGCCTGCGCCGGGTCCTCGTCGACCTCATCGAGGAGTACGCCCGGCACGTCGGTCACGCCGACCTGATCCGGGAGTCGGTCGACGGGCTCACCGGCGAGGACCCGCCCCGCTGACGGTTCACGTCAGGGTCACGTGCAGCCGATCCAGTTCGCGTTGGGTGCCGATGGCCGTCCGGTGCTCGGGGTGCTCCACGTACTGCCGAACCGTGTTCGCGAGGAACGCCGGGTCGACGTGCAGCCGTCCGGCCGGCAGCGGATACGGGTGGGGCGGCTTTTCCGGCGCCGGGGCCAACCGCATCAGGGGGATGCTCGCGGCCCAGCGGGGCGGAGGAGGCGGACCGCCCGGCAGTAGGCGATCCCAGGACAGGAAGGTCCGCCTGACGAGGCCCTGATCAGTGATGCCATGTCGGTCCAGAGTGAGCAGTGGCCGGTTCAGCAGCAGGGTGAGCGCGATACCGCCCAGGACGACGGCCGCGACAGCGGTGGCCAGCGCCAGCGCGCCCGGTATCTGGACGAGTTGCGCGCGGTCCCCGCCAGCGATCCGTTCGGTCTGCACGAAGGCCGCCGCGATCCAGCCGAGAACCATCGACCAGGAGCCCATCCACGTGGGGCTCGCCGGCGCGACGAAGCGGTGCCGCTGCGGGTCCACCAGCCAGGTCGCGGGCCGCCGGTTGCGTCTGGTCAAGAGGGCGTAGCCGACCCACGGCACCAGGAGCGTGCCGGAGAGGACAGCCATCCACGCCAGGAAGGCGACGCCACTCGGGTCGATCCGCCAGGTCACCGGCTTGAACCACAGTTCGGCGCACACCCGCAGGGCGAACGCGGCCACGGCGAAGGGCCAGACCAGCAGGCGTGCCGCGCGCAGGGGCATGGCCGGCACCCTATGCCGTCCGGTCAAGCCGTCCGGAGGGTCGAAACCTGAGGACCCGGGCGGCGTCGCCGCGCCCTCTGGCGACGCCGCCCGGGTCCTCAGCTGGTGAAGCCGCCGTCCACATTGACCACCGCGCCGGTCACGTAGCCGGCCTCGGGGCTGGCCAGGTGCGCGACGGTGGCGGCGATGTCGGCGGGGCGAGCGTAGCGGCCGACGGCGGTGAATCCGCTGATGGCCGCCGCGTTCGGTCCGTCCGCCGGGTTGGCGTCCGTGTCCGTCGGCCCGGGGTTGACCAGGTTGACGGTGATGTCCCGTGGTCCCAGCTCGCGGGCCAGGCCCCGGGTCAGGCCGACCAGAGCGGTCTTGCTCATCGAGTAGAGCGTCAGCCCGGGGAAGACGGCCCGCTCTCCGACGTTGCTGCCGATGCTGATGATCCGTCCGCCTTCGCCCAGGTGCCGCAGCGCCGCCTGCACGGCGACGTACGGCGCCCGGATGTTCACCGCGATCGTCCGCTCCACCTCTGCCATGCCCAGTTCGTCCACGGCGCCGACCAGGAAGACCGCCGCGTTGTTCACCAGGATGTCCAGCCGACCCAGGTCGGCGACCGTCCGGTCGACCGCGTCCCGCACGGCGCTCGGGTCGGCGCCGTCGGCCTGGACGGCCAGCGCTCGCCGGCCGAGCGCCTCGATCTGCCGCACCACTGTCGCGGCCCGCTCCGCGTCCTGTCGGTAGGTGAACGCCACGTCGGCCCCGTCCTGAGCCAGGCGCAGGGCGATGCCGGCCCCGATGCCGCGGGAGCCACCGGTCACCAGGGCGACCTTGTCGTTGAGTGTCGTCATGCAAACGATCATGTGGCCGTGCCGACCTCCCCGTCTGGCGGCGATCGGACCCCTCGTTCCGACCCCCAGGTCCGATACCCGCGACCGCACCCAGCCCACCGAGCTGCGCAACTTCAGGGATCCTGCTGCCGCAACGGCCGACGAGACAGCAGGATCACCGAAGTTGCGCAGATCGTGGAGGGCGGGGGAGGGTGGTCTGGGGGGACCGGGCGACGGGGAAGGTGATCGTGGGGCTGGGTGGCATTGGCGCGGTGCTGTTCGACATGGACGGCACCCTCGTCGACTCCGACGCCGCCGTCGAGCGGGCCTGGGAGCGCTGGGCCGCCGAGTACGGGGTCGACCCGGCGGCCGCGTTGACGATCGCCCATGGCAGCCCCGCGGACCGGACCATCCGCCGCCTGCTGCCCGCGCTCGACGACACCACGGTCGTCGCGGCGGCGGCACGGCAACTCGCGTTGCAGTACGACGACCTGGCCGACGTGGTGGCCACCCCCGGGACGCGCGACCTGCTGAGGGCGCTGGCCCGGCTGGAGCTGCCCTGGGCGGTGGTGACAAGCGCCGACCGGCGGCTGGCCGAGGCTCGGCTCGGTGCCGCCGGCATCAGCGCTCCCGTGCTCGTCACTGTGGAGGACGTGCGTGTCGGCAAGCCGGATCCGGAGGGTTACCGGCATGCCGCCGCCCTGTTGGGCGTACCCGTGACACGGTGTCTGGTCGTCGAGGACGCCGAGGTGGGCCTGCGGGCCGGGCGGGCCGCCGGGGCGATGACCGCCGCGCTGAAAGGGCTCGACGGCGACCTGCGCCTCGACGACCTGACGCAGTTGGCGCACCACCTGGACCCGTCGCCAACCGGCGAACCCGCTGGCGTACCCGGGTCGGATCTGCTGCACTCTTCCCCGGCGACGACGAAGGGGGATCCGGTGGAGTTGACGCTGACACCGATGACCGAGCAGGACCTGGTCCGGTTGCTCGGGGCGCTGGAGCAGGGGTACGCCGAGGACCTAGTGGCGCACTCGGGGTTGACGCCGGAGGCGGCTCACGAGCGGTCGGTCACCCAGATCCGGGAGTCGCTGCCGGCGGGCGCGGCGAGCGAGGGGGCGCTGCTGCGGTTGGGCCGGGTCGGCGACACCGAGGTCGGTTGGATCTGGGTGAGACTGCCGACGTCGGCCGCCCCGAGCCAGGCCCGGATCGACAACATCGAGGTGCATCCCGCGCACCGGGGACGCGGGTACGCACGCCGGATGATCCAGCTCATCGAGGCCGAACTCGCCCAGCTTGAGGTGCCCGAGCTGGGTCTGAACGTCTTCGGTACGAACACCGTCGCGATCGGGCTCTACCGCAGTCTCGGCTTCGAGGTCACCTCGCAACAGATGTCGAAGCGGATCGCCGGGGCAGGCTGAGCCGCCGGCGCGGCCCGGGGCGAACCAGGCTGGTCCCCTCGGCAGGACTGTTCACCTGCCCAGCGGGAAACCGGCGCGGACCGCACCTGGGGAGGAGCGACGGATGACGCACGGTGCCGGACTGACGATCGGTGTGCTCGGCTCGTACGGTGGGCGAAACCTCGGCGACGAGGCGATCCTCACCGGCCTGCTCACCGATCTGCGGACGCAGGAACCAAACGCCCGGATCATCGTCTTCTCCCGTAACCCGGAGCACACGCGGGCCGCCCACCCGGACGTCGAGGCGGTGCCCTGGGAAGGCGTCAGCCGCACCGACTCCGCCCTCGTTCTGGCCCAACTCGACCTGCTGATCCTGGGTGGCGGCGGCATCCTCTACGACCGGGAGGCCCGCCGCTACCTGCGGGTGGTCCGGGTCGCCCAAGAACGCGGCCTGCCCCTGATCACGTACGCGGTGGGGGTCGGGCCGCTCAGCGACGCGGTGGACACCGGCATGGTCCGGGAGACGCTCTCCGGCGCGACCCAGGTGACGGTCCGTGACCAGGAGTCCCGAATGGTGCTGGAGGAGGCGGGTCTGCTCAATCCGATCACGGTCACCGCCGACCCGGCGTTCCTCCTGCAACCCGAGGACTTCCCGGCCCACCTGCTCGCCGAGGAGGGCGTGCCGGTCGGTAAGCGGCTGGTCGGGATCAGCGTGCGGGAGCCGGGGCGGGCCGCCGAGCGGCTCGACGTGGACGGCTACCACCGGCTGCTGGCCCAGATCGGTGACTTCCTGGTGCACCGGATCGACGCGTACGTGCTGTTCGTGCCGATGGAACGCGACGACATCCGGCACGCCCACGGGGTGCTCTCCCACATGGTCGCCGCCGATCACGGTCGGATCCTGCACGGCACCTACTCGCCGCAGCAGGTGCTCGGACTGATGCGCCACTTCGACCTGGCCGTCGGCATGCGCCTGCACTTCCTGATCTTCGCGGCGATGGTCGGCACACCGTTCCTGCCCCTGCCGTACGCCGGCAAGGTCTTCGACCTGGCCCAGCGGCTCGGCGTGCCGGCGCTGCGCGGCGTGGAGCGGGAGGTCGAGGGGCCGCTGCTGGCCGAGGTCGACCGGCTGTGGGACGAGCGGGAGCAACGCGCGGAGGCCACCGCCCGACGGGTGGCCGAGGTGTGCGAGCAGGCGCGGGGCACCTCGGAGGTCACCCGCGGGGTGCTGGAGGGCCTGCGCAGCCAGGCCCTCACCCGGGTCTGAGTGGGCGGTCACACGGCGGGACCCGTCCACCGGTAGCGCCACTCGCGGGCCTCCTCCTGGGCGGTCTCCAGCTCGTAGATCTGCGCCTGCGCCAGCCCACCCGAGCCGAGGTGGTGGTGGGTCAGCGGTGGACGGCCGTTGCTGTCCAGTTCGACGGTGATGGTCTGCCCGTCCGCCGTGCCGCCGACGAGAAGGATCCGCACGGATGAAGCCATGCGCCCATCCTGCCCGTCGTGCCGCCCGCCCGCAGCGGATAGCGGGGCAGCGGGCGACCCGACCCGTGGCTAGGGTCGGCGGATGGAGCAGACGATCGATCCGACGCTCGGCCCGGTGCTCGCCCGTACCGGCGAGGAGCGCGCCGTACTGGACTCGTTCCTCGACTTCCACCGGGCCGTGCTGCTGCGCAAACTGCGCGGTCTCTCCGACGCCGACGCGGGCCGACGGCTGGTGCCCTCGGCGACCACGCTCGCCGGGCTGGTCAAGCATCTGACCCTGGTCGAGCGGAACTGGTTCCCGACCCTGCTGGCCCCCGAACCGGGCGACGTCTACCTGACCTCGGAGGAGGATGCGGTGGCGAGCTTCACGCGCGGTGACCAGGACACCGTTGTCGAGCTCACCGAGGCGTACGAGCGGGCCTGCGCCCGATCGCGGGCGGTCGCCGCCCGCTTCGACCTCGACCACGTGGTGCCGCACCCACAGCTCGGCGAGGTGTCGCTGCGCTGGATCCTGGTGCACCTGATCGAGGAGACGGCCCGGCACGCGGGTCACGCCGACATCCTGCGCGAGCTGACCGACGGCGAGTCCGGCGCGCTCTGATCACCCGGGAACCCCGAACCCCGAACCCCGAACCCCGAACCCCGAACCCCGAACCCCGCGATCTTGCACTTTCTGTCGCGGCATAACGGGCATACGGCACGGATCGCCGACAGAAACTGCAAGATCGCGCGAGGAGTGTGCGAGATCGCGCGAGGAGTGCGCCGGGGTGCGCGAGGGTCGCGCCGGGGCCGCCTATCCTGGGCGCGGGCGGCGACGAGGAGGAGCAGGTGCTGGTCATCCACGGGCTGTGGCTGCCCGGCGACGACTCGACCGGCGGCCTCGTCGTCTGGGCCGAGGACAGCGCCGCGCCACAGGCGCCGACCCGGTCCGGCCGGCCGCCCCGGGAACGCCCGCACCCTTTCGCCGCCGGGCACGCCGACCTGGTCGCCGTCCTCGCCGAGGCCGCCGAACCGGCCCACCCCGGCACCGCGCTGCTCACCCTGCCCACCCGGGCGGGCGCGCCGGTCGACTCGCCCGAGCTGATCCGGACCGCCGTCGCACCCCCGGCCCGCGGCCGGCTCACCCTGGCCGGGTGGCGCGTCCCCGTGCTGGTGTACGCCCCAGACGACGCGCTCTCGCTGCTCCGCGCCCTGGACGACCTCCCGGCGGTGCCCGGGTCAACCCTGCGCCACCTCGCCGAACTGGCCGACTTCGCCGCCGACCTGGTGACCCGTGGCCGAGTCCTGCCCGGCGTCGCCGCGACGGCCGGTGGCACGGCCGCAGGGGCTTCGTCGGGCGGTTCCGCGCAGGTGCCGGCCCAGGCGGTCTGGCGTCCGCTGCTGACCGGCACCGACGCCGCCTGGGCGCGCTCGCTGGCGCTGGCCCTGCCGCCAGCCGCCCGAGCCGCCGTGGACTCCGCCGGCCTCAACCCGGCCGGCATCGCGGCCTTGGCCGGTGGTCCGGGTGGGAGCGAGTTGACTGCGGCCGAGGTCGTCGCGGATGCGCTCGACGCGCTCACCGACGCCGCCGCGCGGGCCGCCCTGGCGACCACCACCCTGGCCCGGGGACTGCGCCCGGGTGGCCCGGCACCGGCCTGGTTGGCGGCGCTCGCCGGCCCGCAGCGTGACTTCACCGTCGATCCCACGGCGTTGACCACGCTGCGCGAGGAGCTGGACGCCTGGCAGCGGGACGCCGCCGGCGGCCCGGTGCGGGCCAGTTTCCGGCTGGTGGAGCCGGCTCCGGACGAGGTCACCGAACCGATCCTGGCCACCCGACCGGCACCGAACGACATCGTGCCGGTGCCGGTCGAGTCGGTGGGCGGTGGGCGTTGGCGGCTGGAGTTCGGGTTGCAGGCCGCGGACGAGCCCGGTCTGCACGTCGACGCCGGGCAGGTCTGGCGGGCGCCGCAGACGCTCGGCGGCCTGGCCGGCCGGACGACCAGCCCGCAGGAGACGCTGCTCGCCGAGCTGGGCCGGGCCAGCCGGCTCTGGCCGGACCTGGACGCCGCGCTGCGCACCGCCGCCCCCGAGGCGATGGACCTCGACGTCGAGGGGGCGCACCGGTTCCTCAGCGAGGGCGCTCCGGTGCTGCACGCGGCCGGTTTCGGGGTGCTGCTGCCGTCCTGGTGGCAGCGCTCGTCGGCGCGGCTCGGCGCCCGGCTGCGGGCCCGCAGCCGCACCGCGCCCGGCACGGTCGGTGGCATGGAGGCCGGTGTCGGTCTGGCTGCCCTGGTCGACTACCGCTGGGAGATCGCCCTCGGTGACCAGCCGCTGTCCGCCGAGGAGCTGGCCGCGTTGGCGGAGATGAAGACCCCGCTGGTACGGCTGCGCGGCCGGTGGGTCGAGCTGGACCCGGGGCGGCTCGCCGCCGGTCTGCGGCTGCTCCGCTCGGCGGGCGAGCTGACCGTCGCCGACCTGCTCCGCCTCGGGCTGGCCGACGGCGAGGCCACCGGGGCGCTGCCGGTGCTGGAGGTGACCGCCGACGGGGCGCTGGGCGACCTGCTCGCCGGTGCGGTCGAGCGTCGGCTCACCCCGCTGGACCCACCACCGGGCTTCCAGGGGACGTTGCGGCCGTACCAGCAGCGCGGGCTGGCCTGGCTGGCATTCCTGCGCTCACTTGGCTTGGGCGGTGTGCTCGCCGACGACATGGGGCTGGGCAAGACGGTGCAACTGCTCGCGCTGCTCGCCGGGGACCCACCGGAGGCCGGACCGACGTTGCTCGTCTGTCCGATGTCGTTGGTCGGCAACTGGCAGCGGGAGGCGGCCCGGTTCACCCCGGAGCTGCGGGTTCACGTACACCATGGGGCGGAGCGGGCGCGGGGGGCGGAGTTCACCGCGGCCGCGCACGGCGCGGACCTGGTCGTCACCACCTACTCGGTGGCCGCCCGCGACGCCGCCGACCTGGCCGGCATCGACTGGCACCGGGTGGTGGTGGACGAGGCGCAGGCGATCAAGAACGCGTCGACCCGGCAGGCCGAGGCGGTCCGCGCGCTGCCCGCCCGGCAGCGGGTGGCGGTGACCGGTACGCCGGTGGAGAACCGGCTCGCCGACCTGTGGTCGATCATGCAGTTCGCGAATCCGGGGTTGTTGGGTCCGGCGGTGACGTTCCGCAAACAGTTCGCCGAGCCGATCGAACGGCACGGCGACGCCGAGGCCGCCGAACGGCTCCGCCGGATCACCGGGCCGTTCGTGTTGCGCCGGCTCAAGACCGACTCGTCGATCATCTCGGATCTGCCGGAGAAGCTGGAGATGGAGGTGCTCTGCAACCTCACCGCCGAGCAGGCCGCCCTGTACCGGGTGGTGGTGGACGACATGCTCGCCCGGATCGAGACAAGCGACGGCATCGAGCGACGCGGCCTGGTGCTGGCCACCATGACCCGCCTCAAGCAGGTCTGCAACCACCCGGCCCAACTGCTGCGTGACGGCTCGCCGCTGGAGGGCCGCTCCGGCAAGCTGGCCCGGCTCACCGAGATCATGGAGGAGGTGCTGGCGGCGGGGGAGCGGGCACTGCTGTTCACCCAGTACGCCGAGTTCGGCGCGATGCTGCGGGGTCACCTGTCGGCGCGGTTCGGCCGGGAGGTGCTGTTCCTGCACGGCGGCCTCGGTAAGGCCGAACGGGACGCCATGGTGCAGCGCTTCCAGTCGGCGGACGGTCCGCCGCTGTTCGTCCTCTCCCTCAAGGCCGGTGGCACCGGGCTCACCCTGACCGCCGCCAACCACGTGGTGCACGTGGACCGCTGGTGGAACCCGGCGGTGGAGGACCAGGCCACCGACCGGGCGTTCCGGATCGGGCAGCGTCGACGGGTGCAGGTCCGCAAGTTCGTCTGCGCCGGCACGGTCGAGGAGAAGGTGGCCGCGATGATCGCGGACAAGCGCAGCCTCGCCGAGCGGGTGGTCGGCACCGGCGAGCAGTGGATCACCGAGCTGTCCACCGGTCAGTTGCGGGACCTGTTCGCCCTGGAGGCCGGGGCGGTGGTGGAGTGAGCGAGCGGAGCACGCGCACCATCAGGCGCAACGTGGTGCCTCACGCCGGCGCGGAGCGCAGCGGAGCGCTGGCGTGAGCCAGCCGAGTACCGACCGGTTCGCCGACTACGGGCGCCCCCGCCGGGTCGACGGGGGACTGCGGGCACGCAGCGCCCGAGGGGCGATCGGTCGCTCCTGGTGGTCGCGGCGGTTCCTGGAGGTGCTGGAGTCGTTCGCGCTCGGCACCCGGCTGACCCGTGGCCGGTCGTACGCGCGGGCCGGCCAGGTGCTCACGCTCGACATCGCGCCCGGACGGGTCAGCGCGGTGGTGCAGGGCTCCCGGCCGCAGCCGTACCAGGCATCCATCGCGCTGAAGCCGTTTCCGTCCGCGCTCTGGTCCCGGATCGAGGCGGAGCTGGCCGGCCAGGCGTTCTTCAGCGCCCGGCTGCTTGCCGGGGACCTCCCCGACGAGCTGGAGGAGCTGTTCGTCGCCGCCGGCGCGCCGCTCTTCCCGACCGGCGTGGACGAGCTGACCCAGCGGTGCGACTGCCCCGACTTCGCCGTGCCGTGCAAGCACCTCGCGGCGACGTTCTACCTGCTGGCCGAGGCGTTCGACGCGGACCCGTTCGAGCTGCTGCACTGGCGCGGTCGATCCCGTGCCGAGTTGCTCGACGAGTTGCGCGCCCGGCGGGTCGAGGCCACCGGAACGGCTCTGCCACCCGCCCCGGCCGATCCACCGTCCGAAGCGGACGACGAGGATTCGACTGTGGACGTCGTGGCACCCGTCGGTGCGGCCCGTGCGCTGGCCGGTCTGCCGGCAACTCCGCTGGCCGATGCCGCGGACCGGTTCTGGATGCCGCCGGTGCCGCTGCCCGATCGGCCACCCCGGCTGGCGACCGGCCCCGACCTGCTGCTGCGCCAGCTCGGAGCGCCAGCGCCGGCCATCGGCGGGCCGGGACTGCTCGAACGGTTGCGCCGCGCGTACCGGGCGTTCAACCCGGCCGACCGGTGATCCGTCACGTCCACCGGCGGCGGAACCGCCACATGATCGCGGCATTGGCCACCAGCACCACCGCGCAGATCGCGCCGGTCAACCGACCGGCGAAGACGGCTATCGCCGGCAGCGACGCCCACAGCACGATGGTCAACAACATCAGGTAGCGGCCCCTGCGGGCCCGGGCCCGGTGGTCCAGCCGGTTGAAGAAGGCCGGGTCACTCTCCCGGAGCTGACGGGTGATCTGGTCGAATCTGCGCTGATCCTCTTTGCTGAGCATGGCGCTGCCTTCCCCTCACGCGTTCAGCGGTTCGGCGGCATACCCGCTGCTGCGGCGGCTCACGCTCACCCGCTGCTGCTACTTTTCCGCCACGTGAGGTCACCTCATGTCCGGCTTACCCAAACCTTAAGTTTGCCTGTGGTGGTGAACGACGCGGAACGTGTCGCGTGTGGCGGCGCGGTCCGGTCTGTGCCCGGCTGCCGCGCGTCCGCCCTGCTGGGAAGCTCCGCGCCCGCCCGGCGCCCGGCGCCTGACCGCGATGCCGCACTGAGCGCTGTCTTAAGTGCCCTCGCGAGTGTGTCCAGCCCACCTTGAAGGCACCTGAGTGCTTGGTTACCTTGCCGTAGCAACCCCCTCAGGCAACAGTCGCCGCACCTGCCGCACCTGCCCGGTCGCAGCTTCCGGCGCTCATCAGAAATCGGGATTGGTACATGGCCGACCAGAATGTGCCACCACGCCGACCGCGGGACGACCGCGGTTGGGACGGACGCCAGCACCACAACGCGGACGGCTACGGCGACCCCAGCACGTCCGCGCCCTACGGGTACGACTCGCCCCACCCCTACCAGGGCGGCTACCCCGCGCAGGCCGACCCGCGCGAGCAGTACGGCGACGGTTACGCCCACGCCGGACACCCCGCCCCCGGCCCGCGTGGACCGCAGTGGGTCGGCCCGGAGGGTCTCGGCCGGCCGGCGCCGGCGCGACCGGCGGGTGCCGGACTGCCCGCTCTGGACGATGACGACGACTCGGGTCGCAAGGTCGGCCGGCGCAAGGCCGTGTTCGCCCTCGGCGGCACCGCTGCCGTCGTCGCCGGTGGCGCGGCACTCGCCATGACCCCGCAGATCCGTGGCCTCTTCGGCGACGACACGACCGCGGCGGCGAAGGCTGGCGACGCGACCGGCAGCACGGTGACCGACGGCACCGCGGCGCGGCCCAGCGGCCAGCAGCCCAGCACGGTGCGGACGTACACCGAGCAGAACGAGAGCTACATGGGCTCCCGGGCCGGCGAGGCGTTGAAGAAGAACGCGCCAACGACCGGGCGGACCCTGTCCGGTCCGGCCGCCGCCGCCACGTCGACCAAGGTGACCGTCAAGACGGTGCTGGCCAAGGACCCGATTCTGCACCTGGCCCGGCGCGCCACCTTCGGACCGACGCCCGAGGTGATCGCCGACATCAAGAGCAAGGGCATCGACGCCTGGATCCGCGCCCAGTTGGAGCCGGACAAGATCGAGCCGAGCAAGGCCGAGCTGAAGCTCGCCGAGTTGCCGACCCTGAAGCTCGACCCACAGCAGTTGCGCGCCCAGCGCGACCAGCTCAACGACCAGGGCGCCCAGCCGGAGCGGGAGACGGTCGACGCCACGATCGCCCGGCAGATCTGGTCCAAGCGCCAGCTGTTCGAGGTGATGGTCGACTTCTGGAACGACTTCCTGCACGTCGCCGCCGACTTCGACGGCGGCGAGGCCTACCGCAACTCGTTCGACCAGGACGTCGTGCGCAAGCACGCGCTGGGCAGCTACCCGGAGATGCTTGTCGCCGCGAACAAGCACCCCGCGCTGCTGATCTACCTGAACCAGAAGGACTCCCGCAAGGACGCGATCAACGAGAACCTCGCCCGGGAGAACCTGGAGCTCTACTCGGTCGGCGTCGACGGTGGTTACGAGGAGCAGGACGTCCGGCAGGCGGCGATGCTGCAGACCGGCCGCGGCATCGACCGCGAGGGCAAGTACGTCTTCAAGCCCGAGCAGCACTACGTCGGCAAGGTGAAGATCCTCGGTTTCACCCACGCCAACGACTCGCTGGACCCGAAGAAGGCGGACGCGGCGATCGACGCGTACATCGCCTACATCGCGCTGCACCCGTCGACGGCGAAGTACGTCGCGCAGAGCCTGGCGACCCGGTTCGTCTCGGACACCCCGCCGAAGTCCCTGGTGGACCGGCTCGCGAAGACGTACACCACGAACAACGGTCTGATCAAGCCGGTGTTGATGGCGCTGTTCTCCTCCTCGGAGTTCTGGGCCGGTGTGGGCCAGAAGGTGCGCCGGCCGATGGAGTACCTGGTCGCCACGTACCGCACCCTGGGTGTCTCGCCGGAGGCGTCGCCGAAGCACAACAACGGCGACAACAAGCGCACCCCGTACGCCCGGGGCCTGCGGCAGATCCACGACAAGCTGCGCGAGCTGGGCCACTTCCCGATGGGTCAGCCCACCCCGGACGGTTACCCGGATGTCTACGTCGCCTGGACGTCGGCCGGCACCATGGTCAACGGCTGGAACGAGGCGGGCGAGATCATCGGCGGTTACCGCACCACCTTCACGTATACCGCCCCGGAGAAGTTGGTCGCCGCGCCGCCGGCCACCGCCGGGGCGTACGTGGACGCGCTCTCCCAGCGGCTGGTGGGTCAGAAGCTGAGCACGCGGGAGAAGGACCTGATCCTCAATGTGGCCGGTGTCCCGCCGACTGCCAAGGTCGACGCCACGTTCAACGGGGCCATCACCGCCGTCGCGCGGGCGATCCTCGCTTCCCCCCAGCACCACCTCCGGTGAGGCACCCGATGGAGAAGACTGTGTACAACTCTTTCCCCCTGCACCCCGAATGCCCCGACGTGCGACGGCTGGCCGACAACCCGGCCGAGGCGTTGCTGCGCGCGGAGGCGGACATCGTCGCCGCCGAGAGCGCCGCCGAGCGGGACCGCTACCGCACCCTGGAGAATCTGGAGGAGGCCCAGCAGGACGGTCGTGGCGTCACCCGCCGGACCTTCGTCGTGGGTGCCGCGGCCACCGCCACCGCCCTGGCCACCGCCCAGTTCGTCACCACGTCGGCGTCGTTCGCGGCGACCCCGACCGGCACCCTGATCCACGTTTTCCTCTACGGCGGCCTGGACGGGCTGAGCCTGGTCGCGCCGGACAACGACCCCGTGCTCGCCAAGGACCGTCCCGACCTGCTGCTCGGCAACGACTCGCTGGCCCTGGCCCGCGGGTTCAAGATGACCAGCGCGTTCAAGCCGTTGGAGAAGTGGCTGGCGGCCGGTCAGCTGGGCTTCGTCCCGGGGACCTCGGACCCGCGGCTGTCGCGCAGCCACTTCCAGGCCGCGGACGCCTGCAACCTGGGTGGCCTGCCGAACGAGACCGGAGGCCGGGGCTGGCTCGACGGCCTCGTCGACCACCTGGGCAAGGGCACCGCGTTCCGCAGCGTCGGCATCGGCAGCACGCTGCCCCGCTCGCTGGTGGGCACCAACGGCGCCCTGTCGCTGAACAACGTGGGATCGCTGCGGCTCAACGGCGACCAGAAGTACCGGGCCGCCACCGAGGCGGCCATCCGGGGGCTCTTCACCGGGATCAACCACCCGGTGGAGGAGGCCGTGCAGGAGGGCATGGGCGCGCTGGCCACCGCCCAGCAGTTGGCGGCCAAGCCGTACGAGCCCGCCGAGGGCGTCAAGTACGAGGGCGTCGGCAACTCGTTCAAGCAGCTCGCCCAGCTGATCAAGGGCGGCGCGAACGTCCGGGTCGCCACCGTCGGGATGGGCGGTTACGACACCCACGAGAACCAGGGCACCGCCGCGGGCGGCCAACTGCACCGCAAGTTGAACGAGCTGGCCACCGCGATGGCGGCCTTCTTCACCGACCTCGGTCCGCAGGCCGCCGACGTGACGATCATGGTGTCCAGCGAGTTCGGTCGTCGGATCCGCTCCAACACCGGCGGCACCGACCACGGGCACGGTGGGGTGGTCACGATCCTCTCCGGCAAGAAGCTGGCCGGTTCGCTGCTCGGCGACTGGAACGGTCTGGACAAGCCGGACTCCGGTGACGTGCCGGAGTACAACAACATGTTCAACGTGTACGGCGCGGTGGCCCAGGGCCGGTTCGGGCTCACCAACGCGGAGGTCGAGAAGGTCTTCCCCCGCCAGAAGTACGCCCCGATGAAGCTGTACGCGTGACGTACCCGCACACCCACGCCGCCGGCCGTCGTACCGGGACCTCGTCCCGGCACGGCGGCCGGTCGGCTGCTCCCGTACCCCCGCAGGTCCCGGACCGGCGCGGACCCGGCGGCCGGCGGCTGCTGGGCCTGCTGCTCCTGGTCGGCCTGCTCGCCAGCGTGCTGCCCTGGTGGCTGGGCACCCCCGCCGGTTCGCTGCGCAGCACCGCGGCCACCGTCACCGCGGCGGGTCGGATCAGCGGCCTGATCGCCGGTTACCTGCTGCTGGTGCAGGTGCTGATGATGAGCCGGCTGCCGGTGCTGGAGCGGTGGATCGGCGGTGAGCAGATGGCCCGTTGGCACCGCGACGTCGGCGCCACCCTGCTGGTCGCCGTGCTGGCGCACCTGTCGCTGATCCTCGTCGGCTACTCGGACCTGCGGAACCAGTCGATCCTCGCCGAGGTCGGCACGCTGCTCGGCGACTACGAGGACATGGTCTCGGCGTTCGTCGCCGCCGGCATCATGATGCTGGTGGGGTTCAGCAGCATCCGGGCGATCCGCCGGGCGCTGCCCTACGAGCTGTGGCACCTGCTGCACCTGTCCAGCTACCTGATCCTGCTGCTCGGCTTCGGCCACCAGTTCACCCACGGCGCGCAGCTCTACAAGCCCGGTCCGGTGCGCACCGGTTGGATCGCGCTGTACGTGCTGGTGGTCGCCGCCCTGCTCTGGGGTCGGGTGCTCGCGCCGCTGGCGTTCAATTTGCGCTACCGGCTGCGGGTCGCCGACGTGGTCGCCGAAAGCCCCGACACCATCTCCATCTATCTCACCGGCGAGCGGCTCGGCCGACTGACGATGCTCGGCGGCCAGTACTTCCGCTGGCGTTTCCTCACCCGGGGCTGCTGGTGGCAGTCGCACCCGTTCTCCGTCTCCGCCGCCGCCAACGGCCGCTGGCTGCGGCTCACCGTCAAGGTCGTCGGCACGCACACCGCGGACCTGCGCGACCTGACCCCGGGCAGCCGGGTCTGGGCGGAAGGCCCGTCGGGCACCTTCACGGCCGCGCACCGGGTCCGCGAGCGGGCCCTGCTGATCGCGGGCGGCAGCGGCATCACGCCGATCCGGGCGATGCTGGAGGAGTTGCCGCCGGGCGCGGCCCTGATCTACCGGGCCAGTACGCCCGCCGACGTGCTGCTCAGCCGTGAGCTGGACTGGCTGGCGCAGGAGCGGCACACCTCGGTCTGGTACGTCATCGGCTCCCGCGACGACCCCGGTCCCCGTCAGCTGATGAGCCCGGACGGGTTGCGGCAACTGGTGCCCGACGTGGCCCGGCGCGACGTCTACCTGTGTGGGCCACCCGGCCTGGTGGAGCAGTCGGTCCGCGCGCTGCGCGGCGCCGGCGTGCCCCGACGGCAGATCCACCTGGCCACGTTCGAGTTGTAGGAAGGCATCCCCATGCGTCGCGCGTTGCTCGCGATCACCGGCCTGGCCGCCAGCACCACCGCGCTCGTGGTGTTCAAGGGCTCGCCGGCCGCCACCCAGGTCGCCCAGAGCCTGCCGACCGCCCAGCCGGTCAACCCCACCCCGCAGGATGGCGTGCGTGCCGGCCGTCGAACCGGCCCCCAGCAGGGTGGCCGGGGCACCGACGCCGTCGGTGGCGCCCAGCGCGCCGTCGACGCCCAAACCCGGCAAGAGCACCGCCCGGCCGCCCAGCAGCAGCCCTCGCACCACCACGAAGGCTCCCACCGCGCCGCGGACCACCACCAAGGCACCGCAGTCGACCACGCGGCGGGTCACCGGGCCGGGCGTGGACAACGAGTACGGCTTCGTCCAGGTGCAGATCGTCGTCTCCGGCACCCGGATCGTCGAGGCCGTCTCGCTGTCGCTGCCCAGCGGCGGCGAGTCCGACATCCACAGCGACGACGTCAGCAGCAGGTACGACGGCACCGGCGGCGAGGTGGTGCAGAAGCAGAGCGCCAACGTCAACACCGTCTCCGGCGCCACCGAGACCAGCAACTCCTACAAGCAGTCCCTGCGGGGCGCGATCGAGCAGGCGTTCTGACGTGCCGGCCGCGATGATCCGACCCGGGCTGTGCCGGGTCGAGCAGATCATGGGTACGGCGATCACCCTGGACCTGGCCGACGACCTGCCGCCGGCGGCCCTGCACGAGTTGGCCGACGAGGTCTTCGCCTGGATGCGCGAGGTGGACGCCCGGTTCAGCACGTACCGGCCGGACAGCGAGGTGTGCCGCTTCGACCGGGGCGAGGTGCTGCTCTCCGAGGCGTCCGCGGATCTGCGGTTCGTGCTGGAGGCCTGCGCCGACCTGTGGGGTGCCACCGACGGGTTCTTCGACGCGTACGCGACCGGGCGGCTCGACCCGTCCGGCTTCGTCAAGGGGTGGGCCGCTCAGGTCGCCTCGGACCGCCTGCTCGCCGCCGGTGCCGCCAACCACTGCGTGAACGCCGGCGGTGACGTGCGGGTGCGCGGCTCCTCCCCGGCGGGGGCGCCGTGGCGCGTCGGCATCCGGCACCCCTGGGACGCCATGGCGACCTGCCTGGTGCTCACCGGCACCGACCTGGCGGTGGCCACGTCCGGCGTCTACGAGCGCGGCCGGCACGTGCTGGACCCGCGCCGGGGCGCCCCGGCCAGCGGGTTGCGCTCGGTGACAGTGGTCGGCACGGACCTCGGTGTGGCCGACGCGTACGCCACCGCAGCCCTCGCCATGGGGACACCCGGCCTCGGCTGGCTGAACGGCCTCGACGACCACACCCACGCGGTGGTGACCGACGATGCCCGCCAGTACCATTCCGTCGGCCTGCCGCTGACCGCCTAACCCCCGCCCCTACCCAGCCCCTGCCCAGCCCTACCCCGCCCCTACCCGCCCTGCCCCACCCCTGCCCTACCCCGCCCCTACCCCGCCCCAGCCCTACCCTGCCCCTGCCCCCGCGATCTTGCAGTTCCTGTCTTTCATTCGTCCTGTTTTGCGGGAATTGTCGGGGCAGTAAGTGCAAGATCGCGGGGGCTAGGGCTGAGGGCTGAGGGCTGAGGGCTGAGGGGTGGGGGGTGGGTTTAGCGGACCGGTCGGTGGGTGCCGGCCGGTCGGGAGCCGGTGGGGCGTGGGCGGCCGGGACGCGAGCCGGACGGCCGGGTGCCGGCCCACCGGTGGCGTGGGTGGCTGCGGCGGGGCGGTTCGGTGCCGCCGGGATGAGGCGCTCTGTCGTTCGTGGACATCGTTCCCCCGTTCGTGGCGCGCGTTCGCGCCGTCTCCCTGTCAACGAGGACCGGCGCCCCGGCGACGCTGTCGGGCACCTGATGGAATCGTCGGCCCGGCACGTCTCACATGCCTCGTCGGGGCAGTGGCAGGTGGCCGGGGAGCAGGTCGGGGGCGAGCGTCACCCCGGCGGCGCGCAGCGCTCCGATCAACGTGTTCTGCACGAGGTACGAATCCGGCAGCTGCCAGCGGGCCTGCTCGGGGGCGACCGCCCAGCGGACCGTGCCCTCCGGCAGCCGGGTGGGCGGCGCGGGGACCCACGAGCCCGGCCCGTGCCGGACCACGTGGAAGCAGTGCTCCAACTCCGGCCGGAGCGGGTCGCCGGGGCGGACCAGGAACATCCACCGCCCGGTGGGGGTGACCAGCACCGGCCCGCGTACGCCGGTGCCGGCCGGGTGGATCTGCACCGCGTCGAGCACGTGCCGACCCAGGTGGGCGGGCACCTCCAGCACGTCGAAGGCCCGGCCGGTCGGCAGCAGCACCCCGTGTGGACGGTTCCGCCACCAGGTGGCCACCCGGGCCGGGTCGGCGCTGGCGGCCAACTCCCAGTTCTCCAGGGCGGGATGGCAACCCACCGTGGGACAGCCGGCCCGGCCGCAGACGAAACGGCTGCGGGCCAGACAGGCCCCCGGCGTGACCTCCCACCCGTGTGTGGCGTACCGCATGGCGACCCGGCGCAGCCGGACTCGTTCCAGCGGCGACAGTTCGGCGACGCGCGGTCCGACGTTCCCCCACATGTGTGCCATCTCCCCTCGTCGGGCCCGGCGTTCGCCAGGTCGCATGTCGAGCACCGTCACTGCCGTAACCCACGATCGTTGAGGTTGACGAACGGCTCGTGCAACTTGCACGAAAAGTACGAGGACTGGCTGTACGGCTGACGTACATCGTGTGCGACCAGCGAAAACCTGAAGACGAACGAGAGTCGTCGCACCCGCGGACATCGCCCCGGCTCGATCGGTCGGCGGCGGCAGGGGAGGATGGGCAGATGGACGAGCTACCCATAGGACGGCGAGTTGCGTACTGGCGGGGGCGCCGCAAGATGTCGCAGCAGGTCTTCGCCGACCGGCTGGGAAAGTCCAAGAGCTGGGTGGACAAGGTCGAACGCGGCGTCCGCCGGTTGGACAAGTTCTCCGTCCTCTACGAGATCGCCGACATCCTCCAGGTCGACGTGCAGCTCCTGCTGGGCAAGGACCCGGAGCGCCGCACCGACGCGCTGAACTGCATCGACCAGGTCGAGGTGCAGGAGATCCGGGCGGCGCTGGAACGCTACGACTCGATGAGCGCGTACTTCGACGCGGTGCCGTGTCCGCCGCCGCTGGACGACCTGCGCAAGGCCGTCAACCACGCCTGGCTGACCTACCAGTACGGCCGCTACGGCATGCTCACCCGGGCGCTGCCCAAGCTGCTGCGCGACGCGCAGGCCGCCGACGCCGCCTACGGCGGTGACCGGGCACCCGAGGCGGCCCACCTGCTCGGGCAGGTCTACCAGATCGCCTCGTCGGTGCTGCGCAAGCTCGGCGAGTGCGACCTCGCCTGGTTGGCCGCCGACCGGTCGATGGCGGTGGCCCAGCGGGCCGACGACCCTCTGCTGGCCGGCATCGCGACCACCCGGGTCTGCAACGCGCTCGTCGCGATGGGCCGGGCCCGCCCCGCGCTGGAGCTGAACGTCCAGATCGCCAACCGGCTGGCCCCGGGCGGGAGCAACGACGTCACCCCGGCCCGCCTCTCCGTCTACGGGATGCTGCTGCTCCAGGGTGCGATGGCCGCGTCGCGCATCGGTGACACGGCGAGCGTTGACGACCTCATCAACTGCGCGCAGGAGGCCGCCACGCTGCTCGGCGGCGACCACAACCACTACTGGACGTCGTTCGGCCCGACGAACGTCGAACTGCACCGGGCCGCCGCCGCGGTGGAGCTGGGTGACGGGGGTCGGGCCGTGGAGGTGCACCAGATGCGCATCGCGGAGCCCGCCTTCAACGCGCTGCTGCCCGAACGTCGCGCCCACCACCTGCTCGACATCGCCCGCGGGTACGCCCAACTGGGCGACGTGGCGAACGCCGGCGAGATGCTGCTGCTCGGTGACCGACTCGCTCCGTCGGAGGTCCGCTGCCGGCCGATCGCCCACGAGGTGATGTCGGACATCCTTCGTCGCACACGTGGTGCGCCGCCTTCTCCGGTAGCGGAGTTGGCTGAGCACATGGGAGTAGGGGTATGAGCGCGGAGCCGGTCTGATGGCCGGTTCAGCACGCCACAGCGGGCACCGCCAGGTGCTCTACGTCATCGCCTGCGGTTCACCGCTGGCCCGGCACATCGGTCGCCTGGTCGACCTTGCGCAGCAGGATGGTTGGGACGTCTGCGTGGTCGTCACCCCGGACGGGGCGAAGTTCGTCGACCAGGCCGCACTGGCTCGGCAGACCGGCCACCCGGTGCGGACGCACTACAAGAATCCCGGTGACCCGGACGTGTTGCCGCCCGCCGACGCCATGATCGTCTGCCCGGCCACCGTCAACACGGTCAACAAGTGGGCGGCCGGGATCACCGACACCCTGGCGCTCGGGCTGCTGGTCGAGGCGCAGGGCAAGGGCGTCCCCATCGTCGCGGTGCCGTACACCAACGCCGCGATGGCTGCCCACCCCGCGTTCCGCGCCGGGGTGGCCCGGCTGGCCGAGTGGGGCGTCGCGGTGCTCTTCGGTGACCACGTGATCGCCCTGCATCCGCCGGGCACGGGGGAGCAGTACCTACACACCTTCCCGTGGAGGATGCCGCTCGCCGCCCTGGACGCCGTCTCCGTGAGCGCTGCCTGACGCTCACCCGTACGGCCTGCCCGCGACGCGGCCGGGCCGGGTGTCACCGCTGGACCGCCCCCGCGCCGGTAAGCTGGCCCGCCGTGAGCACTAGCAGATCCGCCCCCACGGTGACCGAGGTGGTGGCCGAGCTGGAACGGCGCTATCCACCGGCCTGGGCCGAGGAGTGGGACCGGGTGGGCCTGGTGCTCGGCGAGCCGGCCGCCCCGGTCCGCCGGGTGCTCTGCGTCGTCGACGTGGTGCCCGAGACGGTCGCCGAGGCGCTCGCCGCCGACGTGGACATGATCGTCGCGCATCACCCCCTGCTGCTGCGCGGGGTCTCCTCGGTGGCTCCGACGACCTTCAAGGGCCGGATCATCCACCAGCTGATCCGGGCCGGGGTGGCGCTCTACGCGGCGCACACTAACGCCGACGTGGCCGCCCCGGGCGTCTCCGACGCCCTCGCCGCCCGATTCGGGCTGACCGGGCTGCGCCCGCTGCAACGGCCCGCGCCCGGCTCGGCCGCCCACGGCGACGACCGGGGCTTCGGCCGGATCGGGGAGCTGCCCCAGCCGATGACTCTCGCCGAGCTGACCCGGCACGCGGCCGCGGTGCTCCCCGTCACGTCCTGGGGAGTTCGCGCGGCGGGGGATCCCGGGCGTATGGTTCGTACCCTCGCCGTCAGCGGCGGGTCGGGGGACAGCTTCCTCGGCGCCGCGACCGCCGCCGGGGTGGACGCGTTCCTCACCGCCGACCTGCGGCACCACCCGGCCGGCGAGCACCTCGCTGCCGATGGTCCCGCCCTGATCGACGCCGCCCACTGGGCGACCGAACGACCGTGGCTGGACGACCTGGCCGCCCTCCTGCGGGAGGCGCTGGGCGTCGAGACGCTGGTGTCCGACCTGGACACCGACCCGTGGACCGTGCACGCCGCCGCACCCGCTGTGGACGACAAGGAGCCCGACCGTGAAGGCTGACCCTCAGGTGCAGCGCCGCCTGCTCGACCTCCAGGCGATCGACACCAACCTCGCCCAGCTCGCGCACCGGAGGCGAACGCTTGCGGAGCGGGCCGAACTGGAGTCGCTGGCCCGGGAGTTGTCGTCGTTGGAGGATGAGCGGGTCCGCGCCCAGGTGGCGGTCGACGACCTGGACCGGGACATCGCCCGGCTGGAAAAGGACGTCGAGCAGGTCCGCGCCCGCAAGGAGAAGGACGAGAACCGGCTCGCCGCCGGCACCGGCCCGGCCCGCGAGTTGGAGGCGCTCCAGCACGAGCTGGTCTCGCTGAACCGGCGCCAGGGCGACCTGGAGGACGCCGAGCTGGAGCTGATGGAGCAGCGCGAGACCGCGCAGGGCGTCCTGGACGGCGTGGAGCAGCGACTGGCCGAGACCCGGGACAAGCGGGCCGTGACCGAGCAGCGCCGCGACGACGCGATGGCCGAGATCGCCAAGGAGGAGGAGTTCAAGCGGGGGGCCCGTCAGCCGCTCGCCGCCGACCTCCCGGCCGACCTGGTCACCCTCTACGACAAGATCCGCGCGGACACCGGGCTGGGAGCCGCGCTGCTCACCATGAGCCGCTGCGGCGGCTGCCGGCTGGACCTGTCCGGCGCCGACCTGGCCCGGATCCGCAAGGCCGCCCCGGACGACGTGGTCCGCTGCGAGGACTGCCGGCGGATCATGGTCCGCACCAACGAGTCGGGTCTGTAGGTCGTGGCCCCGCGGGTGGTCAGCATCGAGGCCGACGGCGGTTCCCGGGGCAACCCCGGCCCCGCCGGCTACGGCGCGGTGGTGCGGGACGCGGAGACCGGCGAGGTGCTCGCCGAGCGCTCCGAGTCGCTCGGCACGGCGACGAACAACGTCGCCGAGTACCAGGGACTGATCGCCGGGCTGACCGCCGCCGCCGAGCTGGGCGCCGCCGAGGTCGACGTCCGGATGGACTCCAAGCTGGTGGTCGAGCAGATGTGCGGCCGGTGGCAGATCAAGCACCCCGGCCTGCGACCCCTCGCCGCCGAGGCGGCCGGTTTGGTGGGCCGGTTCACGGCGGTCCGGTTCGCGTGGATCCCCCGCGAGCAGAACCGGCACGCCGACGCGCTCGCCAACGCCGCCATGGACGCCGCCGCCGGCCGACCCGCGCGGACCCCGACGACGGGCCAACCCCCGGCGACGCCCGCGACGGGCAGCGACCCGGCCACCGCCCCGGCCTCGTGGGAGCCGCGGCCGTCGTTCACCGCCACCCGGCTGATCCTGGTCCGGCACGGCGAGACCGAGTACACCGAGCAGCGGCGCTACTCCGGCCGCGGCGACGTGCCACTCTCCGCGAAGGGCCGGGCCCAGGCCCTGGCCACCGGCGCCCGGGTGGCCGCGCTGGCCCCGTCCGTCGCGGCCGTGCTCAGCTCACCGTTGTCCAGGTGTACGGCCACCGCGGCGGCGATCACCGAAGCGCTCGACGGTGACGTGCCGGTCCGCACCGAGGACGACCTGATCGAGTGCGATTTCGGCCAGTGGGAGGGTCGCACCTTCACCGAGGTGCGCGAGCAGTGGCCGGGGGAGATGGACGCCTGGCTCGCCTCACCCCGGATCGCCCCGCCGGACGGGGAGTCGTTCACCCACGTCGCCGAACGCGCGCAGCGCGTCGTCACCGGGCTGGTCACCGCGTACCCCGGGGAGACCGTGGTGGTCGTCTCGCACGTCTCGCCGATCAAGCTGGTGCTGCGCGACGCCCTCGCCGCCGGCGACGGGTTCCTGCATCGGCTCTTCCTGGACGCGGCCGGCATCTCGGTGCTCGACATGTGGCCCGACGGCGGCATCGCGGTCCGCACGGTCAACGACACCGCCCACCTCGCCGCGCTCTGAGCCGGCGCTGGCGGTGGCTGGCCCCCGCTGCCCCGGGTGGGCGGCAGTCATTCGGCGCACCGCACTCGCCGCTCGGCGCACGATTCGCCTCCCGGGACGCGTGACCGCCGTCACAGAGTCGTAGCCTCCGGCCGTCACATCGAGAGCCTCGACTCCCCGGAGGTGTGTCAGATGGCTGCACCGGAACCGGAGGCGCCGACCCCGGCGCCAACCAGGGCGAAGGACCACAGCCCCTGGAACTGGTTGCTCTTCATCCCCATCGTGGTGCCGCTGATCCCGGTCTTCTTCAATGGCGACTCGCCCCGGGTCTTCGGCTTCCCGCGCTTCTACTGGCTGCAACTGGCGTTCATCCTGCTTGGCGTCGGCACCACGACGCTGGTCTACCAGATGACGAAGAAGCGGGGTGGTTCCTGATGTGGCGTGACCATCTCACCGAGATCATCGTCTTCTCGTTCCTCTTCCTGCTGGTGAGCGTGATGGGCTTCGTGGCCGCCCGGTGGCGGGCGCCGAAGGACATGGCGCACCTGGACGAGTGGGGGCTGGGTGGGCGCAGCTTCGGCGGCTGGATCACCTGGTTCCTGGTCGGTGGTGACCTCTACACCGCGTACACCTTCGTGGCGGTGCCGGCTTTGATGTTCGGTGCCGGAGCGGCCGGGTTCTTCGCCGTGCCGTACACCATCGTGATCTATCCGCTGGTGTTCCTGGTGCTGGTGCGGCTCTGGTCGGTGTCGCACCGGCACGGGTTCGTCACCCCGGCCGACTTCGTCCGCAACCGGTTCGACTCGCCGGTGCTGGCCCTGCTGATCGCGATCACCGGCATCGTGGCCACCATGCCGTACATCGCGTTGCAGTTGATCGGCATCGAGGCCGTGCTCAAGACGATGGGGGTCACCGGCGACAACGCGCTGGCCCGGCACCTGCCGATCATCATCGCGTTCGCGATCCTGGCCGCGTACACCTACCAGTCGGGTCTGCGCGCGCCGGCGCTCATCGCGTTCGTCAAGGACATCCTGATCTACATCGTGATCCTGGTGGCGGTCATCTACCTGCCGTACAAGCTGGGCGGTTGGGGTGACATCTTCGCCGCCGCCGACGCGAAGTTCGACGCCTCGCCCAACCCGAACGACGGCATCCTGCTCAACGGCAACAACCAGCTTCAGTACGTGACGTTGGCGCTCGGCTCGGCGTTGGCGCTCTTCCTCTACCCGCACAGCATCACCGGTGTGCTGGCCAGCAGGAACCGCGACGTGATCAAGCGGAACATGTCGGCGCTGCCCGCGTACAGCCTGTTGCTCGGGCTGATCGCGCTGCTCGGCTACATGGCCATCGCGGCCGGCGTGAAGCCGCTGCCCGGCGCTTCGGCCGGCAGTGTGGACAACAACACCGTCGTGCCGCTGCTGTTCGACCAGCAGTTCCCGGACTGGTTCGCCGGTGTCGCGTACGCGGCCATCGGCATCGGCGCGCTGGTGCCGGCGGCGATCATGTCGATCGCGGCGGCGAACCTGTTCACCCGCAACATCTACAAGGAGTACCTGAAGCGGGACGCCTCCCCGGCCCAGGAGGCCAACGTCTCGAAGATCACCTCACTGGTGGTGAAGGTCGGTGCGGTGGCCTGCATCGTCTTCCTCGACCCGCAGTTCTCCATCGACCTCCAGCTGATCGGTGGCGTGATCATCCTGCAGACGCTGCCGGCGGTGGCGCTGGGTCTCTACACCCGCTGGTTCCACCGCACCGGCCTGATCGTCGGCTGGGTTGCCGGCATGGGGCTGGGCATGTGGATGCTCTACCAGGTGGCCAGCCCGACCCGGAAGCACTTCGGTGGCTCGGCGTTCAAGCTGTCGGAGTTCGGTTTCGTCACCGACAAGACGATCTACGTCGGCATCGTGGCGGTGGCGGTCAACCTGGCCGTGGCGGCACTGGTGACGCTCGCGCTGCGGGCCGCGAAGGTCGAGGAAGGGGTCGACGGCACCGAGCCGGACGACTACTTCGCCGACGAGGGCGACCCGCGTACCACCCCCGGCACCGATCGCGACGCCGACTCGGCCCGCGAGCCGGTCGCCTGACCCCAGGCACGTACGCCCGGGCACCGACCTCGGTCGGTGCCCGGGCACTCCCGCGCTGCCGCACGCCCCCCGCGCTGCCGCACGCCCCCCGCGCTGCCCCGCCCCCCGCGCCCCCCGCGCCGCCGATCTTGCACTTTGTGTCGCCGAAAAGTCAGGTTTTGCGGCATAGATCCGGACAGTAACTGCAAGATCGACGAATCTGAGGGCGGGTCTGGGGGCGGGTCCGGGGCGGGTCCGGGGCGGGTCGGGGGGTTAGCGGGGGCGGGGGCGGTTGCGGTTGATCAGCGCCTGGTTGAGGCGGCTCAGCAGACTCGCCAGGGTGGCCCGGTCCGCGGTGCTCCAGTCGGCCAGCATGTCGCCGTAGAGCCGGGTGCGGGCGGCCTGCACGGCGGCCATCCGCTGGAGGCCGGCCGGGGTGGGGGAGATGACCGTGCCGCGGCCGTCGGACGGATCCGGGGTGCGCGTGATCAGGCCGTCGCGCTGAAGCGCGGAGACCTGCCGGGTCACGGTGGAGCCGTCCAGGTTGAGGCGGGCGGCGAGCGCGGAGACGTTCTGCGGGCCGGCGTCGGCCAGGTGACGCAGGATGACGTACGCCGCGCGGTCCAGCACCCGGTGCTCGGCGGTGCCGGTAGCCCGCCGGGTGGCCTCGCCGAAGCGCATCAGCAGGGCCACCTCGGTCTCGATCTGGCCGAGGGTGGTCTCGTCGTGGTCGTCGCTCATAGCTGTATGATACAGAATAAGTACCTGTACGATACAGCTAGTTGGGGAGTCGGAGTGGATCGGCGTACCGAACCGAACCGCAGTGCCATCTACGCCACCACACTGGTGGCCTTCCTCGCCATCGCCGGCATCGCCGTCGTCGACCCGATCCTGCCGGCCATCGGCGACGCGATCGGAGTCAGCGCCTGGCAGGTCGAGTTGCTCTTCACCGCGTACATCGCGGTCATGGCCCTTGGCATGATCCCGGCGACGCTGGCCAGCGGCCGGTTCGGCTTCAAGCCGGTGCTCATCACCGGCGTCTCCGTGGTTGGCCTCGCCGCGATCCTCGCCTCGTTCAGCGACAACATCGTGCAGCTCTCCGTGCTGCGCGGTGTCTGGGGCCTGGGCAACGCGATGTTCTTCGCCACCGCCATGGTGGTGCTCGTCAACCTGGCCGTCGACCGGGAATGGGTGGTCGGCCTCTTCGAGACCGCCCTGGGTCTCGGCTTCGCCGTCGGGCCGCTGATCGGTGGTCTGCTCGGCGAGGTCAGCTGGCGGCTGCCGTTCTTCGTCTGCGGTGTCTTCATGGTCCTCGCCCTCGGCGTGGCCTCCCGCAAACTGCGCGAGCCCACCAACCGGCAGGCCCCGGTACGCGTCGGCCAGATCTTCGCCACCTACCGCCGGCCGGCGTTCATCGCCCTCTGCGTGGTGACCGCCGCGTACAACTTCGTGTTCTTCGTGGTGCTCGGCTACACGCCGCTCTTCCTCGGCCTGGACGTCATCCCGCTGGGGCTCGCCTTCACCGGCTGGGGGCTCGGCCTGGCCGCCGGCATCATGGTGATCGGCCACCGGCTGGCCCACCGCATCGGCGCGGTGCAGACCGTCGGCGTGGCCATCGTCGGGCTGCTCGTCTGCATGGTCCTCTTCGCCACCTCCAGCAGCACCGCCGAGGCGCTCGTGGTGCTGGTGCTCGCCGGACTCTGCATGGGCCTGGCCAACGCCAACCTCACCGACCTGGCCCTCGGCCTCGGCTCCAGCGACCGGCGCGTCGCCACCGGAGCGTTCAACCTGGTCCGCTGGGGTGCCGCCGCGCCAGCACCGATCATCTCCGGCAAGCTCGCCGAACACTCGCTGTCGTTGCCGTTCTGGGTCGGCTCCGGGGTCCTCGCCGTCGGCGTGCTGGTCTACCTGGCCTTCGCGCACCTGATGGCCGCCGGCTACGGCGAACGGGTGCTCTGGTCCCGCTGGAACCGCGCCGCCGCGAGCACCGAAAACACCGCCGAGGAGCCGGTGGGCGAGGCGTACTGAGCGGGCATCCGTCGCGCCCGGCGGGAGGCTCAGCTCAGGGCGCGCCAGAGCAGGTACAGGCCGATCGTCGTGCCGAACACCACGATCAGCGTCTTGAGCAGCACCGGCGGCAGCCGGCGCACCAGCCGGGCGCCCGCGTACCCCCCGATCAGCGTGGCCGGCGCGACCACCGCGACGGCCGTCCAGTTCACCGGGCCGAACACGGCGAACACCACGAGCGTGGTCAACCCGACAAGCGCGGAGAGCAGATTCTTGATCGCGCTGACCCTCGCCAGGGTCGCATCCAGCACCAGGGCCAACCCGGCGACCAGCATCACCCCGAGGGCCGCCCCGAAGTACCCGCCGTACACCGCACCCAGCGCGACCATCGTCTGCACCGCGACCGTCCGCCGGCGTGGCGACAGATCCCGGGGGTGACCGACCAGCCGGCGCAGCGGGTCCTGGAAGGCCAGGACCGCGGTCGCGCCGAGGACCAAAAAGGGTACGACCAGCTCGAACGCGCGGGCCGGGGTGGCCAGAAGCAGCAGCGCGCCGAGAATCGTGCCGACGATCGTGGTGGGCAACAGCGTGGCCAGGGCGCGGGGGCGCGGCAGGTCCATCCGGCTGCCGGCCACGCTGGCCAGGTAACCGGGGAACACCGCGATGGAGTTGCTGACATTCGCCGCGACCGGGGGCAACCCGACCGCGATCATCGCCGGAAAGGTGATCAGCGAACCACCGCCGGCCACCGCGTTGACCGTGCCAGCAGCGAGTCCGGCGGCGAGCAGCAGCGCGGCGTGGGAGAGATCCATAGCCCCACGAGGCTAGCCTCTGGGCGATGACGCGGATCCGCCGGACCACGCCCTTGAGCTGCGCGATCTTGCGCAGGCGGGGCGGCAATACCGGCAGAGCGTCCATCGTTAGGATGAGAGCGCGACGGACGAGTCGACCGGGCGGTCGCGTCGGCGGGCTCAGGCCCGCCGCCGAGGAACGTCCGGACTCCACAGGGCAGGGTGGTTGTTAACGGCAACCCGGGGCGACCCGCGGGACAGTGCCACAGAAAACAGACCGCCGACCCCTCGGGGACGGTAAGGGTGAAACGGTGGGGTAAGAGCCCACCAGCACCCCGGGTGACCGGGGTGGCTCGGTAAACCCCACCCGGAGCAAGGCCAAGCAAGGGCCGTCACCGCAAGATGACGACCCGGCGCAGACGCTTGAGGGCTGCCCGCCCGATGTCTGCGGGTAGGCCGCTGGAGCCTGCCGGCAACGGCAGGCCGAGATGGATGGCCGCCGCCGGCGCAGACCCTTCGGGGTACGCGCCGCGCACAGAATCCGGCGTACAGGTCGACTCGTCCGTCGCCCACCAGTTCAGAGCCTCGATCATGGCTCTGAGCTGGTTCTGTATTTGGGCGTCGATGGTCTTTCATGGTCAACTTTGGTCGGCGTTTGACGCCCTGGCGACGCCCTGACGCCCTGGAGACGCCTGAGTCTTGGGTCAGTAGACCTCAAATCGGCACGGCGCATTGTCTCGTTCTGAGGGCCGTTCGGTGGCTTGTCGGGGCTTCTGCGCGGTGCCGCCGGCTGTCGTGAATGCCGGGCACGTCCTTGGCGGTGGTGCTCCTGGCGAGGCTCGGAGACGCGGTGGCAAGCCAGTCCCGGGGTTGGACTGGCGCGGCAGCCGGAAGCCCCGTCCAGGCGATCAGGCCGACCCATCGGCTTCCGTCACAGGCTCGCTGGAGCTGGTCCCCTTCCGATTGGCAGGGCGGTGTCCCGGCGGCTGTCGGTGGCTCACCGCCCCGGTGCCGAAGGCGACCGGCCCGGCTTGCCGCCGGCCCGGCTTGCCGCCCCGCACCGAGCGGAGCGCGGTGCCTTGATCCAGAACAGAGGGATTCAGCAGTAACAACACTGCTCACTGAACCTACGAAACCGCTGAGGTTTCTGCGGTTCGGTTCGTTGCCGTTTTTCCGCTATCCAGCGGCGGCTGGCTGCTTGGGCAGCAAGTGGCCCCATCCAAACGGATGGGGCCACTTGCGTCGTGTGGCTGGCGACCGAGCAGGTGTGTCTGTTGCGGTGTTGCCTTCAGGTGATCTAGGCGATCATGCCGTCGCCTGTGTCCGCGACAGCGCGTTGTCCGTTCTCATCCTGCTCTGGTGCCCTTAGGCCAAGCACCACCAGTACCTTGTTCACGGCAAGATTCACGGGACCCCGAGTAGTGTTGATCTTGTCGACGCTGGCGCTGGTTCGGGCTTCTCGGGTGATGATGTTGCCGGTCCAGAAAGCGTCCGAGCGGCGCCACGGGATGTCGGTTGCCAGGCGCTTGTACAGCGCGACGCGACCTGCGAGATCCGGGGTCTTGTTGATCTGAAACGCCACGTGGCCAATGACGTTGAGACCCGTAGCGGTCATGTTGATCCACTCGTTGCGCAACGCGGGAATCTGGCCGTTCTGCCCGCCGCTCTTGGGCATTTCCGCGACGGCAATCCAAGGCTCCATGCTTGCTGTGAGGACGTTTAGCAGCGTGAGGGTCTCCTCTACGAACACGTCCCGCTGCTGACGGGTTCCCAGGCGGGTGGCCGCGTTGCGGCTCAGTGAGTCCTCGCTCATCGCATAGTCGCCGACGAGAAGGCCCTTGACCATGCCACGCACCTGGTTGAGCAGGAAGACGTGCTGGCTCATCTTGGGCAGCGTCTTGCTCATCTCGTCGATGCGGCCCCGCAGCAGGTCGCTTCCCTCAGTGATGCGGGCGAGCACCTGATTGATCGGCTCGCGGGTGTTGTAGACGGCCAGGAGGCTGGCCGGGATCTGCTTAGTCTGAGCGGCATCGGCAAAGTCTTGCTGAGTCCGGGAGCGATTGGGCTCCAGCACGATGAGTACGCTGATGGCGTCGCCGCGCAACGAATCGACCTCGTCCAAGGCGCCAGGTGCCCTACCGTTGGAACGGCCGGTCGCGTAGCCGATCAACCCGGCAATGCGGTGCTGCCCATCGGTCACGTGGAATTCGGTCGCCTCGGTAACAACTAGGTAGCCGAGTCGGGCAATACCGTCGCCCCCGGCCTGCACGTGCAGCGACGGACGGCTGGTGACGTTGAGAGTGACCGACGGCAGCAGGTAGTCATCCGGATTGTCCATCAGGTACTCCCGGATCGAGCGGGCGTGATCGCTCATCAGCGGCCGGTTGTACTTTTCGCGCGGGCTCTCGCCCTTCACGGCAGGGTCGAGGGTGATGTAACGCGCCAGCAGTCGCATCGGGAAGCTGGTCGAAAGCATCGTACGGCGGCCCTGTTTGAACACGATGACGGGGAACACCTGCCCGAAGGAGCTATCGGCCTCGTCGCGCGCTGCCCCCCGGGCGGTAGGCAGGTCTGGGTGCTCGATCGGACTGTAGGTAAACGACTCGTACACCGGTTCCGCCGGAGTAGGAGTGGCGCTCTCGGCTGCGCTTGTCATGGTCATTGTGTTGGGTCTCCTTGCTCCGATGTACGACTGTCTCATCCGGCGGAGATCCTGCCACGCCACGTATTACGTGCGCAAGTCCACGTAAGACAGACGGGCGCCCGGCTCTCCACCCAGGATTCGGTAGCCGGCGCGAGAGCTGAGCGGTGGGTGCCGTCACCCGGTTGGCG
Source organism: Micromonospora sp. NPDC005203 (assembly GCF_042872705.1). Classification (NCBI taxonomy): domain Bacteria; kingdom Bacillati; phylum Actinomycetota; class Actinomycetes; order Micromonosporales; family Micromonosporaceae; genus Micromonospora; species Micromonospora sp. NPDC005203. The sequence goes on along the minus strand of NZ_JBIAKV010000012.1, from coordinate 21,126 downwards.
TGATGTCTGAGGCAGCCAGACCCGTACGCTGCTTCCCCCTTAAGTGCGGCGGGCCGAGCCGGCAGGATTCCGTACGATGCCGGCATGGATGAGGAGGGTTGGGAGGGGCTAACTGAGGAGACCGACGAGCATCTCCGTGCAGTCACCGAGATGCTGGGGCTCTGGGCGCGGACGACCCGGCAAGACGCGGCCGCATACCGCCAGACCGCGCAGAAAATGCGTGAGGTCGACTTGGCGCACGAGAAGGGTGGCTACGGTATCGATGACCGGGGCTGGCGTCGAGCCTACGAAGCCCTTTGGGTAGCCGGGTATCGGCTCGTCACCTCGGGTTTTCACATGGAGAAGTGGCACAAGGTGCATCGCGACCTGCGGGGCAAGGAGTTGGCGATGAGCCAAGCCTTGCGAACTGTCCGTAACACATTGGTGCATTTAGACGAGGCAGAGTTTGACTGGGGGTTTGCCCGGAAGAAGGGTGGCGACACCCGACAGAGAGCCATCGATGCCCTGCCGGGCGAGCGGTTGCTCTTGGGTTGGGCCCCAAGTTACGGGGAGCATGTGTTCGGGCTGATCTCAGTCGAGAAGCTTGATGAGCGCGCCGGAAGGCTGACGTGGGTTGACGAGATGCGTGAGGACCTGCTCTGGGAGCCGACTGAGTTCGACTACGCGCGCATGGAAGAGGGTTACGAAGACGACGTCGTTGAGGACTAACTCTTGGCTCGTCAGTGCCGAGGCGATGACGGTCAGTTGAAGCGGAACTGATAGCCCCTGTCCCGCCACCAGGGGGACTCCGTCGGATGCCTTTTCATACGGCATCTCAGGCTGTCATGGATCCTCAGTGGTTGACGGCATTGCACGGTGTCTCGTGCCCCGTTTGTGCCCTACGCCGCCGGGAGCAAGCCGCCGTCCGAACCCTGGCAGACTGCCGCCATGTCGTCCGAGCCGGAATCATGGACCGTCCAGCACTTTTCACGGGCCACCCAGCAGGCCCGCCCAAGCACTGTCAGTTCGGGAGGACACCGAAGCTGACACCGCGCCACCTACTCTGGTCGTTCCGTCGGGCATGTGATGCTGACGCACCGTCGTCGGGCCGAACAGGCCTTGGTCTCAGTGGTGGCCACGAGTTACCTGCTCGGGGTGTCGACCCGCCGGGTGGAGAAGTTGGTGGAGCAACTCGGCGTCAGGCAGTTGTCGAAGTCGCAGGTGTCGGAGATGGCCGCTGACCTGGACGCCCAGGTCGAGGCGTTTCGTAACCGGCCGCTGGACGCCGCGCATTACCCGTTCGTGTGGATGGACGCGTTGACGATGAAGGTCCGCGAGCATGGGCGGACGGTCAATGTCCACGCGCTCGTCGTGGTCGGGGTCAACGCCGACGGCTAACACGAGGTCCTCGGCGTGGATGTTGCCTCGGATGAGGACGGCGCCGGTTGGTTGGCGTTCCTACGGTCGTTGACCGCCCGCGGCCTGTCCGGCGTTCAGCTGGTCATCTCCGATGCCCACCGCGGTCATGTTGGTGCGCTCGGCGCCGCCCTGCCCGGCGCCGTCTGGCAACGCTGCCGCACCCACCACCTACGCAACCTGCTCACGAAGGTCCCGAAGTCGGCCCAGCCATGGATCGCCACCCTTGTCCGGACGATCTTTGACCAGCCCGACACCGATGCTGTCCGAGCCCAGTTCGACCGGGTCGTCGCCACGATCGAGGCAAAGTTCCCGGCCGCAGCCGAGCACCTCGACGCCACCCGCGACGACCTGCTCACGACCGCTGAATCAGTTGTCGTCGGGGTGATGCAGGTAGGCCTCCACCATCGTTCGCAGCGCGTACGTGAGACCGGCGTAGCGATCGTCGGCGGGGTCCATGGCCTGCCAGTCCCGCGCGAGCCTGTCAACCAGATCCAGCAGCGGCAGGTGGCTGTCCATCAGCGCGTCCTCGCCGAAACGCTGGGCGATAAGGGCATACGCGTGGTTGTCCGCTTCGGTGCAACGGCGGAGGTACCAAACGAGCTCATGGATGTTCATGTTCATCCGCCCAGCTTGGCGCAGTGGACGCGCCAACGGACATCCGCCCATCGGTAGATCCGTGCGGCGCCGACGGCCTGATGCCTTGTTCCCTGGCACATGTCGCACGAGGATCGCACTCGCAACGCGATCGATAGCCTGTTCGGGCCTGCGACTGGGGCGCCGGGACCGCGCCCGTGACAGCGCTGTACCTGACGGCCAGACTCGTCCGGGTGGAATTGGGGTGTGGTCGCTGCGTTCGACGGCTTGGCCACGGCCTGCGCGGGGGAGCGGTGGACCTTGATGGCTGCGCCAGGTTTTATGGTGGCGTGCTCCGGTAGCGGGGTGTGGACTAGGCGGATGTCCTCGCATCTGGATTTCTTCGCTGACTTCGCGATCAGCGGCATGGTCCTTGGTGTCGGTCTCGGCTCCCGTCCGGACGACTGGCCGGGCGTACTGGGGTCCGACTTCTTTGAGACATCGTGGAACGACCGTCATCTGGTGCGGCAGTTCGGGTTCGTCGACGCCAACTTCCATGACGGGTCGGGCGAGTGGGTCTGTGATTCCATCGGCGTCAAACCATGGAAGTTGCATAAGTTCGACGACATGGTCCCCGAGGCGATCGGCAGCCGGTACGGGAGCTTCCCACCCCGGGTGCCGTTCGAGGAGGTGGCCGACCGGCTCGTCAGCGCGGGCGTGGAGATCTATCACGTCAGCCGGGTGCATATGGCGTCCCTCGAACATTATTGGATACCGGATGGCAAGGTCATGTTCTGGTTGATCTCCGAATACCAGCTGGAAGACCTCCCCGCGCTGCGCCTCGGGGACGTCTCTGCGGTGTCCACCACCACCGGCGTCGACCTTCGGGCGGAGCAGCTGACCCGGTACCGCTGATGGGGCATCACGTCGTCTGCTCCTGAGCCGCGGGCTGGCCCGTGCCGTTGCTGTGGCACGCTTCGGTGATGATCGAGCTCGCGGACATCGAGGCGGCCGCCGACCGGATCGCCGGCCATGTGGTCCACACGCCCACCGTGCCCAGCCCTGGCCTGTCCGAGCTGCTCGGCGTGCCCGTCAGCGCCAAGCTGGAGCTGCTGCAACGTACCGGGTCGTTCAAGGCGCGTGGCGCGGCAGCGAAGCTGCTCGTCCTGGACGACGCCGAGCGGGCGGCGGGCGTGGTGGCGGTCAGTGGCGGCAACCACGGCATCGCGGTCGCGGTGATGGCCGGCGCCCTGGGCGTGGCGGCGACCGTGGTGATGCCCCGGACGGCGCCGGCGCGTGCCGTCGAGGTGGCCCGCGCGGCCGGTGCCGACGTCCATCTGACCGACGGCATGTCCGCCGCGTTCGCGCTCATGTCCCGGTTGCGGGAGGACGGCCTGACCCTGCTGCACCCGTTCGACGACCCGGTGGTGCTCGCCGGGCAGGGCACGGTCGGATTGGAGTTCGCCGACGACGCCGATGAGGTGACCGACGTGCTGGTCAGCGTCGGCGGCGGGGCGCTGATCTCCGGGGTGGCCGCGGCGCTGCGAGCACGCCGGCCGGGGGTACGGGTCTGGGGCGTGGAGACCGAGGGCGCGCAGGCGATGTCGCAGGCGCTGGCCAAGGGTGGGCCGGTCGAGGTGCCGCTGTCGTCGATCGTCACCACGCTCAGCGCGCCGACCGTCTCGCAGCTCACCTACGACCACGTGACTGCCCTGGTCAGCGACGTGCTCGTGGTCTCCGACGCCGAGGCGGTGCGGGGGACGGTGGAGTTGGCCGAGCATGCGAAGGTCTGGGCCGAGCCGGCCGCCGGATGCCTGCTGCCGGCTGCCCGCCGGGTACGTGAGCAGGTGGGTGACGATGCCCGGTTGGGCCTCGTGCTCTGTGGCGGCAACTCCACGGTCGCCGACGTGGCGTCGTGGACGGCGCGCCTGGGGGCCTGAGCGCCCTCGGGTGATCCCTACGGCACGTCCCTACGGCGTAGCCTCGTGCCCCGGCATCCCGTGGGTACGCCGCCGCTCCTTCATCTCCGCTTCGTAGATGTGCCGCCGTCCGCCGGCCAGCTTCTCTCGCGCGTCCCGCTCGATCTCCTGGAACGTGGCGTAGTAGCCGTCATCGAACTCCTCCACGATCTGGAAGGTCCAGCGGCCGGGCAGGAGGTTCCGGCCCAGTAGCTCTTTCTCCACCCGGTTGGCGACGTCGTCGTGACCCGCGTCGCGCAGCAGCTTCACCACCCGATCGAGGGTGAGGTCGGCCCCGCCCACGAGTTGGTGCGCCGAATACAGGTGGCCGCGTACCCGATGGATCGTCTCCAGCGCCTTGCTGAGTTCACCCAGCGCTTCGACTGTGGTGTCGTCCAGCCCTGGTGGCCGGGAGTGCCGTTCATCGGTCGAATCCTCGCCATTCACGACATTCCCCTACCCACTGGGGATCCTGCTACTCGTAGCAACCTCGTGCGTAGCCGCCCCGCTCATCCCGTCGGTCCTCCTCGCCGGTGTCGTCGCAGTGGAACAGATAGGCACGCGGTGGCAGCATGGCGTCGGTGACCGCCGCTATCGACTGGCATGACTGGCACCTGCCCTACGACGACGACACGTCACCGTTGTCGCGGAGGCTTCGGCTCGTGCAGCAGCACATCGACGACTGGCTTGACCAACGGTCGGACGCCTCGCTCCGGGTGGTCAGCGTGTGCGCGGGACAGGGGCGTGACCTCATCGGCGCCCTCGCGTCCCGGTCGGACGCTGATCGGGTAGGCGCGGAGCTGATCGAGTACGACCCTCGCAACGTGGCCGCCGCCCGGGTGGGCGTCGCCGCCGCCAAGCTCACCGGATTCACCGTCACCGAAGCCGATGCGGGCGACTTCGCCGCGTACCGGACGGCTGTCCCTGCCGACCTGGTCGTTCTCGCCGGGGTGCTGGGCAATATCAGCGACGAAGACGTGCGGGCAACTGTCGACGCGCTGCCTCGGTTGTGCGCATCCGACGCCACGGTGATCTGGACCAGGACCCGCCGCGCTCCCGATCTCACCCCGGCCATCCGCGGCTGGTTCGCCGCCGCAGGCTTCGCCGAGGAGGCCTTTCACGCGCCGTCCGACGTGCTGTTCTCGGTCGGCGTCCATCGGTTCCACGGAGCACCGCGGCAGGCGCCACCGAGCGGCAGGATCTTCACGTTCGCCGGGTGAGGCCTACGTAGCCGCGTAGCTCATTTAGAGGGAACGGATTTCCTCGGGGACGACTCGCCCGCCCACCTCGACGGGGTCGTTCGGGCCTGGTCGGGTCAGGATCTGCGACCCCTTGCCCTGCCCGATGTCCAGCGCGCGGCGCAGTTCGGCGGTGGGCACGATCGCGGACGCGCCGGTGGCCCCATCTTCGATGATGCCGTCGCCCCGGCGGGGAAATCCCCTGGTACGCACCCGACCGGCGGTGCGGTCCTGCCACGCCCACGTGTACAGCCATCCCGCACCGGGCGGCGGAGCCGACAGCCCGTCGACCACCTCGGCTGAGGCGTACTGCCGCATCAGCCAGTTCGGGGCCGAGCCTGGTCATCAGCCGGGTCAGCGCCGGCAGAGGGTGGATGAAGAGCGTGATCTCGCTGATCAGGCCGTCGGCGGCTAGGCGAAGGCGCTGTGCTTCGTACAGGCGCCGGTCGCCGATCCGGGCTTCGTGGAACAGCGCCACGGTACGGCCCTCGGCGACCTGGTCGGTGTAGGTGATGCCCTCGATCGTGGCCAGGGCCACCTCAAGCAGGTCGCGTACGGGTCGACCACCTCGAACTCACGTCCCCAGTCCTGCTGTCCGACGGCACCCACGCCGCAGGCAGCCGCCGCAGCATCGATGTCGTCGACGTACAGGTACAACAGGGTGTCTGGCCGCGCGTCCCCGGTGTGCTCCGACAGATGGATCTCCACCCCGCCGCGGGCGATGCTCACGTAGAGCGGTAGGTCAGCGGCGAACCGGTGCTCCCACCGCCGCACGAAACCAAGGCGGGAATACCACATCGCGGCGGCGATGGCGTCCGTGGTGCGGAGGACGGGCGCAAGGCGTTCGGTCATCCCGGCAGTCTGGCACCGAGGTGCGACGAGAGGGCGCCCGTTACCGCCGCTCGGCCACCTGAGCGACGAACACCCGCCAAGCCGCCGCACCGAAGGTCAGTGCCGGGCCGGCAGGGTCCTTGCTGTCCCGAACGCCGATGACGCCGGGCAGGTTGTCGGCGACTTCGACGCAGTTGCCCCCCGACGATCCGCTGCGCCGGGACTTGCGCCAGGTGGCGTTAGTGAGGTCCATGATCGCTGTGCACTTCCTTCATCAGCTCGTTGGACTGTCGGCGCGGGAGTGCTTCGTTTCGCACGTTCTCCCACCTCGTCTGAAGAGTATGTAGCCCATCTTCGCTGTCGACCACGATCCCGCCGAGCTGATTTTCGAGGTGCCCGACCCAGGTTCCGTCGTTGGCCCGCGCCAGCGCGAACGGGCCGGACAGCCCGATGTGGAGGCCGGCTCCCGCCGGGATCACGTGCACGTGAACGTGCGGCAGCTCGGCGACGGTGATGAGGTGCGCGACCTGCTCCGCCATGATGCCGGCGTGCTCCTCGCCGGCGCGACGAAGCGTGGATTCGTCCAGCACGGCTACCACCTGCGGCGGCGTGTCACCGGTCAGGATCTTGTGTCGGCTCATCCGAGCGCTTACCTGCTGGTCTACCTCGGTCGCTGACATGAGGTCGTTGAGGCGCATCACCACGCGGGCGTAGTTCTCGGTCTGGAGCAGCCCCGGGATCAGTAGTGGCTCGAAGAGGCGAAGTTGTCGCGCGCCGCGCTCGGCGTCCAGCCACGGCAGGAACCACGACGGTGCGCCGAGTTTCACCACCAATCGTCCGAACAGTCCGCCGTTACTGAAGGCGCGGTCCGCTCCTCGGATGAAGTCGATCGTCAGCGCCCGGGTGCCGCTCTCCACGGCGCTGACATGCGACGCGCTGAAGCCCGCTGCCCGGCCGAACGCCTCTTGGGTCATCCCGGACGCTCCACGAGCGCGGCGGATCTCACTCACGATGAAGTCCGCTAGGGGACTTGGCACATCGGCCATGCAACGCTCCTCAGATCGGAGATCGGCTTCCTGGGATTCCCCATCGGGCGAGCGTGTTCTGCCAGGTCAACCCGGACGCCGGAGACACCTATCGAGCGTAGTCGCCTCCACAGCAGAGTGTCACCAGGCGGCGCGACCGGGCGATCACGAGGTCCGGCGGTCGCGTTTGTAGCGGGGCCGCTCCCGGCGGGCGAGCACTCACGGGAGCGGCCCCTTTCCCAGCAGACACCAGGGGGAGACCGTGCCCGACAAGCCCAAACCCGACAAGCCCAAACCCGAGATGCCCAAGCCCACGAACCCGGCCGCGCCAAAAGCCTCCTGGTCGCCCGAGTCGATGACTCTCCACGTCCGGCGTTCGGGCGTGCGCCGCTACCCCTGGGGGTTGTGGTGATCGCGACGATGAAGGCCGGCGACGTGGTCCTCCTGAGCACGGCGGCGAGCGTGCAGTTCCTGCGCCCGATCTTCGTGCGCGTGATCCGGGAACTGCCCGAGCGGCACACGTACGACGGTTGGGTGTGGATCGAGGGGTACGAGCTGAACGCCGCCGGCGACGCGGTGGCGCGGCGAGAGTTGTACGTGCTGCGTGCGGGCGTACGGTTCCAGGCCCAGCCCGCCGCACCGGCCAAGCCCACCAGGCATCGGCCGGTCCGCCGAGGTGCGGTGCGGGTCGGATGACTGCCCGCCCTCGCCCACATCTGCCGATGCGCCCGGCGTGGCTGTGCCGCAACTGCGCCGCACCCTGGCCGTGTGGCCCGGCTCAACTGGATCTCGCGGCCGAGTTCTACGGTCATTCGATCGCCCTGGCGTTCTACCTGGCCGCGTCGATGCACGAGGCGATCGACGACGTACACGGTCTGGGTCTGCGCCCGAACCTGCCGGCGATGCACGCCCGGTTCCTCGGATGGTTGTCCCTGGCCCGACGGCCTCGCCGGTCCGGTCGAGGCTGAGGTCCGACGCTTCGGGCTTGCATCTGATACCTGGGTACAGGCTTACCGTCGACGGTATGAGTGATCGCCACCTCACGACTGACGACGCCTGGTTGCCGGAGGCCTGCACCCTCCCGACGGCTGAACGGCCGCTGCGGCTCGCCGAGTTCGATCAGTTCTGCACCGATGCGCTGCGGGGCCTCGACCGGCTGACGGCGCGGCATCTGCGGTTGTGGCTCGACGGTGGTGCGCGGGTCGAGGAGATGGCGCGGGACCTGACGGCCCGTGAGTCGTCCTGCTGCTCGTTCTTCACGTTCGGCCTCTCCCGGTCGGGTCCCGACTCGCTCTCGTTGGACGTCCGGGTGCCGGCGGCCCACGTCGACGTGCTCGACGCCCTCGCCGCACGGGCCGTGTCTCTGCGGAATCAGCGGTGACCGGGTCGAGCCTGCGCAGCGGTCAACTGGCCGAGGCGGCAGGGGTCAACCAGCAGACGTTGCGCTACTACGAGCGCCGGGGCCTGCTCGACTCGCCGCAGCGGTCGCCGGGCGGGCACCGGCTGTACCCGGCCGAGACGGTCACCCTGCTGCGGGTCATCAAGACCGCGCAACGCCTGGGCTTCACCCTGAACGAGGTTGCCGACCTGCTCGACGCCAGCCGGCACCGGGGCCGGTCCGACACCGGCCTTCAGGCGCGTGCCAGGGAGAAGCTCATCGAGGTCGAGCAGCGGCTGGCGGACCTGACCGTCATCCGCGACACCCTTCGGGACGCCATCTCGGCCGGTTGTGACGACCTGGTCGCCTGCGCCGAAAGCTCCTGCTGCCCCCTGCCTGTGCGGTGATCGGATGGATCAACGTCGGGACGGGAAGCCGAGGCAACGCAGTAGGTGTAGTGACCCTTGGCTTCGGTGTGGTGCTGACGGCCATGCCACGACGCAGCCCCGCAGCCCTCGGGTTGGCCGACCGCCCCGTGCTGGCCACAGCGGTCGGTCTGACTGATCTCGTTGTTGGTTCTGGTGTTTTGCTCGGGCGTCCTCGCTGGCCGTGGATGGCGGCGTGGGCCGCCTTGAATCTTGTGCTGACCGGCTGCTACGCAGTGGAGGCCAACCGCCCGGACGGTAACCGTCGGGCCCGGTCGGGCGCGATTGCCATGGCGTCACTCACCGTCGTGGACACAGCCCTGGCCCTTGCCCTGGCGAAACAGCGTGGCGGGGAAGAGGCACGTACCGGTCCGCAGACCCCGGCTCGCCCCGATGCCGTGACCGAGGCAGGTAAGGGTGGGTGGGTCAGCAGCGGGGGGCGTTGAGCGGGGCGGCACCGGCGAGCGCTTCGACGGAGGCCGTTGGCGCGACCGATTCGGACGGGGTCGGCGAGGGCGCGACGCTGGGGGACGGTGGGGCAGCGGGCGAACTGCTGGGCGTGGGCGTGGGGGCGGCGAGCGTGGCCGTGCTGCGTTGGACCTGCTTCGTGACCATCCGGATGGTGGTGGCGGTCGCCTGGCGCCCGTACACGTCGGTGACCCTGATGCGGTACGGCCCGGGGCCGAGGCCGCCCTCGACGGCCCAGTAGTTGTCACTCTGGCGGGCCGCCTTGCGGAAGCCGCCGCCGGCTCCCTTCGCCTCCACCGACCGGAGCGGGTTGCCGTGGTTGCCGACCTGCACCGCGAACCAGTACCGCGAGGTGCCGCCCTTCATCCGAAAGGTGAGGCCGCCGTCGAGCGGTGGGTTCACCACCGCCCGGTACGTCACCTGCGCGATGCCCTGCGCCCGGTCGGCAATCTTGGCGAACGCCTCGTCGGAGAGGTCGATCTTGCCGGTCCCGCACCCGCCGCACTGGTCCATGACCATGACCCGGACGGTCCCCTTCGGGCCGGTGACGTCCAGGTAGCTGCCGCAGGCCGCGGACCCGGAGTACGCCGACGAGCCGACGGCCACGTAGAGCCGGTCTGCCGGTGGACCCGGGAAGGAGCAGTTGCCGCCCGAGCGGCCGGCGTCGTAGAAGCTGGCCTTTGCCTTGTGGACGGTGTTTCCCGTCGGTGGCGCGGCGCAGGCCGGGGTGGCGCCGCCGCGGACGGCGAGGGTGATGCCGAGGACGGCGGCCAGGGCGGTGACCCCGGCACCGGCCAACAGGTGTCTGACCCGCCGACGCGACCGGGGCGTGCCGTTGGTGCCGACCGGGGGGTTGTTCTCGGGAACCGCGTCTGGTGCCGTCACGGCGCCTGATGTTGCCGCAGCATGGCGGGGCAGCGCAAAACTGTCGGGCGATCCGTCACTCGTCGCGCCGGCGGGGTCGCAATCCGCGTACGCCCCTGCCTTGGTCCACTCGGTTTCAAGGAACGCGGGGTCTCCTGCGGCCTGGGATGGGCCGGTTTCAAGGAAGCCGAGTGGATCAAGCGATTGTCATGGGCGGGGTCGCAGTCCGCTCAGGGCGGTGGTGACGACGAGGTCGGCGTACTCGGCGGTGAGCGGGCCGCTGCGGTGCAGCCATCGGCTGAACAACGGTCCCCAGATCAGGTCGACCGCCACGTCCAGGTCGATGTCCTCGGCGAGTTCACCGGCCTGTTGGGCGCTGCGCAGGCGCTGCCGTTTGGCCTGTTTCAACGGCCCGTCCAGGCGTTCGGCGTAGGCGGACGCCAGCTCGGGGTCGAGCGCGATCTCGGTGGCCAGGGCGCGCATTGGTTGCTCGTAGCGGGGATCGTTCATCTCCTCGACCGTGGCGCGGAGCACCAGGGTCAGGTCGGCGGTCAGGTCGCCGGTGTCCGGCAACGTCGGCGGCCCACCATCGGTGGCCTCGCTGAGCATGAGGAAGGCGTCGAAGACGACCGCGCCCTTGGACGGCCACCAGCGGTAGATGGTCTGTTTGCCGACGCCGGCGCGCGCGGCGATGCCCTCGATGCTGACCTTCGCGTACCCGATCTCCTGGAGCAGGTCGAAGGCCGCGGTGAGGATGGCGCGTCGGGAGGTCTCTCTCCGGCGGGCCGTGTTGGGCGTCATGGGACACCACGATATCAGCGACGAGACGAACCGTCTCGTCTTGACGGCCGGAGCAGTGCGGCCTAATCTCCTTCAGAACGAGACGGACCGTCTCGTCTCGCTTGAGAAGTGGAGACACGCATGCGTACCTGGTTCATCACCGGTGCCAGCCGCGGCCTGGGCCGCGCCTTCGCCGACGCGGCGCTCGACCGTGGGGACCGGGTGGTCGCCGCCGCTCGGACCATCGCCCGGGACGACTTCGACGAGCGGTACGGCGACCGACTGCTGGCCCTGACCCTCGACGTGACCGACCGGGCGGCGGTCTTCGCCGCCGTGACCGCCGCCGTCGAGCACTTCGGACGGCTCGACATCGTCGTCAACAACGCCGGGACCCTGTCCATGGGAATGGTCGAAGAGTTCACCGAGGCGCAGGCGCGAGCCCAGTTCGAGGTCAACCTCTTCGGGGCGCTGTGGGTCAGTCAGGCAGTGCTGCCGCACCTGCGCGCCCAACGGTCCGGCCACATCGTGCAGGTGTCCAGCATCGCCGCGCTCGGCGGTTTTCCGAGCACCGGCATGTACAGCGCGAGCAAATTCGCCCTGGAGGGCATGAGCGAGGCGTTGGCAATGGAGGCGGCCGCCTTCGACATCACACTCAGCATCGTGCAGCCGGGCGGTTACTGGACCGACCTCTACACCAGTTTGAACGCCACCACTCCGATGGAGGACTACGCGCCGCTGCGCGCCGAACTGGAACGACAGTGGGCGGAGGGATCGATCGACAGCGAGCCCCGGCTGGCTGCCGAGGCGTTGCTGCGCCTGGTCGACAGCGACGACCCGCCGCTGCGGCTCCTGCTCGGGAGCATGGTGTACGACCTGGCGTTCGACATCGCCCGCCGGCGGATGGACACCTGGGCGGGCTGGGAACAGGTCAGCCGGGCCGCCGAGCACGCGGTGCCCGCCCCCGGACCCGACAACTGAGGGACTCTCGTATCGCCACGAGCCCGGGGCGCGGCGTTCTAGGCTCCGAGGTATGGCGCCGGCGTGCCCATCTCGAATTGGCACACAGGTCCGGGCAGTGCCTTCACCCCATGATTCCCCTCACGAGGCGCAAACCTATACGGAGAGGAACGCGCATGGCTGTCAAGACCAAGACTCGCCCCGGCACCACGGAGATTCGGCCGTTCTCGGTCGACATTCCCCAGGCGGACCTGGACGACCTGAAACGGCGCATCGCGGCCACCCGCTGGCCGGACAAGGAAACAGTGAACGACCAGTCGCAGGGTGTGCCACTAGCCACCATTCAGGCCGTCGCCCGCTATTGGGAGAAGGAGTACGACTGGCGCAAGGTCGAAGCGCGAATGAACGCCGTACCGCAGTTCATGACCACCATCGACGGCGTCGACATTCACTTCATCCACGTGCGCTCGAAGCACGAGGACGCGCTGCCGCTCATCGTCAGCCACGGGTGGCCCGGATCGGTGATCGAGCAGATGAAGATCATCGAACCGCTGACCGACCCCACCGCCCACGGTGGCAGTGCGTCGGACGCCTTCCACCTGGTGATCCCGTCGTTGCCGGGCCACGGTTTCTCCGGCAAGCCGACCGAGTCGGGCTGGAACCCGGAGAAGATCGCGACCGCCTGGACCGAGCTGATGAAGCGTCTCGGCTACTCGCGGTTCGTCGCCCAGGGCGGCGACTGGGGCGCGGTCATCGTGGACCAGATGGGTAAGCAGGCGCCGCCGGAACTGCTCGGCATCCACACCAACATGCCCGGTGCGGTCCCACCCGAGATCGACCTGTTGTTCCAGGGCGACACCACCGGCGCGAACAACGCCATGGGCTCGCTGCCGTCCGGCCTGTCCGCCGACGAGATGCGCGCTGCCGAGGAGGTCAACTACGTCTGGAAGCACGTCGCGTACGCCCTCATGATGGCGACGCGTCCGCAGACGCTGACCGGGTTGGCGGACTCCCCGGTCGGTCTGGCGTCCTTCCTGCTCGACCACGACGCGAAGAGCCTGGCCCTGATCGCGCAGGTCTTCGACGGGGCCACGGCGGGTCTCACCCGCGACGACATCCTGGACAACATCTCGCTCTACTGGTTGACGAACACCGCGGTCTCCGCAGCACGGCTGTACGCGGAGAACAAGCTCTCGTTCTTCGCCGCCAAGGGTGTGACCATCCCGGTCGCCGTGAGTGTCTTTCCCGACGAGCTGTACGAGGCGCCGCAGAGCTGGGCGGAGCAGGCTTACCCCAACCTCATCTACTTCAACAAGCTCGACAAGGGCGGGCACTTCGCGGCCTGGGAACAGCCGAAAATCTTCTCCGAGGAGCTTCGCACCGCCTTCCGGTCACTGCGCTAGATGGCCGTGCACCTGCCCCCGCTGAACGGGGCGGCCGAGTGGCTCAACTCCGAGCCACTCGGCCCCGCCGACCTGGCAGGGCGCGTCGTCCTGGTCAACTTCTGGACGCTTACCTGCATCAACTGGCTGCGCCAGGAGCCGTACGTGCGGGCCTGGTCGCAGGCCTACCGCGACGACGGACTGGTCGTCATCGGGGTGCACACCCCCGAGTTCGGCTTCGAGCACGAGATCGACTGGGTGCGGCGGGCGGTGACGGCCCGATCGATCGACTACCCGGTCGCGGTCGACAACGACTACGCGATCTGGCGCGCCTTCGCCAACCAGTACTGGCCGGCGCTGTACTTCGTCGACACCGACGGGGTGATCCGCGACGAGCACTTCGGCGAGGGGCGTTACGAGCAGTCCGAACGGGTGCTCCAGCAACTGCTCGGCATCGAGCGCGAGCCCGTACCCGTGACGGGTCTCGGCCCGGAGGCGGAGGCCGACTGGGGCAGTCTGCGCACGCCCGAGACGTACCTCGGTTTCAGTCGCGGCGAACACTTCGCGTCGCCCAACGGTCCGGCGCTCGACGAGCGCCGCGCCTACCAGGTGCCGGAGAGCCTCGGCCTCAACCAGTGGGCACTGGCGGGGGAGTGGACGATCGGGTCGGACAACGTCGTGCTCGACCGGGCCGGCGGCGGCATCGCCTTCCGGTTCCACGCCCGCGACGCGCATCTCGTGCTGGCCCCCGGGGCGGGACAGCCGATCCCGTTCCGGGTGCTGCTCGACGGGACGCCTCCCGGCGCGTCCCACGGCGTCGACGTTGACGAGGCCGGCAACGGCGTGCTGACGGACGGCCGGCTCCACCAGCTCATCCGCCAGAACGGCGCGGTCCGGGAGCGGACCCTGGAGATCACGTTCGACGAGCCCGGCGCCGAGGCGTACGCCTTCACCTTCGGCTGACGGGCAGATCGACAGCGCCCACCGCGCCGAAGACCGGTGAGGGGGTGCTTATCCGAGCGCCGGGACCTAGTCGGTTGTCGGTCGCGTACCGGTCGACAAGCGCCTTCTCCGCGGCCTCGTCGCCGCCGTCGGCTTCGAGCAGCAGGGCGGCGATCTCGTCGGCGAGCGTGAGGTCGGCGAGCGTGAGGTCGTCGGTCATCGCACCGAGCTGTCCCACAGCAGCAACTCGTCCTTCTGTCGATGGGCCAGCTCGTGCAGGACCGTAGTCGTAGATGCAGAACCCGAGCGGCTCATGCTGGGCGACGTCGGCGGGATCTACCTCTTCGTCTGCACCGCCTGCCCCACCAGGCCGTTCGACTACCGCTTCGACTGTTCCTGATGACTCCAGGATGATCAGCCGATGCGCTCACCTGAGGGTGAGCGGGACCGGTTGCCCTTGGCGTACGTCGAGGACCACCCGCTTGCCCAGCAGTTCGGCCAAATTGAGGGCCGCGGTACGCGGCGAGCCCATGAGGTTGCACACCTCGCCGCCGCCGTTGTGGTGCTGTGCATCGAAGGCCCCTCTTTCTGGCAGAGCGACCGCCAGGATTATCAACCGTCGGCCCGGGTCGTTCCGCCCCGCTGCCCGACCTCGGCTGCTGCGTCCGAGGCGGCGAAGATGCGCGCGTAGATCTCGTCGATGACGTCGTTCTTCGCCAGGCTGTAGTCGCGGGGCCGGTGCGCGGTGTCCCGTGCGATGCGGCGCTTGGTCGCGGCGTACCACTCCCGGTCGTGTGGGTGCGCGCGCAGCCAGTTGCGGAAGAGCCGGTGCCGGACCGGTTCCGGCGCACCCTGCGGCCAGACGTGCAGGTTGACGTCCTCGGCGGGGCTGAGCAGCATCCGGTGCCCGTGCCACCAGGGCTCCCGCAGGACGAGCCGGTAGCCGAGCCGTTCCAGGGCGGGAAGGTAGCCGGACTCCTCGCCGGTGTCCTCGATGACGAGGTCGACGTCGACAACGGGCTTGGCGGCGAGCCGCGGCACCGCCGTGGACCCGACGTGTTCCAGGCTGATGATCAGCCCACCCAGCGCCTCGGTGAGCGACGACCGGACGGCGAGGAACCGCTGCGCCCAGGCCGGGTCGTACTCCTCGACGACGATGGACTCCCACGTCCGTGGCAGCTCGCCCACCAGGCCGGCGTCGACCTGTTCGGGGGTGCCGTGGAAGCGGTGCACGACGTCCTGCGGATGCTCGGCCACGCCAACCTCCCGACGACGTAAAGTCCGCCAGGATACGACTTCCACCCTATGTAGAGTCCCGATACAGTGGTCGGATGCGGATCACCATTCCGGTCGCGAAGGTGCTCGCGGCGCTGCTCGCCGAGCCCGACGAACAGCGCTACGGGCTGGACCTGATGCGACTGACCGGCCTGCCCAGCGGCACCCTCTATCCGGTGCTGCACCGGTTGCAGGGGGCCGGCTGGCTGGCCGCCGACTGGGAGGCCATCGACCCCGTCGCGGCGGGCCGACCGGCCCGCCGCTACTACCGCCTCACCGCCGAAGGGGTGGCGCAGGCCCGCCAGGCGCTTGCCGACCTGCGTGCCGCGATCCCCGACGGTCGCCGCTCCTGGGGCGGCACCGAGCCCACCGGGGCACCGGCGTGGTGACCCGACGGGCCGCCGAGCTGCTGCTGGCGTTGGCCGCGCGCCGCTGGCCGGCCGACGTTCGCGACGACCTGCGGCGCGAGTGGGTCGCCGAGCTGCAGGTCCTCGCCGAGAGCGGCCGCTGGACGACGATGCTCGGCTTCGCGGCGAGCCTGGCCGTCAGCCGTGCCGGTGCCCCACTCGTCGACCGCAGTCTGCTGCGTGGTCGGGCCGGCCGCAGCGCCGCCGCACTACTGCTGTCCCCGCTCGCCTGCGTCGCGATCGTGCTCGGCGGCGGGACCGTCATGTACCGGGCCCAGATCTGGCTGACGGGGCCGGACTGGTTGGAGCGGGCGCAGAAACCGCTCTGGGCGGCGTTGACCGTCGGGCTGGCGGTCCTGCTGGCGGTGTTCGCCGCGCGCTGGGCCCGGCACACCGCACTCGACGGCCCGCTGCGCATCGCGCTCGGCGTGGTGCTCCCGGTCGGTGCGACCGTCATCCTGCTCATGCACGCCATTGGCCCCGAGGACCTGGCCGCCGTACCCGGTCTGCTGCTCTGGTTGGCCGGCCTGACCCTCGCGCTCTGGGCCGCGGCGAGCCTCGCCGCCCGGGGTCGCCTCCGCGCCGCCTGGTGGGTGGGCGTCCTCGGCGCACTCGTCGCCGCGGACCTCGCGGTGATCCTCGTCGTCCTCGACACGTACCCCACCGCGATCGGCGCGGGGCCGACGATCCACGCGCGGGAGCACATCGACCCGATCTCCGCGCCGCTGTGGCTCTTCGCCTGTTGGACGGACTGGAACTTCGGCCTGCCCCGGCCCATCGACTGGGAGATCTTCCTGATCACCAACCGGGTGCTGGTGGAGCCCATGCTCTACCTGGCCTGCACGCCGTACGCGCTGGCGTACACCATCCGGGCGGCCCGGTCGGCGCCCGTCGCGCCGGTCGCCCTCGCGCCGACCCCGGTGTGAACCTCAGTCGGGTACGTCGTCCCACGTCGTACCCGGCTCCAGGTAACCGGCCAGCTGGTTCTCGCGCAGCGCGTACGCGATGACCAGCAGGGCGTGCTTGTCCAGCTCGGGCAGCCGGTCCAGCGGAAACCACCGCACGGCCAGCGACTCGTCGTCGTTGACCCGGGCGGTGCCGGCGACCAGCCGGCACAGGAACCCCAGGTTGAGGTATTCGCAGCGGTCCCCGTTCGGATACGTGTGCGGGTGTGACACGGCGCTCGACATCCGCACCGGGGCGACGTCCAGGCCCGTCTCCTCGCGTACCTCGCGGACCAGCGCGGTGGCCGGCTGCTCGCCCGGCTCGACGAAGCCACTGATCACCGACCAGTGCCCGTCGTCGGCGCGCTGGCCGAGCAGCAGCTCACCGGCGTCGTTGCGGATGACGGCGCTGACGCTCGGCAGCCAGAGCAGGTCGTGACCGACGTGCTTGCGCAACCCCACGATGTAGTCCGGTGTCGCCATCCGACGATCATAGATGTGCGCCCACAGCGGGGCTCACCTGCGCATCTTCTGGTGTTTCAGTCCCACGCGTTTCGTCGTTTCGGCCCGACGAACGCCATGCATATCTACTGTGGAGAGGGTCGGCGACTTGTGCGATCCGGTGGCGGCCTGCCGGTTCGCGGTGCACAGTGATTCCCATGAGCGACAGCGAACGTGGTGGGCAGTTCTACTGGTGCACCCGGCATCACCGGGTCGAGACGGACGCCAACGTGTGTCCGGCGAAGCACGTTCTCGGCCCGTACAACTCGGCGGCCGACGCGGAGAACGCCCTGCAACGAGTGCAGGAGCGCAACGAGGCGTGGGATGCCGAGGACGCTCGTTGGGCCGGGGAGGACAAGTAGACGGTGCGGGACGTCCCGCGCCGAGGTATTTCGTGCTCCGCGAGGACGCACGCGAGAGCACGTCCCCAAGGAGGGAACCACGATGGCCGAAGCACAGCAGGCCACCACCCGCCCGACCGTCCGACGCACCACCGCGAAGAAGACCGCCGCGGCCGAGCGGAACACGGCGGCGAGCCGGACCACCCCCGTACGCAAGTCCACCGCGGGTGCGGCGGCGGCGAAGGCTCCGGCCCGGAAGGCCGCCAGCGGCGCGGGGCGCGCCCCGGCGAAGAAGACCACCACGGCGGCGAAGAAGGCCCCGGCGAAGAAGGCCACGACCAAGGCCACGAGTACGGCGGCGAAGAAGGCCCCCGCGAAGAAGACCACCACCCGCGCGACGACCGTTGCGGCGAAGCGGGCACCGGCGTCGGCGACGCGTAAGACCACCGTCGCCGCCAACAAGACCACGGGCACGGCGAAGAAGACCACCAGCGCCGCGAAGAAGACCACCGCCGCGGCGGCGAAGAAGACCACCAGCGCCGCGAAGAAGACCACCAGCGCCGCGAAGAAGACCACCGCCGCGGCGGCGAAGAGGACCACCGCCGCGGCCAAGGCGCCGGCGCGGAAGACCGCGACCAAGGCCTCCGCCGCGAAGAAGACAGCGGCGAAGAGGACGGCGGCGACGAAGACGGCCGCCAAGAGGGCGCCCGCGAAGAAGACCGCGTCGACCGGTCCCAGCGGCGGCGCCCGCAAGGCCCCGGCGAAGAAGGCCCCGGCCGCGAAGGCGACGGGCACGTCGTCGGCCACCGCGCGCAAGGCGGCGGCGAAGAAGGCCCCGGCGAAGAAGACCGTCGCGGCCAAGGCCCCGGCCCGCAAGGTCACCGCCCGCACGTCACCGGCCCGCCCTGCCGCCGCCCGCGCCACCGCCCCCCGGAGTACGCGCAGCACCGCCCGGAAGGCAACCGGCTGAGCACCTGTCGCCCCGGCTCGCCGGGGACACATCTCGGCCGGTCACGGGAAGCGGATCACCGGCGGCGCTGTCAGGATTGACCCGTGGTCATTCGACGCGTACTCGCGCCCCGCATCGACTTCGGCGCGCTGCGCCGCGAACTCGGCCTGTCGGAGGAGTTCCCGGCCGACGCCCAACGGGAGGCCGACGAGGCGGCCGGAGCGCCGCCTCGGCCGCCCGTCGACCGCACCGACATACCGTTCGTCACGGTCGATCCGGCCACCTCCCGCGACCTGGACCAGGCGATGCACCTCGCCCGGCGGACAGGTGGTGGCTACCGGGTGCGGTACGCGATCGCCGACGTCGCTGCCCACGTCGCCCCGGGCGGCGCGCTGGAGGCGGAGACGTGGCGGCGCGGGCAGACCATCTACCTGCCCGACGGCAACGTGCCGCTGCACCCCCGCACGCTCAGCGAGGGCGCGGCCAGCCTGCTTCCCGACGACGACCGGGCCGCGGTGGTCTGGACCATCGACCTGGACGCCGACGGCGGCACCGTGGCCG
Source organism: Micromonospora sp. NPDC005203 (assembly GCF_042872705.1). NCBI lineage: Bacteria > Bacillati > Actinomycetota > Actinomycetes > Micromonosporales > Micromonosporaceae > Micromonospora > Micromonospora sp. NPDC005203. The sequence goes on along the minus strand of NZ_JBIAKV010000012.1, from coordinate 1,929 downwards.
TCGAGCTGGAACGTGCCCTGGTCCGCAGCCGGGCCAAACTCGACTACACCGGGGTGCAGGCGGCGGCCGACGCAGGGCGGCTGCCCGAGCCGATCGCACTGCTGCCCGAGATCGGCGACCGGCTGACGGCCCGAGGGCTGCGCCGGGGCGCCATCAACCTGCCGCTGCCCGAGCAGGATCTGGAACCCGACGGCGACGGCTGGCGGCTGGTGCTGCGTCCGACGGTGCCGATGGAGGAGCACAACGCGCAGATCTCCCTGCTGACCGGGATGGCCGCCGCCGACATCATGCTGGCCGGCCGGGTTGGGTTGCTGCGGACGATGCCGGCGCCGAAACCAGAGGCGGTGCAGCGGCTGCGGGCCGCCGCCGCGCCGCTGGGTGTGCAGTGGCCGGACGGCGTGGCCCCGGGTCAGGTGATCGCCGGTCTGGACGCCTCCCAGCCGCGCGCCGCCGCGTTCATCGACCAGGCGGCCGAGTTGATGCGTGGGGCCGCGTACACCGCCTTCGACGGGGAGTTGCCGGAGCACCCGGAACACGGTGGCGTGGCAGCCACGTACGCCCACGTCACGGCGCCGTTGCGGCGTCTGGCCGACCGGTACGCCACCGAGGTCTGCCTGGCCCTGCACGCGGGCCTTCCGGTGCCCGACTGGGCCCGCGCCGCGCTGCCCCGGCTGCCCGAGGTGATGGCCAGCACCGACCGGGTCGCCTCGGCGGCAGCCCGGGGAGCCGTCGACTTGGCCGAGGCGGCGGTGCTGGAGCACCGGGTGGGCGAGACCTTCGACGCGGCCGTGTTGGACGTGGACGCCCCGCCCAACGGCAAGTCCCGCCCGCGACCACCGGGCGGCACCGTCGCGCTGGACGCCCCGCCGGTACGCGCCCGCTGCCTCGGCCAACTGCCGCTCGGCGAACGGGTCCGCGTCCGACTGGTCACCGCCGACCCGACGGCCCGCACGGTGATGTTCGAGCTGGCCTGACCCCGCCGGCGCGGCGGCCCGGCTCAGCGGGGATCGTCACAGTGCTCCGCGCCGCTGCCGGCTCGGCCGGTTTGCGAGGATGAACCCATGGCATACGACGCGAGCACGCTGCCCGACGTGTCCGGGCTGACGGTCGGCATCATCGGTGGGACCGGCGACCAGGGGCGAGGGCTCGCCTACCGGTTCGCGCGGGGCGGGCAGACGGTGCTGATCGGCTCCCGCAACGCTGAGCGGGCCGCAGAGTCCGCAGCCGAGATCGCCGCCCTGCCCGGTGTGGCGGCCACCGGCAGTGTCACGGGCGCGGCCAACGACGAGGTGGCCCGCCGCAGTGACGTGGTGATCATCGCGGTGCCGTGGGATGGGCACGCCGCCACCGTCGCCGCCCTCGCCGAGCCACTCGCCGGCCGGATCGTCGTCGACTGCGTCAACCCGCTCGGCTTCGACAAGCAGGGTCCGTACGCGCTGACCGTGGCCGAGGGCAGCGCCGTGCAGCAGGCCGCCGCGTTGCTGCCCGACTCCCGGGTCTGCGCGGCGTTCAATCACGTCAGTGCCCCGCTGTTGGCCGATCCGGAGATCGACCGGATCGACCTGGACGTGCTGATCTGCACCGAGGACCGCGAGTTGGTCGACGTGGTCGGCGCGCTCGCCGCCCGGATCCCGGGGATGCGGGGCATCTACGCCGGCCGGTTGCGTAACGCCCACCAGATCGAGGCGTTCACCGCCAACCTGATCGCGATCAACAAGCGCTACAAGGCACACGCCGGCATCCGCGTCACCGACCTCTGATCGGCTTCAGCGCGGCGTGATCCACTCGGCTTCCGGGAAGTGGGGGGGGGGGGGGGGCCCCGGCCCCCCCCCCCCCAAAAAAACCCGGGGGTTAAACCCCGCCCGGGGGGGCCCCGCCGGCGGGCGCCCCGGGGGGGGCCCCGCCCGCGGGGCCGCGCCCGGGGGGCCG